>CAWJTB010000016.1:0-58211 GCA_963845655.1 uncultured Actinomycetota bacterium | reverse complement strand
CGAAGTAGAACACCTCGCCGGCGGTCCAGATCAGCACGTCGCGCCAGCGCGGACGCGCCAGGACCACCAGCGGCAGCAGCCACAGGACGTACTGCGGCGAGTAGACCTTGTTGACGACCAGGAACCCGGTCAGGATCAGCAGCGCGAGCTGCGGGATGCGCGGGACGCGACGTGCGCGCAGGCCGAGCACCAGGACCGCGACGCACACCGACCCGAAGAACACCAGGGACACGCGGTTGATGAGTGCCGGACTCACGGTGTGACCGGCCTGCTGCCACACGAGCCACAGCGACCCGAGGTCGGCGCCGCGCTCGTCGTTGAAGGACCAGAACACCTTCCAGCTCTCGAACGACAGCAGCATCGCGGGCAGGTTCACCAGCAACCAGGCGACGGCGGCGGCCCCGCTGGCGGCGAGGACCGCAGGGACGCGACCCCGCCGGAGACCGACGACCAGCAGGGCCCCGAGCAGGAACAGCGGGTAGAGCTTGGCGGCGGTGCCCAGCCCGATCAGCACCCCGGACAGCACCGGACGCCCGCGCGACCACGCCCACAGCGCCCCGGCGACCGCGGCGACCGCCAGCAGGTCCCAGTTGACCAGCCCGGTGAGCACCAGGGCCGGGGAGGCGGCGAAGAGAGCCGCGTCCCACGGACGCCGACGGTGCACCCCGGCCAGGAACCAGGCGGCCAGCAGCGCGAACGGCAGCAGCAGCACCGCGGTCACCTTGAAGTAGAGCCCGGACTCCGCGGCGACGCCGGGCGCCCCGTAGATCGTGGACTCGTCGAGCTCCGCGCGAGCCTGCGCGTCGTAGCTGTCGCTGAGCGCGTGCGTCACCAGCGCGGCGCCGTACGCGAAGTAGCCGGTGAGCACGGGGTACTCCAGCACCGGGTAGCGACCCTCGGTGTCCTCGAAGGGGAGATAGCCCCCGGCGAAGCCGCGCCCGGTGTAGAGGTAGGGCACGTCGGAGTAGCACATCGCGGCGTAGCGGGTCTTGCTGTCGACCCAGTTGTCCTGCACGCACGGGGTCTTCTGCACCATGGCCAGCACGCACGCGACGGCGGCCAGCGCGAGCACCACCCGGACCGGGCTCCACCACGGGTGCGGCCGGGCGTGCCGACCGAGGGGGCCGCCGATGCCCTCGCTGGCCGACGTGACGAGCGGGTCGGTGCGGGAGGGGGCGGCGACCGGACCCGGCACCTCGCCGTCCGGGCTAACCGCCACCGCCACCGCCGGCGTTGCCGCTGGGCCCGCCCCCGGTCGGGGACGGCGGGACCGTCAGGGACGGCGACCGTGTCGGGCCTTGCGTCTGCGACGGCTGCGGGGTCGCGGAGGGGGTCGGCGTCACGGTCCGGGTCGGGGCCGGCTCCGGCCTCCTGGTCCGCGTGGGCCGCGGCGAGGGAGCCTGGGTCTGCGTCGGGGTCGGCGTGGCGGTCGGCTGCTCCTTGCTCGCGTCGTTGGTCGCCTTGACGTTGGCCGGCGGCGGGAAGTCCTCGACGTCGGTGCCCTCGAGGGCCGCCCGCATCGCGGCCGTCCAGGTCTTGGTGGGGTACTCCGCCCCGAAGTACGGCACCAGGTAGCCGGGCTCGCACACCTTGCCGGTCGGCTTGACGCAGTTGAGGTTGTCGTTGCCGTCGCCGCGGGCGTACATGACAGCGGTGGCCAGCTGGGGGGTGTAGCCCACGAACCACGACGAGGAGACGTTGCCGTCGCTGTTGGTGGCGGTGCCGGTCTTGCCGGCCGCCGGACGGCCGAGCGCCTTCGCGTTGGCGCCGGTGCCGTTCTGGACCACCTGCTGCAGGGCGAAGCTGACGTCGCGGTTGATGTCCTCGGGCAGCGCGCGCCGGGTCTTCTTCTTCGCCTTGTAGCGGCTGCTGCCGTCGGCGTCGTCCACCTGAGCGACGGTGTACCAGGCCTTCGCCTTCCCCCCTTCGGCGAGGGTGCCGTAGGCGTTGGCCATGTCGATGGCGCTGATCGTCGCCGAGCCCAGCGCGATGCCCGCCGTCGGCTCGAGGTCCCGGACCGTCTTGGGGATGCCCAGGGCGCGGGCCATCTCGAGCACCTTCTGCGGACCGTCGTCCATCTGCTGGGTGAGGTCGACGTAGGCGGTGTTCACCGACTCCTCGGTCGCCGTGGTGAGCGGGATCGCGGCGCCGTAGTCGTTGCCGTCGCCCGGACCCTCGTTGACGACGTTGGTGCCATCGGGGAACTCGAAGGGCGAGTTGCCGGCGAAGGTGCTCTTGAGCGAGAAGCCGTCCTCGATCCCGGCCGCGAGCGCGAACGGCTTGAAGGCCGAGCCCGGCTGGCTCCCGCTGGCGGCCCAGTTGAGCTGGCTGTCGAGATAGTCCTGACCGCCGTACATGCCGCGCAGGGCACCGTTCGCCGGGTCGATCGAGGCGACGGCGACGTGCAGCTTCTTGAGACCCTTGGGCTTCTGCGCCTTGACGGCGTCCTCGGCGGCCCGCATCGCCTTGCGCGTGAAGGTGGTGGTGACCCGCAGTCCGCCGCCGCTGATCTCCTGGTCGTCGAAGCCCTCCCGGATCAGCTCCTTCTTCACCAGCGCCATCATGTGGCCCTTCTGGCCCCCGAAGCGGTCCTCGGTGCGGATCTTCGGGAACTTCGGCAGCGCCTGCTTGGCGCGGTCGGCCTCCTCGGAGGTGATGTCGCCCGCGGTGGCCATCCCGGACAGGACGTACTGGTAGCGGCCGAGCAGCCGCTCCTGAGCCTCCTTGCCGTTGGCCGGGTCCAGGGCGCTCGGGGAGTTCAGCACCGAGGCGAGCACGGCGCCCTCGGCGGCGGTCAGGTCCTTCGCGTCCTTGTCGAAGTACGCCTGGGCGGCGGCCTGGATGCCGTAGGCCCCCCGCCCGAAGTAGATGGTGTTCAGGTAGCCCTGGAGGATCTCGTCCTTGGACTGGGTGCGCTGCAGCTTCAGCGAGACGAACGCCTCCTTCACCTTGCGGGTCAGGGTGCGCTCCTGGGAGAGGTAGAAGACCTTGACGTACTGCTGGGTGATCGTCGAGGCGCCCTGCGTGGCATTGCCGCGGGCGTTGCTGAAGGCGGCCCGCAGGATGCCCTTCGGGTCGATGCCCCGGTTGGTGTAGAAGGTGCGGTCCTCCGCGGCGATCACGGCGTCCTGGACGTTCTTCGGCACGTCGGAGAGCGCGATGCTGGTGCGGTTCTGGTCCGCGAACCGGCCGATCTCGGTCTTGCCGTCGGAGTAGAAGACGAACGTGGTCTGGGTCTGGAAGTCCTCGTTGGGGTCCGGGATGTTGGTCGCGGTGTAGCCGTAGGCGACGGCCGCGCACCCGAGCAGGAAGAGCCCGAGCAGCCCGAACAGCGCCCACCGCAGCAGCCGGCGGAACAGGCTCCGAGGGGGCTTGCCGCCCTTGCCGCCGGTCGCCTTGCGGGAGGGAGGACGAGACGCGCTCGAGGAGCCGGTCGCCTTGCGGCTGCCGGCCGACGAGCCGGGCTTGCGCTGAGCACTCACAACGAAGGGCCTTCCGTGGTCGCGGGGGGTCGAGACCCCCTCGGAGGTCGCGCCCAGGATAGGGGCAGATCCCCACGACCCGGGCACGACCCAGGCGGGTGGGGGGTGCCCAGGCGGGACCGTCGGCACGCGCGGACCTGCGGGTTTACCCGTGCGATATATCGATGCGATATGTTGTGGCGATAGGAAGCCCCGATACCTCGACCCGAACAGGAGCACCCGTGGCACGCAGAGGCGAGACCCTCGAGCTGGCAGTCCTCGGACTGCTGCACGAGTCGCCCATGCACGGCTACGAGCTGCGCAAGCAGGTCAACGGGGTGCTGGGCTGGGGTCGCCTGCTGTCCTACGGCTCGCTCTACCCCGCCCTGAAGAAGATGCTCAAGGCCGGCTGGATCGCCGAGCACGTCACGGCGCCCGAGCCGGGGGCGACCAGCCGTCGGCAGCGGATCGTCTACGAGCTCACGCCCGCCGGGGACTCCCGGTTCGCCCACGTGATGGCCGACGTCGGGCCCTCCGCGTGGGAGGACGACAACTTCGACGTCCGCTTCGCGTTCTTCGGCCGCACCGACATCGGGGCCCGGCTGCGAATCCTGGAGGGCCGGCGCAGCCGCCTCCAGGAGCGCCTCGACCGGGTGCAGCACCAGCTCGAGGTCACCGAGAAGCAGATGGACCGCTACGCGATGGAGCTCCAGCGGCACGGCGTCGAGTCGGTGGAGCGCGAGGTCCGCTGGCTCTCGGAGCTCATCAACGCCGAGCGGCGCGAGGACGACTCGCACGTCATCGACCCGGCACCGCCGCCCGTGGACGCTCCGCAGGCTCCTTGACGCGCACCGGTCCGGCCCAGGCACGACCCGGACCTCGATACGACAGCAGCACTGACAGAAGCATCGACCAAGGCACCATCTGACACCGAGGAGAAGCCCGATGGGTTCGGTACGCGTAGCAATCGTCGGAGTGGGCAACTGCGCCACTTCCTTGATCCAGGGCGTGGAGTACTACCGCAACGCCGACCCGGACGGGTCGGTTCCCGGTCTCATGCACGTCAAGTTCGGCGACTACCACGTCGGCGACGTCGAGTTCGTCGCCGCGTTCGACGTCGACGCCAAGAAGGTCGGCTTCGACCTCTCCGAGGCGATCAACAACTCCGAGAACAACACGATCAAGATCGCCGACGTGCCGCCCCTCGGCGTCACGGTCCAGCGTGGCCCGACCCACGACGGCCTCGGCAAGTACTACCGGATGACGATCGACGAGTCCGACGCCGAGCCCGTGGACGTCGTCGCGGCGCTGCGCGAGGCGAAGGTCGACGTCCTCGTCTCCTACCTGCCGGTGGGCTCCGAGGTGGCCGACAAGTTCTACGCCCAGTGCGCGATCGACGCCGGCGTCGGCTTCGTCAACGCGCTCCCGGTCTTCATCGCCTCCGACCCCGAGTGGGCCAAGAAGTTCGCGGACGCCGGCGTCCCGATCGTCGGCGACGACATCAAGTCGCAGGTCGGCGCGACCATCACCCACCGGGTGCTGGCCAAGCTGTTCGAGGACCGCGGCGTCACGCTGGACCGCACCTTCCAGCTCAACGTCGGCGGCAACATGGACTTCAAGAACATGCTCGAGCGTGACCGCCTGGAGTCGAAGAAGATCTCCAAGACACAGGCCGTGACCTCCAACATCGACCACGACCTCGGCGCCCGCAACGTGCACATCGGCCCGTCCGACTACGTGCCGTGGCTCGACGACCGCAAGTGGGCCTACGTCCGGCTCGAGGGTCGCGCGTTCGGCGACGTGCCGCTGAACATGGAGTACAAGCTCGAGGTCTGGGACTCCCCGAACAGCGCCGGCATCATCATCGACGCCCTCCGCGCCTGCAAGATCGCGATGGACCGCGGCCTCGGCGGCCCGATCGACTCGGCCTCGACCTACCTGATGAAGTCCCCGCCGGTGCAGCGGCCCGACGACCAGGGTCGCGCCGGTGTCGAGGCGTTCATCCGCGGCGACGTCGACCGCTGACCGCAGCCCCCCTGATTACCAGGGGATGCAGCGAATCTTTCGCTCCCCACGGGAACCTTCCCGTGGGGAGCGACGTTTCCCTGGGAAGTACGACGATCCGTCGGCGCCGTACGGCGAGCCGGCCGCCGCGAGAGGATCAGCGCGTGACCGCCCGATGACTCCTGCGACGACGGCCCCATGACGGCCCTGCGCCACCTCGTGCACCTGCTGCGCGGGACGTGGTTCCGTCGGCTGTTCGCGGTCCGGTTCGCCAGCCAGTTCACCGACGGCGTGTTCCAGGTCGCGCTGGCGTCGTACGTCGTGTTCGCCCCCGAGCGCGCACCCTCGCCGGGGGCGATCGCCGGCGGTCTGGCCCTCGTGCTGCTGCCGTTCAGCGTGCTCGGACCCTTCGTCGGGGTGCTCCTGGACCGCTGGTCGCGGCGCCAGGTGCTGGCCTGGTCGAACTTCGTCCGGGTCGGACTGGTCGGGCTGCTCGCGATCGCGGTCCGTGCCGACGTCCACGGCGCCGGCCTGTTCGTGCTGATCCTGGCGTGCCTGTCGGTCAACCGCTTCCTGCTCGCCGGCCTCTCCGCGTCGCTCCCGCACGTCGTCGACGAGTCCGACCTGATCACCGCCAACGCGCTGACACCGACCGCCGGCACGCTGGCGTTCCTCATCGGACTCGCGAGCGGCACCGGCGCGCGCGCGGTGTGGGGTGCGCTGGGCGTCGACAGCGACCTGGGCGTGCTGCTGCTCGCGATGGTGCTGTACGGCGTCGCCGGCTCGCTCGCGCTCCGGATCCCGCGCGACCTGCTCGGCCCCGACGTGGCCGTCGCACGACCTGCGATGCGCGACGCCGCACGGCACCGTGGTGCGCGGCCTGGTCGACGGTCTGCGCCATCTCTCACAGCGTCGCGACGCGGCGTACGGCCTGACGGCGATCGGTGCGCACCGCTTCTTCTACGGCATCTCGACGGTGTCGTTGATCCTGCTGTACCGCAACTACTTCCACAGTCCCGACGAGGTCGACGCGGCGTTCAACGGCCTGTCGGTGGCGGTGCTGGTCAGCGGGCTCGGCTTCGTGACCGCGGCGTTCCTGACCCCGATCGTGACCGAGCGGATCGCGCGGCGCACCTGGGTGCTCGGCCTGCTCGGTGCGGCCGCGGTGACGCAGGTGTTCCCGGGCGCGCTGTACACCGTGCCGGCGCTGCTGGTGGCGGCGTTCGTGCTGGGTCTGGCCAGCCAGGGCATCAAGATCGTGGTGGACACGCTCGTGCAGACCCACGTCGACGACGCCTACCGCGGCCGGGTGTTCTCGCTGTACGACGTGATCTTCAACGTCGCCTTCGTGGCGGCCGCCGTGGTGGGCGCGGTGGTGCTCCCCGAGGACGGCAAGTCCTACGTCGTCCTGGCGGCGATCTCGCTCGGCTACCTCGTGACGGCGTTCTGGTACGCCCGCGTCACCCGGGTGACCGTCGGCGCCCGGCGCTAGCGTTCTTCCCATGCGGGCGGACGAGCACGAGCGCGTCGTGGTGGAGCACCTCGACGACCTGCACGCCTGGCTGCGCGCACACCACGCCGATCGCCGCGGCGCGTGGCTGATCCTGTGGAAGAAGAGGACGCGGACCGGCGGTGTCCTGGGGCGAGCTCGTGCCGGAGCTGCTGGCCTGGGGCTGGGTCGACACCGAGGGTCAGCGGGTCGACGACGACCGGACCTCGCTCCTGGTGACGCCCCGGACGGCCACCAGCGGCTGGTCGCGGATCAACAAGGCGCACGTGGACCGGCTGGTCGCCTCGGGGCGGATGCAGCCGGCGGGTCAGACCGTCGTCGACCGGGCCAAGGACAACGGCTCCTGGTCGGCGCTGGACGACGTCGAGAACCTCGTCGAGCCGCCCGAGCTGAGGGCCGCCCTCGATGCCGTGCCGGCTGCGCGCGAGCACTACGACGCCTTCCCGCGCTCGGCGAAGCGCGCCGTCCTCGACTGGCTGCGTCAGGCCAAGCGCGAGGAGACCCGAGCCGGACGGGTCGCGCGGATCGTGGCCGAGGCGGCCGAGGGCCGGCGCGCCGTCTGAGTCGGCGGGTCAGTTGCCGCCGAGCAGGTCGCCGATGATGCCGCCGCCCCCGCCGCTGTTCTGGCCCTGCGTGACCGGCGCCCACTCCGAGGGCTGGACGACGACGAACCCGGGTCCGTGGAAGGCGTACTGGAAGGCCTCCCCCGAGCCGCCGCGCAGCAGCGACTTGAAGTTCATCGAGCTGACCACCTGGGGCACGAGGTTCGACGACCACGCCACCGCGGCCTGCACGTCGACGTACGTCGGCTGCTGCGAGCAGTCCAGGACCACCGGGTGACCCACCGTGCACAGGGCCGCGGTGCCGGTGCCGGAGACGGTGGTGTTGAAGAGCCCGCCGGACATCATCCCAGCGCCCTTGACCCGGTTGATGTCCCACTGCAACGACGCGTCGAAGGCCAGCAGGTTGCGGCCGTTGACGCTGATGCCGTCGCCGCCGAGCTGGACGAGGTAGACGTAGCCGGCCTCGTTGGCGAAGAACACCTCGCCCTGGCCCGAGACGCGCATCAGCGGCATGTCCTCGCTGGTGACCATCTTCTTCAGCAGCTTGCCGACGCTGCCGGCCTTCTCGTGGTCGAAGCGGACCTGCCCCTGGAACGCCACCATCGCGCCCTTGACCGCCAGCACGTCGCCGCCGAGCGCGACCCGGAGCAGCTGGGGGTTCTGCAGGGCGAACCGGTCGCCCTGTACCTCGAGGTTGGCCTGGGCGAAGAGGTCACTCTGCATGCGCCCGAGCGTAGCGACGTCGCCCGTTCGCCGCTGCGGCTCGCCGTACGACGCGGGGCGGACGGCGTACGACGCGGGCCGGGCGTGCCCGGCTGCCCATGGAGAACTGTCTCTGCCCATGGGAAGTTCACCGTGGTCAGCGAAAGATTCGCTGCATCCCCTGGTAAACGGTCAGCGCGCAGCCCACCAGGCGCGCAGCGCGGCCTCGGCCTGCTCCGGGGTCTGCGGGCCCTCGTCCATCCGCAGCTCGAGCAGGAACCCGTAGGCCTGGCCGACCTCGCGGCCCGGGCCGATGCCCAGGATCGCCATGATCTGGTTGCCGTCGAGGGTGGGCCGGATCGAGGCCAGCTCCTCCTCCTCGGCGAGCCGCGCGATCCGGTGCTCGAGGTCGTCGTAGGTGCGACGGAGGCGCTCGGCCTTGCGCCGGTTGCGGGTGGTGCAGTCGGCGCGGGTCAGCACGTGCAGGCGCTCGAGCTGGCCGCCGGCGTCCCGGACGTAGCGGCGCACCGCGCTGTCGGTCCACTCCCCCGAGCCGTAGCCGTGGAAGCGCAGGTGCAGCTCGACGAGCTCGGCGACCGCGTCGATGGTGTCGTTGGCGAAGCGCAGGGCCTTCATCCGCTTGCGGGTCAGCTTCGCGCCGACCACGTCGTGGTGGTGGAAGGTGACGGTGCCGTCGTCCTGGAAGCGGCGGGTGCGGGGCTTGCCGACGTCGTGCATCAGCGCGGCGAAGCGGGACACGAAGTCCGGGCCGCCACCGGGCAGCCGGCCCTCGAGGTCGATGGTCTGCTCGAGCACGGTCAGCGTGTGCTCGTAGACGTCCTTGTGGCGGTGGTGCTCGTCGCGCTCCAGCGCCAGCGCGGGCAGCTCGGGCAGCACCCGCTCGGCGAGGCCGGTCTCGACGAGCAGCCGCAGGCCCTGGCGCGGGTGCGGCGCCGTCACCAGCTTGACCAGCTCGTCGCGGACCCGCTCCGCGGAGACGATCTCGATCCGCTCGGCCATCTCGGTCATCGCCCGGACCACGTCGGGGTCGACGGTGAAGCCGAGCTGGGCGGCGAAGCGCGCGGCCCGCATCATCCGCAGCGGGTCGTCGGAGAAGGAGGCCTCCGGCGTGCCGGGGGTGCGCAGCACGCCGCGGGCCAGGTCGACCATGCCGTCGTAGGGGTCCTCGAACACCCGGCCGGGCAGGGTCACCGCCATCGCGTTGACCGTGAAGTCGCGCCGGCCGAGGTCGCCGGCCAGCGTCTCGCCGTACGCCACCGCCGGCTTGCGGGAGTCGCTCGCGTAGGCCTCGGTCCGGTACGTCGTCACCTCGATCTGCCAGGGGCCCTTGCGGGCGCCGATCGTGCCGAACGCCTTGCCGAGGTCCCACACCGCGTCGGCCCAGCCGGCGAGCAGCCTCTCGGTCACGTCCGGGTGCGCCGACGTGGTCAGGTCGAGGTCGTGGTGCAGCCGGCCCAGCATCGCGTCGCGGACCGGGCCACCGACCAGCGCGAGCTGCTCGCCGGCCGCGGTGAACAGGGCGCCGAGCTCGTCCACCACCGGCGCGATCCGGAGCAGCTCGCGCACCGCGTTGTCCTGGGCCTCGCGCAGGTTCGCCGGCGCGGCGGCCGCGGGGACGGCGCGATCGGCCGGGCTCGCCGGACTCGAGGGGGGCTGGGTGGACACGGCCGACGACTCTACCGGTGGCGCGCCGGTCCCTCGGCCACGACCACTAGCCTGGCCCGTGTGACCCGTCCCCGTCCGTCCCGCGCTGCGGCCTGCCTGCTGGCGGCCCTGGCGCTGGCGGCAGCGACGCTGGTCAGCCCGGTGAGCACCCCGGCGGCCGCCGCCGCGGAGGAGGACGAGGCCGAGCCGCTCGCGGTCAGCATCGACACCCTCACCCCCGGCGCCGTCCCGACCCGGCCTCGGGGGCGCGTCACCGTCACCGGCGTGGTGACCAACACCTCCGGGGAGACCTGGGACGACCTGCGCGTCTACCTGCTCACCGGCTCGACCCCGATCACGACGCGGGCCGACCTCGCCGAGGCAGCCCGCACCGAGCCGGCCTCCGAGATCGGGGAGCGGATCGCCACGGCCGGGCGCTACGACGAGGTCGGCGACCTCGCCCCCGGCGAGTCCACGGCCTACCGGCTCTCCGTGCCCCGCGACGACCTCGGCATCGGCACGCAGGCAGGCGTCTACTGGCTCGGCGTGCACGTGCTGGGCGGCCAGCAGGGTGCCCGCGACCTGGTGGCCGACGGCCGCAACCGGACCTTCCTGCCGCTGGTGCCGCCCGACCTGGTCCGGCAGGGCGTGGACACCCGCCTGGCGCTCGTCGTCCCGCTGCGCGCCGACGTACGGCGGGGTGCGGCGGGCCGGCTGCTGCGGCTGCCGGGCTGGCAGCGGTCCCTGGACGTCGCGGGACGGCTGGACCGGGTGCTCCGGCTCAGCGGGCGCACCAACGCGCCGCTGACCTGGCTGCTCGACCCCGCGGTGCTGGACGCCGCCGAGTCCGTGGCGCGCGACAACCCCCCGCTCGACACCGGCTCGACCCGCCGCAACCCTGGCGCGCAGACCCCGGGAGCCGCGACCCCCTCCCCGTCGGAGTCCGGCGACGACGAGGCCGGCGACGACGAGGCCGGCGACGAGGAGGCCGACCCCACCGCTGAGGCCGAACCGACCCCGGAGGCTCAAGCGGCCCGCAGGTGGCTCGACGAGCTGCGCCGGCAGGCACCCGAGCACACGGTCCTCGGGCTGCCGTACGCCGACCTCGACGTCGCCTCCGCCCTGGGCAGACCCCTGGGCAGGACCGCCGGGACGCCTGCGGTCGGGCCCGACGGCGTCTTCGGCGACGCCACGGACCTCACCGCCTCCACCCTGCCGACGTACGGCGTCGAGGCCGCCCGCCCCGTCGTCGCGCCCGCCACCGGTCTCCTGCCCCCCTCCGCCCTGCGCCGGGTGCCCGGCGACACCTCGGTGCTGCTCTCCGACGACGCCTACCCCGACCGTCAGCCGGGAGCCGGTCCGGTCGTCCGAGACGGGGAGGGTGCCCCGGTGGCCCTCGCGGACGCGGCCGCCGGTGCCGGCGGTCCGCAGCCGGGCGAGCGCTATGAAGCGCTGGCGGTGCGGCAGCGGGTGCTGGCCGACACGGCCCTGCACGCCCTGTCCGAGCAGCGGACCGAGCCGCTGGTCGTCTCGCTGCCGCCGTACTGGGAGCCGGGCGAGCGCTGGCAGGAGGCCGCCTTCTTCGACGGCCTGGACCAGCCCTGGCTGACCCAGGTCGACCTGCCCTCGGTGGTGGCCACCGCGCCGCAGTCCCCGGCGGCTGGTGGCGCGGACGCCTCCGAGCCGTCCGAGAGCGGCCCGCCGACGGTGGGGTCGCTGCGCTATCCGCGTGCCGACGCCCGCGCCCGGGTCCCGCTGGCCAACCTGCGCGCCACCCGCGACGTCATTTCGGTCGGAGGGACGTTCGCGCGGCTGCTGAGCGACAACGACACCGTCGACGACCAGCTGCGCCGGACCGCGCTGCTGTCCTCCTCGACCGCCGCCCGCCAGAACCCGGCACGGAGCCGGGCCCAGGCACAGGCGACCGGCTCCTACGTGCGCTCGCAGATGCAGCAGGTCCGGGTCGAGGGCCCGAGCTTCGTGATGATGTCGGGCGAGCGCGGCGGCATCTCGGTCACCCTGGTCAACGACCTGGACCGACGGGTCACCGTCGGGGTCAAGGCCGTCGCACGCGGGCCGGGGCTCAGGCTCACCACGCCCCGCTCGGTGACGCTCGGGCCCGGCCAGCGCAGCGCGGTGCGGATCGACGCGTCCGCCGACGACATCGGCGTGCACGCCGTGACCGTCTACGCCGTGACCTCCGCCGGCGCCCCGGTGGGCAGCCTCACCCAGCTGACCGTGCGCACCAGCCAGGTCGGCGCCGTCATCTGGGCCATCATGGCCGCCGGAGGCGCCGTGCTGTTCCTCGCGATCGGCTTCCGGCTCTTCCGGCGGGTCCGGCGCCGACGCCGCACGCACGGTCCGCTGCTCCCCGGTGCGGACTCCCCGGGCGGCGGTACGACGGTCGCGGACGTCGCGGACCCCTCCGGCCCGCATCGGCCGGCCGACCGGCCCGGCCGCGAGATCGACGTATGAGCCGCTCCACCCGGCCCGGCGACAGCTCGGACGAGGAGGGCGCGGACGCAGGGATCCTGTCCTCCAGCGCCGTGATGGCCGCCGGGACCGTCGTGTCCCGGATGAGCGGCTTCGTCCGCAACGCGCTGCTCGCGGCGGCGCTCGGCACCCAGCTGCACGCCGACGTGTTCACGATCGCCAACACGGTCCCGAACATGCTCTACATCCTGCTCGCCGGCGGCGTCTTCAACGCCGTCCTGGTGCCGCAGCTGGTGCGGGCGATGAAGAACGACCCCGACCAGGGCGAGGGCTACACCAACCGGATCATCACGCTGGCCGCGCTCTTCCTGGCCGGCGTCACGGCCGTCCTGGTGATCGCGGCGCCCGCGCTGATGCGGCTCTTCCTCGACGGCAGCTTCTTCAGCCCCGAGCTCGCCGTGCAGCGGGAGTCGGTGATCGACTTCGCGCGCTTCTGCCTGCCGCAGGTCTTCTTCTACGGCATGTACGTCCTGGTCGGTCAGGTGCTCAACGCGCGCGGCAGCTTCGGGCCGATGATGTGGGCGCCGATCGCGAACAACGTGATCTCGGTGAGCGTCCTGGCGGTCTACCTGTGGTCCTTCGGTCCGGTCCGGGACCTGTGCGGCGCCGGGCCGACCGACCCCGCCGCGATCTCCGGGCCCGGCTCGACGGTCGGTGGCTACACCACCTCCCAGGAGCTGCTGCTCGGGCTCGGGTCGACCGCCGGCATCGCCATCCAGCTGCTGGTGCTGGTGCCCTTCCTGCGACGGGCCGGCTTCACCTTCCGCCCGCGCTTCGACTTCCGCGGCACCGGCCTGGGGCACACCCTGCGCCTGGGCGTCTGGACCGTGGCGTTCGTGATCGTCAACCAGATCGCCTACACGGTCGTGGTCCGGATCGCCTCGTCGGGAACCGCGGGGGCGGTGACGCAGGCGTGCGGCGGGGCGGCCGCTGACAACGGCACCGGCTACACGATCTACTCCAACGCCTTCTTGCTCACGATGGTGCCGCACTCGATCGCGACGGTCTCCCTGGCGACCGCGATGCTGCCGCGGCTGTCGGCCTTCGCCGCGGACGCCGACCTGCGCGGCGTGGCCCGCAGCGTGGCCTCGACGCTGCGTACGGCCTACTGCCTGATCATCCCGTTCGCGCTGCTGCTGCCGGTGATCGCCGTCGACCTGAGCAACGTGATGATCGGCTACGGCGCGGCGCGCTCGAGCATCCGTGACTTCGCGATGGCGCTGGCGCTGTTCGCCCCCGGGCTGGTCTTCTTCACCACGCACTACCTGATGCTGCGCGGCTTCTACGCCCTGGAGCGCACCCGCACGGTGTTCTGGGTGCAGTGCGTGATCGCCGCGACCAACATCGCCCTGGCGGTGCTGCTGACCCGGTCGGTGTCGCCGTCGGGCACCGCACCCGGTCTCGTGCTGGCCTACGCCGGCGCCTACCTGGTCGGCGCGATCGGCTCCTACTCGCTGCTCCGCCGCATCCTCGGCGGTCTCGAGACGCCGAGGCTGCTGCGCTTCCTGGTGCGGCTCCTGCTCGCCGCCGGGCTCGCCGCGCTGGCCGCCTGGGGCGTCCGGTACGGCGTCGAGGCCCTGTGGCCGGTGGGCGAGGTCCGTCCCGGCGCGAGCGGCGGCAAGGTCCGCGCCCTGGTGGTGCTCGGGGCGACCGGGCTGGTCGACGTGCTGGTCTACCTGGTGCTCGCCCGGCTGCTCCGGATCGGCGAAGTGACCGGAATGCTGGGCCTGGTCACCTCGCGCCTGCGACGCTGAGCCGGACACCGACCGCCGTACGCATGGGCCGCCGGGGCGGCGACACCCACCAGATCGTGCTCCAGGGGCAGAGAGGGAGGGCCGTGAGCGACGCAGCGTTCGGACCGGGGACCGTCCTGGCGGGACGGTTCAAGCTCGAGGACCTGCTCGACGACACCGAGGGTGCCCGCTTCTGGCGGGCCACCGACCAGATCCTCGCCCGCAACGTCGCCGTGCACGTGCTCGCCGACTCCGACCCGCGCGCCGCCTCGATGCTCACCGCCGCCCGCACCTCCGCCCTGGTCAGCGACGGCCACCTGCTGCGGGTGCTCGACGCCGCCGAGGAGGACGGCGTCGTCTACGTCGTCAACGAGTGGGGGTCCGGGATCTCCCTCGACCGGCTGCTCGCCGAGGGCCTGCTGTCCCCGCGCCGGGCGGCCTGGGTGGTCAAGGAGGTGGCCGAGGCGATCTCGATCGCGCACCGCAACGGGGTCGCCCACGGACGGCTGCTTCCCGAGAACGTCCTGGTCACCGAGGCCGGCTCGGTCAAGCTGATCGGCTTCGTCGTCGACGCCGTGCTCCGCGGACGCGAGCAGCGCCGGGTCACCGGTGGCGACCCGGTCAGCGCCCACGAGGGCGACGTGCTCAACCTGGCCGGCCTGCTCTACGCGTCCCTGGTCGGCCGCTGGCCGGGCACCGAGGGCTCGACCGCTGCCGGCGGCGCCCGCCGAGCACGGCCACCCGCTGCGGCCGCGGCGGGTGCGCGCCGGCGTGCCCCGGCCGCTCGACGCGATCTGCGACCGGGTCCTCAACGCCGAGGCCCACGAGACGGACTCGGTGCCGATCATGACCGCGCACGAGATCTACGCCGCGCTCAGCGACTACATCGGCGACCCGGCCGGTGCCGCTCTCGGCGTGCTCGAGCCGACCGCGATGCTGGAGCACGACGACCTGTCCGAGCTGGGATCGCTCCCCGGCCTCGCGGACCTCGCGACCGGCGGGTCCGCCGCGGCGGCGGCCGGCCAGGCAGGCCAGTTCGACCAGGCCAGTGCTGCGGCCCCGGACGGCGACGCCGGCCCTCCGACCCAGCTGCACCCCGCTCCCGGCCACGGCAGCGACACCGACACCGGCGAGCTCGGCGCGACCGGCGCGCTGCCGGTGACCGACGGGGAGGCGACCGTGGCGGTGGGTCCGCACGCACCGGCCTCGGCCGGCAGACCCCGAGGCCACGCAGGCGGGGGTGCCGTCGTTCTTCGGCGCGCCCGGATCGGCCTGGGCCCGCGAGGACGACCACCCGCCGCGTCCCGCAGCTCCCGCCGCCGCGACGCCGACCCCCGCGCAGCGACCGCTGTTCGCCGACGACGAGGCCGACCGGGCGCGCGACCGCGCACCCGCCGCCCGCGCCACCCCCGGGCGGGGCCCCTCGCCGGAGACCCCCGCCGAGTCCACCTCGGGCCACGGGCGCTCGCGGCTGCGCGACACCGGCTCCTTCCTCGGCGGCTTCGTGGGCACCGGCGGCCACGACGACGACCGGCCCGACCCCCGGAGCACGGGGCCCGGCAACGGGCCGGTGCCCTCGCACTGGGGTCCCGACGAGAGCCCCGACGAGGACTCCGCCGCACGCCGGGCCGCCTGGGGATCCCCCGGCGTCGAGGAGGCCCCGGGCAGGAGCTGGCTGCGCCTCGCGGCGGCGATCGCCGGAGTCGTCGTGGTGGTGCTTGCCATCGTCTTCGCCGTCAACCTGGGCGGGAGCGGGGACAGCGCCGACCCCGGGGCGGACGTCTCCCCGAGCGCCGAGCCGTCCTCGTCCGCACCGGCGCCCCAGCGCGTGACATCGCCGAGGTCGCGGACTTCGACCCCGAGGGCGACCCGCCGGAGGAGAACCCGGACCTCGCCCCCCTGGCCGTCGACGGCAAGCCCGGCACCGCCTGGCAGACCCTGACCTACCGCGGCAACCCCGAGCTCGGCGGGCTCAAGAGCGGCGTGGGCCTGCTCCTCGACCTCGGGAAGCCGACCGACGTCAGCAGCGTCCGGCTCGCCCTCCTGGGCACCGGCACGACGGTGGAGCTGCTGGCCGCTCCCGACGGCGCAGGGAGCTCGTCCGCCCCGACCGGCACGGACGGCCTCGAGACGGTGGCGACGGTCCAGGACGCCGGCGCCCGCGCCACCCTCACCCCCGACGCGCCGGTCACCACGCGCTGGCTGGTGGTCTGGCTGACCAAGGTGCCCGCGGTGCCCGGCGGCTTCCAGGGGAAGATCGCGGAGATCACCGTCCGGTCATGAGCGGGACGTCGTACGACGCGGGGGCCGACGACCAGGGGCCCGACGACCGCGCCCTGCTGCGCGCGCACGTCGCGGGCGACCCGGACGCCTTCGGCACGCTGTTCGGACGGCACCGCGACCGGCTCTGGGCGGTGGCGCTGCGCACCACCGGCGATCCGGAGGACGCGGCCGACGCGCTCCAGGAGGCGATGATCGCCGCGTTCCGGCGCGCCGAGTCCTTCCGCGGCGACGCGGCGGTCACCACCTGGCTGCACCGGATCGTGGTCAACGCCTGCCTGGACCGGCTGCGCCGTCGCAAGGTGCGCCGGGCCGACCCTCTGCCCGACGACCTCGAGGAGCACCCCGGGACGCTCGCGGACGGGGCTCGACCTGCTCGACCCCGCGGACCTGCTGGTCGACCGGGAACGACGCGACCAGGTGCTCGCCGCGCTCGACACCCTCCCGCCCGACCAGCGGGCGGCCCTGGTGCTGCTCGACATGGAGGGCTACCGGGTCGAGGAGGTGGCCGTCATCCTGGACTGCGCGCCGGGCACCGTGAAGAGCCGCTGCTCACGGGGACGGGCTCGACTGCTGCCGCTGCTCGCCGACCAGCGGAACCCTCCGGCCGAGCCGCGCGTCCCACCCCCGGCGGGCACCACGCCCACGGCACGCCCGGACCGCATGCGAGGAGGTGAGCGACCGTGACGCCCGAGCAGGAGGAGCAGGTGCGGCGCGCGCTGGCGGCCACCGCCGAGGGCGAGGGTCCGGCGCCGTTGCCGAGCGCGGTCGGTGCCCAGCTCGACGCGCTGCTGGCCGATCTCTCACGGAGCCGCACGCTGCGTGCGGCGCCCGCGGCGCGGCCCGGCAGCACCAGCGACACCGGCGGATCCGGCGACGGCGCCCGCGACGACCTGGCCGCCCGCCGACCGCGGCGCTGGCCCCAGGTCCTGGTCGCCGCCGCCACGGTGGCGGTGCTCGCGCTGGCCGGAGGGGCCGTGGCGACCGGTGGCTACGGGCTCGCCGGCTCGTCCGGCGACGCCATGAGCAGCAGTGACATGGAGGCGGACGCCGGGGGGTCCGCGGGCCAGGCCGAGAAGTCGGCACCCGACCCGACCGGGGGCGACGTGGACGGCGCAGCGCCCGAGGCCCTCACCTCCTCGGCGGGGCCGTACCGGCTGCGCACCGCGACGCTGCCGGCCGACCTGCGGCGGGTGGCGCGTGCGACGGCGCCGCCGCGCTCCGCGGACGATCTGGCGGCCCCGGACAGCGGGGCAGACTGCGCCCGCCCGTCGGTCGAAGGAGACCAGACGCTCGTCGACGTCGTGCTGGACGGGGCGGCGTCCAGCCTGGTGCTCGACGACGCTCCTGGGTCGGACGGGACGCGTGCGGCGCGGATCTACTCCTGCGACGACCCGATCCAGCCGGTCCGCGAGACCACGATCCGCTGACCCGCTGCTGACGCCTGATGACACCGGCCCACTGGCCTCGCCGAGCCCGCGAGCGGGTGCGCCGGGAATGCCCGGCCCCTAGGATTCGTTCCCATGCACGACCCGCCGTACGGCGAGACCATCCCCGCGACACCCGGAAGAGGCACCTGCCACCGATGACCAGCACCAGCGAGACCATCCGCAACCTGATCATCGTCGGGTCCGGTCCGGCGGGCTACACCGCCGCCGTGTACGCCGCCCGCGCGAACCTCGAGCCGCTCGTCTTCGAGGGCGCGGTGACTGCCGGCGGTGCGCTGATGAACACCACCGAGGTGGAGAACTTCCCCGGCTTCCGGGACGGCATCATGGGTCCGCAGCTGATGGACGACATGCGCGCGCAGGCCGAGCGCTTCGGCGCCGAGATGGTCGCCGACGACATCACCGCGATGGACCTGACCGGTGACGTCAAGGTCGTCACCGACGGCGCCGGCACCGAGCACCGGGCCCGCGCGGTCGTGCTGGCCACCGGCTCGGGCTACCGCAAGCTCGGGCTTCCCGACGAGGACCGTCTCTCCGGGCACGGCGTCTCGTGGTGCGCGACCTGCGACGGCTTCTTCTTCCGCGAGCAGCACATCGCGGTCGTCGGCGGCGGTGACTCCGCCGTGGAGGAGGCCACCTTCCTGTCCCGCTTCGGCAGCAAGGTCACGCTGATCGTGCGTCGCGACGAGATGCGCGCCTCCAAGATCATGCAGGAGCGCGCCCTGGCCGACCCCAAGATCGAGTTCGCCTGGAACTCCGCCGTGCAGGCGATCCACGGCGCCGACAAGCTCACCGGGGTCACGCTGGTCGACACCGTCACCGGGGACACCCGCGAGCTCGACGCCACCGGGCTGTTCATCGCCATCGGGCACGACCCCCGCTCCGAGCTGCTCGGCGGCCAGGTCGACCTCGACGACAACGGCTACGTGCTCGTCGACCACCCGGCGACCCAGACGAACCTGCCGGGCGTGTTCGCCTGCGGCGACCTCGTCGACCACCACTACCGGCAGGCCGTCACCGCGGCCGGCACCGGCTGCGCGGCCGCCCTCGACGCCGAGCGCTTCCTGGCCGCCCTGGACCACGAGGCCTCGACCGCAGGGGACGCCGCCGCGACCGTGGCCGCGATCGAGCACCAGCAGGCCGTCGAGGTCTGAGGGCGCGAGGGAAGAAATGTCCTCGCCCTCGTGTTCACTAGGCACTGATCGAGCACCCGGCACCCGCCGGAGCTCCACCCCATACGTCTCGTAGAGGAGCCCTTCGTGGCACAGATGACCGCAATCACCGACGCCGACTTCGACGCCTCGGTGCTGAAGTCCGACAAGCCCGTCCTGGTGGACTTCTGGGCGGAGTGGTGTGGCCCGTGCCGCCAGGTCGACCCGATCCTGAAGGAGATCGCCGCCGAGCACGGCGACAAGATCGACTTCGTGAAGAT
This sequence comes from uncultured Actinomycetota bacterium, assembly GCA_963845655.1. Classification (GTDB taxonomy): domain Bacteria; phylum Actinomycetota; class Actinomycetes; order Propionibacteriales; family Nocardioidaceae; genus Nocardioides_B. The sequence goes on along the minus strand of CAWJTB010000016.1, from coordinate 38,920 downwards.
GAACGTCGACGAGAACCCCGTCACCCCGGCGTCCTACCGGGTCACCGGCATCCCGACGCTCAACGTCTTCCACAAGGGCGAGCTCGTCAAGCAGATCGTCGGTGCCAAGCCCAAGGCCGCGCTGCTCAAGGAGCTGGCCGACTTCATCGGCTGAGCACGGACCTCGACCCTCGCGCACGACCGAGCCGACCTGTTCCTCCCTCCCGGAGCGGACAGGTCGGCCTCGTCGTTCCGGGCCCGGTGGCCGCCCCGCGGCGCGGGGCGAGTGGTCTGGACGGCGTCCCCGGGAGCCGGCCCGGCAGCGAGCCGCGCAGAGCGCTGCGATCTTGGATATTCCGGACCGTTCTGTTTGGGTAGGCCCTCGGGCCGCCGGGCCCGCACCGCCGACCCAGCCCCAGTCCGACCCCGCCGACGCCCCGGAAGGAGCCCGCGTGAGCGAGACCACGTCCAGGTCCCCCGCCGGCATCGCGACGACCGAGCCGCCCGCCTTCCGGCTCGGCGACCGCGGTCGCCCGATCGGCGACATCCGCTCCCGGCTGGCCGCGCTCGGGCTGACGAAGGCCGCACCGCACCCCCTCCGGCACGGCGACGACGAGGTCTTCGAGGAGACCCTCGACCGGGCCGTGCGCGAGTTCCAGCAGCAGCGCGGCCTCACCGTCGACGGTGTCGTCGGGCCGGGGACGTTCCGGGTGCTCGAGGAGGCCGGCTGGCAGCTCGGCGACCGGGTCCTGGTGCACGCGCCCGGCAACCTGCTCGCTGGCGACGACGTGTTCGCCCTGCAGCACCGCCTGCTCGACCTCGGCTTCGCCGTCGGCAAGGTCGACGGGCGCTTCGGCGCCCAGACCGAGCACGCGTTGCGCGAGTTCCAGCGCAACGTGGGCGTCCCGGCCGACGGCACGGCCGGCCCCGCCACCCTCAAGGCGTTGTCGCGGCTCTCGCCGATCGTGCGCGGTGGCAACCCCAACGCGATGCGGGCCGAGGAGCGGATCCGTCGCGACGGCCCGCACCTGACCGGCAAGATCGTCGCGATCGACCCCTGCGTGGGTCCGACCTCGGATCCCGAGATCCGGTTGCGGGCCGATGCGATCAGCTGCGACCTCGCCCGCCGCATCGAGGGTCGGCTGGTCGCCACCGGGGTCCAGGCCTTCCTGACCAACACCGGCGGCGCCACCGACAGCACCGAGGTGGAGCGGGCGGAGTTCGCCAACCGCACCGAGGCGCACCTGACCATCTCCCTGCAGGTCGACGCCTCCGACAACCGCGACGCCGCCGGCGTCTCGACGTACTTCTACGGCTCCGAGGCCAAGGGTGTCTCCTCCACGGTCGGCGAGCGGTTCGCCGGACTGGTGCAGCGCGAGATCGTGGCGCGCACAGACCTGGCCGACCTGCGCTCGCACCCGAAGACCTGGGACCTGCTGCTGCGCACCCGGATGCCGGCCGTGCGCATCGACGTCGGCTACCTCACCAACGCCGGGGACGCCGCCCGGCTGGCCGACCCGGCGTTCCGCGACGTGGTCGCCGAGGCGGTCGTGGTCGCGGTGCAGCGGGTCTACCTCGGCCCGGACTCCGACACCCAGACGGGCGTGCTGCGGCTCTCCGAGCTGCGCGAGGCGTTCCGCAACGGCGCGGGCACCTAGTCACGCTCGCGCCGCACCGCCCGGGGTGCCGGGTCGGTGACCGGGTGCCGCGCCGGACGTACGGCGCCGAGCAGCCGCTCCAGCGCGCTCTCCACCTCGTCGCGCCAGGTCACGGCCGCCCGCAGGTCCAGCCGCATCCGGGGGTAGCGGGGGTGCGCCCGGTGGGTCTTGAACCCGACCCGGAGCAGGTAGTCGGCCGGCAGCACGCAGGTCCGGTCGCCGCCCTCCCCGGCCGTCCAGCCGCCCTTGTCGGGGGCGTGGGTGTCGCCGAACGCCTCGAGCGCCCGGATGTCGCCGCGCTTGACCAGGTCCTTCACGACGTTCTGCATCAGCACGCGCCCGAGTCCGCTGCCGGCGTACGCGGGGTCGACGCAGGCCGTCGCGAGCAGCACCGCGTCCTCGCTGGCCGGTGCCGTGGGGAAGGTGTCGGCACCGGGGAGGGCGGACGGCGGCGCGTACAGCACGTAGCCGACCGGCTGCCCGTCGACGTAGGCCACCCGGCCGCACGAGCCCCAGTCCAGCAGCACGCCGGAGACCCACGACTCCTTCTCGCACCGACCGCTGCCGGCGTCGTCGGCGCGCTGGCGGCGCACCGCGTCGAGCTCCCAGAAGACGCAGGAGCGGCAGCCCGTGGACACGTCGTCGAGGTTGTCCAGGGTGAGCCGGGCGATCCGCCTCGCCATCAGGACGTCCCCTCGCTGTGAGCGACCATGTCCTGACCCCTTCCTCCACGACGGAGGTGCATGCCTCATCCTAGGAGACATGAGCGTGCCCGTCCCCTCCTCCCGCAGCACCCGGCTCGACAGCTACGTCGACCGGTACGCCGCCCGGACCCAGGGGATGACCGCCTCGGAGATCCGGGCGCTGTTCTCGGTGGCCAGCCGCCCCGAGGTGGTCTCGCTGGCCGGGGGCATGCCGAACATCTCCGGGCTGCCCCTCGACGTGGTGGGCGAGGCGATCGAGGACCTGGTCCGGACCCGCGGCACCGTCGCGATGCAGTACGGCTCCGGCCAGGGCGACCCGCACCTGCGCGACCAGATCTGCGACGTGATGCGCCTCGAGGGCATCGACGCCCATCCCGACGACGTCGTGGTCACGGTCGGCTCGCAGCAGGCGGTCGACCTGGTGACCCGGATCTTCTGCGACCCCGGCGACGTCGTGATCTGCGAGGCCCCGTCGTACGTCGGTGCGCTCGGCGTCTTCAAGGCCTACCAGTGCGACGTCGTGCACGTGGAGATGGACGAGCACGGCCTGGTGCCCTCCGCGCTGCGCGAGGCCATCGCGCACGTGCAGGCCGCGGGTCGCCGGATCAAGTTCGTCTACACGATCCCGAACTACCACAACCCCGCGGGCGTCACGCTGTCCGCGCAGCGCCGCCCGGAGATCCTCGAGATCTGCCGCGAGGCCGACGTGCTGGTCCTCGAGGACAACCCCTACGGCCTGCTCGGCTTCGACGAGGAGCCCCACCGCGCGCTGCGCGCCGACGAGTCCGACGGCGTGATCTACCTCGGGTCCTTCTCCAAGACGTTCGCGCCGGGGTTCCGGGTCGGCTGGGCGCTCGCGCCGCACGCCGTCCGCGAGAAGCTCGTGCTCGCCCAGGAGTCCGCGACGCTGTGCCCGCCGTCGTTCTCCCAGCTGGCGGTGTCGGCCTACCTCGACAACCACGACTGGATCGGGCAGATCAAGCAGTTCCGCGAGATGTACCGCGAGCGGCGCGACGCGATGGTCGAGGCGCTCGACGACATGATGCCCGCGGCCGCGCGCTGGAACGTCCCCAACGGCGGCTTCTACGTCTGGCTGACACTGCCGCCCGGGCTGGACGCCAAGGCGATGCTGCCGCGCGCGGTGACCTCGCGGGTGGCGTTCGTGCCGGGCACCGCCTTCTTCGCCGACGGCTTCGGCGCGCAGAGCATGCGGCTGTCCTACTGCTACCCGACACCGGAGCGGATCCGCGAGGGCGTGCGCCGGCTGGTCGGCGTGATCGAGGAGGAGCTCGAGCTGCGGCACACCTTCGGCACCGACCTGCACCCGGCCGCGGCCCGCGAGCTGCGCAGCCGCTACGACGGACCGACGAGCGACCTGACGTGAGCCGAGGAGCAGACGTGGCCCCCACCGACTCGACCCCGCCGACCCGGGTCGTGGTGCTCGCGGGCGGGCTCTCGCACGAGCGCGACGTGTCGCTGCGGTCCGGCCGCCGGGTCGCGGAGGCGTTGCGCGAGACCGGCATCGAGGTGGACGTCCGCGACGTCGACGCCGGCCTGCTGCCGCTCCTGCGCGACGACCGGCCCGACTGCGTCGTCCCGCTGCTGCACGGCGAGACCGGCGAGGACGGCGCGGTGCGCGAGGTCCTCGAGCTGGTCGCCATCCCCTACGTCGGCTCGCAGCCCTCTGCCTGCCGGTCGGCCTTCGACAAGCCGGTCGCCAAGGCGGTCGTCGCCCGCGCGGGCATCCACACCCCGCCGAGCGTGACGCTGCCGCACGAGACCTTCCGTGAGCTCGGAGCCGCGGCGGTCATGGACGCGATCGTGACCTCGCTCGGGCTGCCGCTGATCGTGAAGCCCGCCCGCGGCGGCTCCGCCCTCGGGTGTACGGCGGTCCGCAGCGCCGACGCCCTCGCCGGGGCGATGGTCGACGCCTACGCCTACGGCGACACCGCCCTCGTCGAGCGCCTCGTGGAGGGCGACGAGGTCGCCGTACCCGTCGTGGACACCGGCACCGGCGCGCACGCCCTGCCGGTCGTGTCGATCAAGCCCGACGGCGGCGTCTACGACTACAGCGCGCGCTACACCGCCGGCAGCACGGAGTTCGAGGTGCCGGCCAAGCTGTCCGACGAGCTGGCCGCCGAGTGCGCGCCGGGTCGCGCTGCTCGCCCACGACGTGCTCGGGCTGCGCGACCTGTCCCGCTCCGACCTGATCGTGGACGCCGAGGGGACGGTGTGGTTCCTCGAGGTCAACGTGGCGCCCGGGCTCACCGAGACCTCGACGGTGCCGCTGGCGGTCACCGCGGCCGGCCTGGACCTCGGCGAGCTCGCCGCCGACCTGGTCCGGGCGGCGGTCGCTCGGGGCTAGGCTGCAGCGTGCGCGACATCACCTACCCCCCGATCATCGTCACGGCGAAGCTCGGCTTCCGGGTCCTGGACCTCCGCTTCTCGCTGAGCGGGACCGAGCACGTGCCGCGCACCGGTGGCGCGCTGATCGCCTTCAACCACATCTCCTACGTCGACTTCGTGCTCGGCGGCTACGCCGCCCAGCCCTCGAAGCGGCTGATCCGGTTCATGGCCAAGCGGGAGCTCTTCGACCACCGGCTGGCCGGGCCGCTGATGCGCTCGCTGCACCACATCTCGGTGGACCGCGGCGACGGCCTGGACTCCTACAACGAGGCGGTCCGCTACCTGCAGGAGGGCCAGGTCGTCGGGATCTTCCCCGAGGCGACGATCTCGCGGTCCTTCGAGCTCAAGGAGTTCAAGACCGGGGCCGCCCGGATCGCCGCAGCGGCCGGCGTACCCCTCATCCCCGCCGTGCTGTGGGGCACCCAGCGGATCAAGACCAAGGACCACCCGCAGGACTTCTCGCGCGGCAAGACGATCTCGATCGCCGTCGGGGCGCCCCTGCACCCCGGTGGCGACGACCCGGTGGGCGACACCGCGCGCCCTCAAGGACTCGATGGCCACGCTGCTCGACGCGACGATCCGGGCCTACCCCGAGGACGAGCAGCCGCCCGGTTCCTGGTGGCTGCCCGCGTCGTACGGCGGCAGCGCGCCGACCCCCGAGGAGGCGCTCAAGCTGGACGCCGACGAGAAGCGCGCCCGCGCCGCGGCCCGCAAGGCGAAGCGCGAGGCCAAGCGCACCTAGCCGACAGGCGGCCGGCCGGCTCAGGCGGTCAGGCGTCCTCGCGGTGGTGCGAGGTGCTCAGCTCCCGCAGCCGGTCCAGGTCGACGCTGTCGCCCGGCGCGGCCGCGACCCGCACCGGGGTGACCGCGGTCAGCGTCGAGGTGCGGGTGCCGTCCTCGAGCAGCGCCCGCTCACCGAGGATCGCGCCCGGCCCGACCTCGGCGAGCACCGTGCCGTCGACCTCGACCGCGAGCACGCCGTCGAGCAGCAGGTAGAGCTCGTCACCGGGGTCGCCCTGGCGGGTCAGGGTCGCGCCCTGCGCGAGCCGGCGCACCTGCGGCACGTGCCCGCCGCGCATGATGTCGCCCGACAGCTGCCGCTCCAGCTCGGACTCCACCGCGACCACCAACGCCGGGGTGTCGTGGGCGCCCCACGGCGTGGCGTCGCCGAAGGCCTGCGACATCCAGGTGCTCTCGTCGGTCAGTCCGCTCTTCGCTGCGAGCCGGCCGTCGTCGCCGTACACCCAGTGCCGCGGGAAGGGGCTGGCGCCTGCCAGGCGTACGTCGTGGGTGCCGTCCGCGTGCAGCGTGAGGGCCAACGTGGTCCACACGATCGGGGCGGTCCACTGCACGAAGGGCCGACGGGCGACCCGGCGCGGCAGGGGCAGCGCGGTCCGACCACCGACGGTCTGCACGAACGTCACCGACGACCCGTCGTGCACCGGCTCCGGGCGGATCGTGGGCAGCTGGACGGCCGCGAACGTGGCGCCGAGCTTCGCGACCCGCACCGTCGTGGAGCCCATCACGAGCCCGGAGTGGTCGAGCACCCCGGCGGCCACGATGACGCCGTCCTCCACCTCCGCCCAGGCGCTCAGCACGTTGCCGAAGCGGAACCGGTCCTCACGGCACAGCGCGTGCACGCCGTGCGGCACCTCGACCACGTCGGGCAGGGGCTCGTCCCAATGGGTGACCCCCAGGTCGAAGCTGCGACGGGCCACGCTCCACAGCGACTCCGACGGGATCCACGACAGCGACGTGGCGCTGGCCTCGACTCGGTTGCCCATGTCCGCTCCTCCAAGCGACCTCACGCGTCCCCCGCGACCTCTCCATCTTGATCCTCGGTGGCCGGAGAGGGAAGCAAAATTCTTCGCCACCCGTCCGCACACGACTTACGGTGAGCAGATGACGACACCGGGGGGTGACGATCTCGCCGCGCTGGAGCACGCGATCGACACGCTGGAGGCTCAGCGTCTGCTGCTGGGCGACGCGGTCGTCGACACCGCCCTGGTGCCGCTCCAGGAGCGGCGCACGCTGCTGAGCCGGCAGCTGGCCACCGAGCAGCGCAAGCTCGTCACGGTCGTCTTCGCCGACCTGGTCTCCTTCACCGACCTGTCCGGCCGCCTCGACCCCGAGGACACCCGCAACATCGTCGATGCCTACTTCGGTCGCTGGCGGGCCGCGATCGAGGAGCACGGGGGCGTGGTCGAGAAGTTCATCGGGGACGCGGTGATGGCCGTCTTCGGTCTGCGCCAGTCCTGGGAGGACGACGCCCAACGCGCGGTCCGCGCGTCGCTCGCGATGGTCGCGGACCTCGCCGAGCTCAACATCGAGATGCACCGCAGGTACGGCGTCACGCTGCGGATGCGCGTCGGCATCGACACCGGCGACGTCGTGGTGAGCGCGCTGGCCAACCGGCTGGGCGACGAGCCGACCGACGGCGACTTCATCGCGGTCGGCCCGAGCGTCAACCGGGCCGCCCGCCTCGAGGCCGCCGCCCCTCCCGACGGCATCCTGGTCTCGGCCCAGACCCAGCGGCACCTGCGCAACCGGTTCAGCATGCAGCGCGTCGACGGCCTCGAGCTCAAGGGGTTCGAGGGAACGGCCACCGGCTATCTCGCGGTCTCCGAGCGACCCGCACGGCTTCCGCCTGGACCGCTCGGGCGGCGTCGAGGGCGTGGAGACGAGCACCGTCGGGCGCGAGGTCGAGCTGCGCTTCCTGCAGGAACGCATGGAAGACGTCCTCGACGAGGGCCGCTGGCGGGTCGTCACGGTCATCGGCGACGCCGGGGTCGGCAAGTCGCGTCTGCTGCTCGACTTCGACGCGTGGCTCGGTGAGCTCCAGACCCGCGTCTACTGGTTCCGCGGCCGGGCCTCCCCCGCCGACCACAGCCGCGCCAACTCCCTGCTGCGCGACGTGCTCGCCGCCCGGATGGGGATCAGCGACAGCGACGACGCCTCCGAGCTGCGCACCAAGCTCGAGGCGGGCTTCGCCCTGGCGTACGACGACCCGCAGCGTGCGCGCGTGGCCGCACACGTCGTGGGCGGCTGGCTCGGGTTCGACCTGGGCCTCGACCTCGACGACGCACCCGCCTGGCTGCCCCGTGACCCGCAGGCCCTGCGTGACGCCGGCACGCGGGAGCTGTCGGACTACTTCGCCCGGCTCGCTCGGATCCATCCGGTGGTCGTGCTGCTCGAGGACCTGCACTGGGCCGACGACGGCTCGCTGCGCTGGCTCGACCAGGCCGACCAGGTGCTTCAGGACGTGCCGGTGCTGGTGGTCGCCACCTCGCGGCCCTCGCTGCTGGAGCAGCGGCCGCGCTGGTCCGAGGGGCTGCTGCACCACGTGCGCCTGTCGTTCGACCCGCTGTCTCGCCGGCAGAGCCGCCAGCTGCTGCACCAGATCCTCCAGCACGTCGACGACCCGCCCGCCGCGCTCGTCGACCTGGTGATCGAGTCGGCCGACGGCAACCCGTTCTACATCGAGGAGCTGGTCACCTGGCTGATCGATGCCGGGGTCGTCGTCAAGGACACGCCCCGGTGGCACGTGGTCGAGGACCTGGTCGGCACGGTCGTCGTACCCTCCACGCTCCGCGGCGTCCTGCAGGCGCGCCTCGACGCCCTCACGGCGCCGGAGCGGGCGCTGCTGCAGCGGGCCTCCGTGGTGGGCCGGGTGTTCTGGGACGACGCGGTGCAGCGGCTGGCGGCGCGACCGGCCCGAGACCCCGATGCCGGCGCGGCCGCCGAGACGCTCGAGGACCTGCGGCGCCGCGAGCTGGTCTTCGAGCGCGAGGTGTCGGTGTTCGACTCCGCGCGGGAGTTCCTCTTCAAGCACGCGCTCTTGCGCGACGTGGCCTACGACGGCGTCCTGCGGGCGCACCGCGAGCGCTACCACCGGCTCGCCGGCGACTGGCTGGCCGAGATCAGTGCCCGCAGCGGACGCGAGGAGGAGTACGCAGCGCTGATCGCCGAGCACTTCGACCGGGCCCACGAGCCGCAGGCCGCCACGTGGTACTTCCGGGCCGGCCGACAGGCGGCGGCGGTCTACGCCCTCGACGAGGCCACCCGGCTGCTGGCGCGAGCGCTCGACCTGATGGAGGACCCGGTGCAGCGCTTCGAGGTGCTGCTGCTGCGCGAGTCGGTGCTGGACCGGCGCGGCGACCGCGAGGCCCAGCGGCAGGACCTCGTCGAGATGGAGCAGCTCGACGGCCGGCTGGGTCCCGACCCGGCCCGGCGGTTCGCGCTGCAGCTGGCCCGGTCCCGGCTGGCGTTCGCGATCAGCGCCTACGACGAGGCCGAGCAGTGGGCCGAGGCGGCGCTGGTCTCCGCGACGGAGGGCGCCCTGCCGGCCGAGCAGGCAGAGGCCCACCTGTGGCGCGGCAAGTCGCTGACCTGGCGCGAGGACCAGGTCGCGGCCGCCGAGAGCCTCGCCCAGGCGCTCGAGGGCGGGCGGGCGCACGGAACGGCGCAGCAGGTCGGCGAGTCGCTGCGCTACCTCTCGATCCTCGCCAACAACGAAGGTCGCTACACCGAGGCCCTCGAGCTCTCCTCGCAGGCTGCCGCGTCGTTCCGGTCGGCCGGCGACCTCGAGGGCGAGGCGATGGCCCTGTCCCAGGGCTCCAGCACGCTCTACCTGATGGGTCGACTGGCCGAGGCCCGCGCGACGCTGGAGCAGACGCTGGAGATCTTCCAACGCTCCGGGCACCGCTACCGCGCCACGGTCGTGCTGGGGAACCTCGCCTCGATCGCGCTCAGCGAGGGCAGGCTCTCCCAGGCCTTGGCCTGGGCCCTCGAGGCGGTCGAGCAGACCCGCGCCCTGGCCGACCAGGAGACCACGGCCACCAACCTGGTCGTGCTCAGCATGATCGCCACCGAGCTCGGCTGGTGGGAGCAGGGCGAGCGGTACGGCGCCGAGGCGCTGGAGATCGGACGCGAGCTCGACTCGGCGGGGATCGAGTCGGACGCGTGGACCCGGCTGGGCGTGCTCCGGCTGCAACAGGGCGACCTGGACGGCGCCCGTGCCGCCTGCCGCGAGGCGATGGCGTCCTCGGAGCGGGTCGCCTCCCCGATGGACCGGGCGCACGCCCTGCTGGGCGAGGGCTACGCCGCCTTCGCGTGCGGCGACGTCGAGGCGGCCGCCGAGGCCTTCTGCTCCGCCGCCCAGGTCTTCGGCGAGCTCGACGTGGGCGTCGGGCGTCGCGAGGCGCTCGCCGGTCAGGCCCGGGCTGCCGTGGCGCAGGGCGATCCCGCGGCCGGCGTACGCCTGCTGGAGGAGGTGCTGCCGCACCTGGACCGGGTCGGGTTGGACGGCACCGTCCGGCTCGCGCCGATGCTGGACAACTGCTGGCGGGTCCTGGCCGAGGCCGGGGATCCCCGCGCGGCGGAGACTCTGGCGGCGGGCCAGGCCTACCTGAGCGGCACCGCCGACCTGATCACCGACCCGGAGCAGCGCGCCGGCTTCCTGGCCGTGCCGGTCAACGCGGCCCTGCTCGACGCCCGCGGCTGACCGTCGACTTGTCGCTTTGTCGACTTATCGCCTTGTCGACCCCCCCTCGCCGATTCGTCTGCGACCCTGCGGGGTCGCGCCGCGGATCGATCGCAGACGAATCGGGGAGGGGGCGGGTCAGGCCTCAGGGGGGCGCGTCCGGGTCGTGTGCCCGGGGTCGATCAGCGCGACGATCCGCTCCAGGTCGGGCAGCGAGGCGAACTCCACGGTGATCTTGCCCTTGCGCTTGCCCAGATCGACCTTGACCCGGGTCTCGAGGCGGTCCGACAGCGCAGCGGCCAGATCGGCGAGCGCCGGCGCGGTGGGGCGGCTGCGGCGTACGGCGGGGGGCTGGTCGGTGCCCAGGTCACCCACCGCGACGATCTCCTCCAACCCGCGCACCGAGATGCCCTCGGCGATCACCCGGGCGGCGAGGCGGTCCTGGGTCTCGGGCTGCTCCACACCGAGCAGCGCGCGCGCGTGCCCGGCCGAGAGTACGCCGGCCGCGACCCGGCGCTGGACCGCCGGAGACAGCTTGAGCAGCCGCATCGTGTTGCTGATCTGCGGGCGGCTGCGACCGATCCGGGTGGCCAGCTCCTCGTGCGTGCACCCGAAGTCGTCGAGCAGCTGCTGGTAGGCCGCGGCCTCCTCGAGCGGGTTGAGCTGCGCACGGTGCAGGTTCTCCAGCAGGGCGTCGCGCAGCAGCACGTCGTCCCCGGTCTCCCGGACGATCGCGGGGATGGTGTCGAAGCCCGCCTCCTGGGTGGCGCGCCAGCGGCGCTCCCCCATGATCAGCTCATAGCCTCCCGACCCGTCCTCGCGCACCACGACCGGCTGCAGCAGCCCGATCTCGCGCACGGAGTGCACCAGCTCGGCCATCGCCTCCTCGTCGAACACCTGCCGGGGCTGGCGCGGGTTGGGACGGATCGCAGTCACCGGGAGCTCGGCGAAGTAGGCGCCGGACACGGGGGCCAGGTCGGAGTCCTCGCGGGCCGCGAGGTCCTCCGGCGGCGGCTCGGCAGAGGCGGCGGGCTCCGCCGTCGGGGCCGACTCGACCGTCGAGGCCGGATCGGCCCCCGTGGCCGCACCGATCCAGTCCGCACGCGCCTCGACCGGCTCCTCCGACCGAGGCGGCGCCGTCGGGATCAGGGAGCCCAGCCCTCGGCCGAGGCCCCGTCGCTGCGGCGGCTTCTGGGTCATCGCTGCTCTCCTTCGTCGGCGCCGGGCGCGGCGCGCTCGGCCAGCTCGCGCGCGGCCTCGAGGTAGCTCAGGGCCCCGGTCGAGGACGGGTCGTAGGTGATGACGGTCTGACCGTAGGAGGGAGCCTCCGAGATGCGCACCGAGCGGGGGATCGCCGTCTTGAGCACCTGCGCCCCGAAGTGCGTCCGCACCTCGTCGGCCACGCCGGCGGAGAGCCGGGTGCGGGCGTCGTACATGGTGAGCATGATGGTCGAGACGACGAGGTCGGGGTTCAGGTGGGTCTTCACCATCTCGACGGTCTCGATGAGCTGGCCGAGGCCTTCCAGGGCGTAGTACTCGGCCTGGATCGGGATCAGCATCTCGTCGCCCGCGACGAGCGCGTTCAGCGTCAGCAGGCCCAGGGACGGCGGACAGTCGATCAGCACGTAGTCGATCCGGTCCTTACCGGTGCCGAAGACCTGCGGGTGGGCCCGGATCGCCGTGCGCAGTCGACCCTCGCGCGCGACCAGGCTGACGAGCTCGATCTCGGCACCCGCCAGGTCGATCGTGGCGGGCACCACGAACAGGCCGGGGACCTCCTTGCTCTCCTGGGCGATGTCGACCAGCGGCGCTCCCTCGACCACGGCCTCGTACGTCGAGGGCGTCCCCCGCGGGTGCGCGATGTTGAGCGCGGTCGAGGCGTTGCCCTGCGGGTCGAGGTCGACGACCAGCACTCGCAGGCCGTGCTGCGCGAGGGCCGCCGCCATGTTGACGGTCGTCGTCGTCTTTCCGACGCCACCCTTCTGGTTCGCCACCACCATCACCCGAGTCCGCGCTGGACGGGGCAGGGGCGCCGAGGTACGACGTCGCTGCCGCAGGTCCTGTTCGACGGAGCGCGCCAACGGGGTGGAGTCGTCGTGATCGACCGCGGTGTCGGCGAGATCGCCGGCCGTCCGGACGGGGGGCGGAGCGGTTTCACGTGAAACCTGAGGTGTTTCACGTGAAACAACGTCGTCCGCCTGTGGATCAGCCGGTGGACGCTGTGGGGGGGCCTGATCGCCCGGCCAGCCCAGCGCCGACTGGCCCTGTCCATCGTGCGCCAGAGGCGAGGCCGTCTCCGGCCATCCGACGCCGGACGTGACACGTCGTCCGCAAAGTCGATGGCTCTCGTCGTCGGCTCGCTCGTGGTCACCGTCGCCCCCTTCTCTTCCGCTCCGGACGCACCGATGTCGTCGGCCGGGTGGGTATGGGCACCGCCGGACGATCGTCCGACCCGGTCTCCCAACCTAGCCGGGACGACCGGGTTGCAGCGACCCGCAGCGCCGTGGTCGGTGGATCGAGCACCTTCGCACCGAGCGTGAGCACCTCCACCGCGCCGGCGCCATGCGCGCGCAGCTCGGGCTCGGCCGCGTCGATCTCCTCGTGCACGCCCGATCCCTTCATCGCCAGCAGCATGCCGCCGGGTCGCACCAGCGGCATCGACCAGTCCAGCAGCCTGCCCAGCGGCGCCACCGCGCGCGAGGTCACCACGTCGAAGTCCACTGTTCCGTGCACCTGCTCCGCCCGGGCACGGGTGACGCGGACGTTGTCCAGGCCGAGCTGCTCCGCGACCTCGATCAGGTACGTCGGTACGACGCAGCAGCGGCTCCAGCAGCGTGAGCTCCAGGTCCGGGCGCACGATGGCCAGCACCACGCCGGGCAGCCCGGCGCCCGACCCGACGTCGCACACCTGCGATCCCCGCGGAATCGCCTCCGCCAGCACCGCGCAGTTCAGCAGGTGCCGCTCCCAGAGCCGCGGGGCCTCACGGGGCCCGATCAGGCCCCGGACCACGCCATCGGTGGCCAGACTCTGCGCGAAGCGCTCGGCCAGGGCGAGGCGAGACGCGAACACCCCCTGCGCCACGGGCGGTGCAGGGGGTGTTTCACGTGAAACAGCGTCGTCGCTCACGAGGCGGGCAGCACCACGACGTAGCGACGGGGCTCGGTGCCCTCCGACGCGGAGCCCAGGCCGGCGGCTGCGACGGCATCGTGCACGACCTTGCGCTCGAACGGCGTCATCGGGTCCAGGGGCTTGCGCTCGCCCGAGGCCTGCACCTCCGAGACGGCCTCGGCGGCCAGCTTCTCCAGCCGGGTGCGCTTGTCCGCACGGAAGCCGCCGATGTCGAGCATCAGGCGGGACCGCTCACCGGTCTCCCGGTAGACGGCGAGGCGGGTGAGCTCCTGCAGCGCCTCCAACACCTCGCCGTCGCGGCCGACCAGGGTGCCGAGGTCGCCGCCGACGATGCTGACGGACGCGCGGTCACCCTCGACGTCCATGTCCAGGTCACCGTCCAGGTCGGCGATGTCCAGCAACTCCTCGAGATAGTCGGCCGCGATCTCGCCCTCGTTCTCGAGATCGTCGAAGGAGTCCTCGGACGAGTCCGAGGAGTCGGAGGCGTCGCTCGGAGGCGTCGGAGGCGTCGTCCGATGCCACGTCGGCGGAGGCCGCGTGCGGCTCGCCACCCACGGAATCCTGCCCGCCCTCGGGCGGAGCCGGCTCGGAGGTGAAGGTGGGCTCGGCGACCGACGCGTCGATCGTCTCGGCCTCGGTGCTCTCGGTGGTGTTCTGGTCGGTCACTGAAACTCCCTGTTCGTGAATCGGCTCGTTGCGGGGTGGGCGGGCTCAGGCGCTGGTGCGCCCTGGCTCCTCGCCCTCGTCGTCGGTGCGCTCGGGATCTCCGCTCTCGGTCCCGCCCTGCGGGTCGGGCGAGCCGGCCGGCCGGCCGGCGCCGGGAGGTCGACCCGGGCTCGGCGGACCCTGCTTCCTGCGCTGGCTGCGCGTCTGCTTCTTCGGCTGCTGACGCTTGGGCGGCTCGGGCGGCGCGATCTCGCCGGCCGGCTTCTCCGGCTCGATCGGGATGCTGGGGTCCGGCAGGCCCTTGCGCTGGCGCTTGGCCGCCTCGCGCTCGAGCTTGGCCGTGGCCGCCGGCGTGCCGGGGGCCGGGTTGTTGCGGATCACGTAGAACTGCTGCGCCATCGTCCAGAGGTTCGAGGTGGTCCAGTAGAAGAGCACGCCGATCGGGAAGGCGATGCCGCCGACCGCGAAGACGACCGGCAGCACGTAGAGCAGCATCTTCTGCTGCTGGGCGTAGGGACCCGTCATGGCGTCCGCCGGCATGTTCTTGCTCATCAGCTGACGCTGGGTCAAGAACGTGGTGGCCGTCATCGCCACGACGAGGATCGCCGCGAGGATCCGGACCCCGGTCTGGTCGGTCGAGGTGAAGGTCTCGGAGATCTTGGCGCCGAAGAGCGTCGCGTCCCGGAACTGCTCGTTGAGCTTGACCGTCATCAGCCCCCGCATGTCCTCGGGGTTCTTCACCGCCTGGTCGATCAGCCGGAAGAGCGCGAGGAAGATCGGCATCTGGAGCAGGATCGGCAAGCAGGAGGCGAACGGGTTCGTCCCGGTGTCCTTGTACAGCGCCATCGTCTCCTGAGCGAGACGCTCGCGGTCGTGGCCGTACTTCTTCTGCAGCTCCTTGACCTTCGGCTGGAGCAGCTGCATGTTGCGGCTGGACTTGATCTGCTTGACGAACAGCGGGATCAGGGCGGCTCGGATCACCAGGGTCAGGCCGATGATCGAGAGCACCCACGCGGCGCCGGAGGCGGGCCCGAACAGGTCGCCGAACAGGCGGTGGAACGCCAGCAGGACGAACGAGGTGAGGTAGTACAGCGGCGTCATGATGAAGCCGCCGAGATCACCGAAGAATTCGAACACTCAGGCTCCTTGAGTCTGGCGGGGGTGCGACATGTGGGGAGGAACCGGGTCGTAACCACCCGGGGTCCAGGGGTGACAGCGGCCCAGCCGTCGTACCGCGAGCCAGCTGCCACGCAGGCTGCCGTGCACGGTGACCGCCTCGAGCGCGTACGCCGAGCAGGTGGGGTGGTAGCGACACACCTGCCCGTAGAGCGGGCTGATCGCGAACCGGTAGGCGCGCAGCAGGCCGATCAGCAGGTACTTCACGGCGAGACCTCGTCCCTTCGGTGATCCATCGAGCCTGCAGCAGAACGAACGGCGACCGGTGCGTCGTTCCCACTCCGGGATGGGCGCTGCAACCGCGCCAGGGCCCGGTCGAGGTCGTGACCCAGTTCGCGGGAGTCCGCGGACGACGACGCCGGCAGGGCGCGGATCACCAACGCGGCAGCGACCGGAAGCGAGGCCAGCCGTTCCCGGGCGAGCGGACGCAGTCGGCGCTTCACCTGGTTGCGACGTACGGCGTTGCCGACGCTCTTGCCGACCACCAGGCCCACCGTGGGGGGGAGCCGGCGACCCGACCGGAGTGCGGTCACCGCGTGCCGAGGGGTCGTGCGGGACCAGCAGGTGCACCACGAGGGTGCGGGTGCCGGCCCGACGACCTGATCGGATCGCGGCCGCGAACCCGGCTGAACTGGTCAGCCGGTGCTGCCGCTCAAGCACGGGGTGCGGGACGCACGTCTACTCAGACGGCGAGCTTGTTGCGGCCCTTGCGGCGACGCGAGGACAGGATGCTGCGGCCCGCGCGGGTGCGCATCCGCAGGCGGAAGCCGTGCACCTTGTGACGACGGCGGTTGTTCGGCTGGTACGTACGCTTGCTCACGAGGGATCTCCGGACGGTGAGGCGGTTAGGACGACGGGGGTGGCACGCGGTGCGGTCCGCGCCCGGACGGCAGGCGGGACCAGGTCCGGGCCGCGGATGCTCGACCGGTGCCGCCCACCCACGGCGCGAGGCCGTGGACATGAGGTACCGGTCGACCACCGGCGCGAGGCCGGATCACACGATGGTGCGACCTCCCAACGGTACGCGGTGCCCCGAACACGGGTCAAACCGGCAGCCTGTGGACAACCGCTTGATCCCCCGGGCCCGCGGTTGTTAGCGTGCGACGTCCGGCGGTTCCCCCCAGCCGACCTCTCATCGCTTCCCCCGCGAGGCGCCCGGCGTTCCAGATCTCGGGAGACTGGCCCTCTGACCTGGGCTTTCGTGCCAGCGAAGAGCTGGACTCGAGCGTGAGCGGGCCGTCGGCACCCCCACCGGGCAACATGCACAACCTGTGGACAAACGTGTGGACCGGCGACAGCCGGCGGCTCGAACCCCTCACCCCGCGACACAGCATCGGACGCCCACCGGCACCCGACCCAGGCCCTCGGGCCCGATCCGAACGGAGTGGGGACCCCCACCGTGAACGACATCGCACCGGACCCGACCCGCCTCCACACCCTCTGGCGCCAGCTGGTCGACGACCTGCCGCCCAACCAGAAGGCGTGGCTCGCCGCGAGCCGCCCGGTCACCCTGCACGAGAGCACGGCGATCATCGCGGTCGCGGACGACTTCACCCGCAGCCAGCTCGAGGGACGGCTGCGGACCCGGCTCGAGGACGCGCTCGCCGCGGCGTTCGGCCGGTCCATCCGGATCGCGGTCACCGTCGACCCCGAGCTCGACGGCGGCCTGGCACAGGGCATCGTCTCGCCCGAGGGCCGCGGCGTGGACGGCGCGTCGTACGAGGGCATCAGCGAGTACGGCGGCTCGCCCGATGCCCCGACGCCGGGACCGGACCGGGGCGGAGCCGGGTCCGACCTCGACGGGGACGACATCCACGACCCGCACGTGTCGCTGAATCAATATCTCGACATGTCGACAAATCCACTCGACCGCCCGACGTCGGCCTCGTCGCCGTCCGGCAGCGTCCTGGAGACCCGGCTGAACCCGAAGTACATCTTCGAGACGTTCGTGATCGGCTCGTCCAACCGGTTCGCGCACGCCGCGGCCGTCGCCGTCGCCGAGGCGCCCGGCAAGGCCTACAACCCGCTGTTCATCTACGGCGACTCCGGGCTGGGCAAGACCCACCTGCTGCACGCGATCGGGCACTACGTCCGCAGCCTGTTCGCCGGTGCCCGGGTCCGCTACGTGAGCTCGGAGGAGTTCACCAACGAGTTCATCAACGCGATCCGCGACGACCGGCCAGGACCGTTCAAGCGGCGCTACCGCGACGTCGACGTCCTGCTGATCGACGACATCCAGTTCCTCGAGGGCAAGATCCAGACCCAGGAGGAGTTCTTCCACACGTTCAACACGCTGCACAACGCGAACAAGCAGATCGTGATCACCTCCGACCGGGCGCCCAAGCGGCTCGAGGCGCTCGAGGACCGGCTGCGCACCCGGTTCGAGTGGGGCCTGATCACCGACGTGCAGCCGCCCGACCTCGAGACCCGGATCGCGATCCTGCGCAAGAAGGCCGCCACCGAGCGGATGACGGCGCCGCCGGACGTGCTGGAGTTCATCGCCTCCAAGATCCAGACCAACATCCGCGAGCTCGAGGGCGCGCTGATCCGGGTCACCGCCTTCGCCAGCCTCAACCGGCAGCCGGTCGACCTGACGCTGGCCGAGATCGTGCTCAAGGACCTGATCCCCGAGGGCGGCGAGCCGGAGATCACCGCGGCGCTGATCATCGCGCAGACCGCCGCGTACTTCGGCCGTCACGATCGACGACCTGTGCGGCGCCGAGCCGCAGCCGGGTCCTGGTCACCGGCCGGCAGATCGCGATGTACCTCTGCCGCGAGCTCACCGAGCTGTCGCTGCCCAAGATCGGTCAGCAGTTCGGCGGTCGCGACCACACCACGGTCATGCACGCCGACAAGAAGATCCGGCAGCTGCTGGCCGAGCGACGCTCGATCTACAACCAGGTCACCGAGCTCACCAACCGGATCAAACAGCAGGCGCGGCAGGCCTGACGCCTGGGGACCGCGCTGTGCATCCGTGTCGTTTCGCTGTGCACAGCCTGTGGACAAACGGGTGGCTCGCTCGGACGGCCGGCGGTCAGTGCACAGCCCGCGCACGTTGACCCCTCCGTCGTCCACAGGGCTGAACGATGGTCAAACCGGCCCTGACCTGCAGTGGAACGAGTTATCCACAGTATCCACCGCACCTGTTAACACTACTGAACTCCAGTTGATCCGAATCTCCATCAACGTCTCCTCCGACACCCACCTGGGGACAACTCCTCGCGGGGGTCCTTCGGCACCAGAAGGTGGAACCGCCCAATGACGACACCCTCTGCCGCACCGCTGGCGGCCGTGGCAGGATGCACACCCCGGAACACCGCTGCCCCACTCGCGGGTCGCAGCCATGGAGGAGCCAAGTGAAGTTCACCGTCGAACGCGACGTGCTCGCGGACGCCGTCGCGTGGGCGGCCCGCAGCCTGCCCGTCCGCCCCAGCGTCCCGGTCCTGGCCGGTCTGCTGATCGAGACCGTCGAGGGGTCCGACGGGCTGCAGCTCTCGACCTTCGACTACGAGACCTCCGCCCGCGCCACGCTGCCGGCCTCGGTGCAGGACGAGGGCCGGGCGCTGGTGTCGGGTCGGCTGCTGGCCGACATCTGTCGCAGCCTGCCCAACAAGCCCGTCGAGATGACGATCGAGGGCGCCAAGGTGTCGCTGATCTGCGGCTCGGCCCGGTTCAGCCTGCAGACGATGCCCGTCGATGAGTACCCCAGCCTGCCCGACATGCCGCAGGCGACGGGCACCGTGCGCAGCGACCTGTTCGCGCACGCCGTCGCCCAGGCGGTCACCGCCGCGGGCCGCGACGACATGCTCCCGGTGCTGACGGGCGTCCGGATCGAGATCGAGGGATCGGCCATCTCGCTGCTGGCGACCGACCGGTTCCGGCTCTCGCTGCGTGAGCTGGCATGGGACCCGGGGGCCACCGACGTGTCGGCCGCCGCGCTGGTCCCCGCCAAGGTGCTGGCCGACACCGCCAAGTCGCTGACCTCCGGCACCGAGGTGACCATCGCGCTGGCCTCGTCCGGTGCGGGCGAGGGCATCATCGGCTTCGAGGGTGCGGCCGGCGGCGGCGTACGACGGACCACCACGCGCCTGCTCGACGGCGAGTTCCCCAAGGTGCGCACGCTGTTCCCCTCCGAGCACGCCACCGTGGCGCGGGTCGACCGAGCCACCCTCGTGGAAGCGGTCAAGCGGGTCTCGCTGGTCGCGGAGCGCAACACCGCGGTCCAGCTCGCCTTCTCTCCAGGTGCCCTCACCCTCGACGCCGGGAGCGGGGACGAGGCGCTGGCCACCGAGCAGATCGAGGCCACGACCACGGGTGAGGACATCACGACCGGCTTCAACCCGCAGTTCCTGCTCGACGGGCTGACCGCGATCGAGGCCCCGGTGGTCGAGCTGGCGTTCACGCAGGCCTCGAAGCCCGCGGTGATGTCGGGGGTCGACGGTCCCGACGGCGAGGTCGACACCGACTTCCGCTACCTGCTGATGCCGCGACGTCTGCTCTCGTGACCCCGGCCGCCGCGCGAGTAGCCTGACTCGCACGCACGGTCCTCTCGAACATCAGCCACGGAAAGGGAGCGGTATGGAACTCGGTCTCATCGGCCTGGGCAAGATGGGCGGGAACATGCGCGAGCGCCTCAAGCGCGCCGGTCACACGGTGGTCGGCTACGACCGCAACCCCGAGATCAGCGATGCCGACAGCATCGAGGACCTGGTGGGCCGGCTGTCGTCCCCGCGCGCGGTCTGGGTGATGGTGCCGGCCGGCGGCCCCACCCAGGAGACCATCAACACGCTCAGGGACCTGCTCAGCGAAGGCGACGTCGTCGTGGACGGCGGCAACTCCCGGTGGACCGACGACAGGGCGCATGCCGAGCAGCTCGCCGAGAAGGGCATCGGCTTCGTGGACTGTGGTGTCTCCGGAGGCGTCTGGGGGCTGGAGAACGGCTACGCCCTGATGGCCGGGGGCGACCCCGCGCACATCGAGGTCGTGCAGCCGATCTTCGACTCCCTCAAGCCCGAGGGCGAGTTCGGGTGGGTGCACGCCGGCAGCAAGGTCGGGGCCGGGCACTTCTCCAAGATGGTCCACAACGGCATCGAGTACGCCGTGATGCAGGCGTACGCCGAGGGCTGGGAGCTGCTGCAGGCCGTCGACGAGGTCGACAACGTCACCGAGGTGTTCCGCTCGTGGCGCGAGGGCACGGTCATCCGGTCGTGGCTGCTCGACCTGCTGGTCGCGGCCCTCGACGACGACGACAAGCTCGACCAGATCAGCGGCTACGCCGAGGACTCGGGCGAGGGACGCTGGACCGTCGAGGCCGGCATCGACAACGCGGTCGCCACCCCGGCGATCACCGCGGCGCTCTACGCGCGGTTCGTCTCGCGCCAGGACGACAGCCCGGCGATGAAGGCGGTCGCCGCGATGCGCAACCAGTTCGGTGGGCACGCGACGCACACGGTCGCGCCTCCCGGTGGTGACAAGAGCGGCGACCAGGCCTGACCCGACCCCACCCGAGGACCCCGTGCACGTCTCGCACCTCACGCTGTACGACTTCCGCTCCTACACGGAGGCCGAGGTCGCGCTCGGTCCGGGGGTGACGGCGTTCGTCGGGCTCAACGGGCAGGGCAAGACCAACCTGGTCGAGGCCGTGGACTACATCGCCCGGCTGTCCTCGCACCGGGTCGCCGGCGATGCCCCCCTGGTCCGGCTCGGCGCGGAGCAGGCGGTGATCCGCACGGCGGTCGTGCGCGACGGCCGCGAGGCGATCCTGGAGATCGCGATCAACCCCGGCAAGGCCAACCGTGCGCGGGTGAACCGCTCGCCGCTGCCGCGGGCGCGCGAGCTGCTGGGCCTGGTGCGGACGGTGCTGTTCTCGCCGGAGGACCTCGCCCTGGTCAAGGGAGACCCTGCGGACCGTCGGCGCTTCCTCGACGACCTCCTCGTGCAGCGCGCTCCTCGGTACGCCGGGGTGCGCGCGGACTACGACCGGGTGCTCAAGCAGCGCAACTCGCTGCTCAAGACCGCCGGCATCGCGCGGCGGCAGGGCCGCAGCGGCGACTCGGCCCTGTCGACGCTCGGAGTCTGGGACACCCACCTGGCGAGCACCGGGGCCGAGCTGCTCGGCGCTCGGCTGGCCCTGGTGGAGGACCTGCGCCCCTACGTCGCGGGCGCCTACGAGGCGGTGGCCCAGGGAGCCACCCGCCACGACGCGACGATGACCTACAAGCCGTCGTTCGAGCTGCCGGAGCTCGACCTCGCCCGGCCCGACCGTGAGGTGCTGGCCGCTGCCCTGATCGCGGAGGTGGAGCGGCGTCGCGACGACGAGATCGACCGGGGCATCAGCCTGGTGGGGCCGCACCGCGACGACCTGACGTTGACGATCGGGCCGCTGCCGGTGAAGGGCTACGCCTCGCACGGGGAGTCCTGGTCGATGGCCCTCGCGCTGCGGCTGGCCTCCTACGACCTGCTGCGGGCGGGCGGTGACGACCCGATCCTGATCCTCGACGACGTCTTCGCCGAGCTCGACGCGGAGCGGCGTGAGCGGCTGGCCGACCTCGTCGCGGGTGCCGAGCAGGTGCTGGTGACCGCGGCGGTCGCCGACGACGTACCCACGGCGCTCGCGGGGGTGCGCATCGACGTGGTCGACGGCAAGGTGCTGCCCCATGGCTGAGCAGCCCCCACCGCCCGAGGAGCCGCACGACGACTCCGGGCTCGACCTCGCGCGCAGCGTCGCCCGCGCCCTGGGTCGCCCGGGCGGCGTACGGCGCAGGACCGCCAAGCGGACCGGGGGGACGGGAGGACGTCCCTACGCCCGTCGCACCGACCCGCAGGCCTCGGGCGCCCACCCCGACGAGCGCGACCCCCAGCTGCTCGACTCCACGATCGGCCGGCTGGTCTCCGAGCAGGGCTGGGGCACCGACGTGCGCGTGCACGGCGTGTTCGCGCGCTGGGACGCGATCGTCGGCCGCGAGGTCGCCCAGCACTGCCTCCCGGAGGCCTTCGACGACGGCAAGCTGCGGGTGCGCACCGACTCCACGGCCTGGGCCACCCAGATGAAGCTGCTCGCGCCGACGGTGGTGCGTCGGCTCAACGAGGAGCTCGGCGACGGCACCGTGCTGGTCATCGACGTCCAGGGTCCGCACGGTCCGAGCTGGAAGCGCGGCCTGCGATCGGTGCGCGACGGGCGCGGTCCGCGCGACACCTACGGGTGAGTAGGCCGCTCGACGACCCGTCGCTGGGTGCCCTGGTGAGTCGATCTGAGCCCCCCAGGTCGGTATGGGGACTAGACGAGCCCCTGCGGAGCCGTCCTGACCGCCCTGTGAGGCCCACAAGCCCGTGGTTTTCGGCGTGCTGGCGGCCAGGTCCTGGGGACGGCACCCTCGGATCCGGGCCGCTGCGGGGTATAGTGGGTGGTTGGTCGTCCTCCGTTCCGGAGCCGGCCATCGTCATGTGAGTGCAGACCTGAAGAGGATGGCTTGTGGCTGATCAGATGCCCGCCGACAGTTCCCCTGACAGCAGCGACGACAGCCCACCGAACCCTTCAGCCTGACACCGACCACACCCCGGAGTCCGTCGCGGAGACGGCCGCCGCGCTGGCGCCGATCGGCGAGGGTCACGCCGTCGAGGAGGGCAAGTACGACGCCTCCGCGATCCAGGTGCTCGAGGGGCTCGAGGCCGTCCGCAAGCGCCCGGGCATGTACATCGGCTCGACCGGCGAGCGCGGCCTGCACCACCTCGTGTGGGAGGTCGTCGACAACTCGGTCGACGAGTCGCTGGCCGGCTACTGCACCGCGCATCGTGGTCACGCTGCTCGCCGACGGCGGCGTCCGGGTCGAGGACGACGGCCGCGGCATCCCCACCGACATCCACCCCGTCGAGGGCATCCCGGCCGTGACGATGGCGCTGACGATGCTGCACGCCGGCGGCAAGTTCGGCGGCGGCGGCTACAAGGTGTCCGGCGGGCTGCACGGCGTGGGCGTCTCGGTGGTCAACGCGCTGAGCGCGCGGGTGCAGGTCGACGTGCGCAACCGCGGCCACCACTGGCGCCAGTCCTTCAGCATCGGCGAGCCGGACGGCCCGCTGGAGCAGCTGGAGGAGAGCGACCGGACGGGCACGACGATCACCTTCTGGGCCAACCCCGACATCTTCGAGACGACGACCTACTCCCTCGAGACGATCACCAACCGGATCCGCGAGATGGCCTTCCTCAACAAGGGCCTCGAGATCGTGGTCCGCGACGAGCGGCCCGAGACCGTCGAGCTCGACGCGGCACTCGCCGCGGACGCGCGCGCCGGGGCGGTCGACGCCGAGGGTGCGGCCGCGGTCGTCGAGCCGAGCGCAGACGAGTTCGCCGGCACCGACTCCGAGGGCGGCGTGGTCGAGAGACGGTTCTGCTTCGACCGGGGGCTGGTCGACTACGTCGAGCACCTCAACCGGTCCAAGGTGCAGGCGCACCCGAGCATCATCGACTTCGCGGCCGAGCTGACCGAGTCGGGCATGAGCCTGGAGATCGCGATGCAGTGGACCGGCGCCTACACCGAGTCGGTGCACACCTTCGCCAACACCATCAACACCCACGAGGGCGGCACCCACGAGGAGGGCTTCCGCTCCGCGCTCACCGGCCTGGTCAACAACTGGGGCCAGGAGTGGAACCTCATCAAGAAGAGCGAGGACCGGGTCTCCGGCGACGACGTGCGCGAGGGCCTGACCGCGATCCTCTCGATCAAGCTCGGCGAGCCGCAGTTCGAGGGCCAGACGAAGACCAAGCTCGGCAACACCGAGGCCAAGGGCTTCGTGCAGCGGGTGGTCAACGAGCAGCTGGGCGACTGGTTCGCGAAGAACCCCGCCGAGGGCCGCGACATCGTCCGCAAGGCGCAGGCCGCCGCCTACGCGCGCGTCGCCGCGCGCAAGGCGCGCGAGCTGGCGCGCAGCCGCAAGGGCATCCTCGGCGGCGGCGGACTGCCCGGCAAGCTGGCCGACTGCCAGTCGACCAACCCCGAGGAGTGCGAGATCTTCATCGTGGAGGGCGACTCCGCGGGCGGGTCGGCCAAGGGTGGCCGCGATCCCCGCGTGCAGGCGATCCTCCCGATCCGCGGCAAGATCCTCAACGTCGAGAAGGCCCGGCTGGACAAGGTGCTGGCCAACAACGAGGTGCAGGCGATCATCGCCGCCCTCGGCACCGGCATCCAGGAGGAGTTCGACCTCGACAAGGTCCGCTACCACAAGATCGTGATGATGGCCGACGCGGACGTCGACGGCCACCACATCCGGACCCTGCTGCTGACCCTGCTGTTCCGCTTCATGAAGCCGCTGATCGAGGCGGGCTACGTCTACCTCGCGCAGCCGCCGCTCTACCGGCTGCGGTGGAACAAGCCGGCCGAGCACGAGTTCGTCTACTCCGACGCGGAGCGCGACGCGCTGACCCGGGTCGGCATGGAGGCCGGCAAGCGGCTGCCCAAGGACAACCCGGTGCAGCGCTACAAGGGTCTCGGCGAGATGAACCCCGACGAGCTGTGGGACACCACGCTCGACCCCGACAACCGGCTGCTGCTCCAGGTCACCCTGGAGGACGCCGCCCAGGCCGACGAGATGTTCACGGTGCTGATGGGCGAGGACGTCGAGCAGCGACGCTCCTTCATCCAGCGCAATGCCAAAGACGTCCGCTTCCTCGACATCTGAGCGCCGCGGCGCACGCCCTCACGACGCTCACAGAGAGTGACACATGACTGACAACCAGACCGGCGGCGGCGCGATCGTCCCCAGCGGTGGGCGGATCGAGCCCATCGAGCTCCAGGTGGAGATGCAGCGCTCCTACATCGACTACGCCATGACGGTCATCGTCGGGCGTGCGCTGCCCGACGTCCGGGACGGCCTCAAGCCGGTGCACCGTCGCGTCCTCTACGCCATGTACGACGGCGGCTACCGTCCCGACCGCGGCTTCTCCAAGTGCGCGCGCGTCGTGGGCGAGGTGATGGGTCAGTACCACCCGCACGGAGACTCCGCGATCTACGACACCCTGGTGCGGCTCGCGCAGCCCTGGGTGATGCGGCACCCGCTGGTCGACAGCCAGGGCAACTTCGGCTCGCCGGGCAACGACCCCGCCGCCGCGATGCGCTACACCGAGTCCAAGATGGCGCCGCTCGCCATGGAGATGGTGCGCGACATCGACAAGGACACCGTCGACTTCACGCCCAACTACGACGGTCGCTCCGAGGAGCCGGCCATCCTGCCGGCCCGCTTCCCCAACCTGCTCACCAACGGCTCCGCGGGCATCGCGGTCGGGATGGCCACCAACATCCCCCCGCACAACCTGCGTGAGCTCAACGACGGCGTGCAGTGGGCGCTGCAGCACCCCGACGCCACCCGCGAGGAGCTCCTCGAGGCGCTGCTCGAGCGGGTCAAGGGGCCGGACTTCCCGACCCACGGCCTGATCGTCGGCCGGCAGGGCATCGAGCAGGCCTACCGCACCGGTCGCGGCTCGGTCACGATGCGCGCGGTGGTGGAGATCGAGGAGGACGCCAAGGGGCGCACCGTCCTGGCGATCACCGAGCTGCCCTACCAGGTCAACCCCGACAACCTCGCGCTGAAGATCGCCGAGCTCGCCGACTCCGGTCGGGTGCAGGGCATCGCGGACGTGCTCGACAACTCCTCCGCGCGCACCGGCCAGCGGCTGATCGTCGTGCTCAAGCGCGACGCGGTCGCCCGGGTCGTGCTCGAACAACCTCTACAAGCACACCGAGCTGCAGTCGAACTTCGCCGCCAACATGCTGGCCCTCGGTCGACGGGGTGCCGCGCACGCTGACGCTCGACCAGTTCATCTCGCACTGGATCACCCACCAGATCGAGGTCATCCAGCGCCGGACGCGCTACCTCCTGCGCGAGGCGGAGAAGCGGGCGCACGTGCTGCGCGGCCTGGTCAAGGCGCTCGACATGCTCGACGAGGTCATCGCCCTGATCCGGCGCAGCCCGGAGGTCGAGGACGCCCGCACCGGCCTGATGGCGCTGCTGGAGATCGACGAGATCCAGGCCACCGCCATCCTCGACATGCAGCTGCGTCGCCTTGCCGCGCTCGAGCGCCAGAAGATCATCGACGAGCTGGCGAAGATCGAGGTGGAGATCGCCGACCTCGAGGACATCCTGGCCAACGAGAGCCCGTCAGCGTCGCATCGTCGCCGACGAGCTGGGCGAGATCGTCGACAAGTTCGGCAACGACCGTCGCAGCCGGTTCATCCCCGCCGACGGAGACCTCTCGATGGAGGACCTGATCCCCGACGAGGAGCTGGTCGTCACGATCACCCGCGGCGGCTACGCCAAGCGCACCAACGCCGCGCTCTACCGGACCCAGAGGCGGGGCGGCAAGGGCGTGCGCGGCGCGACGCTGCGCGGCGACGACGTCGTCGAGCACTTCATGGCGACCAGCAACCACCACTGGCTGCTGTTCTTCACCACCGCCGGGCGGGTCTACCGCACCAAGGCCTACAACCTCCCCGAGGCCTCGCGCGACGCGAAGGGGGGCCACGTCGCCGGACTGCTGTCGTTCCAGCCGGACGAGAGCATCGCCCAGGTGCTGGCCATCCGCGACTACGAGCAGGCGCCGTACCTCGTGCTCGCGACCCGCAGCGGCCTGGTCAAGAAGACCCGGCTGGGCGACTACAACAGCCCGCGCCAGGCCGGGGTGATCGCGATCAACTTCCGCGAGTCCGCCTCCGACCAGCGAGAGGACGAGCTGATCGGGGCCGAGCTGGTCGACGGCGACGACGACATCCTGCTCGTCTCGCGCAAGGGCCAGTCGATCCGGTTCCGCGCCGACGACAGCCAGCTGCGTCCGATGGGCCGGGCCACCAGCGGCGTGACGGGCATGAAGTTCCGCGACGGCGACGAGCTGCTCTCGATGTCGGTGATCCGCGCCGAGCAGATCGCCGCCGAGGAGGCCGCCGAGCAGTCCGCGGAGTCCGCGGGCCGCTCCACCGCCCCCGGTGACCTGCCCGACGTGGTCGAGCAGTACGTCTTCACGATCACCGACGGCGGGTTCGCCAAGCGCACCCGCATCTCGGAGTACCGCCTGCAGTCGCGGGGCGGCCTCGGCACCAAGGCCATGAAGCAGGACGACGACCGGGGCAGCCTGGTCGGTGCGTTCATCGTGGTGGAGGGCGACGAGGTGCTGGCCATCAAGCAGTCCGGCCAGGTCACGCGCAGCGCGGTCGACGAGCACCTGCGTCCCACCGGGCGGGACACCAAGGGCGTGAGGTTCGTGGGTGTCACCGCGGGCGACGGCGTCGCCGTGGTCGCGCGCAGCGTGGAGCGGGCACCCGAGATCGAGGAGGCGGTGGAGGCCGCCGAGCTCGCCGACGGCGGCACCGACCTCGACGACGTGGCCGAGACAGACCGCAGCGAGGTGGACGGTGCGGCCTCGGATGCGACAATCGGTGGCGAGGCGGCCGGCGACCAGGCCACCACCGACGATGCCTCCCACGGGCAGACCGAGGAGTCCTGATGTCTGACCGACGTGCCGACGAGCAGCCGCTTGCCCCACGCCGTCCCCTGTCCGGGCCCGCGCACGCTGCCGAACCGGCGGCGTCGCCGGCAAAGCCGCCGATGTCCCAGCGGGTGGCCGCGGCGGTCTCGGCAGCCGGGGGCGCGGTGCAGTCCGCGAAGCCGGGAGCCAAGTCCGGTGCCGGCACGGGCTCCAAGACCGGCTCTGCCCGCGGCACCTCGGTCTCGTCCCCGGATCGGACGACGGGGGCGGCTACCGGCGCCCGCTCCGGACCCGTCGGCGCGACCCCGGGGCACCCGACGGGCCCGGCTGCGCCTGGTGCACCTCGACCCGTGGTCGGTCATGAAGACGTCGTTCCTGCTCTCGATCGCCTTCGGCATCGTCACCGTCGTCGCCGTGGCGGTGGTCTGGTCGGTGCTGGGCGCGGCCGGCGTGTGGGACTCGATCAACTCCACGGTCACCGACGTGCTGGGCGGTGAGTCCGCGGAGACGTTCGACATCGAGAACTACGTCGGCACCAGCCGGGTGCTCGGCTTCACGATGATCGTCGCGGTGGTCGACGTCGTGCTGATCACGGCGGTCGCGACTCTGGCGGCCTTCCTCTACAACCTCGCGGCGGCGTTGCTCGGCGGCCTCGAGGTCACCCTGGCCGAGGACGAGCGCTGAGCCGTCGCGGGGCCCGGTCGCCCGGTTTGGGCGGCACTCCCGCGATGCGGTAATCTCTCCCGTCGGCCCGGCTTCCCGGGCCGATGCGATGCGGGCCTATAGCTCAGACGGTTAGAGCGCTTCCCTGATAAGGAAGAGGTCAGAGGTTCAAGTCCTCTTAGGCCCACCAGCACCCCGCTCAGTCCGTCAGCGGCCCGATCACGTCGTCGCCCTGTCCGGGCGCCTCATCGAACGACGCGGACTCCTTGAGCTCCACGAAGATCACGTGGGTGGACGTGTGTCCGATGTTCTCCCCGTGATGCTGCTGCGCAGGCAGCCAGCCGACCAGCCGGCTGCCATGTCCACGTCTCGGTTGACCTCACCCGACACGAGACGCCGCTGGAACGAGCTCAGCGTGTACATCACGCTGTCCGGGTGCTCGTGCGGCGTGGTCACATCGCCGGGCTGATCGACGTACTCGAGGACTCGGACGCGTTCGTTCTCGAAGACCACCTTGTAGTGGTCGGGGTTCGTCTCCACCGGGTCCATCGTCATCGGCTCATGGTGGCAGAGAGCGACCTATTCGGCGACGACGCGATTCCGGCCGGCGCTCTTGGCGGCGTAGAGGTAGGCGTCGGCGGTCGAGAGCAGGGTCTCGCGGTCCTCGGCATCGTGGGGTGCGCCGGCCAGTCCGATGCTCGCGGTGACCGGCACCCCGTCGGTGACCTCGTGCCACTCGTAGGCCGCGATCTCGACGCACAGCACCTCGAGCCGCTTGAGGCCCTCTTCGCGTCCGACCCCCGGGAGCAGCACCAGGAACTCCTCGCCGCCCATCCGCGCGGCCAGCCCGCCCTCGACCTGCTCGGCGCACGCCTGCAGCAGCACGGCGATCCGGCGCAGCACCTCGTCGCCCACGGCGTGCGAGCGGGTGTCGTTGATCCGCTTGAAGTGGTCGAGGTCGATCAGCCCGAGCGTGAGGGGGCTGCCGTCGGCCGCGAGGTCGTCGAGAAGCTCGGTCAGTCGCGCGTCGAGATGGCGCCGGTTGTGCAGCCCGGTCAGCGGGTCGCGCACCGAGAGCTCGCGGAAGTAGTCGCTGCTGCGCCGCGCCTCCGTCGCCTCGAAGATCGCGTTCAGGGTCCGGGCGCGGCTGTCCCGCTCGACCGCACGCATCTGCACGTCGGCCCGGTGATAGTCCCGCAGCGTCTCGAAGGCCTCCCGGTAGGAGCCGACGGCGGCGTAGAGCTCGGCCTGCTCGTGCATCGTCGCGATCGAGCAGCCGTGCAGACCGTACTGCTCCGAGAGCTGCGCCGCCCGGTTGAGGTGCTGCTGCGCGGCCTCGAAGGTGCCGCTGCGGCGACCGACCTCGACCAGGGCGAGGAGCGCCATCACCAGGCCGTCGCAGTCCTCACCGTTGTCGGGGGCGTCGATCAGTGGCTCGAGCACGGCGGCGGCCTCGTCGTAGCGACCGACCGACATCAGCACCCGGGCGATGGTGTCGCCGTCGTGTCGTTGCAGAGGGGACCCTTGGGCGACGTGGGCGCGTTGCAGCCGCTCGGCTGTCTCGACGGCCTCGGCGTCCAACCCGGCCTCGTGCTGGGTGTAGGCCAGGTTGTTGAGCACCGCGAGCTGCAGGTAGCGGTCGCCGGAGTCGTCCGCGAGCTGGGCCGCCTCGTGGTAGCGCTGCAGCGCCTCGGCGTAGGAGCCGCTCGCGCCCAGGGCGTCGGCCAGGCCGAGCAGATGGTCGGCGCGCGTGGCGGCGTCGAGATCGTCGACCAGCAGGTTCACCGAGGTCACGGCGTGCTCGAGCATCAGCGCCGGGTCGCCGATGCGACGAAACAGCGCCGACAGCCCTCGGTGGCTCAGCGCGAGCAGCAGCCGGTCGTCGCGCTCCTCGGCCCAGCTGCGGACCTCGCGCAGGATCCGGGCGCCGTCCTCGGTCTCGCCGAGCCGGGCCTGGGCCGCGCCCTTGGCGAGCAGGATCCGCTGGTACGACGGGTCACCGTCGTCGTCCTCGGCGGCCAGCATCTCGCGCGCCCGGTGCAGCGCCGAGCGGGCGTCGTACCGGAGCATCTCCTCGAGCTCGGCGATGGCGACCTCGGTCACGGCTGATCGTCGCCGTGGCCCGTGCTCGCCGTGCCGCCACACTGGGACGACTCCAAGACATGGGCCACGATGCAGTAGGGCTCGCCCTCCGAGGTGCGTACGCCTGCGGCGTGCACCTCGACGTGCAGCACGTGCCCATCCGCGTGCAGGTAGCGCTTGGTGACCCGGTGCCCGCTCGCCTGTCCGGTCTGCACCTCGCCGAGGTTGGCACTGTCGACGACGACATCGTCGGGGTGGGTGATCTCGGCGACCGTCATCCCGAGCAGCTCGGTCGTGGTGCGGCCCAGCAGCTGGGCGAGAGCGGAGTTGACCCGCAGCAGCCGGCCGTCGAAGTCGCTGAGCGCGATCCCGATCGGTGCCCCGCTGAAGGCGCTGCGGAACAGCTCCTCGCTGTCGGCCAGCGCCCTCTCGCGCGCCACGGCGGCCGTGACGTCGGAGAGCACGCAGAGCGTCTCGCGGACCTCGCCGTGGTCGTCGCGCAACGGCTGCACCACGCCGCGCAGCCACCGGTGGCCGCCGTCGCGGTGCAACAGCTGCAACGACACCGGACCCTCCTGGCCGTGGCTCGTCCCGAGCAGGCTCGACAGTGGCTTGCCGACCAGCTCGGAGGGCGGGGCGCCGAGGATCCGGCGGTAGGACGCCGAGACATAGCTGACCAGGTCGTGGCGGTCGGCCATCACGACGAGGTCCTCGCGGCCGCTGAGGGCCACCGGTGCCGTCGCGGACTCGAGCCAGGGGGAGGGGGTGCTGGCCAGCGGCCAGGGCTGTTCGGCCTCCGGGGGCGGTGCGGGCCGGCCGAACAACCACCCCTGCCCGGTGTCGCATCCCATCGCGACCAGCTGCTGTGCCTGGTTGGTCTCCTCCACGCCCTCGGCGCAGACCCGCATCCCGAGCGTGTGCGCGGCGTCGATCACGAGCTGCACGAGCACCGCGTCGGGGGCGTCGACGGCCACACGCTGGATCAGGCTGCGGTCGATCTTCACGACGTCGAGGGGCAGGTTGCGCAGAAGTGTCAGCGACGAGTGGCCGGTGCCGAAGTCGTCGAGCGCGAACTGCACGCCGAGGTCCCGCAGCGCTGCGAGGGTGGAGGCGGCGCCGTCGAGGTCGGTGACCATCGCGGTCTCGGTGACCTCCAGGCACAGCCGGTTGGGGGCCAGGCCGCTGTCGGTCAGCGCCTTGCGTACGTCGTCGACGAAGGCGGGCTCGGACAGCTGCAGGGGCGAGACGTTGACGGCCATCGAGACCGGCTGCCCGTGGCCGGCCGACCAGGTGACCGCGCGGTGGCAGGCCTCCTCGAGGACCCAGCGACCGAGCTGGACGATCAGCCCCCGGGCCTCGGCCACCGGGATGAAGTGGTCCGGTGGGACCGTTCCGAGCTCTTCGTCGTCCCACCGGGCCAGGGCCTCCACCCCGACCGTGGTGCCCGAGGAGAGGTCGACGACCGGCTGGTAGTGCACGTGGAGCGCGCGCGCCTCGAGGGCGTGACGAAGCCGCGCTTCCACGGCCTCCTCGGAGGCCGCCGATCCCGAGACGGTGTCCACGACTCAAGGATGACGGGTCGGGGCTGTCTCGGTGGCGTTATCGCCAGGTTCGCGCGGCCCCGGGAGCGGTCTAGCCGCCGTACAGCGTGCGGGCGGCCGGGACCGGTGCGCTCTCGGGCTCCTCGTGATCGGCGAGCACGACGCGGCTCTTGCCGGCCCCCTTCGCGGCGTACATCGCCGAGTCCGCCCGGCGCAGCAGCAGGGTGGCGGTGGCCTCCCGCTCGGCGGCGCCGGCCAGAGACCGGGCGGAGGGAGTCCGCGTGCCGACCAGCTCGGGGGTACGACGATCGGACTCGACCACCGGACCCGGCCCCACGTGGTGGGCGATCCCCACGCTGATCGAGGTCCGCACCGAGCGGCCGTCGATCTCGAGCGGCTGCCTCATGGCCTCGACGATCCGGTCCGCCACCTGGACGGCGTCTGCGGAGTCCTGGAGCAGGATCGCGAACTCGTCGCCGCCGAGCCGGGCCACGGTGTCGGTGATGCGGACGCAGTCGAGCAGCCGGGAGGCGACGTGCTCGAGCAACCGGTCGCCGGCCTCGTGACCGAGTTGGTCGTTGACGTTCTTGAAGTCGTCGAGGTCGCAGAAGAGCACGCTGACCCGGGCCGAGGGCGCCAGCAGAGCCTGGTGCAGGCGGTCGGAGAACAGCACCCGGTTGGCGAGTCCGGTGAGCGCGTCGTGCAGGGCCTGGTGCTCGAGGGCGTCGCGCGCCTGGCCGAGCTCGGTCAGCAGTCGCTGGTTGTCGGTCATGGCGAGGAACTGACGGGTCAGCACGACCACGACGAGGGCGACCCCGAGCAGCACCTCCACGGTGGGTGTCCCCGGGGTGTCGAGCAGCTTCAGGCAGAGGGCGAGGCCGGCGGCGGACAGCGGCAGGTAGGGCAGCGCCATTCGAAAGGCCGTGGGCAGCGACGTGGTGGCGCCCGGGTGCGTGGTGGCGTCCGCATGGCCCACCCCGAGACCTGCGGCACCGACCAGCAGGAAGCCGACCATCCACCCGCTGCTGATCAGGTCGGCCGAGGTGTAGGACCCCTCGCTGACGAGGTAGACGTAGGCGCTGTCGGCGAGCGCCAGCCCGCCCAGGCCGCAGGCGAGCACCACCAGGGTGGCGCGCTCGGTGCCTCGTCCGCGGGCGAGGGCCAGCAGCACCAGGGTGGCGAGCATCAGGTCCCCGAGGGGGTAGGCCAACGAGAGAAGGAGCGGGAGGTCGACCTTGCCGCCGGCGTTCTCAGCGACGACCGACCCCAGCGTGGTCACCCACGACAGCGCCAGCAGGGACACCGCGATGATCGCGCCGTCGAGCACGTCTCGGCCGCGTGCCACGAGCTGGTCGCTCTGGGTGCCGAGCCAGGTCAGCAGACCGACCGCGGCCAGGATCGGGAAGAGCACGAAGCCGATGTCCGCTGCCGACGGGAACGGCACCGCACGACCCAGCACCACCTCGTAGTAGGTCCAGACCGCCTGGCCACCGGCCCACGACCCGGCACTGGCGGACACCCACCACCACGCGCGACGTCGCTGCCCCGCCGTACGACGAGCCGCGACCGCGCAGCCGAGGGCGGCGGCCGACGCGGCGAAGAGCTGGAACCCGTTGCTGAGAGCCACGATCGTGCCCTCGGAGAGCCCGGGGAGCCGGAGCACGCCCAGGAAGGCGACGCCGAGAAGCACCGCCCCTGCCACACCGGCC
Organism: uncultured Actinomycetota bacterium; assembly: GCA_963845655.1. Classification (GTDB taxonomy): domain Bacteria; phylum Actinomycetota; class Actinomycetes; order Propionibacteriales; family Nocardioidaceae; genus Nocardioides_B. Next base: position 5,255 of record CAWJTB010000016.1, on the reverse strand, counting down.
CAACCACGCGTCATTGCATCCTCCCCTGGTCCACCCAGGGTGGCACGGCCCACGCCGTCTTACACGGGGTTCGTCGGATTCGTCCCCCTCCGGCCTTGGTAGGGTCGAGCCTCGCGTCTCCGGGCCCACCCGAGACGCTCGTGGCCTGGAGAAGGGAACAGACGTGAAGAAGGTCGTCCTCGTGGCGTTCGCCGTCGTGGCCGCTGTCCTCGCTAGCAAGAAGGCGAAGGACGCTCAGCGTGAGCAGGACCTCTGGGCCGAGGCGACGGACAACGTCACCCGGTCCTGAGCCGACCACCCCGACGGTCAGCCGTCGTACCCGGGGCCATGGCGCAATTGGTAGCGCACCTGCTTTGCAAGCAGGGGGTTAGGGGTTCGAGTCCCCTTGGCTCCACCAGCAGAAACCGCAGGTCAGCCTGCGGTTTCTTCTCATTTCGGGCTAGCCCCTGCTCGACTCTCGGATCGGCTGTGGGGGACTGGTGGGGGAAGCGCGAAGAGCTTGGCTGTCCGGCGCCTGCGTGACTTTGCGAAAGTCGGAGCACGATCGGCAGGGCCATCGCTACGGTCCTGAGCATGAATGACGCGGTGACGCCGGACGAGAAGCGAATGCGCCTGCGGTACGCCGGGGTGTGTCGCGTCTGTGACGTTGCGCTGCCAGCCAAGACCGAGGCGATCTATGAGCGGTCGACGAAGACCGTGCGCTGTCTGGATCACGACGCAGTCGGTTGCCGACGAGCCGACGGCCGAAGACCGATCAACCCCGGCACCCCGGGTGGTTCCGCTCGTCGAGAGTTCGAACGCCGCGAAGAGCAACAGGGAACGACGGATCCGCGAGAAGCACCCCAAGCTGGGCGGGCTCATCCACGCGCTCAGCGACGAACCGCAGTCGACCAAGGCCTGGGACACCGGAGCGCTGGGCGAGGAGCGACTCGGCAGCCGCCTCAACGAGCTCGCCTCGGACAGCCTTCGCGTCTTGCATGACCGGCGGATCCCGGGGAGCAGGGCGAACATCGACCACCTGGCCGTCACGCCCACCGGGGTCTTCGTCATAGACGCGAAGAAGTACGCCGGGCGACCGCACCTCAAGATCGAGGGCGGACTCCTCCGGCCGCGTGTCGAGAAGCTGGTCGTCGGCACCCGCGACTGCACGAAGCTCGTCGACGGGATGCTGAAGCAGATCGACATCGTCCGCGGCGCGGTCGGCGAACAAGTCACAGTCCAGGGGGTGCTCTGCTTCGTCGAAGCCGACTGGCCGCTGTTCGGCGAGCTCCTTCACCACGCGCGGCGTCGAGGTGATGCGGCCCAAGAAGTTGTACCCGCTGTTGCAGGCCGGCGACCCGGCAGACAGTCGCTGGCGCTCGAGGATGTCTACCGAAGGCTGGCGTCTGCTCTGCCGCCAGCCTGACCAGATTCTGGTTCGCTTCAAGGTCGCCGCCGCGTCGTCATCGCGACCGTGCAGCAGCAGACCATGTTAGCAGGCCCGCCTGCACTCCTCACATGCTCAAGCAGTCTCTGCCGTGCTGGACCCTTCGAAGATCAGTTCGGGGAGCGGCTGACGCAGACGCCAGGTGAGTGCGACAGGCCGATCGCCCTCAAGATCGCCGTGCAGGTCGACCTGACCGAAGCAGCGGAACGCACCCTCGACACCCCCGCTGCTCCGCTCGCGCACGAAGAGCAACCGGTGTTTGGAGGCGTCAGGTCCGTCACCGATGCATCTCAGCATCGCCTTCGTGTGCTGGCGCCAGTTGTTGGGCGACTCCCAGTGGAACAGGTCGGCCGAGACCGCATGATCCTTGTACTGAATGTGCGAGGCGAACGAGGCATCGTCCTTGTTGAGTGTCACGAACATCAACTGCGTGCGAAGGTCGGGAACGAAGTAGACACCTTCGCGATGCTCTTTGGGCTTGTCGATCGCGCTGACGCCCATAGCCGCGAACACCTCGGCACGCGTGTAGCGAGCGTGCGCCATCAGCGGCACCTGATCCAGTCCGACAATCCTCGAGACTTTCGCGTCGCGGGCTGCGCGGGTGAGGGTCAGCAACTCGCTGATCTCGGCGCGGACTGGGTCGTGGCGCCAAAGTTGCGCAAAGCCCGACGCGAGGCTGGACGGGGTCATCCCGAGCAGGTGCATCAGCTGCATCGCCAGGCGAGACTCAGCGACGGAGAGCTCGTTGGCAATCGGAGGCGTCATCCGGCTAAGCCAGGTGGTCCAGGCGTCGATCCGGGTCGGGTCGGTCACGTGCTGCAGGAAACCGATGCGCTTGAGCAGGTCGGCCTCCTCCTGTCGCAGCTCGGGATCGGACGGTTCGGCCGGCACGTCGGCCCTGCCGACCTCGCGTCGTAGCCGCGTCCAGGAGACCTTGCGCTGGTCGGCGGCGTACAGCTGCTCGACGGTGCGCTCGGTCGCGTCGAGGAACTCCGCGAGTGACCTTGGCTGTGTCCGAAGGAGGTCCTTCTTGAGGCCCGTCAGCCCTGCGCGGGGGGTGACCTCCTTCAGCCGCGCCAACACCCGCTCACGCGCGACACGTTCAAGGGTGAGTGAGCAACCAGCCGGTAGGAACGGGAACTCTTGCTCGGCCTGCGTGCGCAGGCTCCCGTGTGCCGGGTTGACCAGCGCGCGGAACCGTTCCTCGAAGCGGTACTCCGCGCGGTGCTGGCCGATGAAGTCGAGCACCAGGCAGGTCGACTTTCCCGGCGAAGTTCGCAGCCCGCGACCCAGTTGCTGCGCGAAGAGCACCGGGCTCTGGGTCGGTCGCAGCAGCAGGAGCGTGTCCACGTCGGGGGCGTCAATGCCTTCCCCCAGCACGTCAACACTGAAGACCACTTGAAGGTCACCCGCTTTGAGTCGAGCCATTACTTCGTCGCGGTGGGCCTGGTCGTGGCGACCTTCGAGGTAGTCGGCGTTGAAGCCCAAACGGGTGAACTCGGATGCCATGAACTGCGCGTGCGCGACTGACACGCAGAATCCCAGCCCGCGCATCGCCGCGGGAACGTCGACCCACCGTTCAATCGCCTGGACTATCAGCCGCACGCGCTCGTGGTCCCCGGTGTAGAGCTCGGCCAACTCGCCGACGGCGTAGTCGCCTTGATGCCAGGCCAGTTGCCGGAGATCGGTGCCGTCGTCCACGCCGACGTACTCGAACGGCGCGAGCAACTGGTCGTCGACTGCTTCCCACAGTCGCAGCTCGGTTGTGTACTCGCCGCCGAATAGATCGGCAATGCCGACTCCGTCGGTCCGCTCAGGTGTGGCGGTAAGGCCGACGATCTCGCGCGGGTTGAAGTGCTCGATAACCTCGCGCCAGGACGACGCGGAGCCGTGGTGCGCTTCGTCGATATAGACGACTTCGAAGTGGTCGCTGGGCACCGCGGCCAGCCGGCGGTGCAACGTCTGCACCATCGCGAAGACATGATGGTCGGTTGCAGGTGGCGCCGCGCTGCCGCTAAGAAGCTGGCCGAACGCCGGATCCTTCAGCGCCTTGCGAAACGTGGCACGCGCCTGATTGAGGATGTGCTCACGGTGAGCGACGAAGAGCAGCCGTGGCCGCGGGTGCCCGGGCACGCAGAGGCGGGCGTAGTCGAGGGCAGCGATCACCGTCTTGCCTGTGCCAGTGGCAGCGACGACCAGGTGACGGTGCTCGTCGAACGACTGTCGCCGGTGCTCCAACGTGTCGAGCACCAGGCGCTGGTGTGGCTTTGGTTCCAGCAGCATCTCGGCGTACGCGGCGACAAGTTGTTGATTGAGCTGGTCGATGGCGCGCTGCGCCGTTTGACTGATGGCGCGGTGGGCATAGCCCTTGGCATCGAGCAGGGCAGCGTCGAGCCGCGGACGGTCGGCGAGCGAATAGGGCTCGTAGACTGGCGTGTGCCAGTAGCTCTCGAAGGTCTGGTGAATCCGACCGAAAACCGCTGGCGCGTCTGCTCTCGCCAGGCGAACGTTCCACTCAAGGCCCGAGTACAGGGCGGCGTCCGACAGGTTCGATGAGCCAACGCACGCGGTGTCGAGCTCGCCAGGACGCCGAAACAGCCAGGCCTTGGCGTGCAGCTTCGTCGACTGGCCCTGATAGTTGACCCGGACGTCGGCGCCGAGCCGCACCAGCTCATCGAGAGCCTTCGCGCTGGTCGCCCCCAGATACGTCGAGGTAATCACCCGCACCCGTCCGCCTCGCTCGATCAGGGCGCGAAACTCGTCCTTCAGCGGCTGAAAGCCTGTGTAGCCAACGAAAGCGCAAATGAGGTCGACCTCGTTGGCGCAGCGGATCTCCTCCTTCAGCACTGTGCCGAAGGCGGGTTCGCCTGCGCCGTTCACCAGGAGCTCGCTCGAAGTGAGCGGGATCTTTGGGTGGTGTGGCAACTCTCCCTTGGAGAGTCCCACCGGGTGGCGGACTCCCTTGAGGAGCCGGGGAGGATGGCTCACGCGATCTCCCGCGTAGTCCGTCCCCAAAGCATCGATCGCGGCATTCACCAACGTGGTACCCGCCTCGACGGCGGCGGAGTCGTTCGGGGTGCGCATACGCCTGGCCACTCGCAGCAGGTGCTTGCCGAGTCGTTCGACGGCCTCGCTAGCGCGCAGTGGATCGGAGATCAGCTGCTGCTGATCCAGGTGAGTTAGAAGCGCAGTCAGCTCCTCAGTGACCAGCTCGTCTCGCAAGCCCGGTCTGAGTGGATCCTCTGCCACGCACTCCCCCAATCGAACGCTGACTGACGTGCGCAAGTGGCGGCGAGCTTAAGCCTTGGCGCACGTAGATGCCGTCACATCCAGATCCACGGGCCTGTCACGAGACGACGTGACGATTTTGATGCTGGTGAGGGTTCTGAAGTGATGGAGGCTCGGCGACCCGTTCACGATCTTCTCGGCGCGATGCGCCGATTGCACGACCCAAACGTCCTCATGCGGTCGCATCGTGAGACAGCGATGAAGGAACTTCGAGTGCTGGTTGGCACCGGGTGTCCCCGATTGTCTCGCACTGTCTATTGCTGTCTTGGGACGACCGCGAACGCGACCTCGGCGTCCCTTGACCAGAAGCGACGTCCGGCTCACGCTGGAAGGTCCCGGCCGATCGTCGGCGATAGGAATACCTCGAGGAGCAAGTCGTGTCTGTTGCCGACCGCTGTGGTCTCCAGGATCCCGACGGCGCTCAGATGCGCGCCGCGCGGGCGGCCTGGGTGCGGTGGTCGACAGACCGGCCACAGCTTCGAGTGGTGGATGACCTCACCGACATCCACGTGTGGACACGGTCCGTGTCTTCCCGCGAGGC
>CAWJTB010000015.1:0-65558 GCA_963845655.1 uncultured Actinomycetota bacterium | reverse complement strand
ACCGTCCAAGGGCCTGGCAAAGCACGCCATGCAGCACGCCCCGGCCGGGCTATGGCTCGCCAATGGTCACCGGGCCGACACTCGAGAGGCGAGAGGTGCGCGCCATGGACGTGACGGAGACGAGACCCGCGGGCGTGCCCGAGCAGCTGCAGCGCTGGCTGCCCCGCCGACAGAGCCGCGGACGAGACCGTCGAGCTCCCCCAGGGCGACCGGCCGCGCCGCCAGCGTGACCTCGGAGTGTGCGTGACGCTGGTGCACCGGGCGTTCTTCGAGGGCCAGTTCCCCGGACACCGTCCCGACGAGCCCGCCGCGTGGCTGGCGGACGTGATCTCGGCCTTCGTCGCCGAGCGCGACGGCGAGATCGTCGGCCACGTCGCGGTGGCGTGCGCCGAGGTGCACGGCGAGACCGGATTGCGCTGGCGGGAGATGACCGGACACCCCGCCGAGGAGCTCGGCGTCGTGGGCCAGCTGTTCGTGCGGCCCCGGTTCCGCGGGCACGGCATCGGCACGTCCCTGGTCACCACCGGCGATCGCCGACGCCCGGGCCCGCGGCCTGGTGCCGGTGCTCGAGGTCGTCACCCACGAACGGCTGGCGCCGCCGCTGGCGCACGGGCACGGATGGCGCCTGCGCAGCTCCGAGCCGTTCCCGGGCCGAGCGACGACCTCTGGGTGCACCGGCTCGAGGCGCCCCCGGCGTACTGAGGGTCAACCCTCGCGCGTGCAGCCAGCCGACGCGCCGACTCGGCGGGTTTGCGGCCAGCCGACGCGCCGACTCGGCGGGTTTGCGGCCAGCCGACGCGCCGACTCGGCGGTCGGAGCCGGTGGGTACCGTGCAGGGAACGCCGGACCAGGGGGGTGCCACCCGTGAGCGAGGACCGCACACCGCGCCAGCAGAGCCAGAGCGGCCGCTACGACCAGCCGGAGCGCGACGACCGCACGGGGCGGTCGGCCGCCTCCGAGCGGGTCCGCGACCAGGCCCGCTGGGTCGACCTGCAGGTGCAGGAGGCGATGCGGCGCGGCGACTTCGACAACCTGCCCGGCGCCGGCAAGCCGCTGGACCTGCCCGAGAGCCACGACCCGGACTGGTGGGTGAAGCGGCTCCTCGAGCGGGAGCGGATCACCGGGCTGGCGCCCGCCGCCATCGCGCTGCGCCTCGAGGACGCCGAGCTCGACGCGGTCCTGGACCGGGAGGCCACCGCGCAGGGTCGTACGGCGGACCGTCGAGGACTTCAACCGCCGCATCGTCGAGGCCCGCCGTCAGCTGACCGGTGGACCGCCCGTGGTCACGGCGACCCGCGACGTCGAGCAGCAGGTCGTCGCATGGCAGCAGCGGCGCGAGGACCGTCGTGCAGCGGCTCGGGCGGCCGCCGCGCGCGGAGTACCGGAGGTGGAGCCGAGGCGCCACCGCCGGACCGGCCGGTGGCGCCGCAGAGCCGCCGAGTAGGGACCGGCTACGCGGGCGGGTCCTGCATGGGGATCCGGACGCCGCGCTCGGCGGCGACCTCGATCGCGGTCTCGTAGCCGGCGTCGACGTGCCGGATGACGCCCATGCCGGGGTCGTTGGTCAGCACCCGCTCGATCTTCTGCGCGGCCAGCGTCGGTGCCGTCGGCGACCGTCACCTGGCCGGCGTGGATCGAGCGGCCGATGCCGACGCCGCCGCCGTGGTGGATGCGACACCCAGGTCGCGCCGGACGCGGTGTTGACCAGGGCGTTGAGCAGCGGCCAGTCGGCGATCGCGTCGGAGCCGTCGAGCATCGCCTCGGTCTCGCGGTACGGCGAGGCCACCGAGCCGCAGTCGAGGTGGTCGCGGCCGATCACGATCGGCGCGGACAGCTCGCCGGAGGCGACCATCTCGTTGAACTTCAGGCCGGCCAGGTGCCGCTCGCCGTAGCCGAGCCAGCAGATCCGGGCCGGCAGGCCCTGGAACTGCGACGCGCTCGCCGGCCATCTTGATCCACCGGCGCAGCTGCTCGTTCTCCGGGAAGAGCTCGAGGATCGCCTCGTCGGTCGTGGCGATGTCGGCCGGGTCGCCGGACAGCGCGGCCCAGCGGAACGGGCCCTTGCCCTCGCAGAACAGCGGGCGGATGTAGGCGGGCACGAAGCCGGGGAACTCGAACGCCCGGTCGTAGCCGCCCTGCTGCGCCTCGCCGCGGATCGAGTTGCCGTAGTCGAACACCTCGGCGCCGCGGTCCAGGAACCCGACCATCGCCTCGACGTGCGCGGCCATCGACGGCGCGCCCGGTCGGTGAACTCCTCCGGCTTGGCGGCTGCGCAGGGCTCCCAGTCCTCGAAGGCAACGCCGACCGGCAGGTACGCCAGCGGGTCGTGCGCCGAGGTCTGGTCGGTGACGATGTCGATCGGGCGACCTCGCGCGCAGCAGCTCCGGCAGCATCTCCGCCGCGTTGCCGACCACGCCGACGGACAGCGGCCGTCGCTCGTCCTGCGCGGCCACCGCGAGCTCGAGGGCGTGCGCCAGGGCGTCGCCTGCACGTCGAGGTAGCGGTTCTCGATGCGGCGCTGGATGCGCGCGTCGGTCGACCTCGATGCAGAGCGCGACGCCGTCGTTCATCGTGACGGCCAGCGGCTGCGCGCCACCCATGCCGCCGAGGCCGGCGGTCACGGTGAGCGTGCCGGCGAGGGTGCCGTTGAAGCGCTTGGTGGCCACCGCCGCGAACGTCTCGAACGTGCCCTGCAGGATGCCCTGGGTGCCGATGTAGATCCACGAGCCGGCGGTCATCTGCCCGTACATGGTCAGGCCCAGGGCCTCCAGGCGGCGGAACTCGGGCCAGTTCGCCCAGTCGCGGCACCAGGTTCGAGTTCGCGATCAGCACGCGCGGCGCCCACTCGTGCGTGCGCATGACGCCGACCGGGCGTGCCGGACTGCACGAGCAGCGTCTCGTCGGCCTCGAGGGTCGTGAGCTCGCGGGTGATCGCGTCGAACGACGGCCAGTCGCGCGCGGCCTTGCCGGTGCCGCCGTAGACGACGAGGTCCTCGGGGCGCTCGGCGACGTCCGGGTCGAGGTTGTTGTGGAACATCCGCAGCGCGGCCTCGGTCTACCAGCGCTTCGCGGTCAGTTCGGTGCCGCGGGCGGCGCGGACGGTGCGGGGTCCAGAGGTCATGCGAGTTCTCCCATCGTGTGCTCGACAGCGGCGACCAGCGCGCCGCTGCGAACGTCGTCGAGCGGCCGATCTCGGGGGCGAGGTGGCGGTCCGGGCCGGGGCCCTCGACGTCTCGCGCAGCTGCGCGACGGCGGCGGCGGTCGCCGGGGCGGGCGTCAGCGGGCGCGCGCAGGTCGAGGGCGCGCGCGGCGGTGAGCAGTCTCGATGGCGAGCACGCGTGCGTCAGGCCGTCGACGGCCCGGCGCAGCTTGCGGGCGGCGGACCAGCCCATCGAGACGTGGTCCTCCTGCATCGCGCGAGGACGGGATCGAGTCGACGGTCGCCGGGCACGGCCAGCCGCTTGAGCTCGGACACGATCGCGGCCTGGGTGTACTGGGCGATCATGTGGCCGGAGTCGACGCCGGGGTCGTCGGCGAGGAACGGCGGCAGGCCGTGCGAGCGGGCGACGGTCGAGCATGCGGTCGGTGCGGCGCTCGGCGATCGACGCCACGTCGGCGACCGCGATGGCGAGGAAGTCGAGCACGTAGGCGACCGGTGCGCCGTGGAAGTTGCCGTTCGACTCGACCCGGCCGTCGGCGAGCACGACCGGGTTGTCGATGGCCGAGGCGAGCTCGCGGTCGGCGACGGTCGCGGCGTGCGCGACGGTGTCGCGCGCGGCGCCGTGCACCTGCGGCGAGCAGCGCAGCGAGTACGCGTCCTGCACGCGGGTGCAGTCCGGGCCGCGGTGGCTGGCCACGATCGCGGAGCTCGGCGAGCAGGCGCGCCAGGTTCGGCGCGGACGCCGCCTGGCCGGGGTGCGGGCGCAGCGCGTGCAGGTCGGCGGCGAAGACCCGGTCGGTGCCGAGCAGCGCCTCGACGCTCATCGCGGCGGTGAGGTCGGCGACGCGCAGCAGCATGCCGCAGGTCGGCGATCGCCAGCACGAGCATGCCGAGCATGCCGTCGGTGCCGTTGATCAGCGCGAGGCCTTCCTTCTCGGCCAGCTCGACCGGCGATAGCCCGGCCTCGCTGAGCGCCTCGGCGGCGGGACGTCGTACGCCGTGGGCGTCGCGGACCTTGCCCTCGCCCATCAGCGCGAGCGCGCAGTGCGAGAGCGGCGCGAGGTCGCCGGAGCAGCCGAGCGAGCCGTACTCGTGCACGACCGGGGTGATGCCGGCGTTGAGCATCCCGGCCATCGTCGTCGCGGTCCGAGCCGGACGCCGGTGTGGCCGGTCGCGAGCGTCGAGAGCCGCAGCAGCATCAGCGCCCGGACGACCTCGCGCTCGACCTCGGGGCCGGTGCCGGCGGCGTGCGAGCGGATCAGCGACCGCTGCAGCTGGGCGCGCGTCCGGCGGGATGTGCCGGATGGCGAGCGCGCCGAACCCGGTCGAGACGCCGTACGACGGGGTGGCGGCCGCCGCGAGCCGCTCGACGGACTCGCGGGCGCGGGTGATCGCGGCGACCGCGTCCGGAGCGATCTCGACGCCCTCGCCGTGCCGGGCGACGGCGACGACGTCCTCGAACGAGAGGGGTCCGACCCCGACGGCGACTGTCATGGGTCCATTCCAGCCGCGTCACCGGCCGGTCGCCATACCTGGTCAGCCCTTGCTGTCTCGGATCCGAGACCCCCACCCCGATTCGTCTGCGATCCCGACGGTCTCGCGCGCGGAGGGATCGCAGACGAATCCGGAAGGGCGGGCGGGCGGGCGGGCTCAGCCCAGCTGGTTGTCGTAGTCCGGCAGCCGATAGGCCCGCTCGTAGTTGCCGCCCTCGAAGTCGGTGCTCCGGTTCCCGACGTTCGCGAGGATCGTGTACCCCTCGTCGACGAAGGCCTGGCGGCACCGCTGCTTGCCGCTGGTCAGCGACTCCCCCGGCAGCCGTCCGCACACCCGCGCGTAGACGTAGCCCGCCTCCCGCAGGGAGCGCTTGATCGAGCGGAGCCGGTCGTAGCGGCGGCCGGTGTTGAACAGCACGGCGACGCCCTTGGTGTGGGCGTACGTCGCCAGCCGCAGCGTCGCGGGCACGGCCAGCCCGGGTGCGTAGTAGGTCTGGAGCGAGGTGTTGTCGATGTCGAGGTTGAGGGCGTACCGCACCGGGGTCGCCTGGCCCTTCGCGGGCGGCTGGGCCACCCGCTCGCGGAGCCAGATCCGCGAGCCGTACATCGTCGACCCGGTCTCGGCCAGCCACTCCTGCCGGGTCGGCACCGCAGCCTGCGCGGGCGAGACCAGCAGGGTGCCGAGCAGGGCGGTGGCGAGCAGCGCGACGGCGCACAGCCGGCGGACCGGACGAGCGCGGCGGAACGGACGGTGTGGCAGGGGGTGCGCCATGGAGAGCCTCGCGGATCGGGGACGGGTCCTCCTCAGTGAAGCCGTTGGGCGGCCCGACCGGGGCCGAACGGTAAAACTCCCGGCATCCGTGCCTCGAGGCCCGCGCACCACGCAGGCGGCTAGGTTCCTGGCATGGGACAGGTGCCGGCGGCGACCCGGACGCTGCGGGTGCTGCGCTACCTGGCCGGCGCAGCCCGACCCGGTGACCCTCGACCGGCTTGCCGACGAGGTCGGGCTCCCGCGCTCCACGGCCTACCACCTCGTCAACGCGATGATCGCGGAGGGCTTCGTCGTGCACCTGCCCGACGAGCACCGCTACGGCCTCGGGGTCGCGGCCTTCGAGGTGGGCAGCGGCTACGCCCGGCAGGAGCCGCTGCAACGGATCGCCCGACGGCACCTCGCGACCCTCGTGGACAGCGTGGGCCAGAGCGCCCACCTGGCCGTCCTGCACGGGCGCGACGTCCTCTACGTGCTCGAGGAGCGCGCGCCGGGCCGGCCGCCGCTGGTCAGCGACGTCGGGGTCCGGCTGCCCGCGCACCTGACGGCCAGCGGTCGTGCCGTGCTGGCGGCCCTGCCCGCGGCGCAGGTGCGCGCGCTCTACCCCGACCGCTCCGCCTTCGTGGACCGTCACGGTCTCGGGCCGGCGTCCCTCAGCGCGCTGCGCACCCTGCTGTCGGAGACCCGGCAGCGGGGCTGGGCCGCCGAGCACGGCGAGGTGACCCCCGGTTTCGCCTCCGTGGCCACCGCCGTCCTCGACCACAACGCGCACCCCGTGGCGGGCGTGGCCGTCACCTACCCCGTCGACGCGGAGGTCGACGAGACGGCGCTGGCGACGTCCGCCCGCCGCACCGCGTCCGTGCTCACCCGCCGGATCGGAGGTAGCCTGCGGGGCACGTGAGACACGGGGGTGTTGCGCATGACCGGCTTCGACGTCACGCACGAAGCGCTACGAGAGGCGACCGACGCCGTACGGCGTGCCGCGGACCTGCTCCGCGACGATCGCCGGAGCATCGACCAGGCGGCCCGGTCCGTGCTCGGCCAGGGCTGGTCGGGGGAGTCCGCCTCGACCTTCGTCGACGGCTGGGAGGAGTGGGAGCGCGGCCTGCGCGACGTCGAGGACGGGCTCGGCGCGATGAGCGAGCTGCTCGCCCAGACCAACCGCTCGTACGGCGACAGCGACGCCCGCTCGCGCGGCGACCTCGACGCCGTGGCGCAGCGCATCGTGGACCGGCTCGGCTGATGGGCGAGGTCCGGTTCACCGTCGACCTCGACGAGCTCGCCGAGCTGATCGCGCGGATGGCGGCCTGCGAGCGCGCGCTGGAGCAGCGCACCAACGAGGTCGAGGCCGACATCGCCGCGCTGCACGGCATCTGGAGCGGCTCCGCCGCGGAGGCGCAGCGACTCGCGCACGCGGAGTGGGAGCAGGGGCTGGCCACGATGCGGGCTGCGCTGGCCGACATCCGCACCGCCGCCCAGCGCGCACACGACAACTACACCAGCGCCGCCCGGACCAACGCCGAGATGTGGAGCCAGCTCCGGTGAGGGTGGCGGTCGAGGGCGGTGGCTACCGCCAGGCGTGCGACGCCTTCTACAGCGCGAACAGCCTGCTCACCGACTCGATGCTGTCGTTCTCCTCGAGCCTGTCCGGCACGGGAGCGATGGCCGGCGACGACTCCGGCGGGACCGACTGGGCCGCGTCGTACGACCCGGCCGCGCGCGACGCGCTGCAGGCCGGCGAGGACCTGGTCCGCTCCTTCGCGACGATGGCCAACCTCCTCAACGCGTCCCTGGTCAACCACGAGGGCGCGGAGAGCGGCGCCCGGCTGTACGGCTCACCCGCGGGAGTCTCGGGCACGGACGGCGACCCCGACCCGGACCACACCGTCAGCACCGTGGGGCTCGCCGAGCCGCCCAGTGCCGCCGGCGGCACCGGTGACCAGCCGGGCTGGTGGGGGCTGATCGCCGACGAGGTCGGCGGCCTGATCTGGCCCGACGCCGACACCGGCCGACTGCGCGAGGCCGGGGACCGGTGGCGCACCCAGGCGCAGTCGATCTCGTCGATGACGAGCTACTGCGACACGGCCGCGGCGTCGGTCGGCGCCCAGACCTCGCCCGAGGTCCGCGACGCGGTCGCCGCCTGCCGCGAGCTGAAGGGACACGTCAGCGACATCGCGACGGCCTACCAGGACCTCGGCGACGCCTGCGACGACTACGCCCAGCAGGTCGACGACCACCGCGACCAGGTGCTCGACGAGCTGAAGTCCTTCATCGCGTGGTCCGCGGGCATCCAGATCGTCGGCGGGGTCGCCACCTTCTTCACCGTCGGACTGGCGCAGGTGCCGACCCAGGCGGCGCAGGCGGCGAAGATCGGCGCGGCCGCCCTCAAGGTCCGCCGGATCCTGACCGCGCTGCTCGCCGTCGCCAAGACCGCGAAGACGGTTGTCGCGGCGATCGGCTCCAAGATCGCGTCGGTCGTCGCCAAGCTCGCGAAGTTCCTCAAGCCTGCGGTCAAGCGGGCACTGCGCAAGACCGGCGGACGTCCCCCGCGATTGCCACCGACCAAGATCGGCAGCAAGATCGGCAAGCAGATGGGCAAACGGGGCTGGACCAAGGAGAGCGTCGAGGAGCTGATGGAGAACCCGTCCCGGATCGTGCCCACCCGCGACACCCGGCACCTCCCCGGCGGGGGCAGGATGGACGACCCCGCCACCGCCTTCATCGGCAAGGACGGTCACTACGTCGTCAAGAACGACCTCACCGGCGACATCGTGCAGGTGAGCAACAAGAACAAGCCCGACTGGAAGTCACCCTTCGAATGAGCCCGTTCGTCCCCGCCCTGCAACGCCGTCTCGGTCCCCGCGTCGACGTCTCCGACGACACCGTGCAGGTGCCGCTGCCCGACCTGCTCACCGCGCTCGACGTGGCAGAGGCCTCGGGGGTGCTCGTGCTCGGCCTCGAGGGCTTCCGTCGGGTCGCGGGCGGGCTGATGCCCGACCTGGACTTCGTCGCCGACCTCGGGGACGACGACCTGCCCGTCGCGGCGGCCGCCGACGAGGCGCGGGCCATCGCGCGGACCTGGCAGGCCGGTGGCGGCGGGCCCGACGTGGTGGAGATCGTCTACTAGCCCAGTCGGTCTGAAACCTGCGTCCCGGGTAACCGATCGGGGTGGTGCTCGTTGCACGAACGCGAGGCGCACGCCGCGCCGGAGGGACGGACATGGCTGAGGATCGGTTCGACCAGGTCGCACGCGACCGCCGCAGCCGCCTGCGCGGGCGCGCCCTGTCCAGCCTGGTGGTGGCCGGGGCCCTCGTGCTGGCGACGCTGCTGGTGCCGGCGCCAGACCCAGCCGTGGCGGCCGAGCAGGTCACCGACGGCCACGACCACGACCACGACGACGCCGCCACCAAGAACGCCGTGTCCCGCGAGGCCGCCACCGCGGAGACCGCGGACCCGACGACCCCGGTGCAGGCGGCCGTCGGCAACGCCGCCGTCGCCCGGCAGCGCCGCGAGCCCGACCCGCGGCTCGTCCCGCTGGCCAAGGCGCCCGGCCGACGGGCCGTGCCGCAGGACCGCTACGCGATGGCGTCCGGCTGCTACGCCCTGCGGTCGACCCGCACCGGTCGCTGGGTGCGGCGCGCCGGCGACGGGTTCGCTGCGTTCGCCGGCTCCCGCTCCGGAGGGACACCGCTGCACTTCCGGGCCACCGACCTGGGCCGCTACCTGCTGTACGGCGACCGCTCGGACTTCGTGGCGCAGGACGAGAACCCCCTGACGAGCCGGGTCGTGTCCGCCGACGCCCCGAGCAGCCGCGCCGACCTCGTCGTGCGGCGCCGAGGCTCGTCGTACACGTTCCAGGTGCTGGGCACCCAGGACTACCTGACGACCGGACCGGGCGGGGCCATCACCACCTCCGCGACGCCGGGCACGTTCGGCCTGCACACCACGACCGGCTGTGCGCGCTGGCCGGAGGTGGAGACCAACATCGGCGGCCGCACCTTCCGGGGTGTCTCGAAGATCCAGGAGGTGCGCGGTCTGGTCGACGCCCACACCCACGGCATGGCCTTCGAGTTCCTCGGCGGCGACGTGCACTGCGGCCGCCCCTGGCACCCCTACGGCGTGACCTTCGCGCTCAAGGACTGCCCCGACCACTACGTGGCGGACGGCCGCGGCGCCGCGCTGGAGGACCTGCTCAACAGCGGCACGCCCGGCACCGGCCACGACCCGGTCGGCTGGCCGACGTTCAAGGACTGGCCGGCGCCGCACTCCCTGACCCACGAGGGCACCTACTACAAGTGGATGGAGCGCTCCTGGCGCGGCGGCCTGCGGGTGTTCACCAACCTGCTCGTCGAGAACGGCAAGCTCTGCCAGCTCTACCCGCTCAAGCACAACTCGTGCGACGACATGGACTCCATCCGCCTGCAGGCCAAGGACATGCGGCTCTTCGAGCGCTACATCGACGCGCAGTACGGCGGACCGGGCAAGGGGTGGTACCGCATCGTGCGCGACCCCTACCAGGCCCGCCGGGTCATCAACGACGGCAAGCTCGCCGTGATCATGGGCATCGAGACGTCGCGTGCTGTTCGGCTGCACCCAGAAGGCCGACGTGCCCGACCCCACGTGCACCCGGGCGACCATCGACCGGCAGCTCGACGAGGTCCGCGCGCTCGGCGTCTCGCAGATGGAGCTGGTCAACAAGTTCGACAACGCGCTGTCGGGCGTGGCCGGTGACTCCGGCCAGACCGGGGTCGCGGTGAACTCCGCCAACTTCCTGGAGACCGGCTCCTTCTGGGACATGCGACGGTGCCCCCCGGCGTACGCCCCGCAGGTGGAGGACCGCGAGCAGCTCGCGGCCCCCGACCCCCGCCCGTTCGACGAGCGGGACGGCCTCTTCGGCGCCATCCAGGACCAGTACGGCGTGCGGCCTCCGATCGCGCTCCCGCTCTACGGCTCGGCGCCGCACTGCAACAACCGCGGGCTGACCGACCTCGGGGAGCACCTGATCCGCGGGATGGTGAAGCGCAAGATGCTCTTCGACCCCGACCACATGAGCGTGGTCGGGCGGCAGGCCTCCCTCGACCTGCTGGAGAGGCTGCGCTACCCCGGCGTCATGTCCAGCCACTCGTGGGCGACCCCCGACGCCTACCCGCGCATCTACCGGATGGGCGGCTTCATCACGCCGTACGCCGGCGACAGCACGGGCTTCGTCGACAAGTGGCGCCAGCATCTGTCCTGGGCCGACCCGCGCTACTACTTCGGCTTCGGCTACGGGGCCGACATGAACGGCCTCGGGGCGCAGGGGGATCCGCGGGGCGCCGGCGTCGACAACCCGGTCACCTACCCCTTCACGGGCCTCGGCGGCGTGCGGGTCGCACCAGCAGCGCAGCGGGTCGCGGGTCTACGACATCAACCGCGACGGCGTCGCGCACTACGGGCTCTACCCCGACTGGCTGCAGGACCTCCGCAAGGTGGCCGGTGCCCAGGGGAGCCAGATCGTCGACGACATGGGACGCGGCCCCGAGGCCTACCTGCAGACGTGGGAGCGCGCGCAGGGCGTGCGCAACGACGCCTGCCGCGACCCGCGCGCGCTGCAGCGGGCGAGCCTGGTCCGGGGGCTGCGCAAGGGGACCTCGGCCACCCGCGTGCTCCAGCGGGTCGGCCAGCCGCACACCCGGCTCGGCGCCCGCTTCGGCTACTGCGCACGGTCGTCGTCGGGCAGGACGGTGCGGCTGACCGTGGTGTTCGGACCCTCTGGCACGGTCCGCCGGGTCGTCTGAGGCGCGCACCGGCGGGCCGGGGCAAGTTACCGGTAGGTAGAATCCTTCTCACAGCGCGCGGCGATGCCGGCCCCGGCCGGTGCCCCCTACGCTCGGACGACGCTCGCACCCGGTACCTCGCACAGGAGCCCCCATGCAGATCCTCGCCATCGTCGTGTCGCTGGCCATCGCCGCGGTCGGCATCGCGCTGTTCGTCACGGCGATCCGCGAGATCCTCGCGACGATCCGGATCGGCCAGCCGGCCGTCGGTCGCAGCGACGACAAGGCGGCCCGCTGGGTCACCATGCTCAAGGAGACGCTGGGCCACACGCGGATGCTGCAGTGGACCTGGATGGGCGCGGGGCACTGGTTCGTCTTCATCGGCTTCGGCCTGTTGTTCTTCACCTTGCTCACGGCCTTCGGCCAGCTGTTCGACGCGCACTTCGCGCTCCCGCTGATCGGGCACTTCCTGCTGTTCGAGTGGGCCTCGGAGCTCTTCACGGTCGGGATGCTGGTCGCGAT
The DNA here is from genome assembly GCA_963845655.1 of uncultured Actinomycetota bacterium. GTDB lineage: Bacteria > Actinomycetota > Actinomycetes > Propionibacteriales > Nocardioidaceae > Nocardioides_B. The sequence goes on along the minus strand of CAWJTB010000015.1, from coordinate 53,858 downwards.
CGTCGCCTTCATCGTCTACCGCGCGACCCGCCCCCAGGAGCGCACCCGCGGGGCCAAGGGCCGGTTCTACGGCTCGACGATGTGGCAGGGCTACTTCGTCGAGGCGGTGATCCTCGGCGTGGGACTGTGCATCGCGCTGCTCCGCGGCGCGGAGTACGCCATCTCCCGGTACGACGGGGAGCCGGCCTCGGTGCTGCACTTCCCGTTCTCGTTCTGGATCGGCGAGCTGATGAGCGGGATGTCGGAGTCGGCGCTGGCGAACTTCATCTACCTCGTGGCGATGCTCAAGATCGTGATCTCGTTCACCTGGATGATCGTCATCTCGCGCAACACCACGATGGGCGTGGCCTGGCACCGCTTCACGGCGTTCTTCAACATCTGGTTCAAGCGCAAGGCCGACGGCGGCACGGCGCTCGGCGGCCTCCAGCCGATGATGGCCAACGGCGTCCCGATCGACTTCGAGAACATCGAGGAGCTCGACGAGGACGCCCCGATGGGCGTCGGCAAGATCGAGGACTTCTCCTGGAAGGGGATCCTCGACTTCACCTCCTGCACCGAGTGCGGCCGCTGCCAGAGCCAGTGCCCGGCCTGGAACACCGAGAAGCCGCTCTCCCCCAAGCTGCTGATCACCGCCCTGCGCGACCACGCCTTCGCCAAGGCGCCCTACCTCCAGGCCGCCGAGGACGACCGGGCGGGACTGCTCGAGGGCAACGACACCCTGACCCGGGAGTCCGAGCGCCCACTGGTCGGCGACACCGGCGACGACTGGTTCTACATGCCGGACTCCGGTGCCGCGGTGATCGACCCCGAGGTGCTGTGGAACTGCACCTCCTGCGGCGCCTGCGTGCAGCAGTGCCCGGTCGACATCGAGCACGTCGACCACATCATCGACATGCGCCGCTACCAGGTGCTGATCGAGTCCAACTTCCCCGCCGAGCTCAACCAGCTCTTCAAGGGGCTCGAGAACAAGGGCAACCCCTGGAACATGTCGCCCAACGCCCGCATGGACTGGGCCAAGGGGCTCGACTTCGAGGTCAAGCAGGTCGGCACCGACGTCGAGGACCTCGACGAGGTCGACTGGCTGTTCTGGGTCGGCTGCGCCGGTGCCTACGAGGACCGCGCCAAGAAGACCACCCGCGCGGTCGCCGAGCTGCTCGACCTGGCGGGAGTGTCCTTCGCCGTGCTCGGCAACGGCGAGACCTGCACCGGGGACCCCGCCCGCCGCGCCGGCAACGAGTTCGTCTTCCAGCAGCTCGCGATGCAGAACGCCGAGGTCTTCAAGGAGGCCAAGGTCAAGAAGGTCGTCTCCACCTGCGCGCACTGCTTCAACACCCTCAAGAACGAGTACGCCGAGTTCGGCGTCGAGCTCGAGGTCGTGCACCACACCCAGCTGCTCAACCGACTCGTTCGTGAGGGCCGGCTGACGCCGGTGGCCGCGGACGCGCAGGTCGCGAAGCGGTCCATCACCTACCACGACCCGTGCTACCTGGGTCGGCACAACCAGGTCTACTCGCCGCCGCGCGAGCTGCTCGCCGTCCTGCCCAACACCGAGGTCGCGGAGATGCCGCGCAACAGCGAGCGGTCCTTCTGCTGCGGCGCCGGCGGTGCCCGCATGTGGATGGAGGAGAAGACCGGCGAGCGGATCAACCTGAACCGCACCACCGAGGCCGTCGGCACCGGCGCCGACCAGATCGCCGTCGGCTGCCCGTTCTGCCGCGTGATGCTCTCCGACGGGCTGACCTCGCTGCAGGCCGACGGCAAGGCCCGCGAGGAGGTCGAGGTCCTCGACGTCGCGCAGCTGCTGCTGGCGTCGGTGAAGCGGGCCGAGCCCTCGGTGGCACCTGCCGCGTCGCCAGCACGTGAGACACCTGCATCCGCCGTCGCCGCGGCGGGTACCACCACCGCTGTGAGCACCGACACCGCCGACGTCGCGACCCGGGCCGAGCCCGAGGCCGGCGACGTGACGCAGAGCGCCGACACCGTCACCGACTACCAGGACGTCGGCCTCGATGCCGGCGCGTCGACCGAGAAGGACCCGGAGGTCGAGGCGTCCGGTGGCGCGGTCGCCGACGACACCCCGGAACCCTCGACCGTCGAGCCCGACACCGAGCCGGGCACCCAGCCCGGCACGGCGCCCGCCGAGGAGACGACGCCCGAGGGTGGCGACCAGCCGAGCCCGGGCGAGCCCGAGGTCGCCGGCGGCGACGACGACCCGGCCGAGAAGGCGGCCGAGGAGGACCAGCCCGGGTCCGACTCCGACCCCCAGCCGGCCACCGAGCCCGACGCGTCCGCCACGCCGCCCGCGGGGGGTCACGAGCAGGGCAAGCTGTTCTGAGCCCGGTCGCTCGACCCCGCCGGCGAGGCTGACCCGGTGCCCGAGGGAGACAGCGTCCACAAGCTCGCACGGCGGCTGGACGCGGCGCTGGTCGGCCGACGGATCACCCGCAGCGACCTGCGGGTGCCCCGGCTGGCCACCCGCGACCTGACCGGTCGCACGGTGCTCGAGAACGACACGCACGGCAAGCACCTGCTGACCCGTCTCGAGGGTGGCGTCACGTTGCACACCCACCTGCGGATGCAGGGGTCCTGGACGGTGACCGGTCCGGGCAAGCGGCTGCCGAGCCGGCTGATGGACGCCGTGCGCGTCCTGCTCGAGACGGACGCCGGCCGCACGGCGTACGGTCTGGACCTGCCGGTCGTCGACCTGCTCGAGACCCGGCGCGAGGCCGACGTCGTCGGCCACCTCGGGCCCGATCCGCTGCGGGCCGACTGGGACCTCGAGGAGGGCGTCCGGCGGCTGTCGGCCGACCCGCGCCGCCCGCTGGCCGCGGCGCTGCTCGATCAGCGCACGGTGGCCGGCCTCGGCAACCTGTGGGTCAACGAGCTCTGCTTCCTCACCGGGCACTCGCCCTGGACCCCGGTCGGCGAGGTCGACCTGCGCGCGCTGCTGCGGCTGGCCGCCCGGGCCCTGCGGCAGTCGGCGCTGGTGCCCGACGCCTACCAGGTGACCACCGGCAACACCCGGCGCGGCGAGCAGCACTGGGTCGCGGGCCGGCAGCGGCGCCCCTGCCTGCGGTGCGGGACGACCGTGCAGATGGTCGACGAGGTGCCGAACGACCCCGAGCGGCGGCGCACCTGGTGGTGCGCGACCTGTCAGCCCGGCCCGGGCCCCGACGGCGGCCGCTAGATGTCGGTGCGGTGGAAGCCCAGGTGCGAGCGCGAGGGGGTCGGCCCCCGCTGGCCCTGGTAGCGCGAGCCGTACTTCTCCGAGCCGTAGGGGTGCTCGGAGGGAGAGGACAGCCGGAAGAAGCAGAGCTGGCCGATCTTCATCCCCGGCCACAGCTTGATCGGCAGCGTCGCCACGTTGGACAGCTCCAGGGTCACGTGCCCGGAGAAGCCGGGGTCGATGAAGCCGGCGGTCGAGTGCGTGAGCAGCCCGAGCCGCCCCAGCGACGACTTGCCCTCCAGCCGGGCGGCGACGTCGTCGGGCAGCGTGATCACCTCGTACGTCGACCCGAGGACGAACTCGCCCGGGTGCAGGATGAACGGCTCGTCACCCTCCGGCTCGACCTGCCGCGTGAGGTCGGGCTGGTCGGTCTGCGGGTCGATGTGCGGGTACTTGTGGTTCTCGAACACCCGGAAGAACCGGTCGAGGCGGACGTCGACGCTGGACGGCTGGACCATCGCGGCGTCGAAGGGGTCGAGCGCGACGCGCTTGGCGTCGACCTCGGCGAGGATGTCGCGGTCGGAGAGCAGCACGCCCGTAACCTACCGGCCCCCCTCCGATTCGTCTGCGACCCGTCCGCCCGCGTGACCCGCCAGATCGCAGACGAATCGAGGGGTCAGCGGTAGGACACCCGCAGCCGGGTCGTCCCGGTGCCCCGTCCGCCGTCGACCCAGACCTCGCGGCCCCGCGCGGTCGTGACCACCCGGTACGACGCCTTGCGGCGGTCGAGCCGGACCTTCGTGACGCTCGCACCCGAGGGCAGCAGCGCGCCGATCGTCAAGCGCCAGCGACGGTCCTGCCGCACGACGGTGTCGAGGTGCCGACCCTCGACGCTGGGCCGACACCGCGACGTTGCCCCGGCCGAGCCGGATCGCGCTGCCCGAGACCCGGGTCTGGCCGGACGGCACCTGGGGCACGACGCGCAGCGTGGAGCGACCGATGTCGGGGGCGACGCCGAGCTGGTAGTGCACGACCGGCCACAGCACGCCGTACGCACCCCAGGCCTGCAGGGCCATGGAGCGCTCGGTGAACTTGCGCTCGATGTTGGCCTCGAAGTCCGGCGAGGGCGCGATCTCCGGCATCGCACCGGGCAGCTCCCAGATCGACGGGTCGAGCTGCACCCGCGCGTTGCCGGTCGTGTAGCGCTCCAGCTGGTTCGAGCCCATCCGTCCCAGAGCCGCCTCGGCGACCGCCATGATCGAGCTGTTCAGCGTGAAGACGGCCCGCTCGGCGCGGGACCGGTCGAGGTCGTGGAGTCACAGCCGGCGCTGCCCGTGTGGAAGAGCCCGAGCTCGCCGGTGTAGCAGCTGCGCTCGCGCTGGGCGACCAGCGTCCGGGCGTGGTCGAGAGGGGCCAGCGGACGGTCCGCGGCTCGACCCGGCTTCTTGATCTGCGCCTCCACGGGCGTCACCCCGATCCAGTGCCGCTGGAAGACCTGGTGTTGTCCGGGTTCTCGAGCGAGTCGGCGTACTGCCGCGCGTCGCCCGGGGTCCACCAGGTCGCGTCGAACCGGCGCTCCATGTCCTCGGCGCGTTCGGTGGCCCAGGTGCGCGTCGCGCGGTCGCCCTTGCTGGCCGCGAGATCGGCGAGGTCGCGCAGACCGCGGATCGTGTAGACGGTGTTGTCGAGCTTCTCCTCGCCCATGCCGTCGCGCTCGACGTTGCCGAGCCCCTCCGGCCAGCCGTCGCCGTCCTCGTCGAGCTCGCGGAAGACGTAGCGCAGGTTGCGCACGGTGAAGTCGTACATCTCGTCGCGGAAGCCGTCGTCGCCGGTCCAGCGCCAGATCAGCGCGACCGCGCTGGGGAACTTCGAGGTCTCGTCGGTGTTGCCGGGGTCGTCGTTCGCCCCGAAGTAGACCTGCCCGTCGGGCGTCACCTCGTGGACGACCTTGCCGCTGTGCCCGTTCGCGACGAGCGAGACGTCGCGCAGGGCGCGCAGGTGGTCCTTGATCGGCTCGAACTGGCCGGCTGCGACGCGCCGCGTAGGCGGTGTACTCGCCGTCGGTGGCGAAGATCCACGGGTAGTCGGGCCAGCCGGCGCCGTACCAGCGGGCCCGGGCGACGCGTGCCCGTCGGGGCGGGTACTTCTTCCCGGCGTTGGTCACCCGGACCTGCAGGTTGCGTGCCTCCTGCACGGACTCGGCGAGGTTCTGCTTGCTCCACATCGACGCTCTGCTCGAGCAGCCGGTCGCCGGGCAGGCTGACCCGCGTGTTGCGCCCCGATCGGCCCGGCGCGCAGCCACGGTGGCGCGCAGCGTGGCGCCCGGTGCGGCCAGCACCCGGTCGAACGCCCGGCGTGCCGGAGCCAGCCCCTCGTCGGAGCCGGCGACGGCGAACCAGACCGTCCGGCCCCCGGCCGGGACGTCGACGCGCGTAGGTCAGCCGACCGCCGGTGCCCTTGCCGTACGCCGTGTCGTCGCACCGCTCCGGCGTCGGCGGCGTGTCGGGGCCGGACGGGCCGCAGTTGACGGCGGCGGTCCTGCGGACCGCGGTAGTTCGGGCCGAGGGTGGACGTCGCGGGCTGCAGCGAGCGAGCCGACGTAGCGCGGCGTAGTCGTGCGCGTCGGTGTTCTGCACCGGCGGGGTGCCCTGCTCGCGGAACACCAGGGCTCCGCCGACGACCTTGCCGGTGTCCTGCAGGTTGTACGTCGTCTGGCTGGGCGTGGTCTCGCCCCAGGGGTAGGACTTCATCAGCTCGGAGTGGGCGTCGATCGTGAGCGGGACGGTCGTCGCGACGCGGCTGGCGAGGCGCAGCCCGATCAGGCCGGCCCGCACGCCGTCCGGCGCGACGTCGGTGCGGGTGATCCCACCGCTGACCGCCGGTCGTGACCGTGCCGAGGTCCATCCGCTGGTAGCCCCAGCCGCTGCGTGTACGACGTCGCCGTCAGCCACGCGGCGTCCGCCCGGCGCCGAACCAGATGCCGTCGAGCAGCTTGATCGGCGGCGTCCAGAAGCCCGCCCATCTCGCCGCGGGTGTGGAAGCCGGTGGCCGGATAGCTGCCGTCCTCGGCCCCCATCGCGTAGAAGCGGTCGCCCACCACCAGGCTGCGGCGGTCCCGGAGCCGGTTCGACGTCGACAGCTCCGGGGCGCGGTAGGGCGACGAGGCGGGATCCACCCCGGAGCCCGGCGGTGGCGATGGCTCGCCGACGGCGGGGAGCTGGCCGGACAGCGGCAGCAGCAGCGCGGAGAGCAGGACGGCGAGCAGCGGAATCCGACGAGTGTGCACGGGAGCTCCCGGGTCTGGGGGTGCCGGACCGTCGTACGACGTGTGACGGCTGCCACACAGGACATACCCGTCGTGCCCGCCTTGGCAAGACCGGTGACGCCTCGGAGTTTGCCCGCGCGGCTGTCGCGGTAAGGAAGACGCATGGAATACCGCACTCTCGGGCGCAGCGGCATGGCCGTCTCCGCCCTGACCCTCGGCACGATGACCTTCGGCAACGAGACGGACGAAGCCGGCTCGCACGACCAGCTCGACACCTTCCTGGAGGCCGGCGGCAACCTCGTCGACACCGCCGACGTCTACACCAAGGGCGTCTCGGAGGAGATCGTCGGCCGCTGGCTGGCGAACCGGCCGGCGGAGGTGCGGGACCGGGCCGTGATCGCGACGAAGGGCCGCTTCCCGATGGGCGACGACGTCAACGACCTCGGGCTCTCGCGCCGGCACCTGCAGCGCGCGCTCGACGCGTCGCTGACCCGCCTCGGGGTCGACGTGGTCGACCTCTACCAGGTGCACTCCTGGGACCCGATCACGCCGCTCGAGGAGACCCTCGAGACCCTGGACGGCTTCGTGCAGGCCGGCAAGGTCCGCTACATCGGCCTGTCGAACTACACCGGCTGGCAGGTGCAGAAGACCGTCGCGACCGCCGCGGCGCACCACTGGGAGGCCCCGGTCACGCTGCAGCCGCAGTACAACCTGCTGGTCCGCGAGCTGGAGTGGGAGATCGTGCCGTCCTGCCTCGACGCGGGTCTCGGGCTGCTGCCCTGGTCGCCGCTCGGCGGTGGCTGGCTGACCGGCAAGTACACCCAGGACCAGCGGCCCACCGGCGACACCCGTCTCGGGGACGACCCCGAGCGCGGCGTGGAGGCCTACGACCGACGCTCCAGCAAGCAGCGCACGTGGGACGTCGTGGACGCGGTCCGTCAGGTCGCCGACGCGCGCGGGGTCCCGATGGCCCAGGTCGCCCTGGCGTGGCTCAAGGACCGCCCGGCGGTCACCTCGGTCATCCTGGGCGCTCGCACCACCGAGCAGCTCACCGACAACCTCGGTGCCGCCGACCTGCACCTCGACGACGCGGAGACCGCCGCGCTCGACGCGGCCAGCGACCCGGGCGCAGCGGACTATCCGTACGGCGGCCACGGCGCGCACCAGCGCGGCCGCACCATCGACCCGGCCGGCTGGATCGCCAGCGCACCCTGATCACCACCGGCGGGACGACCCGGTAGCATTCGGGTCGTCCCGTCGCGGGACCTGCGGATGTAGCTCAGTTGGTAGAGCGCGACCTTCCCAAGGTCGATGTCGCGAGTTCGAGTCTCGTCATCCGCTCCACTCCTCCGTCGTACGCCGACGTGCACAACCGCCCACACGCGCCGACTCGGCGCCTTTTCGGGCGTTGTGCACGTCGCTCTGCGCGCGCCTACGGTGGGGGTGTGCCGGTCCCCGACTTCGTCCTGGCCCTGCGACGCCACGTGGGCACCGCGCCGCTGTGGCTGCCGGGCGTCACGGCAGTGGTGCTGCGGCCCGGCGACGACGCGGCCGAGGTGCTGCTCGTACGCCGCTCCGACACCGGCGAGTGGGCCCCCGTCACCGGGATCGTCGACCCGGGCGAGGACCCCGGGGTCGCTGCTCGCCGTGAGGTCGCCGAGGAGGCCGGCGTGGTCGTGCGCGTCGACCGGCTGGCCTGGGTGCGCGCCCTGCCGCCCCAGGTGCACGTCAACGGCGACCGGGCGACGTACCTCGACCACACGTTCGCCTGCAGCTACGTCTCGGGCATCGCGCACGTCGGCGACGACGAGTCGCTGGAGGTGGGGTGGTTCCCGGTCCACGCGCTGCCGCCGATGCGGGACTCGCTCGCGGAGCGCATCGCGTGCGTGCTGGCCGACGAGCCGACCACGCGGTTCGTCTCCTAGCCCGGCTGCCTAGGCTGATGGCCATGGCCAGTGAGACCGGCCCGTTCTCGGGCTTCCCCGTGGCGGCGCTCGACTTCTACGACGACCTCGAGCTCGACAACTCCAAGTCGTTCTGGGCCGCGCACAAGGACGTCTACGACGTGGCGGTGAAGTCGCCGATGGCTGCGCTCGTCGCTGCCCTCGAGCCGGACTTCGGCCCCGCGAAGGTGTTCCGCCCCTACCGCGACGTCCGCTTCGCCAAGGACAAGACGCCGTACAAGACGCACCAGGGTGCGTTCGTGCCGTCCGGGCCGGCGACCGGGTGGTACGTCCAGGTGGGCGCACCGGGGGTCCGCGTCGGCGTCGGGTTCTACGACGCCAGCCCGGCCCGGCTCGCGGCGATCCGAACCGCCATCGCCGAGGATCGCCGCGGCGCCGAGGTGGTGCGGATCATCGACAGCCTGCGCGCCGCCGGCTGGGAGCTCGGGGGCGACACGCTCAAGACCTCGCCGCGCGGGTACGCCGGCGACCACCCGCGCATCGACCTGCTGCGGCACCGGTCGATGAACCTCGGACGGTCCTACGGCTTCGAGCCGTTCATCCACACGCCGGAGCTGCTGGACCGGGTGCGCGGCGACTGGCAGGCGGCGACCCCGTTCGTGCGGTGGGTGGCCGAGGCCACCGAGGGCGTGGACTAGGCGGCGCCCCCGGCCGGGCCCGGCTGCGCGAGCTCGGCGGCCAGCCGGTCCCAGACGCTGTCGAGCTCGCCCGGCAGCCGGGCGTACGGCGCCCCGTCGACGATCTCGCGCGCCACGTCGCGGAGCTTGAGGTTGGTCAGCTGGGAGTAGCGCCGCAGGAGGCCGAAGGCGCCGTCGTCGTCCAGGCCGTAGCGCATCATCAGCGCCCCCTTGGCCTGCTCGATCATCGGGCGGCTCTGTCCCAGCTGCAGCAGCGCCTCGTCGACCTGGCGCGAGGTGGTGCGTCGTACCGCCTCGGTCACGTCGACGACGTAGCCGCTGATCCCGAGCACCTCGCCGAGCGGGCCCCGCTCACCGCCTCCGACGGTCACCACCTGGCGCGCGCCTCCCTCGGCGTCCAGCAGCCGGTGCCAGAGGGTGAACTGCCCGCCGGTGGCGATCGCCTCCTCGAACAGGGCCTCCACCGCGGCCCGGTCCTCGGGGTGCTGGTGGGCGACCACCAGCTCCAGGGTCGGTACGACGTCGCCCGGCGTGAAGCCGTAGAGCGCGAACATCGCGTCCGACCACGTCCAGGTCCCGGACGGGGTCGCGTAGTGGAAGGCGCCGGTGATGCCCGGGTTCGTCGTACTCACCTCCCCACCTCGTCGCACGCATCTGCTCGGCTCGGCTCGACCGGAGGCATGGTAGTCCAGGCCAGGTGGTGGCCGGCGACCAGCCGAAGCGGAGGACGCCGACCCCTCAGTGCGGCTGCCAGGCGTCCTCGGAGCGGGTGCGTGAGGTGACCGCCGTGGGCAGCTTGCGGTCCGCGAGCGCCTGGATGCTCACCATCTCGAAGACGTCGCGCAGGCTGCTGCGGGCGGCGATCCAGACGTGCTGCAGCACCTCGGCCGACTCGTTGTAGGAGACCGCCTCGGGGCGCAGTCCGTAGACGCTGACGAGCGGGCCGTCGACGGCCCGGATCACGTCGGCGACGCTCACAGACGCCGCCGCACGCCCCATCCGCCAGCCGCCGGCCTGACCGCGCTGGCTCATCACGACCCCGGCCCGGCGGAGGTCGGCGAGGATCGCCTGCAGGAAGCCGTGCGGGATGTCCTGGAGCCGGCCGAGCTCCTCGGCGCTGACCGCAGCACCGTCGGAGCGGCCGGCGAGCTCGATCAGGGCCCGGAGGGCGTAGTCGGACTTGGCGGACACTCGCATGCCGCTAAGTCTCTCAGAGAAGTAGACAAAAGCGTCGGCCCGTCCCCGCCGTCGTCAGACGAGGGCGACCGGCTCGTCGGGGACGAGGTCGCGCTGGCGGGAGAGCCGCTCCTGGGCGACCGACCAGACGATCAGCCAGATCCAGCCGGCAGCCAGCACACCGGCGACGACGAGCTCGACCGCACCGCTGCCGCCGAGCGTCTTCACGATCGTGTCGGTGTTGGTGATGATGATGACGCCCCCGGCCGCCACCCCCAGGACGCGCGCCGGCAGGTGCTTGACCAGCCAGGCGGCGAACGGCGCGGCGATCACGCCCCCGGCGAGCAGTGTGAGGGCGATGTCCCACGGGATGCCGGCGCTGCCCAGGGCGAGCAGGAAGCCCAGGGAGCCGCCGATGGCCACCACGAACTCCGAGGTGTCGATGGAGCCGACCACCTTGCGCGGCTCGAGACGACCCGAGGACAGCAGCGAGGTGGTGCCGACCGGACCCCAGCCGCCGCCGCCGATGGAGTCCATCAGGCCGGCGACCACGCCCAGCGGGGCGAGGAAGTACGGCGACAGCCGACCCTTGAACGCCGGACGGCGACCGCCCAGCAGGAGGAACCGCGCCACGACGTAGATGCCGAGGCAGAGCAGCAGCGCGGCGACCCAGGGCTTGGCGACGTCACCGGGGATGCTGGCCAGGAAGGTCGCCCCGGCGAAGGCACCGAGGCCGCCGGGGATCGCGATGATGCTCACCGTGCGCCAGTCGACGTTGCCGAGCTTGGTGTGCGAGATGCCGGAGACCAGGGTGGTCCCGATCTCGGAGAAGTGCACGGCGGCAGAGGCGGCTGCCGGCGCGACCCCGGTGGCCAGCAGCAGCGTCGAGGACGTCACGCCGTAGGCCATCCCGAGCGAGCCGTCGACGAGCTGGGCCAGGGCGCCGACGATGCCGAGGACGAGGAGGTTGCGCATGGGGGGTGCACCTGTCGTTCGTGAGGGGTCCCGCGGGACGGGACGCGAGCAAGCCGAGTTAGTCGACTGGTTCACTAGGGTAAGAAGCCGTAGCAATGTAAGTCAACTGAGATAGTGGTGTTCGGCGTGTTGCGGCTGCGCGTCGTTCAGCTGTGGGTGTCGTGCTCGTGACCGGCGTGCCCCACCGTCTCGAACTGGATCGTCGAGTGCTCGACGTCGAACTCCTGGTCCAGGCAGTGCTGCAGCTCGTCGAGCAGCGCCGCGAGGTGCCCGTCGTGGAAGCACGAGTCGTCGACGACCACGTGGGCGGTCAGCACCGGCAGCCCGGTCGCCACCTGCGTCGCGTGCAGGTCGTGCACCTCGCGCACGTGGTCGACGCGCATCAGCCGCTGCCGGACCTCGCCGAGGTCGAGGCCGCGCGGCACCGCCTCCATCAGCACGTCGACGCTCTCGCCCAGCAGCCGCACGGTGCGGGGCACGATCAGGAGCCCGATCACCAGCGAGGCGACCGCGTCCGCCCGCATCCACCCGGTCAGCGCGATCACGCCCGCGGCCACCAGCACCGCCACCGACCCCAGCGCGTCGTTCACGACCTCCAGGAAGGCGGCGCGCAGGTTGAGGTCGTGCGCCCGGGCGGAGGCCAGCACCGCGATGCCGACCAGGTTGCCGGCCAGGCCCACGGCGCCGAACACGAGCAGTCCCGAGGAGGAGACGTCGGGTGGGTCGAGCAGCCGGCGTACCCCCTCGACCAGCACGAAGACGCCGACGGCCAGCAGCACCGCGGCCTGGGCCGCCGCAGCGAGCACCTCCGCGCGGCGATACCCCCAGGTGCGGGCGTCGGTGGCGGGCCGGCGCGCGAGCACCGCAGCGCCGTACGCCAGCGCCAGGCCGGCGACGTCGGTCAGCATGTGCCCGGCGTCTGCGAGCAGCGCCAGACTGCCGGTCACGACCGCACCGACGACCTCCACCACGAGGACGACGCCGGTGATGGTCAGCACCACGAGCAGCCGGCCGCGGTGGTCCGCAGGTGCGAGCCCGTGCGAGTGACCCATGGGTCCGATCGTGCCACGTGCCGCTGCGGACGTTGCTGGACGAGGTCCGCACGCTGCACCTAGGCTCGCGAAAGAGGAGTTCTCATGCTCGACACCGTGTTCGGTCTCCCCGTCCACCCCCTCATCGTGCACGCCACTGTGGTGCTGGTCCCGCTCGCCGCGGTGTCCGTGCTGCTCTCGGTGCTGTGGGCCCGCTTCCGCGACTGGGCCGGGTGGGGCCCGCCCGCGCTGTCCGTCGTCGCGCTGGCGCTGACGCCGCTGAGCACCTCCTCCGGCGAGGAGTTCGAGCGTCGACTCGGCGGCGGCACGCTCATCGAGGCGCACGCCGAGCTCGGCGAACTGCTGCTCTGGTGGGTCCTGCCGCTGGCGGTGCTGGCCGTCGCGGCGTGGTGGCTGCGCCGCTCGGGCCGGCTCACCGACGCGCGGCGCGGCCTCGGCGCCGCCCTGACCGTGCTGTCCGCCGTCGCGGCCGTCGGCACCCTGGTGCTCGTCGTCCTGATCGGCCACTCGGGCGCCAAGGCGGCCTGGGGCGGGGTCGGCGCGGCTGCGGCCCCCGCCGCGGTGCCGCTCAGCCGCTGACGACCGCCCAGGCGCGCGGCGCCACCAGGCCATGGTGCACCGGCTCGTCGCCGGGGTCGGCGCGAGGTGACGTGGCACCGAGGTGCTTGCGCTGGGCTACTCGTCGGTAGGATACTGTGGTTACCGACGAGTAGCCCAGCCGGCCACGGCCGGACAGGGCGCGCCAACCACGAGGTCGAAGGTGGGTCTGTGAGCCACTACAAGAGCAACATCCGCGATATCGAGTTCAACCTCTTCGAGGTGCTCAACCGGGACGAGGTCCTGGGGAAGGGCATGTTCGAGGAGGTCGACGTCGACACGGCACGGTCGATCCTGGGCGAGGTGGACCGGCTGGCCCGCGAGGACCTGGCCGCCTCCTTCGAGGACGCCGACCGCTTCCCGCCGGTCTACGACCCCGAGACCTGCACGGTGACGATGCCCGAGTCGTTCAAGAAGAGCTACCGGGCCTGGATGGACGCCGAGTGGTTCCGGCTCGTCCTGGACCCCGACCTCGGCGGCCAGCCGGTGCCGAGCACCCTGGCCTGGTCGGTGGCCGAGATGGTGCTGGGCTCCAACCCCGCCGTGTGGATGTTCGCCTGCGGGCCGGCCTTCGCCAACATCGTCTCCCGCAACGGCAACGAGCGGGACAAGCGGATCGCCCAGCACATCGTCGACCGCCAGTGGGGCGCGACCATGGTGCTGACCGAGCCGGACGCCGGCTCCGACGTCGGCGCCGGCCGCGCCAAGGCCACGCTGGCCGAGGACGGCTCGTGGCACGTCGAGGGTGTGAAGCGCTTCATCACCTCGGGCGAGCACGACATGGCCGAGAACATCATCCACCTGGTCCTCGCGCGCCCCGTGGGCGTCGAGGGCAAGGGCGGTCCCGGCACCAAGGGCCTCTCCCTGTTCGTGGTGCCGAAGTTCGACTTCGACATCGAGACCGGCGAGCTGACCGGCGAGCGCAACGGCGTCTACGTCACCAACGTCGAGAAGAAGATGGGCATCAAGGTCTCGACCACCTGCGAGGTCACCTTCGGCGAGAAGACGCCGGCCAAGGGCTACCTGCTCGGCGAGGTGCACGACGGCATCGCGCAGATGTTCCAGGTCATCGAGAACGCCCGGATGATGGTCGGCACCAAGGCCATCGCCACGCTGACCACCGGCTACCTCAACGCCCTCGACTACGCCAAGAGCCGCGTGCAGGGCCCCGACCTGACCCGGGCGTCGGACAAGACCGCCCCCCGCGTCACGATCACCCACCACCCCGACGTACGCCGTTCGCTGATGACGCAGAAGTCGTTCGCCGAGGGCATGCGGGCGCTGGTGCTCTACACGGCCTCGTGGCAGGACCGCAACCAGCTCGCCGCCCACGCGGGCGAGCGCGACGAGCTCGCCGAGCGGGTCAACGACCTGCTGCTGCCGATCGTCAAGGGCTACGGCTCGGAGCGCTCGTGGGTGCTGCTGGGCACCGAGTCGCTGCAGACGTTCGGCGGCTCGGGCTTCCTGCAGGACTACCCGGTCGAGCAGTACGTCCGCGACGCCAAGATCGACACCCTCTACGAGGGCACGACCGCGATCCAGGGCCAGGACCTGTTCTTCCGCAAGATCGTCAAGGACCAGGCGCAGGCGCTCGGCTTCCTCACCGGCGAGATCGAGAGCTTCCTGGCCAGCGAGGCCGGCAACGGTCGGCTCAAGGTCGAGCGCGGGCTGCTCGCGACCGCCCTCGAGGACACGCAGGCGATCGTCGGCACGATGATCGGGCACCTGATGTCGGCCGATCCCAACGCCGAGAACGGCGACCTGCAGAACATCTACAAGGTCGGGCTGAACACCTCCCGGCTGCTGATGGTCCTCGGCGACCTCATCTGCGCGTGGCTGCTGCTGCGGCACGCCGAGGTGGCCCTGGAGAAGCTCGGCGGCGAGGTCAGTGCCAAGGACCGGACGTTCTACGAGGGCAAGGTCGCCGCAGCGAGGTTCTTCGCGGCCACCGTGCTGCCGAAGATCACCGCGGAGCGCGCCATCGCCGACGCGACCGACCTGTCGCTGATGGAGCTCGACGAGGCCGCCTTCTAGCCCGTACGTCGCCGCGCCGGGCCGCTCACTCCTCCGGGAGGGGGCGGCCCGCGCGGTGAACTTCGAGCGCTATGTCGCGACGCGCCTGATTGACACAGCCGTCCCAGGGGTATCCCCTGGTCACGAGGCGTATCACCGCGCCTCCCCGCGACCCCCGGTCGCACCAACCCAGAGGAGTGAACATGGGCATCGGACTCGGCGTCGTCCTGGTGGTGATCGGCCTGATCCTGGTCCTCGGTGTCGTGCAGGTGGACATCGGCTTCGTGGACGACGTGGCACTCGGGTGGATCCTGCTGCTCGTCGGCGCGCTGGCGATCGTGCTGGCCATCGTGATGAACAGCCAGCGGTCGCGGACCAAGCACGTGGAGGAGCGCCGCTACGACGGCCCCCCGCGCTGAACCCGTCACCCACGCACACGAGGCGCCGGACCCCACGGGGGGTCCGGCGCCTCGTGCGTGCGTGCTGCGGAGGTCAGCGCCCGGCGCGCTGCGGGCGGCCCTCGCCGCTGCGGTACGACGGGCGGCCACTGCGCTCACCCGAGGACGGACGGCCTCCGGAGCGGTAGCCCGGACGGCTCGCGCCACCGGAGGGACGCGCGCCACCGGAGCGGTAGCCCGGACGGCTGCTGCCCCCGGTGGGTCGACCACTCCGGGCGGGACGCGACGGCGCGACCTCGCCCGAGAGCGCGAGCGCGTCGGCGGTCATCGGGCGGGGCGTGGTGCGGATGTCGTGGTGACGCGGCTCCACGCCGGCCTTGAACTGCATCCGCGCGACCTCGTCGAGCTGACGCGGGGTGGTGATGGTGACGACCGTCCCGGACTCGCCGGCGCGCGCCGTACGACCCGAGCGGTGCAGGTAGGCCTTGGCGTCGGCCGGCACGTCGAAGTGCACGACCAGGCCGACGTTGTCGACGTGGATGCCGCGCGCGGCGACGTCGGTGGCGACGACGACCTTGGCCCTGCCGGAGGAGAACTTGTGCAGGTTGCGCTCGCGCACCCGCTGCGACAGGTTGCCGTGCAGGTCGACGGCCTCGATGCCGCCGGTGCCCAGCGCCTCGGCCAGCTCGGTGGCCCCCTCGCGGGTGCGGGTGAAGACGATCGCGCGGTCCTGCGCCTCGACCAGCGCGGTGACGGCGGCGAGCTTGTCGCGGAAGCCGCCGACGACCATCACGTGGTGCGCCATCGTGGTGACCGCGCCCCCGTTGGGGTCGAGCTCGTGCAGGCGCGGCTGGCGCAGGTGCTTGCGCACCAGGCGGTCGACGTCACCGTCGAGCGTCGCGGAGAGCAGCATCCGCTGGCCCTGCGAAGGCGTCTCCGTCAGGAGCTTGTCGACCGCGGGGTAGAAGCCGAGGTCGCACAGGTGGTCGGCCTCGTCGAGCACGGTGACCTGCACGTCGTCGGTGCGCAGGTGGCCCTTGTCCATCAGGTCCTGCAGGCGGCCCGGGGTGGCGACGACGATGTCGGCGCCGGCGCGCAGCTGCTTGATCTGGCGGTCGTAGGGGGTGCCGCCGTAGACGGTCACGAGCTTGAGCCGGACGGCGTGGGCCACCGGCTCGATCGAGCGGCGCACCTGGGTGGCCAGCTCACGGGTCGGCACGATGATCAGGGCGCGCGGGTGCTTGGGCCGGCTGCGCTCGCCCTCGAGCTTGGCCAGGATCGGCAGGCCGAACGCGAGCGTCTTGCCGGAGCCGGTCTGGGCGCGGCCGAGCACGTCGTGCCCGCCCATCGCGTCCGGCAGGACCGCGGCCTGGACCGGGGTCGGGGTGGTGATGTCCATGCGCGCCAGGGCGTCGACGACGCTCACGGGCAGGCCGAACTCGGTGAAGCTGGTGGGGCTGGTCAAGGAGAGGTCCTCAAGATGTCTCGGGCACGTCTCTACCCGGATGCCACGGCGTGGTCCGACGAGCCTGCGAGACGCAAGTTCGAGCCCGATCACTGGTCCTGCGCGTCTGTCCGGCTCTCGGGCCGGACCGCGCACCCATGGCGGGCACAAAAGAAGGTCGGCCTCGCGGCCGACCTTGGCTGACGCCCAGTCTACCGGCCGGGTCGAGAGCCCCCGACCAATCCGGGCGAGACCTGCACCACGCGCCCTCAGTGGGCGGAGAGGGGGAGCACGAGGCGGTCCTCGCCGTCTGCGCTGATCCGCACCGGCACGCCCCAGTCCTGCTGGTGCATGTGGCAGGCCGCGCCCTCCCCGGCGTGGGTGTCGCACGACGCGGCCCGGGCGGCGACGTGCAGCACGCCGTCCCCGACGTGCGGGTCGAGCCTCAGCACGCGCGTCAGGTCGGTGCCGCGTCCGGCGCCCTGCCTGAGCAGCGCCGGCGGCGTGGCCGACACCACCAGCTGGGAGGGCGGGCCGAAGCGGTCGTCGACCTTCTGCCCCGGCGGCGGCGTGAAGTCGACGACCAGCCGCACGTCGCCGGCCGCGACCTCGGTGACCGGCCGCTGCGTCGTGTGCGCGAAGCCGTCCGCGGTCGCGACGCCGGCCAGCGGCACCCGGGTCAGCCGGTGCGCGGCCGACTCCACGACGACCAGGTGGTCGCCGTCCACGACGGCGCCGCTCGGCTCCGCGAGGCCGGTCGCCAGTGTCGTCACACGACCGTCCGCGAGCCGCCGTACGGCGCCGTTGTAGGTGTCGCACACCGCCACCGAGCCGTCGGGCAGCACGGTCACGCCGAGCGGGTGCTGCAGCAGCGCCTCGTCGGCCGGGCCGTCGGTGAAGCCGAAGTCGAACAGGCCGGTGCCGACCGCCGTGCGCACCTCGCCGTCCTCGACGAAGCGCACGCTCGAGGTCTCGCTGTCCGCGATCCAGCAGCCGGTCGCCCGCGGCGGCCAGGCCGCTGCTCTGCGCGAACCACGCGTCGCGCGAGCGGGCCGTCGAGCAGACCCTCGTTGGCGGTGCCGGCGACGACCTCGGTGCGCCCGGTGCGCGGGTCGAAGGTCCACAGCTGGTGCACGCCGGCCATCGCGACCCAGACGCGGTCGTGCCACCACGTCACGTCCCACGGGCTCGACAGCGTCTCCGTGCCGTGGTGCTGCATGTGCTGCTCGCCGGTGCCCGCCAGCGACGTGACGTGGCCGTCCTCGCAGGCGCACGCCGCGCAGGGCGTGGTTGACGGTGTCGGCGACCACGACGTCGTAGCCGACCTCCGCGGCCACGGGCCCGGGCAGCAGGCACAGGCCGTTGGGCTCGTTGAAGCGCGGCGCGGACCGTCGGCCAGGCCGCGCTCCCCCGTGCCGATGCGGCGTACGACGGTCTCGGCGTCCGCGGCGAGCTCGACGAGCTGGTGGTGGCCGGCGTCCGCGACCAGGAATC
Source organism: uncultured Actinomycetota bacterium (assembly GCA_963845655.1). Lineage (GTDB taxonomy): Bacteria > Actinomycetota > Actinomycetes > Propionibacteriales > Nocardioidaceae > Nocardioides_B. The sequence goes on along the minus strand of CAWJTB010000015.1, from coordinate 35,676 downwards.
CCTTGCCAGGCAGGGCGATCGCCTTCGCCGGGAACGCCAGGTCCCCGGCCTGCACGGGCGGCGCGACGTAGGGCGAGTCGCCGGGCTGCAGCGTCCCCTTGGCGCGATGCTCCTCGCGGAGCTCGGCGACCAGGGCGTCGATGGCGTGCGCGTGGCCCTCGCCGGCGTACTGCGCGACGACGTAGCCCTCGGGGTCGACCAGCACCAGGGTCGGCCACGCGCGCGCCGTGTAGGCCTGCCAGGTGACCAGCTCCGGGTCGTCGAGGACCGGGTGGCGCACGTCGTACCGCTCGACCGCCGCGCGGAGCGCGTCCGGCGTCGGCCTCGTGCACGAACTTCGGCGAGTGCACGCCGACGACGACGAGCTCGTCGGCGTACTTCTCCTCGACCGGCCGCAGCTCGTCGAGGACGTGCAGGCAGTTGATGCAGCAGAAGGCCCAGAAGTCGAGCAGCACGAAGCGGCCGCGCAGGTCGGCCAGCGACAGGTCGCGGTCGGTGTTCAGCCAGCCGCGGCCGCGCAGCTCGGGAGCTCGCACGCGGGGTCGTCGTCCGGTGGCACTCACGTCGGTAGTCAACGCGACCGGGGCGGCCCGGCATTCCGCGGGTCGGCCGACGGCGTGCCGAGGCAGCCGGCCCGTGGTCACTAGGCTCGCGGACATGACTCCCGAGGCCACCCGCCTGCAGACGTACGTCGACGCGTGGGCCGTCGCGGTCGACGACGTCCTGGTCCTGCTCCGCTCCCTCGACGCCGACGAGTGGCACCGGCCGACCGACTGCCCCGGCTGGGACGTGCGGGCGGTCGCGGCCCACCTCGCGCACCTCGAGGCGGCCACCGCGGGGTGGCCGCAGCCGCCGGTCGAGGTGCCGGAGGCGGCGCACCTGACCTCGCCGATGAGCCGCTACACCGAGGAGGGCCCGGTCGCGCGGGCCTCGTGGAGCAACGAGGACGTGCTCGACGAGCTGGCGGCGGCGTCCGCGGAGCGCCTCGCGGCGCTGCGCGCGGACCCCCCGACCGACCCGGCTGGGGCGCCGCCGCACACGCCCGCGGGCATCGCGTGGCCCTGGGAGAGGCTGCTGTCGAACCGCGCCTTCGACGTCTGGATCCACGAGCAGGACGTCCGCCGGGCCGTGGACCGTCCGGGCGGCTTCGACGGCCCGCCCGCCGCGCACGCCGTCGAGGTGCTGGCGAGCAGCCTGCCCTTCATCGTCGGCAAGCGCGTCGCACCCCCGACCGGCAGCACGGTCGTCCTGCGGGTGCGGGGTCCCCAGGCGCTCGAGCGGGCCGTGCGGATGGGCGACGACGGACGGGCCACCACGCTCGACCGCGCACCGGACGACCCCACCCTCACCCTCACCCTGGACACCGAGGCGTTCGTGGTCCTGGCGGCCGGGCGTCGCCGACCCGACGAGGTGGCCGTCGACATCGCCGGCGACGGCGCACTCGGTGAGCGGCTGCTCGCCTCGCTCGCCATCACCCCGTGACCTCCTGGACCGTCGACGACGTCCCCGACCTGACCGGCCGGCGGGCCCTGGTCACCGGGGCCACCGGCGGCCTGGGCGCCGCGGTCGTGTCGGTGCTGGCCGCGCACGGCGCCGAGGTGTTGATGGCGGCGCGCAGCCCGCACCGGCTGGCCACGGCCCTGGACGCCGTACGACGCGAGGTGGGCGGCGCGCGGGTGCACCCGCTCGTCCTGGACCTGGCCGACCTCGCCGCCGTACGACGCGCGGCCGGCGAGGCCGCCGCGCACGGACCGCTCCACCTGCTCGTCAACAACGCCGGCGTGATGGCCACGCCGGCCGCCCGGACCGTCGACGGGTTCGACCTGCAGCTGGCCACCAACCACCTCGGCCACTTCGCGCTGACCGGGCTGCTGCTGCCGCGGCTCGTCGAGTCCGGCGACGCCCGGGTGGTCGCCGTGTCGTCCCACGCGCACCGGCTCGCCCGGACCGCACCGCTCGACGACCCGCGGGTGCCGCCGCGCAGCCGCTACCGGCCGTGGTCGGCCTACGCGCAGTCCAAGCTGGCCAACCTGCTGTTCACCTTCGAGCTCGACCGCCGCGCCCGTGAGGCCGGCCTGCCGCTGCGGGCGACGGCCGCGCACCCCGGACTCGCCGCGACCGGTCTCGCCGCCTCGGGCCAGGGCGGGCGCATCCTGGACGCCGCCTTCGCCGCGCTCGGGCAGCCGGCGTCCCTCGGCGCCCAGTCCCTCCTGATGGCCGCGACGGCCGACCTGCCCGGGTCGACGTACCTCGGTCCGGGCGGCACCGGCGAGGTCCGCGGACGGCCGCAGATCGTCGGGACCAGTCGGCTCGCCCGCGACCCCGAGGCGGCCCGGCGGCTGTGGGACGTCTCGCAGCACGCCACCGGCGTCCGCTACCCCTGACGCGCCTGGAAGGGTGGAGGCATGAAGGCGCTGCTCCTGGAGAACCTGCACCCGCTCGCCCCCACGCTCCTCGAGGGGGCCGGCGTCGAGGTGACGAGCCTGACCTCCGCGCTCGACGAGGACGAGCTGATCGAGGCCCTGGACGGCATCGATCTGCTGGGCATCCGCTCCAAGACGGAGGTCACGGCCCGGGTCCTCGACGCCCGCCCCGACCTGCTCGCGATCGGCGCCTTCTGCATCGGCACCAACCAGATCGACCTGGCGCGGGCGACCGACCACGGGGTCGCCGCCTTCAACGCGCCGTTCTCCAACACCCGCTCGGTGGTCGAGCTCGCGATCGCCGACATCATCGCCATGGCCCGCCGCCTGACGGTGCGCGACCGGGCGCTGCACGAGGGGATCTGGGACAAGTCCGCGACGGGCAGCCACGAGATCCGGGGCCGCAGCCTCGGCATCGTCGGCTACGGCAACATCGGCTCCCAGCTCTCGGTGGTCGCCGAGATGCTCGGGCATGCAGGTGTTCTTCTACGACACCGACGACAAGCTCGCGCTCGGCAACGCGCGCCGCTGCTCGTCGCTGGAGGAGCTGCTCGACAGCGTCGAGACGGTCACCTTGCACGTGGACGGCCGGCAGGGCAACGCCGGCATCTTCGGCGCCGAGCAGTTCGCGCGGATGCGGCCGCGCTCGCTGTTCCTGAACCTCTCGCGCGGCTTCGTCGTCGACTACGACGCCCTGCGCGACAGCGTCGTGTCCGGCCACCTCGCGGGCGCCGCCGTCGACGTCTTCCCCAGCGAGCCGAAGAGCCGCGGGGACGCCTTCGCCTCACCGCTGCGCGGCCTGCCCAACGTCATCCTCACCCCGCACGTCGGCGGCTCCACCGAGGAGGCGCAGGAGGACATCGGACGGTTCGTGGGCGGCAAGCTGCGCGACTACCTGCGCACCGGCAGCACGTCGCTGTCGGTGAACCTGCCGACCCTGGTCCCCGACCGCGCCCAGCACGCCCAGCGGGTCGCGCACCTGCACCGCAACAGCCCCGGGGTGCTGGCCAAGGTCAACCAGGTGCTCGCCGAGCACCAGGTCAACATCGGCGGGCAGGTGCTCGCCACCCGTGGGCACACCGGCTACGTCGTCACCGACACCGACTCCGGCCTCTCCCCCGAGGTGCTCGCCGGCCTCCGGGCGATCGAGGAGACCGTGCGGCTGCGCGTCATCGACTGAGTCGTCCGGACCTGTCGCGACCGGTCCCGACCTGCCCCGACCTGTCCTGAGCGCCGCCGGTGTCCGATCGGGAGGCGCTGGGTACGGTCGGAGCATGAGCGACTACCAGACCGTGAACCCGGCCACCGGCGAGACCGTCAAGGAGTTCCCCTCGCTCGACGCGCAGGGGGTCGAGGAGGCGCTGACCCGCGCCCAGTCCGGCTTCGAGTCCTGGCGGCAGACCCCGGCCGCCGACCGCGCCGCCGTGCTCACCCGGGTCTCGGAGATCTACGCCGAGCGCGGCGAGGAGCTCGCCTCGCTGATCGCGCTGGAGATGGGCAAGCCGGTCAAGCAGGGCATGGGCGAGGTCAAGCTCTCCTCGATGATCTACGCCTACTACGCCGACCAGGGCCCCGGTCTGCTCGAGGACGAGCGGCTCGAGGCCATGGGCGCCGAGGAGACCGTCGTACGCAAGCTCCCGGTGGGACCGCTGCTCGGGATCATGCCGTGGAACTTCCCCTACTACCAGGTCGCCCGCTTCGCGGCGCCGAACCTCATGCTGGGCAACACGATCATCCTCAAGCACGCGCCGAGCTGCCCCCAGTCCGCCCTGCTGATGGAGGAGATCTTCGCCGAGGCCGGCCTCCCCGCCGACGCCTACGTCAACGTCTTCGCCACCAACGACCAGGTCGCCGACATGATCGCGGACCCGCGGGTCCAGGGCGTCTCCCTGACCGGCAGCGAGCGCGCCGGCGCGGCCGTCGCCGAGGTCGCCGGCCGGAACCTCAAGAAGGTCGTGCTCGAGCTCGGCGGCTCCGACGCCTTCATCGTCCTCGACACCGCCGACATGGACGCCACCGTGAAGTCCGCGACCCGCGGCCGGATGTCCAACACCGGCCAGGCCTGCAACGCCGCCAAGCGCTTCGTGGTGCTCGACGAGCACTACGACGAGTTCGTGGAGAAGCTCACGGCCTCGTTCGCTGCGATGGTGCCCGGCGACCCGCTGGACCCGAAGACCGCGATCGGCCCGCTGTCCTCGCAGGCCGCCGCCGACACGCTGCTCGAGCAGGTCGAGGCCGCGAAGTCCGAGGGGGCGACCGTGCTGACCGGGGGCGGCCGGGTCGACGGCCCCGGCGCCTACGTCGAGCCCACCCTGCTCGCCGACGTACGACCGGGGACCCGCGCCTTCACCGAGGAGCTGTTCGGCCCGGTCGGCGTGGTCTACCGCGTCGCGTCGGTCGACGCCGCCGTCGAGCTCGCCAACTCCTCGCCGTTCGGGCTCTCGGGCTCGGTGTGGAGCCCCGACCTCGACGCGGCGCGGGCGGTGGCCGACCGCCTCGAGGTCGGCATGGCGTTCGTCAACGAGCACGGCACGTCGCTGCCCGCGATGCCGTTCGGCGGGGTGAAGCGCAGCGGCCACGGCCGGGAGCTGGGCCCGTGGGGCATGGAGGAGTTCGTCAACAAGAAGCTGGTGCGGGTCTCCCGCGGCTGACGATGACCGACGACGACCTGGAGCGTTTCGTCCGCGCCCAGGACAAGGGCGGCACCTACGCGATGGCGATCGACGAGCTCCGCCGGGGCCGCAAGCAGACGCACTGGATGTGGTACGTCTTCCCGCAGGTCCAGGGACTCGGGTCGAGCAGCATGGCGCAGCGCTACGGCATCGCGTCGCTGGCGCAGGCGCGCGCCTACCTCGCCCACCCGGTGCTCGGGCCCCGGCTGCGCGACTGCGTCGCGGTGCTGCGCGACCTCGGTGGTCACGACCCGGTGCAGGTCGTCGGCCTTGTGGACTCGCTCAAGCTCCGCTCGTCGATGACGCTGTTCGACCAGGCGGCGCCCGACGAGCCGGCCTTCGCGGCGCTGCTCGAGCAGTACTACCGCGGCCAGCGCGACCAGGCGACGCTGGACCGGCTCTAGCTCGGCGCCCCGGCGATGTTGACCATCCACTGCACGCCGAAGCGGTCGATGATCATGCCGAACTTGTCGCCCCAGGGCGCCACCTCCAGGGGCAGGGCGACCGTGCCGCCCTCGGCCAGCCCGGCGAAGTAGCCGCTGAGCTCGGCGTCCTCCTCCTGACCGCCGCTCAGCGAGACCGAGTGGTTGCTGGTCTCGGAGAAGGTCATGGAGCTCGGGGTGTCCGAGGCCATGATCGTGTAGCCGGCGGGCGTCTCGAGCTGGGCGTGCATGATCTTGTCGGCCTCGGCCGGGTCCTCGCTGGCGTGCATGTCGGCGAACGTGCTGAGGGTGAGCTCGCCGCCGAACACGGTGCGGTAGAACTCCATCGCCTCCCGGGCATCGTCTCGGAAGCCGAGGTAGGGGTTGAGCCTGCTGGTCATCTGCGCCTCCAACATTGGGTGTCCTCCCAGTGTGACCCACACCTCCGACAGCCCGCCGAGTCGGCGCGTCGGCTGGCCCCCAACCCGCCGAGTCGGCGCGTCGGCTGGCCCCCAACCCGCCGAGTCGGCGCGTCTGCTGGCCTGTGGACGACGCTCGACACGGATCAGCCGGTTCCCACCAGGCTGAGCCATGGCCTTGTTCGACCCGACTCGTCTGCTGGACGGACACTTCCCCCTCCCCCTGGACCGGCCCTTCAGCCGTCGTACGGCGCACGCCTGCGGACTCACGAAGTGGCAGCTCGAGCGTCTCGTGCGCGACGGGTACCTGCGACGCGTGCTCCGCGGCGTGTTCGTCGCCGGCCGGTGTCCGGACGACCTCGTGACCCGCGCTCGGGCACTCGCGCTCGTCGTACCGGATGCGGGGGTGATCGTGGACTGGACCGCCTGCTGGCTCTACACCGGCGTGCTCGACTTCGGGTCGCACCTCGAGGTGCCGCCGGTCTCGGTGTTCCTGCCGTCGGGGCGGGGCCGGCTGCGCAACGGGCTCAGCGTCAGCGGCGAGCGCCGGTTCGGCAGCGACGACGTGCAGGACATCGCCGGGTTGCGTGTCACCACGCCTCTGCGCACCGCGTGGGACCTGGGCCGGCTCGCGCGCCGCGACCAGGCGCTGGCCGGTTTGGACTGCCTGCTGCGCACCGGGGAGTTCGAGCGAGGGGAGCTGCTCGACGGCGTCGAACGGTTCCGTCGGCAGCGCGGCGTCGTCCAGCTGCGCGCCCTCGCCCCGCTGGCGGACGGCCGCGCCGAGTCGCCGGGCGAGTCCGTGCTGCGGTTGCGCTGGCTCGACCTGCCCTCCCTGCCGCGCCCCGAGCCGCAGGTACGGGTGTACGACGAGCGCGGCGTGGAGATCTACCGGGTCGACCTGGGCGTCCGCGAGCTGCTGTTCGGCATGGAGTACGACGGCGCCGAGCACCACACGGCACCCGCCGACCGGGAGCACGACGTCCGGCGCCGCGAGGAGCTCGGCCGGCGCTGGGGGTGGGACGTCCATGGGGTCGAGCGGGCGAACGTCTTCGGTGCACGCCGCGACATCGAGCAGATACTGCACCGTCGGGTGGCCCAGGCCCGCCGTACGTGGGGCCGGCGCAGGCCGCAGTGACCAGCCGACGCGCCGACTCGGCGGGTTTGGGGCCAGCCAACGCGCCGACTCGGCGGGTTTGGGGCCAGCCGACGCGCCGACTCGGCGTCAGAGGAGGCGCGCGGCGGCGGCGGCGACCAGGCCGGTGAAGAGCCCGGCGTCCGCGCGGGTCTCGGGGTGCCACTGCACGGCGACCAGGAACCGGTCGCCGTCGGCCTCCATCGCCTCGAGCGTGCCGTCGTCGGCGTACGCCGCGGCGCGGTAGCCGGGGTGCTCACGCACCGACTGGTGGTGGTGGCAGCCGACGACGGCCCGGTCGCCGACCAGCGCCCGCAGCCGGGTGCCCTCGATCGTGTCGACCTCGACGTCGCCGAAGAGGTCCGCCCCCGGCGAGTGCCGCTCGTGCTCCACGACGTCCGGCAGGTGCTGCACCAGCGAGCCGCCGCGCTGCACCGCCATCACCTGCATGCCACGGCAGATCCCCAGCACCGGCAGGTCTCTGGCGTCGGCGGCATCGAGCAGCGCCAGCTCCCAGGCGTCCCGTTCGGTGCGCCAGCTCAACGTGGCTGGATCGGGCTCGGCTCCGTAGCGGCCGGGGTCCACGTCGGCACCGCCGGTCACCACGAGCCCGTCGAGCCGCGCCACTACGTCGTGCGCGGCGGCCGGCTCCTGCGCAGGCAGCAGCACCGGGGCGCCGCCCGAGCGCGCGACCGAGTCGGCGTACGTCGCGGGCAGGATGTCGCCCGGCTGGTCCCAGACGCCCCAGCGTGCCTGCTCGCGGTAGGTCGAGAGCCCGATCAGCGCGCGCATGTCACAGCGGGGTGACGTAGGCCGCCGAGATGCCGCCGTCGACCAGGAACGTGTTGGCCGTGATGAAGCTCGACTCGTCGGAGGCCAGGAACAGCACGGCGTTGGCGATCTCCTCGGGCTCGGCGAAGCGACCCATCGGCACGTGCACCAGCCGACGCTGGGCGCGCTCCGCGTCCGAGGCGAAGAGCTCCTGCAGCAGCGGGGTGTTCACCGGTCCCGGGCAGAGCGCGTTGACGCGGACACCCTCGCGCGCGAACTGCACGCCGAGCTCGCGCGACATCGACAGCACGCCGCCCTTGGAGGCGGAGTAGGAGATCTGCGACGTGGCCGCACCCATGAGCGCGACGAACGACGCCGTGTTGATGATGGAGCCTCGCTGCTGCTCGATCATGTAGGGCAGCGCGGCCTTGCAGCACAGGTAGACGCTGGTCAGGTTGACCTCCTGCACCCGCTTCCACGCCTCCAGGTCGGTGTCCAGGATCGAGTCGTCCTCGGGCGGGGCGATCCCGGCGTTGTTGAAGGCGATGTCGACCGAGCCGTAGGTGTCCTTGGCGGTCTTGAACAGCGCGTCCACGTCGGTCTTGTCGGTGACGTCGCAGTGCACGAAGAGCCCGGCGAGATCCGCCACGATCGTCCTCGCCGCGCTTGTCGTCCAGGTCGCCGATGACGATCTGCGCGCCCTCCTCGGCGAAGCGCTTCACGGTGGCCAGGCCGATGCCTGAGCATCCGCCGGTGACGACGGCCACCTTGCCGTCGAGTCGTCCTGTCATGGCTGCTCTCTCCTTGCTGCGTGCGGATTCGTCTGCGATCGCCCAGTCAGGCGGACCCGCTGGATCGCAGACGAATCGGGGGGGTCAGTGGGCGATGAAGACGTTCTTCTCCTCGGTGAACGCGTGCGGCGCGTCCGGGCCGAGCTCGCGGCCGAGGCCCGACTGCTTGAAGCCGCCGAACGGCGTCCAGTAGCGGACCGCGGAGTGCGAGTTGACCGAGAGGTTGCCGGCCTCGATGCCGCGCGCGACGCGCAGCGCGCGACCGACGTCACCGGTGAAGATCGAGCCGGAGAGGCCGTACTCCGAGTCGTTGGCCTTGGCGACCGCGTCGGCCTCGTCGTCGAAGGGCAGCACCGCGACCACCGGGCCGAACACCTCCTCGCGCCAGATCCGCTGCTCGGTCGACTCCGCGAGCACGACGGTCGGCGGGATCCAGAAGCCCGGGCCGTCCGGCGCGGGACCGGAGAAGGCGACGTCGACCTCGTCGACGTACCCCTGCACGACCTGCTTCTGCTTCGCGGAGATCAGCGGACCCATCTCGCTGGACCGGTCGGCCGGGTCGAGCACCTTCATCTGCTCGACGGAGGACTGCAGCAGGCCGAGGAACTCGTCGTACGCCGAGCGCTCGACGAGGATCCGCGAGCGTGCGCAGCAGTCCTGTCCCGCGTTGTCGAAGACGGCGTACGGCGCCGAGGCGGCCGCCGCACGCAGGTCGGCGTCGGCGAACACCACGTTGGCGCTCTTGCCGCCCAGCTCCAGGGTGCATCGCTTGACCTGCTCGGCGCAGCCGGCCATCACCCTCTTGCCGACCGCGGTGGACCCGGTGAACGCGACCTTGCGGACGAGCGGGTGGGTCACGAAGCGCTCGCCGACGACCGAGCCCTGACCGGGGATGATCGTCAGCACGCCCTCGGGGAGGCCGGCCTCGCGCGCCAGCTCGCCGATCCTGATCGCGGTCATCGGGGTGAGCTCGGCCGGCTTGATGACCACGCAGTTGCCGGAGGCCAGCGCGGGCGCCATGCCCCAGGCCAGGATGGGCATCGGGAAGTTCCAGGGCACGATGATCGCGACCACGCCGAGCGGCTCGTGGAAGGTGACGTCGATGCCACCCGCGACGGGGATCTGCCGGCCGAACAGCCGCTCCGGCGCGGCGGAGTAGTAGTTGAGGCAGTCGCGGACGTTGCCGGCCTCCCACGTCGCGTTCCCCCAGGTGTGGCCGGCGTTGCGGACCTCGAGCTCGGCGAGCTCCTCGACGTGCGCGTCGATCACGGACGCGAAGCGGCGCAGCAGCGTCGCCCGCTCACCGGGCGGCATCGCCCGCCAGGCGGGGAAGGCGGCGTGCGCCGCCTCGATCAGGGCGTCGGTCTCCTCGACGGAGGCCAGCGGCACGTCGGTGACCGGCTGCTCGGTGGCCGGGTTGATCACCGTGAAGGTGGACACGCGTTACATCCTCTCGAAGCCGCGGCGACGCTCCCAGTCGGTGACTGTCGCCCCGAAGGCGGCGAGCTCGACGTCGGCCATGTTGGTGTAGTGGTCGACGACCTCGTCGCCCAGCACCGACCGCGCCACCTCCGAGGTGGTGAACGCGTCCCGGGCGGCGCGCAGGCTGCCCGGCACCTTGGGCTTGTCGGACGTGTAGGCGTTGCCGGTCGTCTCGGGTTCGAGCTCGAGCTTCTGCTCGATGCCGTGCAACCCGCCCGCCAGCATGGCAGCCAGGGCAAGGTAGGGGTTCACGTCCCCTCCGGGGAGCCGGTTCTCCATGCGCGCCGACGGTCCGCTGCCGACCAGGCGCACCGCGCAGGTGCGGTTGTCCAGACCCCAGGCGACGGCCGTCGGGGCGAAGGAACCGTCGGCGAACCGCTTGTAGGAGTTGACGTTCGGCGCGTAGAGCAGCGTGAAGTCGGCCATCGTCTCGAGTACGCCGGCGACGAAGTGGTCGTAGAGCGCCGTGCGGCCCTCGTCGTCCCAGAAGACCGTGGAGTCGTCGGTGCCGCGCAGGGACAGGTGGATGTGGCAGGAGTTCCCCTCGCGCTCGTCCCACTTGGCCATGAACGTCAGCGACTTGCCGTGCGCCGCCGCGATCTCCTTGGCCGCAGTCTTGTAGACCGAGTGGTTGTCGGCCGTGACCAGCGCCTCGTCGTAGAGGAAGCCGATCTCGTGCTGACCGAAGTTGCACTCCCCCTTCGCGCCCTCGACCACCATGCCGGCGGCGTGCATCGAGTTGCGGATGTCCCGCAGCAGCGGCTCGACGCGGGTGGTGCCGACGATGGAGTAGTCGACGTTGTACTGGTTGCTGGGCGTCAGGTCGCGGTAGCCGGCGTTCCACGCGGCCTCGTAGGTGTCGTCGAACAAGATGAACTCCAGCTCGGTCCCGGCGAGGGCGACATAGCCGGCCTCGGCCGCGCGGGCGAGCTGCTTCTTCAAGATCGTGCGCGGCGAGGGCTCGACCGGTGCGTGGTCGGCCAGCACCAGGTCGCACTGCACCATCGCGGTCGCGGGCAGGTGCGGCAGCAACCGGATGGTGTCGTAGTCGAGGACGAACTCCATGTCCCCGTAGCCCTTCTCCCACGACGTCATGGCGTAGCCCTCGACGGTGTTCATGTCGACGTCGACGCCCAGCAGGTAGTTGCAGCCCTCGGCGCCCTGCTCGATCACCACGTCGACGAAGAACTGCGCGTGCAGCCGCTTGCCCTGCAGGCGGCCCTGCATGTCGGTGAAGGCGATCACCACGGTGTCGATCTCACCGCGGGCGATCCGTTCCTTGAGGTCGTCGAGCGACAGCAGGCGAGGGTTGCGGGTGGGCAGGCTCATCGGTTCTCCATCTTGTGGGGGTGGGGCGCGAGGGGGGCGGTCAAGCGAGCAGGCCCCGGAGCAGGGCCGCGGTGTCGTCGCAGTGGCTCTCCATGACGCGGCGGGCCTTGGTCGCCTCGCCCTTGAGCACGGCGGACAGGATCGTCCGGTGCTGCGTCGCGGAGTGGTCGATGTTGACCTCGAGCACCGGGATCGCGACGAGCATGTCGTGCAGGTCCGCCTGGACCACGGCCACGGACTGCACGGTCAGGGGCGACTCGGTGACGGTGGCCAGCGCGAGGTGGAAGCGGGAGTCGGCCTGGCGGTGCTCGCCCGGGTCGGTGGCGCCGGCGACCTCGTCGTGCGAGGTGACGAGGAGGTCCTGCTGCTCGTCGCTCAGGGCGCGGGAGGCGGCGATGTGGCAGGCCCCGGGCTCGACGACGCGCCGGAAGACCAGCGTGTCGTGCAGCGCCTCTCGCCGGGGCATCAACCGCCGCGCCAGGCGGGGGGAGGGCGTGGTCGGTCGGTGACTGACCACGGTGCCGCCGCCGCGGCCGCGGGTCGTGCTCACGAGGTCGGCGGAGCGCAGCGCCGCGATCGCCTCGCGCAGCGTCGCGCGCGAGACACCCATCCGCCCGGCCAGCTCACGCTCGGGCGGCAGCACGCTGCCGCGGGGGTACACACCGAGCCGGATCGCGGTGGCCAGCTGCTCGACGCAGCCCTCGAAGGCATGGTGCCCGCGCACCGCGCGCAGCACCGTGTCACTCAGCTCCATGCTGGGGTTCGCCGACACCGGGCCAGTCTCTTGACATCGCCTCGACCCGTCAATGGTTTGACTTCAAACCTTTTCCTTCACGTGTATTGACGCCCGGATGCGCCCGCATCAGACTCAGCCCTATCTGCTGACCGGACGAAGGACGGACGAGATGGCGCGCTCACGAGTGGACTACCAGGACGTCGGCGACGACTACCACAGCCAGCGCACGCTCCGCCGAGGAGCGGCCGGCTGGGTCCTGCTGGCGGGTCTCGGCGTCAGCTACGTGATCTCCGGCGACTTCGCGGGCTGGAACTTCGGGCTCGACGAGGGCGGCTGGGGCGGCCTGCTGATCGCCACCGTGCTGATGGGTGTGATGTACACCTGCATGGTCTTCGGCCTGGCCGAGATGTCCTCCGCCCTTCCCGTCGCCGGCGCCGGCTACGGCTTCGCTCGCCGGGCCCTGGGCCCGGTCGGCGGCTTCGCGACCGGCATGGCCGTGCTGATCGAGTACGCCGTCGCGCCCGCCGCGATCGCGGTGTTCATCGGCGGCTACGTCGAGGCCCTGGGCCTGTTCGGGCTGACCAACGGCTGGCTGGTCTACGCGATCGCCTACGCCGTGTTCATCGGGGTGCACCTGTACGGCGTCGGCGAGGCGCTCAAGCTGATGTTCGGCATCACCGCGATCGCCGTCGTCGCCCTCGTCGCCGCGGTCATCGGCCTGGCTCCGAAGTTCTCCACCGGCAAGCTCCTCGACATCGACCCCGACGGCTCGATGATGTCGAGCAGCTTCCTGCCCTACGGCATCGCGGGCGCCGTGTCCGCGCTGGTCTACGGCATCTGGTTCTTCCTGGCCGTCGAGGGTGTGCCGCTCGCGGCCGAGGAGACCAGCGACCCCAAGCGCGACATGCCGCGGGGCATCATCGTGGCGATGGGCCTGCTGCTCGTCTTCGCGGCCCTGATGCTCTTCGTGGTGCCGGGCGCCGCCGGGTCCGAGCACGATCCGCACGTCCGACAACCCGCTGCCCGAGGCGATCCGCGCGGTCTACGGCAGCAACTCCCTGCTCGCCGACTTCGTCAACTACGCCGGCCTGGCGGGTCTCGTCGCGAGCTTCTTCTCCATCATCTACGCCTACTCCCGCCAGCTCTTCGCGCTGTCGCGCGCCGGCTACCTGCCCAAGGCACTCTCGCTCACCAGCAAGCGCAACACCCCGTGGGTCGCGCTGATCGTGCCGGGCACGATCGGCTTCCTGCTGGCCGGTCTGACCAAGAACGGGGCGCTGCTGATCAACATCGCGGTGTTCGGCGCGACGGTGTCCTACGTGCTGCTCAACCTCAGCCACATCATGCTGCGGCGCCGCGAGCCGGACCTCGAGCGGGCCTACCGGACCCCCGGCGGCGTCGTCACCACCGGGATCGCCCTGGTGCTCAGCGTGGTCGCCGTCATCGCCACCTTCTTCGTCGACATCCTGGCGGCCGGCATCACCGCGGCGGTCTTCGTGGCCGCGCTCGCCTACTTCTGGTTCTACAGCCGCCACCACCTGGTGGCCTCGGCGCCCGAGGAGGAGTTCGCGCAGATCAGCGAGGCGGAGTCGCAGCTGCACTGAGCCGTCCGGTCCGCCGGGGGGATGGCTAGGCTGGGCCGGTGCCCGACCTGCGCCCCCTGCGTGACACCGACGTCGCCGACGTGCTCGCGCTCAACGAGCGCGACGTGGTCAAGCTCGCCCCGATGGACGAGGCCCGCCTGCTCGAGATCCGGTCGATGGCCGACCGCTTCGACGTGCTCGACGTCGAGGGTTCGTTCGCCGGCTTCGTCGTGACCTTCGGTCCGGGGTCGAGCTACGACTCGGAGAAGTACGGCTGGTTCTCGCGCCGCCACGACGACTTCTACTACCTCGACCGGATCGCGCTGCACGCCGACTTCCGTCGCCGCGGCCTCGGCGGCTTCGTGTACGACGAGCTCGAGCGGGTCGCGGCGCCGTACGGCCGGATGTGCCTGGAGGTCAACCTCGAGCCGGCCAACCCGGCCTCGCTCGCGTTCCACGCCGCTCGCGGCTATCAGGAGGTCGGCCGGACCGGCGACGACACCCACAGCGTGTCCATGATGGAGAAGGCGTTGTGAGCCTCGCGCCGGACGAGGTCGCGCGCCGTTCGGCGGAGGCGATGTGGTCCGGCGACGCGGCCAGCCAGGGTCTCGGGATCTCTCTCGACGAGGTCGGCCCGGGGCACGCGACGCTGTCGATGACGGTGCGGGCGGACATGGTCAACGGGCACGCGATCGGGCACGGCGGCTTCACGTTCTCGCTGGCCGACTCGGCCTTCGCCTTCGCGTGCAACTCCTACAACCGCTCGACGGTGGCGGCCGCGTGCGAGATCCGGTTCCTCGCGCCGACCCGGCTCGGCGACGTGCTGGTCGCGACGGCCCGGGAGCGGGACCGGTCCGGGCGCGACGGCGTCTACGACGTCGTGGTCCACCGGGGAGAGGTGCTGGTCGCGGAGCTCGTGGGCCACAGCCGGGAGATCCGCGGCAGCCTCTACGAGGAGGACGCATGATCCCGTCCTACGACCCGGACACCCTGCGCGCCACCCAGCTCGAACGGCTGCGCGCGACCCTGGAGCGGGTCTACGCACACGTGCCGCACTACCGCCGGGCGTTCGACGAGGCGGGCGTGCAGCCGGCGTCGTTGGAGTCGTTGGCGGACCTGGCGAGGTTCCCGTTCACCGCCAAGGACGACCTGCGCCAGAACTACCCGTTCGGGATGTTCGCGGTGCCCCGCTCCGAGGTGCGTCGGGTGCACGCCTCGTCCGGCACCACGGGCCGGCCGACCGTCGTGGGCTACACCGACGACGACCTCGCCATGTGGGCCGAGGTGATGGCGCGGTCGATCTACGCAGCCGGCGGCCGGGCGGGGGACGTCGTGCACGTCGCCTACGGCTACGGCCTGTTCACCGGCGGGCTCGGCGCGCACTACGGCGCCGAGCGCCTCGGGTGCACGGTGGTGCCGGTGTCCGGGGGCATGACGCCGCGTCAGGTGCAGCTGATCGTCGACTTCGAGCCGCGCGTGATCATGGTGACCCCGTCGTACTTCCTGGCGATCCTCGACGAGATGGAGGCCCAGGGCGTCGACCCCCGCTCGACGTCGCTGGAGATCGGCATCTTCGGGGCGGAGCCGTGGACCGACGAGATGCGGCGGACGGTCGAGCGACGCAGCGGCATCCGGGCGGTCGACATCTACGGCCTGTCCGAGGTGATCGGGCCGGGGGTCTCGCAGGAGGCCGTCGAGACCCAGGACGGGCTGCACGTGTGGGAGGACCACTTCTACCCCGAGATCGTCGACCCGGTGACACACGAGGTGCTCCCGGACGGCGAGGAGGGCGAGCTGGTGCTCACCTCGCTGACCAAGCAGGCGATGCCGGTGGTCCGCTACCGCACCCGCGACCTGACCCGGCTGCTGCCCGGGACCGCGCACCCGCCCTTCCGGCGGATGGCGAAGGTGACCGGCCGCACCGACGACATGATGATCGTGCGTGGCGTCAACGTCTTCCCCACCCAGGTCGAGGAGCAGATCCTTCGGGTCGAGGGACTGACCCCGCACTACCTCTGCGTGCTGACCCGGCCGGGCAGCCTCGACGAGCTGACGGTGCAGGTCGAGGCGCACGACGCCGACGGCGACCACGAGGCCCTGGGCCGCACGCTCGCGCGGCACGTCAAGGACACCATCGGCACCAGCGTGCGCGTGGAGGTGCTCGCGCCCCACGCCCTCGAGCGGTCCCTCGGCAAGGCGAAGCGGATCGACGACCGCCGGTGAGCAGCGAGCGGCTGTCGGCGACCGACCTCATCGACCTGGTGCTGGACGAGGCGTCCTTCCGCTCCTGGGACACGCCCCCGGTGCGCGGGCCGGTCTCGCCGGAGTACGCCGCGGAGCTGGCCGCCGCGGCGCAGCGGACCGGGCTCGACGAGTCCGTCATCACCGGCGAGGGCCTGATGCGTGGACGCCGGGTCGCGGTCGTGGCGTGCGAGTTCGGCTTCCTCGCCGGCAGCATCGGGGTGGCCTCGGCCGAGCGCCTCACCAGCGCCGTCGAGAGGGCCACGGCCGAGCGGTTGCCGCTGCTGGCCGCGCCGGTCTCGGGCGGCACCCGCATGCAGGAGGGCACCCTCGCCTTCGTGCAGATGGTGAAGATCTCCTCCGCGATCGCCGCGCACAAGAAGGCCGGCCTGCCCTACCTGGTCTACCTGCGGCACCCCACCACCGGCGGCGTGATGGCGTCGTGGGGCTCGCTGGGTCACGTCACGGTCGCCGAGCCGGGGGCGCTCGTCGGGTTCCTCGGCCCGCGGGTCTACGAGGCGCTCTACAACCGGTCGTTCCCCGAGGGCGTGCAGACCTCGGAGAACCTCTACCTGCACGGCCTGATCGACGGCGTCGTCCCGCACGACGAGGTTGCCGACGTCCTCGACCGGGCGCTCACGGTGCTCACCGCCCGCAAGACGGTGCTGGTCGACGTGCCCGACCCTGCGGAGGATGAAGTCGAGGACGTCGACGCCTGGGACTCGATCACGCGGTCCCGACGACCCGAGCGACCCGGCGTACGCCGGCTGCTGAAGTACGCCGCCACCGACGTCGTCCCGCTCAACGGCACCGGTCAGGGCGAGTCCGACCCGGGGCTCCTGATCGCCCTCGCCCGCTTCGGCGGCTCGCCGTGCATCTTCTTGGGACAGGACCGCCGGGGGCAGACCGCAGCACACCCGCTCGGTCCCGGCGCGCTGCGGGAGGCCCGCCGCGGCATGCGGCTCGCCGCCGAGCTGCACCTGCCGCTGATGACGGTGATCGACACCCCGGGCGCCGCCCTGAGCGTCGAGGCCGAGGAGGGCGGGCTCGCCGGCGAGATCGCCCGCTGCCTGGCCGACCTGGTGACCCTGGACGCCCCGACGCTGTGCCTGATGCTCGGCGAGGGCACCGGTGGGGGTGCGCTCGCGCTGCTCCCGGCCGACCGGGTGGTGGCCGCCCAGCACGCCTGGCTGTCCCCGCTCCCCCCGGAGGGCGCGTCGGCGATCGTGCACCGCGACCTCGACCACGCGCCGGAGATGGCGCGGGCCCAGGGGGTGCGGTCGCTGGACCTGCAGCGGGCGGGGATCGTGGACCGGATCGTCGCGGAACGGCCGGACGCCGCCGACGAGCCGGAGGAGTTCTGCGCGCGCCTCTCCGACGTGCTGCGCTTCGAGCTGGCGGCCCTGATGCAGCGAGACTCGGCCACCGTCACGGCGGACCGGTCCGCCCGCTACCGGGCGCTGGGCCGGATCTGAGCGGCCCCCGAGGGCAGTAGGTATCGGAGCGCTCCAACGCCAACTGAAGGATATGTGCGTTCTTTTCCTGAAACGGGGCGATCCCGGTGACCCCACGCGTCACTGAGACCTCTCTCGTCACAGCGGTCTAGACACTGTTCTCCCCCGAACGGTCAATCGGCGGTCGCCGAAGCGGTGAACCACGTCTTGTGAGGCTGAATGTCTCAAATGTCCCCCTACAGTTTTCAACAACAGCACTCAACCGCTCCGGGGCCGGGGCACTACCCACAGGGACACACCACCATGAACGTCATCGTCAAGGGCTCACTCGCCGGCGCCACCGGCATCGCACTGCTGATGGGCGGCTTCGGCACCTACGCCCTGTGGTCCGACTCCGACTCCACCGGGACCAGCCAGGTCACCGCCGGCGAGCTCGACATCGCGGCCAACACCGCTACGTGGGCGGACGCGTCGTCCGACGCGGCCACCACCACCTGGACGCCGGGCAGCGACCTGGTCGTCCCGGGCGACGTCATCAAGCGCACCCAGACCTTCACGATCAAGGGCACCGGCAAGAACCTCAAGGGCAACGTGGCCCTCTCCCAGGGCGCGGTCACCAAGACCGCCTACGGCACCTACATGACCGTCGGCGTCGACGTCACCTCGAACAACGCGAACGTCACGCGCAGCGGCACGACGAACAACTACAACTTCACCGCTCCCTTCGGCACCGCGACGCTGACCGCGGTCGTGACCTACACGTTCGACTCGACCACCCCGAACCAGGTCGCACAGAACGCCACCGCCTCCTTGGCCGACTCCACCTTCACCATCTCCCAGACCCGCTGATGCTCAGCGTCAAGGAAGGGACCGCTCCCGCGCACCGCGCGTGATGCCACCACCCCCGTGAAGCTCCAAACCGCCCCCGCCGCCCTCGTGGTCGGCGCCCTCCTCGTCGGAGGCGCCACCACGGGAACGACGCTCGCCCTGTGGCGAGACAGCGCGGTAGCGGCGAGCAGCACCGTCACGGGCGGCACCGTCAGACTCACCGGCTCGGACGGCACGACGACCGTCGGCATCGCGCTGGGTACGGCGTCGGGCATCCCTCTGAGCACGAGCACCACACCAGGCGCTTCCGTCCTGGTCTCCACGACCCTGCGCCATGCCACCCCGGCGACCTCGAAGAACATGCGGATATCGGTCGTGCTCGACGACGTCGACGTCGCCACCAACGCCAACCTCGCCAGCGCGCTCCAGGTGGCGGCCTCCGCGAGGTCGGGCGCGACCTGCCCCGCCACCACCACGGCGGCCTGGCAGGACGTCGGCGCCGTGGCCTTCACCCCCGTCCGGCTGGCGAGTGCGCTCGACCGGCAGGCGGACGCGCCGATCTGCCTCTACGTGCGGATGAAGGCCGGCGCCGCGGTGACGTCCTACGGGCAGAGCGGCTCGCTCACCTTCGCCTTCCGCGGACAGCAGGAGCGACCGTGAGGCGGGCGACGCTGGTCCTCGTGCTCGGCCTGGCCTGCTTCCTGGCCCCGATGACGGCGGCGTACGCCCTCTGGACGCGCCGATGGAACTCCATCCAACCAAAGATGTTCTGGATATCGTCGTAGAAAGTGCTCGTGGCCTACGTCCTTGATACTGGACCACGTGGCGTCATAGCCGACGCACGCTTCAGATACTTATCCAAGATCGCCGAGCACTTGGCGAAGCGATCGCCATCCATCTCACCAGCGACGTAGTAAAGTGGGACGCACTTGCCGTTGGCGTGGTAAACCGCAAGATGTACTTTTCCGTGCTCGCGCCACCGCCATCACGCCTGCCCACAGGTCGGGATGGGCGAGGGCGATGTCCCAGGCGGCGTCGCCACCCATCGAGTGGCCGCTGAGGAACACCTTGTCGGTGTCGATCGAGAAGCGCTGCACGGCGTCGCGCACGCTGAAGAGCACGGCGGCGTGTTCTTGGCCGAGAACTCGTGCTTCACCTGCCGTTCTGTGCTCCACCCGGGGCCGTAGTAGATGTAGCCCCGCCGCGAGGCTTGACCGAGACGCATTTGCTGCTTCTCGCTGTAATCTCCGGCCCACCAGGCGAGTTGCTGCTCCGGCGTGGTGATGGCCCTGTGCAGCGTCACGACCGTCGGATAGCGGCGATAAGGGTTGTATTCGGCGGCAGTTGCACGCGGTACATCCGATCCGGCTTCGCCGACAGGCCCCGGCACGCTGATCTCAAACATGCCTGGTGCCGCTTGTCGCCCTGACGGCTCGGTATCGACGGGCGGCTTCATGTGGCCATCAGCGTGCGCCAGTACGCCGGTGACGTCCCTCATACTTCTCGAGGTTGCCAGGATCTCGGCGCGCTGCCCGTCTGGGTGCTGTGCAGATAATCGCGAAGCATGTTCCGCACGGTGTATAACGGTGATGGCGACCGAGAGTGTTTTCGGTGGCGTTCCCCGCTGCCGAGCAACCAACCGCTGATCGCCAGCGCCAGCTTGTCTTCGAGCCTTCAACTTCTCGTCGTCGGCCAGGCGGATGAAGTCGGCGATGCGATCGAGGTTGAGGACGTTCAGTTCATGGCAGCGATCTCTTCGCGGATCGGAGCACCGCATCCGGCTCCCGATCGTTCGGCGATGCGGCGATGTATTGATGGATGGCGCAGATGCGATCGCCCAGCGCCTTCGCGTCTTCGTACTGATCGAGCATGTGGCCCACCTTCGAACGCGTTTCGCCGGACACGCCTCCGACCGGGAAGCTACTCCACATCGACATGGCGAGCCGGTGCTGTCCGGCGATCGCGACGAGCTCGATTTCCCGCACCAGCCGCTGGCGTTAGATTGTTTCAGGCTTTGCGCCAGATTCTTGACGTCGGAGAGCTGCGGAAAGTCAGCCATGACCTGATCGAGCTCCGCCTGCGCGTTGATACGCGCCGACTCGATAAATAAGCGGACGATCGCCGGTGCTTGTCGGGGTCGATACCACCTGGCGCGAGGATCGCGCTGAGCGTGCGCAGGATGGAGCTGGTGGCGACCCGCATGTCCCAGTGTACGACTCCTCCGTGACCAGGCCCTCGAGCTCGGTACAGACGGGCGTGACCTCGGTGATGCCCTGGACACGTAATCACGCCCTTCATCGGTCTGCATCGAGAACGTGCGGCGGCCGAACTCATCGAACGGCTCGATCTTCAGCGGCACACCGACGAACTATCTGCGCCGCCCACGGCCATGCGCTGCTGGACATCGATCGAGACGGGCTGCCGCATCAGGCGGTGGCACCGCGGCTTTCAATTGGTAGAGCGGCACAAAGACTTGCGCCGCAGCTTATCGTCGATGAGCACGATCTGCTCGGGACCTTCGCCTGCTGGCTTCGTGGGGTCTTGTGCGATGCCCGCGATGCGGCCGACGCTGCCTTCGAGTTGATAACCGTTCTTAAGCGTGATGACGTCGGTGTGTCGCAGGGGCGGCGGCCGATATGAGTGCGATCAAGAACGTCGCGACGCCAGCGGCAAGAGTGCCGCGCGAGCCGACGGCATGAGAATCCCCTCGAATCGAGGTTGCCCCCGCCCCATCTAAGCTCCATTCTGACGGTCCGCACCGTCAAATAATTCTGCGTCTGCCGCACTTGGGGACCGGACATCCTCGGGCGACCAGTCGCTCCGATCAACACGATTACGCCGGCATTCCGCCCAATGATTAGTGCCATTTAACTTCCTTAGCAGTTATCGCGAATCGTACGGAATCCAGCCCAGCGTGAAGGTCGGCCAATCCGCCTGCTGGCGAGGGGCTGACGGTTGAGGCACAATGGCCCGGTTGTTTCCGGAACTCGGAGAATCCCCTGTGATTCCGCGTCGTTCGCTGTTGATCCTGGTCGCTACGCTGGCGGTGCTGTTGGTGGCATTCGCGGTGGCCATGACTGGCTATGCGCGGTCCGCAGCGGCACAGGATGCGGCCGCCGCCCGTGCGTTGTGGTGGCTGGCGATGGCGATATTAATGCTAGTTGGGACCGACCTGGTGCTGCTCGTGGGGGTGCTGCGCGGCCGGGAACTCGAGGGCGAGGAAGAATGACGCTTCGCCCATTGGCCGACTACAATAGAGAATTCGTTTCGCTCCTCCCTGCCCCGCCGCACACTGACCGATGCCCATTCGCTTCGCCTGCGAACATTCTCGAAAGCACGCTGAGTGTGAGCTCTAAGGCCGGTCACCAGGTAATGTGTCCCAAGTGCCGGCAACAAACGCCGGTGCCGCAAGCGTCGCTGGAGCCGGCCGCAGTCAGCGGTGCCGAGAAATCTTCGCCCTCCATCGAGCAGCCGACGCCACGGGTCGAACCTCCGGCGTTGGCGCGGAACCGATCTCACCCCGGGTCGAACCGGCCGCACCACGCAATGAGCCAGTGCCGTCGATTGTGATTAGCCCGCCGCCGTCGGTCGGCGAGCCCAAATCGGTCGAACCCGCCAAACCGGCAGTGGAGCCGTTCATCTTCACCTTGACCTGCGCCGGCGAACAGGTTCGCCAGCCGCGGGCGTTGAGCCCGAGCCGTATCTGCCGGAGGACGACGACGATGGCCTCGACGAGGTGACGTGGGTCTTTGAAAAGCCGCTGACGAATCGCCGCGATTCGCAATGGCCTGGGCGGCGACGTGTACGCGATCGCGACGCTGATGCTGGGCTATCCGGTCCTGAGCGGACAATTCCTGGTCAACCCGCAGAGCGACCAGTACATCGCCGGCTTCGCGTTCCGCGAGTTCGCGCGCAGTCACTGCGGGCGGCCGGGTCGTTCCCGCTCTGGAACCCGTACCTGTTCGGCGGCATGCCGTACGTCGCCGCGATGCACGGCGACATCTTCTATCCGACGGCGCTGCTCCGGTTCACGCCGCGTCGGGTGACCGAGCTGGCGCCGCAGATCCAGCGACTCACCGACCACTACCTCGACCAGTGCCTGGAGATGGCGCGGGACGGGCAGGGCTTCGACTGGATCGGGGACTTCGCCGGCCGGCTGCCCATCGATGCCATCTCCGAGATGATGGGTGTGCCCGAGCCCGACCGCGTGGAGGTACGTCGCCTCGCCGATCTCGTCGTGCACCGCGAGGCCGGTGTCCACGACGTGCCGCAGGCCGGCATGGAGGCCGCGCTCAGCCTGGTCGTCTACTACTCCGAGATGGTCGAGGAGCGGAAGAAGCGCCCGACCGAGGACCTCACCAGCTCGCTGCTCGCCGCGGAGATCGACGGCGACAAACTGACCGACGAGGAGATCATCGGCTTCCTGTTCCTGATGGTCGTCGCCGGCAACGAGACCACCACGAAGCTGCTCGGGCACGCGCTGTTCCACCTGACCCGCCACCCCGACCAGTTCGACCGGGTGTCCAAGAACCCGGCCCAGCCCGACGACCTGGTGGTCCCGTGGCTCGAGGAGACGCTGCGCTACGACACGTCCAGCCAGATGGTCGCCCGACACCTGCTCCAGGACGTCGAGCTGCACGGCAAGGTCGCGGCCGGCCGGCTCCAAGCTGCTGCTCGTGCTCGGCTCGGCCAACCGCGACGACCGGGTCTTCTCCGACCCGGACCGCTACGACATCTTCCGCGACAAGGACGAGGTCGCCCAGCTGCTCAGCTTCGGCGGCGGCCGGCACTTCTGCCTGGGCGCCCGGCGCGATGGCCGGCGGCTGATCAGCGCGGGTCGCGGGCTATGGCGCCCGGGTGCGGCAGCGCACACAATGCCGGGATGAGCACACGGATCATCAGGGCCGGCGAGGGCGTGGTACTCGGGTCGGCAGACGGTTGTCGCGACCGCTTCCTCATCGACTCCGAGGACTGGGGCGGGCGGTTCGCGGTGGTCGAGCACCTGCTCGCGCCGCACTCGATCGCAGCCCCGATGCACCGGCACACCAAGGAGGACGAGTTCAGTCTCATTCTTGAGGGCCAGGTCGGCTACCACGCCGCCGGTGAGGAACTGACGGCGTCGGTCGGCGATCTGGTGTTCAAGCCCCGGGGCGAGTGGCACACCTTCTGGAACGCTGCCGACCAGCCGGCGCGGACTCGAGATCATCAGCCCCTGGAGGCCTTGAAGAGGCCTTTCGGCTCATCGATACCGCCTCGCCTGATCTGGACCTCGGCCCCGTCATCGAGCCGTACGGGTGCGAGGGCGACATGGAGGCGACCCGGCCGCTCATGGAGAAGCACGGCCTTGGCGCAGGAACTCGACGGCGAGCTCTGACTCCGTCTTCCGCCGGCGGCCCGAGTCCGCGCGCTGTACGTAAAACCACAGGTAGGGCGATTCGTTGAGCAGCAGGCAGTTGCTGATGTGCCACCGCACCTGGTCGTCCAGCCCATCGTAGACTGCCTGCAGCTCCGGGTCCTCGAAGGTCAGGTTCCAGTCGATCCGATCGTCGGCTGCGCTGAACTGGTCGACGCAGAAGTGCAGCAGCTCGAGCCCACATCCGGACACCATCTCGGCGAGCGTCTCGACGGTGTAGCTCTGCTCCACCGGCTGCATGAGATTGTCGGCGAAGGCGGCGTCGGGGACTCCCGCCTGCTGCTTGAGGAAGCTCATCATCATCGGGCTCCCGCGGTACGAACGCACCAGCCTCCTGGCCAGGGGGAGCTCGAGGGCGACGTCGGGCTTGCCCTTGTTCCCCAGGAAGGCACGCAGGGCGCGCTGGAACGCCGTGGTGAGGACCCGATGGAACTGGTTGTAGACCATCAGCTCGAGCAGGCCCGCGGGCCGGAGCGCCCGGGCGAGCTTGGCGAGCGCGACGCTCGGACGGGCGTTGTGATGAATGACGCCCGTGCAGATCACATAGTCGAAGCGTCCCTGGTAAGCGACCTCGTTGATGCTCTCCCGACGGAGAGCCAGGTTGCCCAAACCGAACCGGTCCGCATTGGTGCGGGCCAGGTCCAGGGACTCCTCGGAGAAGATCCGAGCCGAGAACCTGACATTGCGGAAAGCGCAGGGCGGTGATGACGGCCTGGTTGGTCCCGCAGCCCGCGACCCAGATCTCGGACCCCGGAGTGACCGGAGAGGAGGTCCAGTGTCCGATGTCTTGTCCCAGGAAGGTGGCCCAGAGCTGCGGGTCGAGGACCCGCTCGAACTGATGGGGTGACCAGGGGTAGCGGATCGCGCCGTAGAAGTCGGAGTTGAGCCCGTCGACAATAGAGTCGCTTTCGGCCGCTTCGAGGTTGCTCCCTACAGTGCTCATGGTGACTCACCGGCTGGACAGTTCGACCCTTCGAGAGTCTCCGAAAGAAGGCAGAGGCGGGATGTCAAAAAAGACAACAGCTTGTTCTGGCCGGGAGGGGATGTTCGCTTGCGGGATGCCCATCCCAGGATCGAACACCACGTGCGCCGGAGCCGAAGCCGAGGTAAACCATGTCACTGGCACGATTGTGCTGACGCCCGTCGGAGGTCTGGAAAGGAGAACGGCATGTACGAATTGACTCGGATGCTCAGTGAGCTCGTCCCTCTGCTGTGTGTGTTGGGCGTGTGCGGGTTCCCCGCCGGCCTGGCAGGTCTGCACCTTCTGACCGAACACCGCGAGCGCATGCGGGTCCTGGAGGAGAAGCTCGCTCGCGCCAGCAGCACGATGGCTCTGGATGCGGAGGCCCTGGACCAGCGGATCCAGGCCCTCGAAGCTCTGCTCGCGGGTCGACCGTCCTGGCGGGAGCTCCCCAGCCAGCCCGCACCGAACGGCGCCCACTTCTAGCCCAGACAGGGGGCTTTGCCCCCGGCCCATCCCCCTTCAGGTCCGAGCGCCGCGCGCCCGCTATCTCAAGCGGTCGGCGTGCAGCACGCTCATCACCTGAGAGCAGGACTGCCAGATCGGCTGGCTGAGCGCCTTGGTCGAGGCGGCTCGGCCGCGCCCATGGCGCGGCGCTGGCGCCAGGAGTCGGCGTCGATGTCGACGACGTGACAGCGCTCGACGAAGCGATCAACCAGCGCGCCGACGCAGGCGGCACCGGGGAAGACAGCCGCCCAATCCTTGAGGGGCAAATTTGTGGTCTTCAGGGGGCATCGAAACAAATCGTGAAGATTCTTGTCGGCGGGCCCAGCGGGCGCTGCGCTTACCCTTGGGAGCGTGACGGCGTCAATCACTTCTGTCGGCAATGCGCTCTGGATACTGGGGCTGGCACGGGGGGACCCGCCACTGGTTCGAGGAGGCTGGCGGCGGGTACCGTCATCACGATGCGGCGGCGGTCCTGCTCCGCGACGACGAGATCGTCTCCGCGATCGAGCAGGAGCGACTGGATCGGATCAAACACAGCAACTGCTTTCCGGGGATGGCGATCCGAAATTGTTTGGAACTGGCGGGAATCGGCCTCCACCAGGTGGACATCATCATCCGGGATGTCTTCCGCCGGCGAGCACGGAGACGGATGCCATGCGCCAGTTTCTCGGCAACTCCCAGGTCACGACGCCGTCGGCGACAAGCCGGATCGGGGCGCTCTTCGAGCGTGAGTTCGGCGGCGACGTCACGAGCAAGCTCCAGTTCTGCCACCATCATCTGGCCCATCTCTGGAGCGCATTCCATCCGTCGGGCTTCGAACGGGGCCTGGTAGTGAGTCTGGACGGCAACGGCGATGGGTTCTCGGGGATGGTGGCGCAGGGCAGCGAGGAGGGCATCGCCACGCTCCGAAGGTTCCCCGACCAGAAGTCTCTCGGGCACTTCTACAATCTCTGCATCGGATTCCTTGGTTACCGACGCTTCGACGAATACAAGGCGATGGGCCTAAGCCCCCTACGGAGATCCGGCGCACTACCGGAAGTTCTTCGAGAGCCTATACCGGCTGGATCCGGACGGAGATTACGCGTTCATCTCGCCCGGGCAACAGCTGAGGAGCGCTCAGCAGGCTGGTCTCTTTCGCGAAGCGCGGCGAAAAGGGCAGCCGCTCAGACAGTGCCACAAGGACTCGCCGCCTCCCTTCAGGAAGCGCTAGAGCGGATCGTCCTTCACGTGTTGGGTCACTTCCGGGAGTTGACCGGCGAACGGAACCTCTGTCTCTCCGGGGGGGGTCGTTCACACAGCTCGATGAACGGCCGAATCCTGACCGAGGGCGGTTTCGAGAAGGTGTTCGCCCAGCCGGCGGCGCACGACGCCGGCAACGCCCTGGGAGCAGCGCTCTTCGCCTATCACAGCGCCCGACGAAAAGTCACCCGAAGGCCCCTCCGGCGGATGCAACTCGGTCCGACGATCGTTACCGGAAGAGCCCTTGAGGACCTGTTAAAGGGGTGGGGCGATCTCATTACCTTCCGGCGGAGCCCCGCTATCGAGGAGAAGAAGCCGCGGCGCTGATCGCTGGAGGAGCGGTGATTGGTTGGGTTCAGGGGCGATCCGATCGGGCCCCGTGCACTCGGCAGTCGGCAGCATTTTGGCTGACCCGCGTCCGGCGGACAACAAGGCCCGCATCAATGCCTTGATAAAGGAGCGGGAGGGCTATCGCCCGTTTGCCCCATCGATCGTTCAGGATTGTCTAAATGAATTCTTCGAGGTGCCGCCGACCTGCGACTCCTTGCCCTTCATGATCTTCGTGGTCAAGGTCAAGCCGGAGAAGCGGCGGCTGCTGGGGCGCTGTGACGCACGTCGACGGGTCGGCCCGGGTGCAACATGACTCCCGGAGCACTGCACCCCGGGACCTGACTTGACGATCGTTCCAGGCGCTCACCGGTGTGCCCGTGCTGCTGAATACATCGTTCAACAACAACTGCGAGCCGATCGTCGATTCGATCGAGGACGCCTTGACATGCTTTCTCACGACCGGACTGGATTATCTGGTCGCTGACGACCTCGTCATTAGCAAGCGCGGTGACGAAGGCGCGGCCGAGGGTATGCTCGGGTTGGTTCCCATACGTGCCATGTGGCTCTCGGATTTTAAAGGTGACGGCGAGTGAGGGAGACTCGGGCGGCGGTCGTTATCTAATCGAACGAAACGCCAGCGCCGCCCTGGTCGAGAAGTCAGCTAACCTATCATTGGGCGCGTTTGCGGTACTGTTGAAGGCGGACGAAAATCGGACGTTGAGAGATTTACTCGACCAGTAGCAGCGTGCCCCGTTGGCAATCGCGGCGCTATCGTCGACGAAATTAAGTCGCTTTGGTCACGTCGGCTGGTCGTGTTGCGTCCGCCTCGTACTCGGGCCAAGGCTGCGGGTTTCACCCTTGAGAGATCCTGATCCTCGCTGTTGCATACCCGCATTTTTCCAGTCAGCTCGCGCCAGATTGGAGAGGCGGTTAGCCACTAGATGTGGGCCGCCGTCAGGGGCCCCGCGCGCATTCCCCCGGCCCACCCCCCTTCAGGTCCGAGCGCCGCGCGCCCGCGATCTCACGCGGTCGGCGTGCAGCACGCTCATCACCCGGGCATCGGCGAAAAATGGCAGGGGGTACGCTGCCCGAAACGTCGCGCGGGCCCCCGGCGGCACGCGTTTGGCGAGTCGGCCGGCCCAGCCCAGAATGGTCCGGGATTGGCACTGGGCGGCCAGGAGCAGGCGCGTTTGCCACGGCCGCCGGGAGAACTGCTCGATGAAGTTCGCGGCGGCGATGGCCAGCAGATCCGTCTGATTGTCTCGGTGAGGGCTGCTCGCTGCCCGTCGCGCAGGACCAGGTGGAGGTCCCAGGGGCGCTCCAGGTTCTCGTAGAGGGAGGCGCGATTCATCCGGCAAAACAGGAAGGCCAGCGCCTCCGCCTCGGCCCCGAGCTGACCAGCGATCATCGGGCGATCCTGTGAGGAGACGAGCGCAGGCTCGAAGGTTTCGGTGCCATAGGCGCTGTGGAGCAGACCAGCGTCGATCACGGCCTGGCGGCAGCCCCATACGCGCAGGAGCTGGGCCACGCCCTGGAGGTGCCGGAGGAGCGTGCTCCCCGGAGTGTTCGATCTGGCCGAGGTCGTATCGCCTGAGCAACTCGAGCGCCCTGTCCATGTTGCCCCTCCGGGTGTCCGACGGATCATCTTCTCGCGCGCTCGACCCGCGAATGTGAGAATTTTTGACGCCGCTATGGCCCCGCTTGGCCGGTCGAAGCGGCAACTCGGTACTCGGACCGCGCTCGAGCGAGCGTCAAAATCCTTGACGGATGACGAGGCCGGCGCAGCGCTAGATTGAGCGAGTCGCGCCGCCGAGGAGAGGGCCGAATGGAGAATCACGCCGGAAGCGTTCTCGCTGTCGTCTACGAGGCGGTGGCCGCCATCCTGAGCGAACGCGGAGTCGAGGTCCCCGATCTGAGCGGCTCGACGAGCTTCGCTGCTGCCAACCTCGACTCACTCGACGTGGCGCAGCTGGTCACGCTGCTGTCGCGAAGGCTAAGCCGGGACCCATTCGCCGATGCCGACTTGGAGGTCTTCCCCGAGACCCTCGGGGACCTGGCCGAGCTCTACCGAAAGCGGGCAGCCACCACTGACCGACCTCGAGGGCTGCGTTCACCAGCTTTTCGAACGGCAGGCGGCCCTCACACCCGAGGCTCCAGCGGTGGTCTGTGGAAAGCGCGCCCTGACCTTCGGGGAGCTGGACCGTCTGAGACCAGCTCGCCCGACGGTTGCAGCAAGTGGGCGTCGGCCCGGAGCGATGCGTGGGCGTCACCCTCGATCGGTCGGTGGAGATCTGGTTGCCGTCTTCGGCATCCTCAAGGCCGGCGTGGTGTACGTACCGCTCGATCACGCGCTCCCGCCCGCCCGCCTGAAGGCGATTGTCGCGGCAAGCGGCGTGCGTTTGGTCGTGACCCAGACCTCGCTGGTCCCCCGGTGCGCGGCCCTACCACTCGAAGTGGTGGTCCTGGACGACCGATCGCCGTCCCAGGTCGTCGATGGTCCGGTGAACGGCGGAGCTTATGATGACGGCGCGGCTTATGTGCTCCACACCTCCGGCTCCACCGGCCGGCCAAAGGGGGTGGTGGTGTCGCACCGAGCAGTGGTGGCCTTGTGGAGCGCGCTGCGAACGGTGGTGGGAGAGCCGCCCGGCGGCCGGTGGCGGGTGAGCCTCAACGCTCCCCTGACCTTCGACGACGCCTCCGTCAAGCAGTGGACCCAACTCCTGAGCGGCCACACGGTCGTCGTGATTCCGGAGGCGGCGCGCCTCTTCCCTTCCCGGTTGGTCGCGCTGCTGCGAATCGAGCGCGTTGACCTCGTCGATGTGACCCCGTCGCAGCTACGCGCCTGGCTGGAGGCCGGACTGGAGGAGGATCGACCCCGCTGCGTACTCGTGGGAGGAGAGGCGATCGACCGGGCGCTCTGGCGCCGCCTCGTCGGCATGGCGGGCACGCGGTTCCTCAATGTCTATGGCCCCACCGAGTGCACGGTCGACGCCACCTCCTGCGTCGTCGAAGGGGATGGCGAGCCGTCGCTGGGGACGCCGCTCGAGGGGGTCCGGGCCTACAATCTTGGACCTGGCTGGCGACCCGGTAGTCGAGGGGGTGGCCGGAGAGCTGTTCCTGGCCGGAGCAACGCTCGCCCGAGGTTATCTGCGCGACCCGGCGCGCACCGCAGAGCGCTTCCTGCCCATTCCCACTGGTCTCCCCGGGGCTCGGATGTATCGCACCGGAGATTCTCGTCTCGCGCGACAGCAGAGCGGTAGCCTCCGATTCTTGGGGCGGCTCGACCACCAGGCGAAGCTGCGCGCTTTCCGCATCGAACTGGGAGAGATTCGAAGCCTGCTTGCACACCTGCCCTGGCGTGGCGGCTGCGGCAGCTGCGGTACACGAGGACGCCGCCCTCCGGACCCGGCTGGCCGCCTATGTGGTCCCTCGCGACGGAGCGGCCCTGGATCGGGATTGGGTGCGCTCGCACCTCGAAGCCCACCTTCCCCCGTACATGGTGCCGGGCGCGTTCTTCTTCCTCCCCCGCCTGCCGATGACAGCGAGTGGAAGATTGACCGCAGGGCCCTGCGGCCGGACGGGAAGGCGGTTGCCGCCAGCGGGCCGACCGACGACGCCGGCGGGATTGTCGCCGGATGAAGGCCGTCTCGTTCAGCGTGCGGGGCAGCCAGGCCTGTCTTCAGCCGCGACCCCACCGACGCGGCGAGGAGATTGCTTGAGCGGCGAGGCTGGCCTCGACTCCGTGGTCTGTTCCAGCAACTTCCGCACCGGAGGGACCAAATTCTCTACGCGCTCTGCGAGTGGCTAGACCGCCTGGGCCGGCTTCGGTTGCCAGCCATCCGGCCATGCGGCTGGCGACCTGGTTCGAGCACCGCTGCCGCCACCGACTACTCGTACCATCCTTCGGTGCTGGTGTACCCGGAGCTGTTCCAGCAGCGGTTCGAGCAGGTCAGGTATCACGTCTGCTTCGCCCTCGGACAGACCCGAGCGATTGAGGCCCACGCTGACCTCGTGGTCTGCAAATCACCCGAGGTCCAGGCGTGGGTTCGCCGCCAGAACCCGGGCCTGGAGACCGCCGTCGTCGACCCCAGCATCGACCGCTCGGTCTTCGAGTACGACGGCCGCCCCAAGCGCGATTCGATTCTGCTTCATGAAGCGCGGCAACAAACACCCGGAGACGCTGGATTTCTCCGGGCTCGATACGGGGATAAGGTGGTCGAGATCGCGGGGCGCACGGAGGCCGAGGTGGCGGAGCTCCTGCGGGATGCGCGCGTGTTCGTCTGGCGGGGCGCCGAGAAGGAGGGCTCACCCCGGCCCCCCAAGGAGGCACTCGTGGCCGGGTGCGTGGTCGTCGGCCTCGACGTCGAGCTGCACGCCGGCTACGCGATCGACTTCGGCCTTCGCTGCGCCGACGTCGACGAGCTGGTGAGGATGGCCGGGGAGGCCCTGAAGATGCCGATCCCCACGGTCGCCGAGCGCGCGGTGGTCCGGGACAAGGCCGCCGAGGAGGAGGACTGGCGCAAACTCATGCAGCGGTTCGTCGTGGGGGCTCCGGCAGCGCGGTGATTAAGAGCGCGGCTTCTCCGGTCACATGATTTGTTCCTCTAGGGACTTGCCGCCGCTGTGTAACGTGGACTTTCTGTACCGGTGGTCAGGCGAGCCATGTTGCAACAATGCGATGTTGCGCTTTCAGAAGGAGTGTCACGCAGCTCGAGGGTCGCGATGAAGGTCTGCATCTTCGCCCGCGGAATGGACGCGCACCGCAATGGCACCTACCTCTGGCCGTTCGCGCTCCTGGCGCGGGATATGGCCGGACGCGGCCACGCGGTAACCGTGCTGACCACGGCGCACCCGGATGGGCGCCCGCAGGTAGCGCGCGAGGGCGGGGTCGAGACGCACTATCTCGCCCGGACGGCCCCGGAGAAATGCGATGCGCGCTTCTGGGAGGCCAGCGCGGCGGCGTTCGACGGGCTGCACCCGGGCGTCCGGTTCGACGTGGCGCTGGGGCGGGGCGGGTCGCCCTGGGGGCTGTTCGCGCATAGCCCTTTCGTCGGAACGCTGCCGCTCATCTGCCACGAGGGCACCTATCCGGCATTCTCACCGGCTCGACATCGCGCCCCGACCTGCCGGCGGGCTCTGGGTACGCCTGAAGGCGGTCGCGGAGGCACGGCGCAACCGGCCGACGATGCTCTGTCGGCTGCGGGCGGACCGCGTTGTCTGCGTCTCCCCGGCGCTGGAGCGGGCGCTCCGCCGGACGCTCTGGTGGCGGCCGCCCCACACCGCGTGCATTCCCTACGGCTTCGATCTCGCGGTGTTCGCCGCAGCCGGCGGGCGATCCGGCCAGAGCGACGGCGCGCGCGTGGTCCATGTCGGCCGGCTCACGCCGTCGAAGGGCGCCGAGGACATGCTCGACGTTCTCGCCGCTTGACGCGCAAGATGTGCGCCTGGAGGCCATTGGCCCGGTCCATCCCGCCTACAACGCCCGGCTGCGGGACGTCGCCGGTCGCCTGGGCGTGGCCTCGCGGGTCAGCCTGACAGGACCATGCTGCAATGGCCTCCCGGAGCGCCTCCGTGGAGCCGACGGCTTCCGTCCCTTTCCACGCATACCGAAGGCCTGAGCAAGGCCGTGATGGAGGCGATGGCAATGGCCGTTCCGGTGGTCGCCTATGCGCTGCCGGGGCTCGATGGGCTGATCGATGACGGCGTCAATGGATACCTGGTCCCGCCCCGGCGCCGCGACCTGGCGGCGGCGCGGCTCGACGCTCTGCTGCTGATCCGGTCGGCGTCATGGAGAGGCTGCCGTCAAAGATCGCGATCCGAAACTTCGCTCCGGAACGGGCGGCGCGGGCCTGGGACGAGCTTCTGGAGACGGTGGTGCGCGAGCACGCAGCGAGCCGGCGGCCGGCGGCGGCGTAGCGATTGGCTCGCGTCCGGGGGCGCGGAGGAGACGGCAGAGCTGCCTGGATTTTTGTCGCCGCTAGCCGCTCGGACGGCTAAGCACGGATTGACATGCCCTTCGTATTTC
The DNA here is from genome assembly GCA_963845655.1 of uncultured Actinomycetota bacterium. Classification (GTDB taxonomy): domain Bacteria; phylum Actinomycetota; class Actinomycetes; order Propionibacteriales; family Nocardioidaceae; genus Nocardioides_B. Next base: position 2,915 of record CAWJTB010000015.1, on the reverse strand, counting down.
TGGATGACCCAGGCTCTACCGCGACTACCAGCACTGCCGGGACGCTTTCCACTGGCCCCCACCGGAGGGGGAGCCCGAGACGATCATCTATCACTGCTACTGGAGCGGACCCCTGACCCCCCACCACGAGCTGAGCGTGAAGTCGCTGCTGCTTACCCAAGTCACCACCCTACGAGGTGTGGATTCCGGGTCTCCTCCCGTGATCCGCCCTGCAACCAGGAATGGCTCTCTTCACTCGGGGGCTTTCGCCGGTCCGGCTCAAGGCCTTCCATCCGGAGGCGGAGGCAGCCGGCACCATCTACGAAGACCACCTGGACCTGCCCCGCGGAAAGGACTGGTTGGGCCCGGGGCGATGGCGGCAATCCCTCAACGTCTCCAATTGCTTGCGCATCCTGGCCCTGGGAAGGTATGGGGGCGTCTATTTCGATTCCTCGACAATCTGTTCCTCAGGGACTTGCGGCCGTTATGTACCGTGGATTTTCTGTACCAGTGGTCGGGCGAGCCATACGGCAACAATGCGGTGTTGCGCTTTCGGAAGGATTCGCCCAACGCCTGGTGCGTGGCCGAGCTAATTCATCCGGAGATGGACAGTTGCCGGCCTCACGCCGTGCTGAGACTCGATTGACCCCTCGCCGTTGCCCGAGCTGCTCTACGTGCTTCCGGTGTTCCTCTTTCCATCCGGTCTGGGTGGCCCACGATACCGCCAAACCCATCAACGACTACTGCAACACCTTCGAAGATTTCTTTTCCGACGGCGCCCCAATCACCATCGAGCGCTTCTTTCCCGGCGCCTACACCTACCACTGGCACAACCAGTGGACCGTGCCATCGGTGAATCCACCCTTGCCGGTCATCTCTACCGAGACGTCTGCTCGAAACTCGACGCGCGGATCGACGCCGGGGTGGAGGGGCGATCCGCCGGACCCCATCGGTGAGGCTGGAGTGCCGGGCGTCGCCCGTCATCGCCGGCACTGGCCCGCGGGGCATGCCTGGCGAATCCAGGCTAGGGAAGCGTCCCAGCCCTGAGTATCTGTTCTTAGGGTGCAGTGCGAAGAGATCCTGACTTACGCGTCTATTATAGAGTGTCACTTGACGCCAGCTCTTGGCGTCAAACATCATGTGCAGCTAATGAAGGAGCCGGCCGCCAGGTCCACGAGTGCTTCTGAAACTCATTCCACTGCCGACGCGGAGAGGCCGCTGGCGACCTTGAGTTCGGCCGTTCCCCAGGGTCCGATTGACTTTTCGAGCGGGAGTCACAGCGACGACCTGCTCGCGGGGCTCTTTGCCACACGGGGCCTGGCCTCATTGACGAAGGGCCTCCGGCGCAAACTCCGTATGCGCCGGCTCCTCTTGGGCGCGATGCCGACATCCTTCAGGACAGTCTGATGCACGTCCTGTCCCGGGCGCGCGTGGTGGGGCCGGATGGCATCCGGTATCTCTGCGCACTTTTCATGTGACAGCGACCCGGACCATGTTCGACTGGGTCCGGAACAATGCTCGGGAGTCGAGGCTGCGCGCCGCGATGCTCAGCTTCGAGGGGACGGAGGACCGATCGGGTATTTTCGAAAGCCTCGACTACTGGGGCCCCTTCGCCCGGGGCGCAGTACGCGGGTATGTGGCCAGTTTGCCGCCTGACCTCCGCCCGGTGTACCACCAGCGTTACGAGATCGGCGTCCGGAGCGCGACTCGGCGGCCGCGCTCGGGATCTCGTACCACACCCTTCGGAGGCTCGAGCGGCGACTGCTCGCCGGCCTCCGGGAGCGCATGGGCGCCCCGGCGGGGCGGCTGCCGCGAGCCCGCCGTCGCAAATGACGGGCGTTATCTTGCCGGCGCGTCGCTGTCCGATCCCGGCACGCTTTTTCCCAGAAGCGGACGCCAGGCGAAGGCTCGCCGGGGCTTTCCGGGAGAAGTTGCGTACCAGGAGCCTGGTACGGCATTGGCTTATGTCCGCAGGAATCATGGTTCAGCGACAAAGTGAGGGGCCTCCGTGATCGCTGACCTGTTCCAGGACGTCCGTTACGCATTCACGGACCATGTCCGAAGCCCCGGCCTGGTAGTCGTCACGGTGCTTTCTTTAGGTGTTGGAATCGGGGCCAACGTCGCCGTCTTCAGCCTCGTCAACGCCGTCTTCCTGCGGCCCCTCCCGATCCAGGAACCATCGAAACTGGTCCTGTTCAGCGATGGGCTGTTCCAGGATCTATCTGCGGCGACCTTGCCACGACGTGTCGACGTGTACCCGGAGCCCTTCTTCCGGCACCTGCAACGCGAGAACCAGACCTTCGAGAGCCTGGCAGCAGAGCAGAGCTACACCACCACCTCGACGGTTCGAAGCAGCGTCAGCGCCGCCGACGATCAGCTCGGAGACCAGGCGGCCGGCCGTCTGGTCAGCGCGAACTACTTCGCTGTGCTCGGAGTTCCGGCCCACCGCGGGCGCACGTTCAACCCCGAGGACGAGTCCGCGCCCGCGGCCAACCCGGTGATCGTCTTGAGCCACCGCTACTGGAGCAAGCGCTTCGCCTCCGACTCGGACATCGTCGGCAGGCAGGTGGCGGTCGACGGCCGACCGTACACCGTGATCGGCGTGACCGCTCCCTCGTTCTCCGGCACCAACGTCGACACCCCGACGGACTTCTGGGTGCCCATCACGATGCAGGCCGAACTGATGCGAGAGCGATTGTTGCTGGGCCGGCCCACGCTCCGATGGCTGTTCCTCCTCGGGCGTCTCAAACCGGGCGTCGCGATGGCCACAGCCGAGGCCGACGTCAATGTGGCGTGGCAACTGTTCCTGGCCGCCCAGCCGGTCAGCGCCTCCGGGCTCGGGCGGGCCAGGACAGCCGCATCGAGCTTCGACCGGGGGCCAACCGGGGTCTCGCTTCTCCGCAGTTCCATGCGCGATTCCATGCTCGCCCTCATGG
>CAWJTB010000014.1:0-49759 GCA_963845655.1 uncultured Actinomycetota bacterium | reverse complement strand
CATGAACAAACTTGCTTTCGCCGCCATCGGCCTGTCGCTCACCCTTTCCGCCTGTGCCACCACGCGCACCCCGCCGTCGACCGCGCCGGGGGCCGACTTCCTGACCCGCAACGTCGCCGCAAGCGGGTCGTGAAGACCGCCAGCGGGCTGCAATATTTCGTCGTCATTCGGGCCCTAAAAGTGGGCGGTCGCCGGTGACGGGCGAACAAGTGACCTTCGATTATGAGGGCAAGCTGACCACCGGCGAGACCTTCGACAGCAGTTTCGCGCGGGGCGAGCCGCTCAGCGGCGATATCGACGCGTTCGTGCCGGGGTTCAGCGAGGCGCTGAAACTGATGAAGCCGGGCGACGAGTGGATCGTGTGGATCCCGCCCGCACTCGGCTATGGCGAGCGGGCGACGGGGACGATCCCGGCCAATAGCGTGCTCCGCTTCCGGCTGGCGCTGCACAAGGTGGGGGCGACGACCCCCTAAAGCTGGAAATGGCCCTCGATCACGGTCACGCAATGGCCGCCGAGGATAACGCGGTCCTGTTTCAATTCGCAGTCAATGTAGCCGCCGCGTTTGCTCGCCTGGAGGCGCGTCGAAGCGGTGGCGGCCGAGGCGGCTCGCCCAGAAGGGCACGAGGGCGGCGTGAGCCGCGCCGGTGACCGGATCCTCGTCGATCCCGTGATAGGCAGCGAACACGCGACTGGTGACGTCGGTGTCGTCGCCCGTCGCGGTGACGATCACCAGCCGGTTGATGGTGCGTAGCCTTGCGAAATCGGGCGCGACGGCGCGGACCGCGGCTTCGTCGGCCAATAAGGCGATGGCCGATCCGTTACCGCTGCGACCGAGGAAGGTGGGGGTGTCGGCTGGCAGGCCAAGTGCGTCGAGCAGGCCGGCTTCGGTGCCGGCCTCGACCTTGTGCGCGGGCAGATCGAGGCGAAGCAGGTCTCCGTCGCGGGTGACGGTGAGGATGCCCGAGCGGGTCTTGAAGCGCACCGCCGACCCGCGGATCAGGACATGGCCCGACGCGATCGTGGCGTGACCGCACAGATCGACCTCGACTGTCGGGGTGAACCAGCGCAGGTCGAAATCGGCTTCCTCGGACTCGCTCGGGACGGTGAAGGCGGTCTCGCTGAGATTATTCTCCGCGGCGATTCCCTGGAGGGTGGCGTCGGGAAGCCAGGCGGTGAGCGGCATGACCGCGGCCGGATTGCCCTCGAATGCCTTGGCGGCGAAGGCATCGACCTGGAAGAAGGGCAGGGGCGTCATGAGCAGCTCTCCGTGATCGCCGAGGGAAGCATGGTCTCGCGATCGGTATGGCCCTCGGGGTCGAGATGGATCAATATTTCGGTGCCGGGGAAGCGGGCCTGCAGCGCTTCTTCGACCCGGTCCATACGGTCGTGCGCCGCCTCGACCGTCCAGTCGCCCGGCACCCAGACATGGAACTGGACGAAATCATACGCACCGCTGGTGCGGGTGCGGAGGTCATGCAGGCCGGCAAGCTCAGGGTAGTCGGCTGCGGCGGTAAGGAAATCGCGGCGCTTTGCCTCGGGCCACTCCTTGTCCATCAGCTGGTCGATCGATCGACTCGCCCCGCGCCACGCGCCGGACACAGCCAGGCGGCGATCGCGATCCCGAACAAGGGGTCGGCCATCCGCCAGCCGACCAGTTGGTCGAGGACGAGCGCGACGATCACCGACAGGTTGAGCAGCAGGTCCGACTGATAATGGACATGGTCGGTCTCGATCGCGACCGACCCGGTGCGCTTGATCACATGGCGCTGGTAGGCGAGCAGCGCGAAGGTCGCGCCGATCGCGATCAGCGATACGGCGAACCCGAGCTCGAGCCCCTCGGTGCGGGCGTTGCTGCCCAATCGGTCGAACGCGCGCCAGCCGATGGCAATGGCGGAGATGGAGATGAGCACGACTTGCGCCAGCGCCGCCAGCGCTTCCGCCTTGCCATGGCCAAAGCGATGGTCGTCATCGGCCGGCATCGCCGCCCAGCGCACCCCGGCGAGGGTAACGAGGCTGGCCAGCAGATCGAGTGCGGTGTCGGCGAGGCTGCCGAGCATCGCGACCGAGCCGGTGTGGATCGCGGCATAGGATTTGAGGATGACGAGGAAGATTGCCATCGCGATGCTGGCGAGCGCGGCACGGGTGGTGAGAGTGGCGCGGAGCTGGTCGCGGGATCGCGGGGCGGTCATGGGTAGAGCAGGCTTTCGGTCCAGCCGTCGGCGGTGCGGACGAACAGGCGGCGTTCGTGGAGGCGGTGGGCGCGGTCGTTCCAGAATTCGATCGCGCGGGGAATGATCCGGAAACCCGACCAGTGCGGGGGGCGGGGGACGTCGCCGCCGTCGAACCGCGCGCATTTCCTCGAATCGCGCTTCGAAGGTGGCGCGACTGTCGAGCGGGCGCGACTGGTCCGAGGCCCAGTGCCCCGAGCCGCGAATCACGACCGCGCGAGGCGAAATAGGCATCGGCCTCGGCGTCGCTGACGGGCTCGACGGGCCCTTCGATCCGCACCTGGCGCCCATGTGGTGGTGGTAGCAGAGCCGCATGCCCTCGCCGTTGGCGATCTCGCCGAGCTGGTTCAGGCCGGCGGTGAGCGCGTCCCACTGGGCGTCGTCGAAGACCGGGCGGTTGGCGAACAGGGCGATCGGGAGCGGGTTCACGGCGCCACCGAACTCGGCGACGACGAAGTCCGTGCCGCCCATCGCCTTGATGAACTCGAGCTCCTGGTGGAACGTCGCGAGCGTCTGCTCCACCATGCCGTCGATCGTGAAGTAGGTGCTGACCCAGGGCTCGGACACCTGCAGACCGCGAAGGTCGAGCGCGCCCTTGAGCTCGGCGATGTCGGTGGGGTACTTCCCGCCGACGCTGCAGCCCTCGAAGCCGGCCAGCGCCATCTCGCTCACGCACTGGCCGAACGAGATCCCGATGTCGATCGATGGGAAGTCGTCGTTGGACCAGAGCGTCGGTGTGATGCCCAGCCGGACCTTGTCGCGATCGAGTGTGGTCTCGCTCATCGTGTCTTGCCTCTCATCCGCGGCGTGAGCCGCGGTCTAGATACTCGGGATGCGCGGCGGGCCGGCCCAGGTCCCGTAGCCGGGGCCCTTGGCCCCGGGCGGGTTGGCGCCGATCGCCGGCCAGACGAGCCCTTCGGTGTAGGACGCGGCAGAGACCACGAAGCGTCGACGTCGTCGCTCGAGCGAGCCGAACGCCTCGTGCCAGTCCTGGGGCAGGGCGTACCAGGTGCCGACGTACCAGAGCTTGAGGATGTTGCGGGCGACCGGTCCGAGCCGCTCGTCGCTGAAGATCTGGGCGCGCAGCAGCGGTCCCGCGCGGCGTCGTCGCCGTCGGTCTCGAGCCCGGATCGCCTCGTCGATCGCCAGCAGGTCGCCACGAGCGGCCGTCGCCGACGACGCCGACCACCGTCTCGAGAGTACGCCTCGGCCTGCCCGGTGCCCGGAGCTGGAACACGGTGAACGCGGTCACGCGCGACGAGAACTCGAGGAACGATCGAGGCGTTCGGTCATGCCACCGCTCCCGCGACCTCCGGCATCTCGAAGGTCGGGGCGGCGTTGACGCCCGGCCGCCCCGGGATCGGGTTGCGCACCAGGCGGTCGACCTGATCCCGCAGGGCGAACATGTCCGCCACCGCGGGGATCAGCAGGTCCGGCCGGCCGGCGAAGGCCTGGTGAGGAGGTCGAGGAACTCCGCGTAGCCGGCGTTGAACGCGACCGCGGCGGCGCGCACCTCGGAACCGGCCGGGAAGTCGGCGACGCGTGGCGTTCGTCTGGATCGGGTAGACCGCGTCCCAGTCGACCTCCAGCGGCGGCGCCGGTCGGCTTCGACGGCGTCGCCCGCCTGGTAGTAGCGGCCCGAGGGTGAGCTGCTGGAAGCGGAAGTAGTGCGACGAGCTCGCCCTCCTCGTCGTAGATGCTCGCCGTCGAGGCCCTCGCCCTGCTCGCGATGAGCCGGATCGCGGCGAGCGCCGAGGCGAGGTCCTTGACCGGGATCACCTCGCCGCCGCCGGAGTAGTAGAGTCCGGCGTGACCTGCCGCGACGGGTCGCCGGTGAACAGCTCCTCGCCCGCAGCGTCGGCTCGTGCGCAGGTGCCGGAGCCCCGCTCGATCTCGGCGTAGAACTCGCCGATGCTGAAGAAGTGCAGCTCCGCGTCGCCCTCGGGGTCGACGGCGGGGATCCGGCCTGTCCGGGCTGGTCGCGGCGCGACGCAGCCGCGCCTCCTCGGCCGGCGCCTGGCGCGGACGCTCGATCTTGAGGAACGTGTCGATCGCCGTCCGGGAGAAGGCCTGCAGGCTCACCTGGAAGTCCGTCTCGCCGTCCGGCAGGTACGCGGGGTAGCGCGGGACGAAGCCCGGCGCGCGTCAGGTCCGGCGCGCCGCCGACGGCGTTGAGGAGGTTCGCCGCGAGGGTCAGGTGGAGCATCTCCTCGACGGCGACCACGCGAGGACCGTGGAAGGCGTCGGAGTTCGTGCCCGGATGGATCGAGTACAGCGCCGTCAGGTACGGCGGGATGGTCGCGTGCTCGAGCTGCATCGCCGCGTGGAGGTAGTCGTGCAGCTCTTCGTTGGTGGTGATCTTGCTGGCGTCATGGTTCGTCCCCCTGTCGTCGCGAGCTCGACGCGGCGATGTCTCGTCGCAGTTGCTCGACCATGTGCTCGGCGCTCCTGAGACAGAGCGCGGCCAGCGTCAGCGTCGTGTTGGACGTCCCGATCGACGGCATGCTGCCGGCGCCGACCAGGTAGAGGTTCTCGTGGTCCCAGGACCGCTGATCGGCGTCGACCACCGAGTTCGCCGGGGTCGTGCCCATCATGTGCGTGCCCGACCAGTGGTTGCCGCCGCGGATGACGTAGCCCTCGCCCTCGATAGCTCGACGTAGCCGTAGTCCGTCGGGTCGTACGGCGTGTGATCCTCGACGCCGAGCCGCTGGAAGATCCGGCGCGACGAGCCCGCGGGCGTAGGCGACGCCCGCCATCGTGTAGTCCGGCATCGTGTACGACAGGACCGGGCGCATGTTGCCGAGCGGGTCCTTGTAGCGGCGGTCGACGGTGACGCGGTTGCTCGGGTCGGGCAGCAGCTCGACCATGAACGCGAGCAGCAGCTGCCGCGAGATCCGGTCGACGAGCTCGCGGCGCAGGTCCGCGCCGAACTTGTTCTGGTGGTCGACGAGGTCGATCAGGTCGGTGTACGGCGAGCCGGTCGCCCAGCCCCAGCCGTCGTTGTGGATGTCGACCGCGAAGCGCGGCCTGCCGGCGGCGGAAGGCGCCGCCGCGCAGATCGCAGATCCCGGAGGTGCAGACGCGTGCCGCGCATCGTGCCCGCCGACCTCGGGCATCAGCCCCCAGGTCAGCAGGTAGGCGTGGTCCATCAGGTTGCGGCCCGACGAGCCCGCTGCTGCTCGGCAGCCCGGAGGCCAGCATCAGCCGCGGCGTTCTCGATCGCGTTGGCGGCCAGCACGAAGAGGCGGCCGCTTGACGCGTGCCGGTCGCGTGCCGGGCGAGCCGGGTCCGTCGTAGGCCTTGTACTCGATGTGCGTGACGCGGCCGTGTGTCGGGATCGAGTGCACCCTCGCGAGGCGACGGTCTGCGCCGAGCACGTCCACGCGGCCGGTGCTGCGAGCGCCTTGGCCAGCGTCTTGCCGCGCGTGGTACTTGGCCTGCACCGGGCAGATCGGCACGCAGTTGGTGTTGCCCTGGCAGCGCCCGCCCTCGCTCGACCTGCGTGCGTGCTGACGGCGCCGACCGGCGTGTAGCCCTTGCCGCCGTCGTAGGCCGGGTTGCGGGATGCCGTTGCGCGCCTGCGGGAACGGCGCGCACCTTGCAGCGTGTACGTGCTCGCCGTCGAGCTCGACCTCGGTGCCGTCGACGTCCGCTGGCCACCGTCTGGTCGAGATACGACAGCGGCAGCCCGCGCATCGGGAACACGTAGCCCGGCTCGAAGTTGATCCCGAGCGTACTCCTGGTCGTCGACGTCGGCGGAGACGCCGATCTCGCGCTCGGCCTGGCGCGTAGTACGGCTCGAGCTCGTCGTAGCTGATCGGCCAGTCGAGGCCCGCGCCGTAGCGGCGTCCGCAGTCTCGAAGTCCTCGGGCAGCATGCGCAGCGTCTTGGCCTCCCAGTGCATGGTCGTGCCGCCGAGCACCCGCGTGTAGGTGCTGTCGAGCGGCGAACGGGCCCGTTCTGCACGAGGTAGCCGGAGGCGTCCGGCTGGCCCGGCCGGAGCCGTGCGCGCGTCGGTGCTGCGCGGCATCGGCGCCTCGGGGTTGACCGGATACGGCGACTTGTTGTCTTTGAACGGCGTCTCGTAGAACCGGTTGAGGTAGTGCTCGTAGTCGCGCAGGTCGCGGTCGTCGTCGGGGCCCGCCTCGAGGATCAGCACGCGCATGCCGGCGCGGCTGAGCTCGTTCGCGATGATCGCGCCACTGATGCCCGAGCCGACGATGACGGCGTCGTAGACCACCTCGGACGCGGTCTCGTGATCCGTTGCCTGCATCGTGCCGTGAGGGAAGATCACACGGGCTCCAGCCACTCGAAGGTGGGCCCGGCATGGCGCCCTGGATGGTCCGCGACCGGGTTCGCGAGCAGGACCAGCATCGCGTCACGCAGCTCGAACATGGTGTGCACCGCGGGGATCAGGGCGGCCGGCTCGCCGTTGAACGAGCGCTCGAGCCGGCGCAGCAGCTCCGACCAGGCGTGGTTGGCCGTGTCCGAGACCGCGCGCAGGTCCGGGTCCGAGTAGTCCGCGGTGCGCGGGTTGTCGAGCATCGGGTAGCTCGCCTCGAAGTCGACGCTGACCGCCGCGCCGGTGGGCAGGCCGGCGTCGTCGGCCGGCAGGTACGCGCGCCCGTACTTGAGCTGCTGGAAGCGGTAGTAGTGCGCGAGGTCGCCGTCACCGTCGTACATCGAGTGCATGTCGCCCTCGCCCTGCTCGACGATCTCGGCCAGCGCGAGCCGAGCCGAGGCGAGGTCTGAGACCTCGATCGCACCGCCACCGCCGGCGTAGTAGTACTCGCGGGTGACCTGGCGTGTCGCGTCGCCGCAGAACAGCTGCGCCTCGCCGACCTCCGCCGCCGTCCGGACCATCAGCTCGACGATCTCGGCGTAGAACTCGCCGATCGTCGTCGGGCCGGTGGACGCGAGCACGGCCTTGGAGACGTGGTGCGGGTGGCGGCGCTGCACCACCGCGTGCGCATGCGGGCTGTGCCCGGGGTTCTCCACCGTCAGGAACGCCTCGACGGCCTCCGGCGAGAACGGCAGCAGGTCGAGGACGACGCCGTCCGGCAGCTCGTGGGGATAGTGCGGCGCGTGCTCGGCGCCCGCGACGAGCGGCTGTCCGCCGATGGCGTTGTAGACGTTGGCCGCCAGCACCATGTGCAGCATCTCCTCGACCACCACCGAGCGGAGCACGAGCTTGGCCTCGTCGTTGCCCTGCGGGTGCATCGAGTACAGGGCGCACAGATACGGCGGGATCGTGGAGAGCTCCAGCGTCACCGCCGCCTGCAGCAGCTCCTTCAAACGGGCGACGCTCATGCCATCAGCTCCGCCGACGAGGCGGTCTGCCGTGCGCAGCGTGAGGGCCGCCAGCGTCAGCGTCGGGTTCGAGGTTCCCATCGTCGGGAAGCTGCCGGCACCGCAGACGAAGAGGTTGCGGTGCTCCCAAGAGCGCTGATCGGCGTCGACGACGGAGTCCTCGCGGCTGCTGCCCATCACGTGCGTGCCGGCGAAGTGCCCCATGCCGTGGTAGTGGAACCGGTCCTCGCCATAGTCCACCGCGGGGAACCACGTGCCCTCGGCCGGGTCGGAGCGGTCCTCGATGCCCGCGTGCTGGAAGACCGCGCGGTAGAAGCGCGTCGCGGCGGCCATGCCGGCGAGCGTGTAGTCCTCGATCCGGTAGTCGATGACCGGCCGCGGATTGCCGAGGGCGTCGACGTAGCGCGGGTCGATCCGCACGCGATTGGACTCCGACGGCAGCTGCTCGACGTTGATCGAGAAGCGGACCTGCCGCGAGAGCGTCGAGGCCAGGTGCTCGCGCAGCCGGACGCCGTGGAGTCCCCGCCGGCCGACGGCCTCGGCGACCGTGGTGTCCGGCGCCCCGGCGGGTGCGCGCCAGCCGTCGTTGCCGATGTCGACGCGGAAGGCCGCGTGCTCGGACCGGAAGGCGCCGCCGCGCGCGCCGTCGATGCCCGACGTGGACAGTGGGCCGCGGAACGCGCCGATGGGCGCAGGCGCGAGTCCCCACCCGTAGATCGACGGGTGGTCCATGAGGTTCTGCCCGACCTGCCCGGAGCTGCCCTCCAGCCCGGAGGCCAGCAGCAGCTTGGCGTTCTCGACCGCGTGCGCGGCCAGCACGTAGGCCCGGCCGGTCACCGTGTGGACGGTGTGCCGCGGCGAGTCGGGATCCTCGTAGCGCTGGTACTCGATGCTCTGCACGGCACCGCTGACGGGATCGACGTGGATCCTCGACGCCACCGCCTGCGCAAGCACCTGCAGCCGGCCCGGGTCGGCCTGGGCGAGCGTCTTGGACGCGTTGTACTTCGCCTGGATCGGGCAGATCGGGGTGCACGCGGTGTTGCCCGCGCAGCGCTGACCGAGGTCGCGGCCGAGGGCCTGACCGTCGCCGCGCACGTCGACGGCGCCGGCGGGCACGTAGTCGCCGCGCGGGATCGAGTTGCGCGCCGCGGGGTAGTTGCGGACCTTGACGGAGATCGGCTCGCCGCCGACCGTGACCTGCATGCGGTCGGTCGCCGCTGCGAGCACGTCGTCGGAGTAGCTCGACGGGATCCGCTGCATCGGGTAGTCGTAGCCCTCGGCGAACTCGACCCCGAGGTACGCCTGATCGACCGCGTCGGCCGCGACGCCGATCTCGTGCTCCGCGGCGCGGTAGTAGGGCTCCAGCTCGGTGTAGTCCAGCGGCCAGTCCCGTCCGACGCCGTAGCGCGTGCGCAGCTCGAAATCCTCCGGGAGCATCCGCAGCGACACCCCGAGCCAGTGCAGCGTCGAGCCGCCCTGCAGCCGTGTGTAGCTGCTGCAGTAGGGGTCCGGCCCGTTCTGCACGAAGTAGCCACCGCCGGCGTGGACGTCACGCGTGTCGGGGTGCGGTGCGTTCGGGCTCGCCGGCCACGCGGACTCCGGGCTCTTGGCGGCCGCCGTGAAGAAGTGCTCCAGATGACGGGTGTAGCCGTCGAACGTCCACGCGGTCGCCGGCCCGGCCTCGAGCACGAGGACCCGCAGCTTGGCCTGCGTCAGCCGCTTGGCCATCAGCGCGCCGGTGACGCCGGCGCCGACCACGATGACGTCGTAGGACGCGTCGGTCGTCATCAAGGCGCCGTCTGCGGCGCCACGGCCCAGGCGCCGAAGCCCTGCTGGCGCGCACCCGCCGGATGTGCCCCGGCCGCGACCCACTGCAGCGCCGCCTGATAGGCGGCCGCGGACTCGACCCGGTCGGTGTCCAGCGGCGAGGTCCCGTAGGCCGCGCGCCACTCGTCGGGCAGCGTCGTCCATGTGCCGCAGTACCAGAGCAGGATCAGGTTGCGTGCGACCGGTCCCAGCCGCGCGTCGTCGAGCAGCGCGCCGAGTCCCGCGTCGTCGAGCGAGCGCGAGTCGGCCAGCAGCGCGTCCATCGTCGCCCCTCCGAGCACGGCGTCCATCGCCCGCAGATGGGCGGCGGACATCCCGGTGCCGAGCAGCGTCACCCGGTTGAACCCCGTCAAGCGCGCCGACAACTCAACGAATAGTTCGGCGCGCTTGTCCATTGGAGCGAGCCCTACCCACCCACCGACGACTTCAACAACAACTATTTATCAGTGTGTGACACACCTTCGATCAGTGGTCGTCGATTGCTGGGTTGACAGCGTTTGGGCGGCGCTCCAGACTCGGCGGATGTCGATCGATTTGGCCGGTGCGTGGAAGCTCGTGGCCTGGCGCCGCATCGCCGGAGACGGGACCGTCACCCACCCACTCGGCGATGACGCGGACGGGCTGCTCGTGTACACCTCCGGCGGTCGCATGACCGTGCAGCTCTCCGCCGCCGATCGCCCGAAGCTGGAAACCGAAGACCCACTCGGAGGCGAAGCCGCCGCGCGGGCGGGCGCGTACTCGACCTACCTGGCCTACTTCGGCCGCTACGAGGTGGAAGGCGACACGGTCACCCATCGGGTCGACGTCAGCTTGTTCCCGAACTGGTCGGGTGCCGAGCAATCGCGCCCGTTCACCTGCGACGACAGCGAGCTGGTCCTGCGCACACCGCCGATGAAGACGGCGACGGGAACGGTCGTCAACGAGCTCGCCTGGGTTCGGGAATCCTGACCGCGCGCTATACCTGAGGTGTCGAGTCCCGGCCACTTCGCTGGCCGAGACCGATCTAAGAGAGGCCGTACCCCATGCATCGACTTCGTTCGTCGCGCTCGCTTCCGATCCTCGCCACCGTGGCCGTCGTCGTCATCGGGGTGAGCGGAAGCGCCAGCCGCCGCGGCTCTGCTCACGGGTAGCGACATCAGGAACGGCAGCCTCACGCAGGCCGACATCGCGAGGAACACGATCCTGTCGCAGAACATCCGTGACGGGCAGGTGCAGCTCCGGGATCTGACGCCGGGTCTACGGCAGACCATCCAGGCCGAGGGCAGCGAGGGCAGCGATGGTGCGACCGGCAACCCCGGCACCCCCGGCAACACGGGTGCCACCGGCAAGACGGGTGCGGCCGGCGCCGCGGGCAGCACCGGCGCTCAGGGCGCCGCCGGCACCGACGGATCGGACGGCGCGACGGGCGCGACCGGCACCGCCGGCACCGCCGGCACCGCCGGCGCGGCGGGCGCCGTCGGCTCCGCGTGGGGCGAACCGACCGATCCCTTCACGCCGATCGTCGGGTACCCGGGCACGATCGTCTCCACAACCTCGATCACACTCGGCGGGGGCGCCACCGGCGCCGTCTTGTCCGGCATCGCCCAGCCGTCCAGATCCGTCACGACGACGGGCGGCACGGTGGCCTGCTACTTCGCGGTCGACGGCATCGCGCTCACCGACGACAGCGAGGGACAGATCTACTTCCCGGCGAGCACGCCCATCAACTCGCCGCTGCAGTTGACCACGATCGGCCGGATCACCGCCGGCTCGTTCTCCGATGGCTCGCATTCGCTGACCCTGCGCTGCTACACGGGGGCCACCGGGCTCGAGAACTCGGTCGCCTACATCTCAGTCATCTACACGAGCGACGTCGCTCCCTGACAGCGGGCGCAGCCGCGTCCGCTCGACGGACGCGAGCTTGCGCTTCAGCCGCCGGAACTGCCGCTCCTGCTTGGGCGTGCGCTCGTAGTCCTCATAGGCGAGGTTCGTGCGCTCGAGCGGGTCGGCCCGGAGGTCGTACATCTCCCACTGGTCGGGTGCGTCACCGTCGGCGTCGTAGTAGCGCGCGAGCTTGTAGCGGCGCTCACGGATGCTGACGATGTGGTTCGGCGGCTGCGGGTACGGGCCCACTCGCCTGCCCTGATTGCCAGTCGTCGTAGGTGAACACCGTGTAGTTCTGCGGCGTCTTGGACGAGCCGCCGAGGATCTGGTCGGAGTAGTCGATGCCCTGCCAGTCATCCCGCGCTTCGGCCGGCGCGCCGATCAAGCTCGCGAGGGTCGGCAGGAAGTCGACGTGCGAGACGATCGAGTCGCTCCTGAGCGGCTTCTTGAACAGCCGCGGGTTCGAGTAGACCAACGGGACCCGCGTCGACTCCTCATAGAAGTTGAAGTTCTTCTGCCGCATGCCGCCGTGGGAGGTGCCCATCTCGCCGTGGTCGGCCGTCGCGATCACCAGCGTGTTCTCGAGCATCCCGGTGCGATCGAGGGTGTCGAGGAGCTTGACCAGGTAGGCGTCCGAGGCCTTCATCAGGTTGGCGTAGAAGTTCAGGTAGTTGCGTTTCATCTTCCGCGTCGGGATCGGCCCGCTCGCGTTGAACAGGCGCAGGAACTGCCGCTGCACCGTCGGCTTGGTCGAGAGGTCCTCCCCCACCGTCGGCGGCGGCTCGATCTCCCCTTGCAGCCATGAGGACACCAGTGGCGTGGCGTCATCGAGGAGTACCGCGACTGGCTCGACCTGCCCGCGGGCACGCCCACCATCACCCTGCGTGAGGGCGGCACCCCGATGGTCGACAGCGACTGGCTGCGGGGCGTCACCGGTGCCGACGAGGTGTGGCTCAAGGTCGAGGGCGACAACCCGACCGGGTCGTTCAAGGACCGCGGCATGACCGTTGCCCTCTCGGTCGCGGTCGGAGAGGGCGCCGAGGCCGTCGTGTGCGCCTCGACCGGCAACACCTCCGCGTCGATGGCGGCCTACGCCGCCCGCGCCGGGGTGAAGCCGCTGGTGCTGGTGCCGCAGGGCAAGATCGCCGCCGGCAAGCTCGCGCAGGCGATCGTGCACGGCGCCCAGGTCATCATGGTCCGCGGCAACTTCGACGACTGCCTGCGGCTGTCGCGCGGTCTCGCCGACCGCTACCCCGTGTCCCTGGTCAACTCGGTCAACCCGATGCGCCTGGAGGGCCAGAAGACCGGCGCCTTCGAGATCGTCGACTTCCTCGGCGACGCTCCTGACGTGCACGTGCTGCCCGTCGGCAACGCGGGGAACATCTCGGCCTACTGGAAGGGCTACCTGGAGTACGAGAAGGCCGGTCGCGCCACGGGCACTCCGCGGATGCTCGGCTGGCAGGCCGCGGGCGCGGCGCCGCTGGTGTCCGGGCAGCCCGTCGCCGCACCCGAGACGGTGGCCTCCGCGATCCGCATCGGCAACCCCGCGTCCTGGCACCTGGCCGTCGCCGCGCAGGAGCAGTCCGGCGGACGCTTCCGGTCGGTCAGCGACGAGGAGATCCTCTCCGCGCAGCGGATGCTGGCCTCGCGGGACGGCGTGTTCGTCGAGCCCGCCTCCGCTGCCGGAGTCGCCGGCCTGCTGGCCGAGGCGGCCGAGGGCACGTCGTACGCCGGGAAGCGGCTGGTGGTCACCGTGACCGGTCACGGTCTCAAGGACATCGACACCGCGCTGTCCACCTTCACCGACCTCGTGGACACCGTCGTCGAGGCCGACGTCGATGCCGCAGCCGAGGCCGCCGGCCTGCGATGACCACGTTCCTCACCGGTCCGGTGACCGTCTCGGTCCCCGCGACCAGCGCCAACCTGGGGCCCGGGTACGACGCGCTCGGGCTCGCGCTCGACCATCGCGACACCGTCACCGCCGAGGTCCTCGACGCTCCGGGGATGACGATCACCGTCGAGGGGGAGGGCTCCGGCGCGGTGCCGCTGGACGAGACCCATCTGGTCTACCGCTCGCTGCGGGCCTGCCTGGACCTGCTCGGGACGGAGGTGCCGGGTCTGCGGCTGCACTGCCGCAACGTCGTCCCGCACGCGCGCGGTCTCGGCTCGTCGTCGGCCGCGATCGTGGCCGGCGTCAGCCTGGCGCGGGGCCTCGTCGCCGGCGGCTCGCTGCTGCTGGACGACGCCGGCCTGCTCGCGCTGGCCGCCGAGCTCGAGGGGCACCCCGACAACGTGGCCCCCGCGCTGTACGGCGGATTCACGATCGCCTACCGCGACGCGGAGCGCTTCTCGGCGGCGACCGTCGCCGTGGACCCGCGTGTGCAGGTGGTGGCCTTCGTGCCGCCCGAGGGCGTCGAGACCGCTCTGGCGCGGCGTCTGCTGCCGGCGCAGGTGCCGCACGCCGATGCCGCGCGGAACGCTGGTCGGGCCGCCCTGCTCGTGGCCGCGCTGACCCGGCAGCCCGAGCTCCTGCTGGCCGCCACCGAGGACCGGCTGCACCAGGACTACCGGGAGCCGGCGATGCCGGCCTCGATCGCGCTGGTGCGCTCGCTGCGCGCGGACGGGGTGCCCGCCGTGGTGTCGGGGGCCGGCCCGACGGTGCTCGCCTTCACCGACGACACGGCGCGCGCGGAGCTGGCCGGACGCGTCCCGGACGGGTGGCGTGCGCTGGTCGTTCCGATCGACCGGGACGGTGCGCGGGTCGACCTGCCCTGACCGAGGAGGGTGTTAGGCTGCCCCCGCGCCGGTGATCGTGTGCTCCGTGGTGCTGAGCCACTCCCAGTCGACGACTCCACCGGATCGCATCTCCCTGGCTCTCCCTTCCTGCCGCATCCGGGTGTACCCACCGGGACGCGCTCGAGGTCGAGCAGCGGACCACTCCGACTCGAGGCCGCCGGTAACCCACCGGACCGGCCCGCACAACGTGGGAAGGACCTCACGTGACCGAAGCAACCTCCACCACCCCTGACGCGGGCTCGCAGGCAGCCGCATCCGGGACGACCGCGAAGCGTCGCGGCACCGGCCTCGCGGGCATGCTGCTTCCCGAGCTGAAGCAGATGGCCGGCGGCCTGGGCATCAAGGGCGCGGGCGGCATGCGCAAGAGCCAGCTCGTGGACGCGATCAAGGCGGCCCAAGCGAGTGCCCAGTCGGGTGCCCAGTCGGGTGTCCCGTCGGGTGCCCAGGCGAGTGCGCCCGCGGACGTCGCGTCGAGTGCCCCGTCGAACGGTCGGTCCGAGGGTCGCCCCGCACGCGCGTCGAACGACGCGACGTCGGATCGCCCGAGGGCTGCCCGCAGAAGCGCGCAGCCGGACCCCGCCAGCAACGGCGAGCAGGACGCCCGGCGCGACGCGCGGCAGGACGACGCGACGAGCCGGCGCGCGTCGCAGGCGGACGAGTCCCCGTCCACCTCACAGTCGACCTCGCCGTCGACCTCACAGTCGAGCGAGCGTTCGCAGCCGGACCGCGCGCAGGAGCCGCGCGACGACCGCGGCCAGGACCACCGCGGCGCCGAGCGCGGTCAGCAGAACGACCAGGGCCAGCGCAACCAGGGCCAGGGAAACCAGGGCCAGGGCAACCAGGGCAACCAGGGCAACCAGGGCCAGGGCAACCAGGGCCAGGGCCAGGGCGACGACGACGGGAGTCGCCGCAACCGCCGCCGTCGCGGCCGTGACCGCACGGACCGCAACGACCGGCCGGACCGCACCGACCGCCCGGACCGCAACGACCGGCCGGAGCGCAGCGACCGCCCGGACCGCAACGAACCGGCCAACCGGGGCAACCGGGGCACCCGCGGTGAGCCGGACACCACGATCCTCGAGGACGACGTGCTGGTGCCGGCCGCCGGCATCCTCGACGTGCTCGACAACTACGCCTTCGTCCGCACCAGTGGCTACCTTCCAGGCCCGGACGACGTCTACGTCTCGCTGTCGATGGTCCGCAGGTTCGGGCTGCGTCGCGGTGACGCCGTCACCGGGCAGGTCCGCCAGCCACGGGAGGGTGACCGCAAGGAGAAGTTCAACCCGCTGGTCCGCATCGACACGATCAACGGTGCCGACCCGGAGGCCGCCAAGGGCCGGGTCGACTTCGGGAAGCTCACCCCGCTCTACCCCTCGGAGCGGCTGCGGCTCGAGACCGACTCGACCAACCTGATCGGTCGCGTCATCGACATCGCCTCGCCGATCGGCAAGGGCCAGCGCGGACTCATCGTGTCCCCGTCCAAGGCGGGCAAGACGATGATCATGCAGTCGATCGCCAACTCGATCACGACGAACAACCCCGAGTGCCACCTGATGGTGGTCCTGGTGGACGAGCGTCCCGAGGAGGTCACCGACTTCGAGCGCTCGGTCAAGGGCGAGGTCATCTCCTCGACGTTCGACCGTCCCGCCAGCGACCACACCGCGGTCGCCGAGCTGGCGATCGAGCGGGCCAAGCGGCTCGTCGAGCTCGGTCACGACGTGGTCGTGCTGCTCGACGGGATCACCCGCCTGGGGCGGGCCTACAACCTCGCGGCCCCGGCGAGCGGTCGGATCCTGTCCGGCGGCGTGGACTCCGCGGCGCTGTACCCGCCCAAGCGCTTCTTCGGCGCCGCCCGCAACATCGAGGACGGCGGCTCGCTGACGATCATGGCGACGGCACTGATCGAGAGCGGCTCGAAGATGGACGAGGTGATCTTCGAGGAGTTCAAGGGCACCGGCAACATGGAGATCAGGCTGCGGCGTGACTTCGCCGACAAGCGCCTCTTCCCGGCGATCGACGCCGTTCAGTCGGGGACCCGGCGCGAGGAGCTCCTGATGAGCAAGGAGGAGCTGCAGATCGTCTGGAAGCTCCGTCGGGTGCTCTCCGGGCTCGACGGGCAGCAGGCGCTGGAGCTGCTGCTGGAGCGGCTGAAGAAGACGCACAGCAACATCGAGTTCCTGATGCAGGTGCAGAAGACGACGCCGACCGCCGCGGGCAGCCGCGACGCCGACTGAGGAAGAAAGCACCCGCGTCCGCGGTTGCACCAGGTGCTCGCGGGACCGCTGCGGGGCTCGATTGGCGCCCACCGCGGTCCGCTGGCAGAATCCAAGGCTGGTTCCGGTTCACGTCCCGTGGTGACACGGACGACCCGGCGACCGAAACCCTCGAGAGGAAACCCATGAAGAAGAACACGCACCCCGACTACACCGAG
Organism: uncultured Actinomycetota bacterium; assembly: GCA_963845655.1. Lineage (GTDB taxonomy): Bacteria > Actinomycetota > Actinomycetes > Propionibacteriales > Nocardioidaceae > Nocardioides_B. Next base: position 33,303 of record CAWJTB010000014.1, on the reverse strand, counting down.
ACCCAGGTCACCTGCACCTGCGGCTCCTCCTTCACCACGCGGAGCACCGCGAGCGCCGGCGCGATCCACGCCGACGTCTGCTCGCAGTGCCACCCCTTCTACACCGGCAAGCAGAAGATCCTCGACACCGGCGGCCGCGTCGCCCGGTTCGAGAAGCGCTACGCCGCTGCCCAGCAGGCCAAGAAGTAGCTTCGCCGAAGCGCCGGCCCCCGCCCACGAGCGGAGGCCGGCGCTTCGTCTGTGTCCGGAGCGTCGCGCGGGTCATCACGAGAGAAGGCACCAGATGTTCGAGGCGGTCGACACCCTGGTCACCGAGCACGCCGAGCTCGAGCACCGACTCGCCGAGCCCGGCCTGCACTCCGACCAGGGCCTCGCCAAGCGGCTCAACCAGCGCTACGCCGAGCTCTCCGCCATCATCCGGGCGTACGACGAGTGGCGGACGCTCGGCGACGACATCGGGGCGGCGCGCGAGCTCGCGGCCGAGGACTCCTCGTTCACCGAGGAGGCCGACCAGCTCGAGGAGCGCCGCGTGGTCGCCGAGGAGCGACTGCGGCACCTGCTGGTCCCGCGTGACCCGACGGACGCCAAGGACGCCCTGCTGGAGATCAAGTCCGGCGAGGGCGGTGAGGAGTCGGCACTGTTCGCCGGCGACCTGCTCCGGATGTACACCCGCTACGCCGAGCGGCGCGGCTGGAAGACCGAGCAGCTCGACGCCACCGAGTCCGACCTGGGCGGCTTCAAGTCGGTGACGGTCGCGGTCAAGGCCAAGGGCACTCCGGAGCCCGGCGAGGCGCCGTACGCCCTGCTGAGGTTCGAGGGCGGCGTGCACCGGGTGCAGCGGGTACCGGTCACCGAGAGCCAGGGTCGGGTGCACACCTCCGCTGCCGGCGTCCTGGTGATGCCGGAGGCCGAGCAGGTCGACGTCTCGATCGAGGAGAAGGACATCCGGATCGACGTCTTCCGCTCGTCCGGGCCGGGCGGTCAGTCGGTGAACACGACCGACTCGGCGGTGCGGATCACGCACCTGCCCACCGGGATCGTGGCGAGCTGTCAGAACGAGAAGAGCCAGCTGCAGAACCGCGAGCAGGCGATGCGCATCCTGCGGGCACGGCTGCTCCAGGTCGCCCAGGACACCGCGGACGCGCAGGCGTCCGACGCCCGCCGCTCCCAGGTCCGCACGGTCGATAGGTCCGAGCGGATCCGCACCTACAACTACCCGGAGAACCGCATCTCCGACCACCGCACCGGCTACAAGGCCTACAACCTCGAGGGGGTGCTCGACGGCGACCTCGACCCCGTGGTGCAGTCGGCCGTCGCGGCGGACCTCGAGGCCCGGCTCGACGCCCTCGAGCCGAACGAGCGATGAGCGAGGCGGTCACCACCCGGCTGCGTGAGGCGACGCAGGTGCTGGCCGCCGCCGGGGTCCCGAGTCCGGAGTTCGATGCCGCCGAGCTGCTGGCGCACGTCCTGGGCACCACCCGCTCGCACCTCGCGCTGCGGCAGGAGATCGGCGGCGAGCAGGCCCGGGCGTACGGCGACCTGGTCGCGCGTCGCGCGAGCCGGGAGCCCCTGCAGCACCTCACCGGCACCGCGGCCTTCCGCTACCTCGAGCTCGCCGTGGGGCCCGGGGTGTTCGTGCCACGGCCCGAGACCGAGCTGCTCGCCGGGTGGGGAGTGGATCGCGCGACGGAGATCCTCGCGGCCGAGGGTCGCGAGCCCGTGGTCGTGGACCTGTGCACCGGCTCCGGGGCGATCGCGCTCGCGGTCGCCACCGAGGTGCCCGGCGCCGAGGTCCACGCCGTGGAGCTCGGGGAGAGCGCCGTCGAGTGGGCGGCGCGCAACCTGTCCGGTTCGGGCGTGGACCTGCGGCACGGCGACCTCGCCGACGCCTTCCACGACCTCGACGGCACCGTCGACGTGGTGCTCTGCAACCCGCCCTACATCCCGCTGGACGCGTTCGAGTCGGTGGCCGCGGAGGCGCGTGACCACGACCCGGAGCTGGCACTGTTCTCGGGCGCCGACGGCCTCGATGCGATGCGGGAGGTCGAGCGGGCCGCGACCCGGCTGCTGCGGCCCGGCGGCGTGGTGGGCGCCGAGCACGCCGACGTCCAGGGCGAGTCGGCGCCCGGTGTGTTCCTCTCCGATGCGGCGGCCGGGCGCTGGTCCGACGTGCGCGACCACCCGGATCTGGCAGGTCGCGCCCGCTTCGTGACGGCGCGACTGGCACGATGAGCGACGTGAGCGAGCCCCCCGAGCAGGACGCCGGACACTTCGGCGCAGAGCGCTTCGACACGACCGACGAGTCCGGGCGGGAGCGCGGGCTCGCTGCGGCGGCGCTGGCGGTGCAGCGCGGCGAGCTCGTGGTGCTCCCGACCGACACCGTCTACGGCATCGGTGCCGACGCCTTCGACCCCGCGGCCGTGCGCAGCCTGCTGGCCGCCAAGGGTCGCGGTCGCGAGATGCCGCCCCCGGTGCTCGTCTCCGCGGCCACCACGCTGGACGCGCTCGCGGTCGGTGTGCCGGCCTACGCCCGCGTCCTGGTGGAGCAGTTCTGGCCCGGACCACTCACACTCGTGTGCCGGCAGCAGCCGTCGCTGCAGTGGGACCTCGGGGACACCCGTGGCACGGTGGCCGTGCGGATGCCCGACCACGAGGTGGCGCTCGCGCTCCTGTCCCGCACCGGCCCGCTGGCCGTGAGCAGCGCCAACAAGACCGGGCGGCCCGCCGCCACCGACGCCGACGAGGCGGAGGAGATGCTGGGAGATGACGTGGCGGTGATCCTCGACGCGGGCACCACGCCCGGCGTGGAGCCGTCCACGATCCTCGACGTCACCGGACCGGTCGGGCGGGTGCTTCGCCTCGGCGCCGTGTCGCTTGCCACGCTCAACGAGGCGACCGCTGCGCTCGGCGTCGAGATCGTCGACGAGGGCTGAGCGAGCGACTCCGTGCGCGAGTACCTCACCGTCTTCCTCGTCGCCGCCGTGGTGACCTATCTCCTGGGCGTGGTCGCCCGCGAGATCGCCCTGCGGACCGGCGCCGTGGCGAAGGTGCGCGACCGCGACGTGCACGCCGTCCCGATCCCGTACTTCGGGGGGGTGGCGATGCTGGGCGGGCTGCTGGCGGCGTACCTCGTCGCGCACCGCCTGCCGTTCCTGTCCCTCAGCGACGCACGGATGTTCCACGACGCCTCGGTCGTGCTCGGTGCGGGGGCCATGATCTGCGTGCTCGGGGTGCTCGACGACCTCTTCGAGCTCGATGCGCTGACCAAGCTCGGCGGTCAGGTGCTCGCCGGCGGCTTCCTGGTCTTCAACCAGGTGCAGTACTACGCCTTCCAGCTGCCCGGGCGCGGCCAGTTCATCCCCGACCCGACCCAGGCCGCGCTGGTGAGCGTGGTCATCGTGGTGGCGACCGTCAACGCGGTGAACTTCGTCGACGGCCTCGACGGGCTGGCAGCCGGCGTGGTGGGCATCGGGGCGGTGGCGTTCTTCGCCTTCGCCTACAAGCTGGCGGACGCCAACGACGAGTCGTTGGCGATCACCGCCGCGCTGCTGTGCGCCGCGCTCGCCGGGGCCTGCGCGGGCTTCCTTCCGCACAACTTCTATCCGGCCCGGATCTTCATGGGGGACTCCGGCTCGATGCTGATCGGGCTGGTGCTTGCCGGGTCGGCCCTCACGCTCACCGGCCAGTTCGCCACCGTCGACATGAGCCGCGGCGCCGGCGGGTCCCAGGCCAGCCTGCTGCCGACGCTGCTGCCGATCATCCTGCCCATCTCGATCCTGGTCGTGCCGTTCGCCGACCTGGTGCTCGCGGTGATCCGGCGCACGCGAGCCGGACGGTCGCCCTTCGCGCCCGACAAGCAGCACCTGCACCACCGGCTGCTGGAGATCGGCCACTCGCACCGTCGCGCCGTGCTGATCATGTGGATGTGGGCCGGCCTGATCGCCTTCGGGGGAGTGCTGGCCAGCCTCTACGCCAGTCGACTGACGCTCCTGGTGCTCGCCGTGTGGGTGCTGCTCACGGTGGCGCTCACCTTCGTGGTGCCGCGGCTGCAGCGCGCGCCGGTGCACTCCTGACCCGCGTGGACCCTCGGACGGACTTTGTGCTACTTTTCACAAGCGTTCACCCCGTGCTCGACGACGCGGAGAACACGCCCTTTCCGAACAGCACAGATCGGCCGCCGACATGACGACCGCACCGCGCGCAGACAGGACGCCCCCTCGGCTCGTCCTGGTCGGCGGTGAGGTGCGTGCGGCCCTGCTGCTCTGCCTGGTTCTCGCCGTCGTCACGGTGTCCGTGGCCGCGTGGACCGCGGGATCCGCCGCCGCCTCCGGAGCCGCGATCGGTGCGGTCCTGGTCCTCGGCTTCTTCGGCCTCGGCTCCGTCGCGGTCTCCGCGGTCGCGGCCGTGAGCCCCTCGACCTCCCTTCTCGTGGCGCTGCTGACCTACACCCTCGAGGTCGTGCTCCTCGCCCTCGTCTTCGTCGCCCTGACCCGCTCGGGTGCCCTCGTCGACGCCGTCGACCGGCAGTGGCTCGGCCTGACCGTCATCGGCGGGACACTCGTGTGGCTCGTCGCTCAGACGGTCGCAGCGACCCGGTCGCGGCAGCCGCTCTACGACCTTCCCGACCAGCCCTCGAGCCGGCCGGAGGCGAGTGCGCGATGACCCGCCACGGCTGCTATCGTCCGGTGCGCAATGACTCAGCAACACCCGCTCGACCCGTCCCCGGCCGGCGACTCCAAGCCGAAGGGCGGCGATCCTTGGCACGCCTTCGGCTACCTGGTGGCCGGTGTCTTCATGTACGGCGCGCTCGGGTGGCTGGCGGACCGGTGGCTGGGGACCTCGTTCCTCGTGGTCATCGGGATCCTGCTGGGGGCAGGTCTCGGCATCTACATGACGATCGCCCGGTTCGACGCACTGCCGCGGCGGCAGGACGACAAGAAGCAGAGGTAGGCGCGTGAGTTTCGGAGCAAGTCCCTTGACCTCGGTCGTGCTGGCCGCGGGCGACGAGTTCGTCCCCCCTGGCCCGGCTGACTTCGAGCTGCCCGCTGTGTTCAGCATCGCCGGCGTCGGCGTGACGAAGCCGATGCTCCAGCTGGTCCTGGCCGCGGGTCTGGTCTTCGCGTTCCTCTACATCGCCTCCCGCCAGCGGGCCATGGTGCCCGGCAAGCTGCAGTACGTCGGCGAGAACGCCTACGGCTTCGTGCGCAACTCGGTGGCGCGCGACATCATCGGCAGCCGCGACTTCATGCGGTTCGTGCCCTACCTGGTGTCGATGTTCTTCTTCATCCTGCTCAACAACTTCTTCGGCTCGATCCCGTTCATCCAGTTCCCGACGTTCTCCCGCTCCGGTATGGCCTACGGCCTCGCCGCCCTGAGCTGGATCATCTACAACGCCGTCGGCATCAAGAAGCACGGGTTCGGCGGCTACCTCAAGCTGCAGTGCGTGCCCGCCGGCATCAAGGGCCCGATCCTCGCGCTGCTCATCCCACTGGAGTTCTTCTCCAACCTCATCGTCCGTCCGGTCACGCTGGCCCTTCGTCTCTTCGCCAACATGCTGGCCGGTCACCTGCTGATCCTGCTGTTCGCGCTGGGTGGCGAGTACCTCCTCGTCCACGGCACGCTGTTCCTCAAGCCGGTCGGCATCCTGGCCTGGGTGCTGTTCATCGCGATCAGCTTCCTGGAGCTGCTGGTGCAGTTCCTCCAGGCCTACGTCTTCACCCTGCTCAACGCCATGTACATCTCAGGTGCTCTCGCAGACGAGCACTGAGCCCGACCAAGCCCGTTCGCAGAAAAAGAACCGAAAGGAATATCGTGGAACTCACTGGCTCCATGAACATGATCGGCTACGGACTCGCCGCCATCGGCCCCGGTGTCGGCATCGGCCTGATCTTCGCCGCCTACATCAACGGTGTGGCTCGTCAGCCGGAGGCGCAGAGCCGTCTCCAGTCGATCGCCATCTTGGGCTTCGCGCTCGCCGAGGCACTCGCGATCATCGGTATCGCCCTCGCATTCGTGCTCTGACCCGATCCCTCCTGACCCGGTGCACACCGGTGAACACAGGTACTGACAAAGGACCACGCTGATGAACTCGATCACCCTCGCGGCCGAGGAGGAGCTCAACCCGCTCGTCCCGCACGCCGTGGAGATCGTCCTGGCGCTGGTGGTCTTCGGCCTGCTCTTCCTCGCCGTCAAGAAGTGGGTCGTCCCCAACTTCGAGAAGACGTTCGCGGACCGGACGGCTGCCATCGAGGGCGGCTTGAAGGCAGCCGAGACCAAGCAGGCCGAGGCCGACGCCAAGCTCGCCGAGCTGGAGAAGCAGCTCGGGGACGCCCGTCACGAGGCGGCGCGCATCCGTGAGGAGGCGCGTGAGCAGGGCGCGACGATCGTCGCCGAGATGCGCGAGCAGGCGCAGACCGAGGCGGCGCGCATCGTCGACCACGCGCACACCCAGATCGAGGCCGAGCGCCAGCAGGCGGTCACCTCGCTCCGGGCCGAGGTCGGCGCACTCGCGACCTCGCTGGCCGGCCGCATCGTCGGGGAGTCACTCGACGACGAGGCCCGACAGAGCCGGGTGGTCGAGCGCTTCCTGGCCGACCTGGAGTCACAGGACGACGCCAACGCGAACGGGGCCCGCTGATGCACGGGTCCTCCGCAGAGTCGCTGCACGGCCTGACCGAGAGCCTCCAGGGCGCGGTCGACGGCGATGCGGACGCGGCTCGGATCGCCGACGACCTGTTCGGGGTCGCCGACGTGATGCGGCGCGAGCCGGGCCTGCGCCGGGTGGCCACCGACGTGTCGGTCTCCGCCGACGCGAAGGCCCAGCTCGTGCGGACGATCTTCGGCGAGCAGCTCGACCCCGCCTCGCTCGACCTGGTCGCCGACGCGGTCTCGCGCCGGTGGACGGTGACGCGCGACCTCGCGGACGCGCTCGAGCAGATCGGCGCCATCGCGATCGTGCGCGGCGCCGAGCGAGCGGACCAGGCCGATGCGCTGGAGAGCGAGCTCTTCGCCTTCGAGCGCGCGGTGATCGGCAGCCCCGAGCTGCGCGACGCGCTGTCGGACCCCGCGCGCAGCGTGGCGGACAAGCGGGCGCTGGTCACCCGGCTGCTGGAGGGCAAGGTCACGCCGGCCACCCTCCGACTCGCCCAGCAGTCCGTGGCCGGGTCCTTCCGCACCGTGGGACTCGCGCTCGAGGCCTACCAGAAGGTCGCCGCCGACCACCGCAACCGGTTGATCGCGACCGTGCGGGTGGCCCGTGAGCTCGACGAGCGCAACGCCGAGCGCCTGCAGGACGCCCTCACCCGGCAGTACGACCGCCCGGTCCACCTGAACTTCGTCGTGGACCCCCGCGTCATCGGCGGCATGCGCGTCTCGATCGGCGACGACGTCATCGACGGCACGGTCGTGAGCCGCCTCGACGACGCCCGCCGCCGCCTCGCCGGCTGACACCCACCAGAGCACCCGCACCACAGACCAGCCCCACAGCACCAGACGCCCGAAGTGCAACGAGAGCCAAGAGAGCAGGGAAGACGATGACGGAGCTTTCGATCCGTCCGGAGGAGATCCGCGACGCACTGCAGCAGTTCGTGTCGGAGTACAAGCCCGACACGGCCAGCCGCGAGGAAGTCGGCACCGTCGCGGAGGCCGGCGACGGCATCGCGCGCGTGTCCGGCCTGCCCTCGGCCATGGCCAACGAGCTCCTCGAGTTCGAGAACGGCACTCTCGGCATCGCGCTGAACCTCGACACCCGTGAGATCGGCGTCGTCGTCCTCGGTGAGTTCAGCGGCATCGAGGAGGGCCAGACGGTCCGACGCACCGGCGAGATCCTCTCGGTCCCCGTCGGCGACGGCTACCTCGGCCGCGTCGTGGACCCGCTCGGTCAGCCCATCGACGGGCTCGGCGAGCTCGAGACCGACGGCCGCCGCGCCCTCGAGCTCCAGGCCCCGGGCGTCATGGCCCGCAAGTCGGTGCACCAGCCGCTGGCCACCGGCATCAAGGCCATCGACGCGCTCACCCCGATCGGACGCGGTCAGCGTCAGCTGATCATCGGCGACCGCGCGACCGGCAAGTCGACGATCGCCATCGACACGATCATCAACCAGAAGCAGAACTGGGAGACCGGCGACCCGGACAAGCAGGTCCGGTGCATCTACGTCGCCATCGGCCAGAAGGGCTCGACCATCGCCGCCGTGCGGGGCGCCCTCGAGGAGGCCGGCGCGCTGGAGTACACCACCATCGTGGCCTCGCCCGCGTCCGACTCCGCCGGCTTCAAGTACCTCGCGCCCTACACCGGCTCGGCCATCGGCCAGCACTGGATGTACGACGGCAAGCACGTCCTGATCGTCTTCGACGACCTCACCAAGCAGGCCGAGGCCTACCGCGCCGTGTCGCTGCTGCTGCGCCGCCCCCCGGGTCGTGAGGCCTACCCCGGTGACGTCTTCTACCTGCACAGCCGGCTGCTCGAGCGTTGCGCCAAGCTGTCCGACGAGCTCGGCGCCGGCTCGATGACCGGGCTCCCGATGGTGGAGACGAAGGCCAACGACGTGTCGGCCTTCATCCCGACCAACGTCATCTCGATCACCGACGGACAGATCTTCTTGCAGTCCGACCTGTTCGCGGCCAACCAGCGCCCGGCCATCGACGTCGGCGTCTCGGTGTCGCGCGTCGGCGGCGCCGCGATGACCAAGGCCATGAAGAAGGTCACCGGCTCGCTCAAGGTCGACCTGGCGCAGTTCCGCGCCATGGAGGCGTTCGCGATGTTCGCCTCCGACCTCGACGCGGCCTCGCGCCAGCAGCTCGACCGCGGTGGGCGCCTGATGGCGCTGCTGCGCCAGCCGCAGTACTCGCCCTACCCCGTCGACGAGATGACCGCGTCGCTGTGGACCGGCACCACCGGACGCCTGGACAACGTGCCGACCGACGACGTGCTGCGCTTCGAGTCGGAGTTCCTCGACTACCTGCGTCGCTCGCACGACGGCATCTTGTCGACGATCCGTGAGTCCAACGACTTCACCGACGACACCGCCTCCGCGCTGGAGAAGGCCTACGACTCCTTCCTGGACCAGTTCGAGACCTCTGATGGCGAGTCCATCAAGGCCGGCAAGGAGGAGCACGAGGCTCTCGAGGACGAGGACGTCGAGCAGGAGCAGATCGTCAAGCAGAAGCGAGGCTGACGATGGCCCTGTCGCTGCGTGAGTACCGCGCCCGGATCAAGTCGACCGAGTCGATGAAGAAGATCACGCGCGCCATGGAGCTCATCGCTGCGTCCCGCATCATCAAGGCGCAGCAACGGGCCCAGGCCGCCGCGCCGTACGCCCGTGAGCTCACGCGTGCGGTGTCGGCCGTGGCGACGTTCTCCAACGTCGAGCACGCGTTGACCACCGAGCCCGACGACCCCAAGCGGGCCGCCGTGCTGATCGTGACCAGCGACCGCGGGCTGGCCGGTGCCTACTCCTCGTCCGTCCTCAAGGAGGCCGAGCGTCTGGCTCAGAAGCTCCGCGACGAGGGCAAGGAGGTCGACACCTACGTCAGCGGACGCAAGGGCGTCGGCTACCTGACGTTCCGCCAGCGCTCGATCGTGCAGAGCTGGACCGGAACCTCCGACCAGCCGACGTACGACGTCGCGCGCGAGATCGGCGACGCGTTGATCACAGCGTTCCTCGCCGGTGAGGACAACCCCGAGATCGAGCTGCCCGAGGGAGCCAAGGACGTCGACGAGGTGCACGTGGTCTACACGCGCTTCCGGTCGATGCTGGTCCAGGAGCCCACCACGGTGCGGCTGCTGCCGCTCGAGGTGGTCGAGGGCACCGAGGAGCCCGAGGACGGCGACGTCCTGCCGCTCTACGAGTTCGAGCCGAGCGCCTCGGAGGTGCTCGACTCCCTGCTCCCGCGCTACGTCCAGAGCCGGATCTACTTCGCCCTGCTGCAGGCGGCCGCCTCCGAGCTGGCCGCTCGTCAGCGGGCGATGAAGTCCGCGACGGACAACGCCGAAGAGCTGATCAAGAAGTACACCCGCACGGCCAACCAGGCCCGCCAGGCCGGGATCACCCAGGAAATCAGCGAGATCGTCGGTGGCGTCAACGCGCTGGCCGACGCGAATGCCGGGAGTGAGTGAGAGAGATGACTGCCACGACTGAAGAACGAGGAACCGAGCACGCCGAGGGTGGTGTCGGTCGGATCGCGCGCGTGACCGGCCCGGTCGTCGACGTCGAGTTCCCGTCGGACGCGATGCCCGAGATGTACAACATGCTCAAGACCGAGCTCGAGCTGGGCGGTGAGAAGCGCACGCTGACCCTCGAGGTCGCGCTGCACATCGGCGACGGCATGGTCCGCGCCATCTCCATGCAGCCGACCGACGGTCTGGTGCGTGGTGCGCAGGTGCAGGACACCGGCGGCCCGATCACCGTGCCGGTCGGCGACGTGACGCTGGGGCACGTGTTCAACACCCTCGGCGACTGCCTGAACCTCGAGGAGGGCGAGAAGCTCGAGGTCACCGAGCGATGGGGCATCCACCGCGAGGCCCCGGCCTTCGACCAGCTCGAGTCCAAGACCGAGATGTTCGAGACCGGCATCAAGGTCATCGACCTGCTCACCCCCTACGTCCAGGGCGGCAAGATCGGCCTGTTCGGCGGTGCGGGCGTCGGCAAGACCGTGCTGATCCAGGAGATGATCGCCCGCGTCGCCAAGGACCACGGCGGCGTCTCGGTGTTCGCCGGCGTCGGCGAGCGCACCCGCGAGGGCAACGACCTGATCGCGGAGATGGACGAGGCCGGCGTCATCGGCCAGACCGCGCTGGTGTTCGGCCAGATGGACGAGCCGCCGGGCACCCGGCTGCGGGTGGCGCTGTCCGCGCTGACGATGGCGGAGTACTTCCGCGACGTCCAGGGCCAGGACGTGCTGCTGTTCATCGACAACATCTTCCGCTTCACCCAGGCCGGCTCCGAGGTCTCCACGCTGCTGGGCCGGATGCCCTCCGCGGTGGGCTACCAGCCCAACCTGGCCGACGAGATGGGTGTGCTCCAGGAGCGCATCACCTCGACGCGTGGTCACTCGATCACCTCGATGCAGGCGATCTACGTGCCCGCCGACGACTACACCGACCCCGCGCCGGCCACGACGTTCGCGCACCTCGACGCCACGACCGAGCTGTCCCGCGAGATCGCCTCGCTGGGCATCTACCCGGCCGTGGACCCGCTGACCTCCACGTCGCGGATCCTGGACGCGCAGTACATCGGCGAGGACCACTACAAGACCGCGGTCCGGATCAAGCAGATCCTCCAGCGCAACAAGGAGCTGCAGGACATCATCGCGATCCTCGGTGTCGACGAGCTGTCCGAGGAGGACAAGGTCATCGTCTCCCGGGCCCGCCGCATCCAGCGCTTCCTGTCGCAGAACACCTACGTCGCCAAGCAGTTCACCGGCATCGAGGGCTCGACGGTCTCGATCGCGGACACCATCGAGGCGTTCACGAAGATCGCCGACGGCGACTACGACCACGTCGCCGAGCAGGCGTTCTTCATGTGTGGTGGTCTCGACGACGTCGAGAAGAAGTGGGACGAGATCCAGAAGAACCTCTGACCTCCGGGTCAGGGCTCGCCAAGGTCTCTGTCGGACCGAGAAGAGGGATGAGACGTGAGTGACGACCTGATGCAGGTCGAGCTGGTCGCCGCCGACCGGCTCGTGTGGTCGGGCGAGGCCTCGATGGTCATCGCCCGCACCACCGAGGGCGACGTCGGGGTCCTGCCCAACCACGCGCCGATGCTGTCGCTGATGGTGCACGGCATCGTCGACGTGACGACCGGCGACGGGGAGACGTGGATCGCGGCCGTGGACTCGGGCTTCCTCTCGGTCGCGAACAACCGGATCTCGATCCTGTCCGAGCACGCCGAGATGTCGCACGACATCGACCTCGAGAAGGCGCGCGCCGACGTCGAGCGGTGCAAGCAGGAAGGCGCCTCGGACGACGAGGCGCAGGCGCACGCCGAGGCGGCCTGGGCCGACGCCCGGGTCCGCGCGGCCGAACGCGCTTCCTGACCGGCCGTCACCCGGTACGACTGCACAGACATGAGGCGATAGATGGCGTGGTGGGAGTGGCCCGTCGACATCGTCGGCGCCCTGCTGGTCCTCCTGCTGCTGTACGGCGTCGTGCTGGTGGTCCGACGTCGGCTGATCTCCCGGCACGGCGGCACCTTCGAGTTCAGCGTCCGCGTCCGGTCCGGCAGGGCCGGGCGCGGCTGGATTCTCGGGGTCGGGCGCTACACGGGTGACGACCTCGAGTGGTTCCGGATCTTCTCGCTCTCACCGCGTCCGCGGCTGACCTACCGTCGTGCCGAGCTGTCCTACACGGGCCGCCGCGACCCGGCCGGCGTGGAGTCCTACTCGCTCTACTCCGGGCACGTCATCGTGACCTGCCGCACCCCGGACGGGCCGTTGGAGGTCGCGATGAGCCCGGGGGCGCTCACCGGGTTCCTGTCCTGGCTCGAGGCCGGACCCCCCGGTCAGGGCGTGCCGGAGCGCTGAGCGGCTCCCTGCGCTGGAACGTTGCTGCTCAGCGCTCGCCGCCGGGCACCCACAGGACGTCGCCGTTCGTGCGGTTCGCGTAGCGGGCCAGGATGAACAGCAGGTCCGAGAGCCGGTTGAGGTAGCGGATCGGGAGCACGCTCATGGTGTCCCCGTGCTCGGCGTAGGCCGCCCAGCCGGCCCGCTCGGCCCGGCGTGTGACCGTCCGGGCGTGGTGCAGGTGCGCCGCGCCGGGGGTGCCGCCGTTGAGGATGAACGACCGCAGCGCGGTCAGGTCCCGGTTGTAGTGGTCGCACCAGCCCTCGAGCCGGTCGACGTAGTCCTGCTCGATCCGCAGCGGCGGGTACTCCGGGTCCTCGACGATCGGCGTGCAGAAGTCGGCGCCGACGTCGAAGAGGTCGTTCTGCACGGTCGTCAGCACCCGCACCACGTCGTCGTCGAGGTCGCCGAGCGTGAGCGCCACCGCGATGACCGAGTTGGCCTCGTCGACGTCGGCGTAGGCCTCGAGCCGCAGGTCGTTCTTCGACGTGACGCTCATGTCTCCCAAGCGGGTCTCGCCGTCGTCGCCGGTGCGGGTGTAGATGCGGGTGAGGTTGACCATGCCCTCAGCCTAGGGGGAGGCCGTGCGGCGGCTGGTGTCCGAGGCGGGGGAGACACCCCACTAGCATCGTGCGGATGCAGGGATTCCAGGTCCGGTCCGCGGGCCCGCACTCGCACCCGCTGCGGGGCACGGCCCACGTCGGCGGCGCCAAGAACAGCGCCCTCAAGCTGATGGCGGCCGCCCTGCTGGCGACGGGCCGCAGCGTCGTGGAGAACGTCCCCGACATCCTCGACGTGCACGTGATGGCCCGGCTCCTCGAGGAGCTCGGGTGTCGCGTCGAGGTCGAGCACCCGCCGGTCGACGTGACCGGGCACAGCGGCAGCGGCACCGTGACGATCGACGTCCCCGACCGGCTGGGTCACGAGGCGCCGTACCACCTGGTCCGACGGCTGCGCGCCTCGATCAGCGTGCTCGGCCCCCTGGTGGCCCGGTGCGGGCGCGCGAAGGTGGCGCTGCCCGGTGGCGACAACATCGGGTCGCGGGGTCTCGACATGCACCTGACCGGACTGACCGAGCTCGGGGCGCAGATGCACATCGAGCACGGGTTCGTGGTCGCGGAGGTGGCCGACGGCCTGCGCGGCGCCAACCTCTGGCTGGACTTCCCGTCGGTCGGGGCGACCGAGAACCTCCTGATGGCGGCGGTGCTGGCCGAGGGGACCACGGTGATCGACAACGTCGCGCGCGAGCCCGAGATCATCGATCTCTGCGAGATGCTCGTCGCGATGGGCGCCCAGGTCGAGGGCGTCTCGACCTCGACGCTGACCGTGCAGGGGGTGAGCCGGCTCGAGCCCGTGCGCCATGCCACGGTGACCGACCGGATCGTGTCCGGCACCTGGGCGTTCGCCACGGCGATCGCCGGAGGCGACCTCACCGTGCAGGGCGGGCGCTCGCACCACCTCGACATCGTGCTCGACAAGCTGGCCTCGGCAGGCCTGCAGATCGACGACGTCGACGACGGCTTCCGGGTCCGCGCCGAGCGGCGGCTGTCGTCGTTCGACGTGGTGACCCTGCCCTACCCGGGCTTCCCGACGGACCTCCAGCCCTTCGCCATGGCGCTGGCCGCGGTCAGCGACGGCACGTCGATGATCACCGAGAACGTCTTCGAGGCGCGCTTCATGTTCGCCCAGGAGCTGGCCCGGCTGGGGGCCGACCTGCGCACGGACGGTCACCACGCGGTCGTCCGTGGCAAGTCCGAGCTGTCCGGCGCGCCGGTGGTGGCCCACGACATCCGGGCCGGCGCGGCACTGGTGCTCGCCGGGCTCGCCGCTCAGGGCACCACGACGGTCGCGGAGTCCCAGCACATCGACCGCGGCTACCCCTACTTCGTGGAGACGCTGCGGGGGCTGGGCGTCGACGTCGAGCGGGTCGAGGTGCCCGACGACCGAGAGTGAGCGCTCACCGGTCTGGACACCCTGCGCGTCGACACACCGGCGCCGCTGAGAAGGCAACCTTTCGCGGGCTGACTGCGTCATAGTGACGGAGGGCACGGCACGGGGGCCGTTCCCACGCGCGGAGGGAGCGCAGGTGCTCATCGTCAAGAACGGCTCGACCTTGTTCCTCACCGGCCGGTTCGACGGCCGGTCCACCGGTGAGGTCCGTGAGCGTCTGCAGGAGCTCGCCGACCACCCGCGGGTCGTCGTGGACCTCTCCGAGGTGGAGTCCGTCGACGCCACGGCGCTCAGTCTGCTCGCGGCGACCAGCGCCGTCATGGAGCGGGACGGCCGGGTCCTCACGCTGCGCGGCTGCAGCCCCTCGCTGCGTCGGGTGATCGCCTTCACCCGCCTGCGCCGACTGCTCCCGATCGAGCGGCCCGTGCTCGCCGAGGAGCTCGCGGACCGGTTGCCGGGCTCGCCCCGCACCGCCTGAGCGCGACCGCCTCGGCCCTCGGAGTGGACTAGTTCACAAGCAGTTACCAGCCGGTCACCTCGGCCGTACGCTCAGCGCATGAGCGAGCAGCAGACCGTCCCGGACCAGCCCCGCGAGAAGGACCGCCCGTGGGTGATGCGGACCTATGCCGGCCACAGCTCGGCCAGCGGGTCCAACGCGCTCTACCGCAAGAACCTCTCCAAGGGTCAGACCGGGCTGTCGGTGGCCTTCGACCTGCCGACCCAGACCGGCTACGACCCGGACCACCCACTGGCGCGGGGGGAGGTCGGCAAGGTGGGGGTCCCGGTGCCGCACCTCGGCGAGATGCGGCGTCTGTTCGCCGACATCCCGCTCGCGGAGATGAACACCTCGATGACGATCAACGCCACCGCGATGTGGCTGCTCGCGCTCTACCAGGTGGTGGCCGAGGAGCAGGCCCTCGCCGGCGGAGCCACGGAGGCCGACTTCGAGCAGGTGCACGGCACGCTGGCCGGCACCACGCAGAACGACATCATCAAGGAGTACCTCTCGCGGGGGACCTACGTCTTCCCGCCTGAGCACTCGCTGCGCCTCACCGGAGATCTGATCAGCTACACGGTCAACCACATCTCGAAGTGGAACCCGATCAACATCTGCAGCTACCACCTGCAGGAGGCCGGTGCGACACCCGACGCAGGAGATGGCCTACGCCCTGTGCACGGCGATCGCCGTCCTGGACACGGTGCGCGACTCCGGACAGGTCGCACCGGAGGAGTTCGACAAGGTGGTCGGGCGGATCTCCTTCTTCGTCAACGCCGGGGTCCGCTTCGTCGAGGAGATGTGCAAGATGCGCGCCTTCGTGCGGCTGTGGGACGAGATCGCGCAGGAGCGGTACGGCGTCGAGGACCCCAAGATGCGGCGCTTCCGCTACGGCGTCCAGGTCAACAGCCTGGGCCTGACCGAGGCACAGCCGGAGAACAACGTGCAGCGGATCGTGCTGGAGATGCTCGGCGTCACGCTGTCCAAGGACGCCCGCGCCCGCGCGGTCCAGCTCCCGGCGTGGAACGAGGCGCTGGGGCTGCCGCGGCCCTGGGACCAGCAGTGGTCGCTGCGCCTCCAGCAGGTGCTGGCCTTCGAGTCCGACCTGTTGGAGTACGACGACATCTTCGAGGGCTCGGTCGTGGTCGAGGCGAAGGTCGAGGAGCTGATCGCGTCTGCCCGCGCGGAGATGGACCGGGTGCAGGCGATGGGCGGGGCGGTCGCCGCCGTCGAGTCCGGCTACATGAAGGCGGCGCTGGTCTCCTCGCACGCGGCCCGCCGGGTCCGGATCGAGTCCGGGCAGGAGCAGGTCGTGGGGGTGAACAGCTTCGAGTCGACCGAGCCTTCACCGCTCACGGCCGACCTCGACGGGGCGATCCAGGCAGCCGACCCGGAGGCCGAGCGCTCCGCCCTGGCGTCGTTGCAGCAGTGGCGCGAGGAGCGCGACGACGCCGAGGTCGAGCAGGCCCTCGCCGGCCTGGGTGAGGCCGCCAAGTCCGGCACCAACCTGATGGAGGCCACGCTCGTGGCCGCCCGGGCGGGGGCCACGACCGGGGAGTGGGCCGGGACGTTGCGTGAGGTGTTCGGCGAGTTCCGGGCACCGACCGGCGTCTCCGGAGCGGTCGGCGTCGCCGGCGTCGAGGGGGCGGGCGGCGAGCTCGGCGAGGTCCGCGCGGCCGTCCGCGCGACCGGGGACGAGATCGGCAGCCGGCTGCGCCTGCTCGTCGGCAAGCCGGGTCTCGACGGGCACTCCAATGGCGCCGAGCAGGTCGCCGTACGCGCCCGCGACGCCGGCTTCGAGGTGGTCTACCAGGGGATCCGGCTGACGCCGGAGCAGATCGTCGCGGCGGCGGTGGCGGAGGACGTGCACTGCGTCGGACTCTCGATCCTCTCCGGATCCCACATGGAGCTGGTGCCCGCGGTGCTCGACGGGCTGCGTGCGCAGGGGCTGGAGGACGTGCCCGTGGTGGTCGGTGGGATCGTCCCCTCCGCCGACGCGGCGCGGCTCAAGGCGCTCGGGGTGGCCGCCGTCTTCACCCCCAAGGACTTCGGGCTGACTGCGATCATGCGCGGCATCCTCACCGAGATCCGCCGCGCCCAGGGGCTCGCCGTCGACCCGGACGCCTGAGCCGCGCGGCCGAAACCATGGCGAAATACGTGACGCGGGACCCAAATGGGGCCAGAATGCCGTCTGGGGGAGGACGGCTCGGGCCAGTCCGCGCTGGTGGGACACGACAGAGCGGGAGCGAGTTTCGTTGACGTCCACGCTGACGGAGCCGAACGGCTCGTTCGAGGTGCGGCTGCCGCCGCAGCCCCTGAGCGTCGCCGAAGCGCGCCAGCAGGTGCGTGACCTGCTGATCGGAACCGCGCGCGCCGACCTCGTCGAGCCGGCCGTGCTGCTGGTCAGCGAGATCGTCACCAACGCCCTGCTCCATGCCGGCACCGAGATCCGCCTGGCCGGGACGGTCCGCCCCGAGGGTCTGCGCATCGAGGTCGGTGACGGCAGCGTGCACCTGCCCTCTCGTCGGCGCTACGCCGCGACCTCGGGCACCGGCCGTGGCCTGTTGATGCTGGAGTCCCTCGTCGACGAGTGGGGCGTGACCCGGCACGCGCACGGCAAGACGGTGTGGTTCGTGCTGTCGCGAGCCAACTCCGACGAGGCGGAGACGGTGGCGCGCCGCGAGGTTCCGGACGGCACGTCCCGCTCCGGTGCCAACGTGCCGGTGGAGCTGCACAACATGCCGCTGCTGCTGCACGCCGCCTGGCAGGAGCATGCCGAGGCGCTGCTGCGCGAGTACCTCCTGGCCAAGCTGGACTCCGACGAGGACCCGATCCAGCAGCACGCGGACGCGACGGACGCGATCGCCGTGCTCGAGGAGCACATCCCGCGTGCCGACGTCACGATGTCACCCGACGAGCTGATGGCGGACGTCATCGAGCCGCGGGTGTCGGCCAAGCGGCTCCGGGTGCCCGTCCCGATGGAGTCGATCGCGCACTTCAAGACCCTGGATCGCACCATCGAGGCGGCTCTGGACCTCGCCCGCGAGGGGCTGGTGCTGACGCCGCCCACCCAGCCGGAGGTGCAGGCCTTCCGGCGGTGGCTGTGTCGCCAGGTGCTGCGTCAGGCCGAAGGGGCGCCACCCGAGCCGTGGACGGTGCCCCCGGCCGCGCGCTCCGACCTGGTGCTGCCGGACGGCTGGGATCCCGCGACGGTGACGGGCTCCGCGAGCGGTGTCCTCGCCGCCGATCACGGCAGCCGCATCCTCGCGGTGAGCCCGTCGGCCGCCGAGATCCTCGGGTACGGCGAGGATCTCGACGCCCTGATCGGCGAGCGGATCGTCACGATCGTGCCGGAGAGGTACCGGCAGGCCCACGTCGCCGGCTTCACGATGTACCTCCTGGTGGGGCGCAAGCCGCTGCTGGACCGCACGGTGCGTGTCCCCGTCCTGCGTCGGGACGGCTCCGAGACCGAGGTCGAGCTGACCGTGCACAGCAAGCCGCTCGGCAACGGCGCCGAGATCCTGCTGGCCGAGATCAGGCGGGTCGAGCCCGAGTCGACCTGAGGCTCCGCGTCCGTCAGCCCGGAGGGCGGCTGGTGGCCGTGGAGTTCGGGCAGAACGCCTCACGGGGCGATCCGGTGTGCAGCTCGTCGGGCAGCTGGACGCGCACCACGTCGTGCAGCACCTTCGCGCGGGTCACCCGCAGCCCGACATCGCTCACGAAGCTGCCGGCGCGGGCCGAGAGCGTCTCGCAGCCTCGCATCCGCAGGCTGATCAGCACGCGGCGCTCCCCGCCGACCGGGATCGTGAAGGTGCGTGCGCCGGCGCCGTCGGTGACGTGCAGGAAGCGGAACAGCCGCGGCTGGCGCTTCGGCGCGGCGAGCCCGTCGACCCGCACCGGCAGTGTCCCGTCGTTGCGGACCACGAGCCCGTAGACCAGGGTGCCGCCGTCGCGGTAGCGGACCTGGCGGATCGAGCGCTGGGCGATCTCGAAGACCGCCGTCGCCTCGGTGCCGGTCGCCGTGCTCGGGCCGTGCCCGGACAGCCGAGGCGGGTCGTTGGCCACGGCGGCGCCGGCCACACCCGACATGGCGAGCAGGGCGACCAGCACCAGGACCAGCTGACGGCGCACGGTGCGCTCCTCAGCGCCCGGTGGAGCGACGTCGACCGAACGCCAGGCCGCCGAGCACCAGGACGCCGAGCCCGACGGTCAGCAGGCCGACGGTCTCGGTGCCGCTCGGCTGCAGCCGCGCGGTCGTCGTACCGGAGGAGAGGTCGAGGGGCAGGTCCGGCGTGCCGGGCCCACTGCCGCCGTTCGGCCCGGTGGGCATGGCCGGGTCGCCGGAGCTGTCCGTCGGCCGGGAGGGCGAGTCGAACCAGTTGCACCCGGCGGGGTGCCGGAACACGGGGTCGCTGCGGTCGTACTGGCTGCAGGACAGGAAGCCGGCGTCCTTCACCGCGAGGCCCGGGGTCTGGCAGCGAGCCGCCGTCGGCGCACGAGGGCGGGTCGATGGTGAAGTTGTCGGTCGGGGTGCCCCGGGAGGAGGTGTTGTCCTCCCAGCAGTTGCCGACGCCCTCGTCGTCCCACCAGTGATCCATCCCGTTGTGCGCGATCGAGCCGTTCGGTGCGACGCCGAAGGAGTTGGCGAAGGTGTGGTTGTGGTTGGAGGTGTCGTAGAGCTTGGTCGGGTCGTACTCGTCGCGCAGCGGGGACGGCACCCAGAACTGCATCGTGCCGTAGCGCCAGTTGTCGTAGATCTGGTTGTGGTCGGTCGAGTCGTAGTTGCCGCCGGCGATGAGCACTCCGGTCCCGACCGGGGTCGGGACGACCGGGCAGACCGTGCCCGTGAGGTAGCCGCGCTCCTTCATCGGCCGGTCGCAGACGCCGGTGTCGACGAAGCGGGTGTACCAGTTCTCGTTGTTGCGGTAGATGCGGTTGTCGTTCCAGCGGGCATGGTCCTGGGGGAGACCGGGGTGTCCCGGGAAGAGCGAGTCCGTGGCGATGCCGGTCGCGTTGTCGTAGAACTCGTTGTCGTGCGCGTGCACGGAGTTGCCCGCGGTGCCGCTGTAGCCGAGCGTGTTGTGGTGGCTCTTGCTGTCCCGGATCTCGATGGCGTAGCGCGTCGCCTTGAAGTTCGGGTTGTCGGCGTTGAGGTCGGACGCCGAGCCGGGATAGATGCCGGAGTCGCCGTTGTAGTAGGCGTCGGTGCGCTGGATCAGGCCGTGGTCGCTGGCGAACGCGAGGATGCCGTACTCGTCGTTGCCGCGGGCGGTGACCTTGTCCACGACGAACCCGTCGGTCTCCAGGATGTAGACGGCGTTGAACTCCGACTGCTGCACGGTGAAGTTGCGCAGCAGCACGCCGCCGGCGCGGTCGGCGCGGATCGCGTTGAGCTTCTTGAAGCGGTTGTCGATCGTCACGGCCGACTGCTTCGCACCGGTCCCCACGATCTGGGTGCCGCAGAACCGGCTGTTGCACGCGATGGACCCGTCGCGCGGCGTGCGGTCGCCCATGATGGCGATCAGGTTGAGGTTGTGCCGACAGCGCCGCTGGTCGGCGTACGACAGGGCGATCGGGTCGCTGGGCTTGGCGCCGGTGTCCGGGTTGGTCAGGCTGCCGATGTACTCCGCGGCGGGCAGCGGGTCGTCGGACTCGGTCTTGAGCTGCGAGCAGTACCTGCTGCGCTTGGCGTCGGCCCACCGGGACTCGGTGTAGTAGCCGGGCAGCACGTAGATCGACGTCCGGCGCTTCCGGATCGAGTTGATCGCCGACTGGATCGAGCGGAAGCGGCACTCCTTCAGCAGAGCCCGGTTGCGCTGCTTGAGTGCACCCGCCTTCATCGAGCGCACCAGGCGCGCCGAGTCACGGGTGCAGACGACCCGGTGGCGCGGGTTGTCGAGCCCCGCGTACGTCGGGCGCGCGCCCTTGCCGCTGGGGAAGCCGGCGGGCCGTTCCTCGTGGGCGACCGCGGGGGTCACCGCGCCGAGGGCGAGCAGCCCTCCGACCAGGGCGACGAGCACGATCAGGACCGCTGCACAGCGTGAGCGCACGCGCCACCTCCGGGATAGACGTTTCGCTGGTGCAACGAGTTCCCGACCCCGGGGTTACGTGGGACACGGCACAGCGCCGTGGCGCATTGGTCGTCCTCGGTATCGTCGCCACAGAGGCCGGCGACCAGGAACCCGCGGAGCAGGAGGCGACAGGTGCGCGCACGCGTGGTTCCTGCCGTGGTCGCCTCGACCGTCCTGGCCCTGTCGGTGCTGCCGGGCTGCACCGCCGACGAGGCGCCGCCCCGGCCCGCCGCCGCGGCGTCACCCACCGTGGCCCCGTCGTTGGGCGCTGCGTCCGCAGCGAAGTCGGCGGCGGGCCCCGGTCCGAAGATGGACAAGCTCGAGCGGCCCGTGGCGAAGCGGCTCGCGGCGCAGATCGGGCGCCAGGGGCTGACGCTCTCGTCGCTCGACTGCCCCGCATGGGACGGGACGGTGCCCGAGCAGATGACGTGCCGGGCCTACGTCGACGACCTGGTGGTCCCGGTGAAGGTCGATCTGCGGGCGGCCGTGCAGGGCAAGGCGGTCAGCTTCGACGCCGAGCTCGCGGGCGGTGTGATCGCCACCCAGCGACTCGAGGAGACGCTCGCCGAGCAGGGCGGCTCCGCGCCCGACTGCGGCGAGGTCCGGGCCTATCCGGCCGAGGTGGGCCTCGAGATCGTCTGTCGCATCACGCGGGACGACCAGGAGAGGTACGTCGTCGCCACGGTCAGCGACCGCTCCGGCCGGGTGATGATCTCCGACTACGAGCCGGCCTCGTAGGGCAGACTCCCTGACATGTCGCGAGTGATCGTCGTCGGGGCCGGGGTGGTCGGCCTGTCGTGCGCGGTGCGGCTCCTCGAGGCTGGGCACCACGTCGACGTGGTCGCGCGCGACCTCCCCCTGGAGACGACGTCCTCGGTGGCTGCGGCGCTGTGGTACCCCTACCGCGCCCTTCCCGTCGACCGCGTCACGGCGTGGTCGCGATCGACGTACGACGTGCTGGCGGGCCTGGCGCAGACCGACGGCACCGGCGTCGTGATGACACCCGGCACCGAGCTGCACCGGACCCGCACCGCCGACCCGTGGTGGCGTGAGGCGGTCCCCACGCTGACCCGCGTGAGCGCCTTCGGCCCGCCGTACGCCGACGGCTGGAGCTTCGAGGCGCCGGTCGTCGAGATGGGGATCTACCTGCCCTGGCTGGTGGCGCGCATCGAGGCGCTCGGGGGCACGCTGACCCGGATGGCCCTGACCGCGCTGCCCGACCGGGCCGAGGTCGTGGTCAACGCGACCGGTCTGGGGGCGCGCCGGATGGCCGAGGACCCCACCGTGCGTTCCGGTGCGCGGCCAGGTCGTCTACGTCGAGCAGTTCGGCCTGGACCGCTGGTGGCTCGACTCGGGCGCACCGACCGGACCGGTCTACGTCGTGCCGCGCAGCCACGACATCGTGGTCGGGGGCAGCGACGACGAGGGTGAGTGGGATCGGCGTCCCGATCCCGCGCTGGCCGAGCGCATCCTCGCGCGTGCAGCCGAGGTCGTGCCGCAGCTGGCCCGGGCGAGGGTGCTGCGCCACCGGGTGGGTCTGCGTCCGGCGCGACCGCAGGTCCGGGTGGAGGCGGAGCAGCGCGGTCCGACCCGGGTGGTGCACTGCTACGGCCACGGCGGAGCCGGCGTGACGCTGTCGTGGGGCTGCGCCGAGGAGGTCGTGGGTGTCGTCACCCGGGAGGGCGTGACGTCGGGGTCGTAGGCTCGGCCCCATGGCTCGCACCGCCACACCGCTCCTGCCCGCCGTCCTCTCCGCCCTGCCCGGCCTCGCCCTGGCCGGAGCGGGACTCCTCCACCCGAGCTACCTGACCTACACGACGTCCTACCGATGGTGGGTGCTGCACGTCGTGGGGCTGTTCGTCTTCCCGCTGGTCGCCGTCGCGCTGGTCGCGCTCTACCGCGGCCGCCGCGACGTCGTCGCGGCGCTCGTCGTGGTGCTCGCGTTCGGCTACGCGTGCGCCTACTCCGCGCTCGACGTGATCAGTGGGATCGGCGCCGGCTACGTCACCTGGCGCCTCGGTCCGGGCCAGCTGCGGCCCGACGAGGTGTCCTACCTGTTCGACATCGGGACGCCGCTGGGGGAGTGGGGCTCTCGGGCGCTGCTGGCGACCGCGCTCGTGGTGCTGCTCGACGCGCTGTGGCGGCTGCGGCTGCGCGGGCTGCCGGCGGTGCTGCTGCTGCCCGGTGCATGGCTGGTGCACACCCAGCACATCTTCCATCCCGAGGGCGTGGTCGGGATGGCGCTGATCGGGTTGGCGACGGGGTGGCTGGCCTACGTGCGGGCGCAGGCTCAGAACAGCCGCTCGGAGGGATCGTCCATCCCGCGTAGCGCGTCGTAGTCCACGACCGCGCACGCGATGCCGCGGTCGGTGGCCAGCACCCGCGCCTGCGGCTTGATCTCCTGGGCGGCGAAGATGCCGCGGACCGGCCGCAGCTGCGGGTCGCGGTTGAGCAGCTCGAGGTAGCGGGTCAGCTGTTCCACGCCGTCGATCTCCCCGCGCCGCTTGATCTCCACCGCGACGCTCGCCCCTCCGGCATCGCGACACATCAGGTCGACGGGTCCGATCGCGGTGGGGTACTCCCGTCGTACGAGCGTCAGACCCTCGGCCAACGTTGCGGGGTGGTCGGCGAGCAGCTCCTGCAGGTGCTTCTCGACGCCGTCCTTCTGCAGGCCCGGGTCGATGCCCAGGTCGTGGGCGCTGTCGTGCAGCACCTCCTCGAGGAGGATCCGCAGGGAGTCGCCGTCCTTGCCGGTGACCAGCCACTCGGGCACGCCGTCCTCGGAGACGCCCTCGGCGACCTTGCACGGCGGGGACATCCAGTTCAGCGGCTTGTAGGAGCCACCGTCGGAGTGCACCAGCACCGAGCCGTCGTTCTTGACCATCAGCAGACGGGTGGCCATCGGCAGGTGCGCCGTCAGCCGTCCCGCGTAGTCGACCTGGCACCGGGCAATGACGAGACGCACGAGGCGGCACGATACCCGGCACCTCGGGTGCGGTGCCCCGGCGGAGGTTACCGGTGGGTGAACTTGCTCACGGCGCGGGGCGCGGATGCCGTGCCATGATGCGGCTCATGAGCGGCGACGACACCTCCACGGGCACCAGCGACCAGGGCAGAACCGGCCGCGACTTCAGCTCGATCGGGGTGGTCGGGCTCGGCACGATGGGCGCCGGCATCGCCGAGGTCTTCGCCCGCAACGGCTACGCGGTCGTGGGGGTCGAGAAGGACGACCGAGGCCCTCGACCGCGGCCGAGCCCACGTCGAGCACTCGACGGCCCGCGCGGTCAAGCGCGGCAAGCTGACCGACGAGCAGCAGGCCGAGCTGGTCGGCCGGATCTCCTTCACCACCGAGATGACCGACCTCGCGGACTGCGGGCTGGTCGTCGAGGCCGTGGTCGAGCAGCTCGCCGTCAAGCAGGACATCTTCCGGACCCTCGACGGGATCGTCGGGGTCGACGCCGTGCTCGCCACCAACACCTCGTCGCTCTCGGTGACCGAGATCGGCACCGCCACCTCGCACCCCGGCCGCGTGATCGGCGTGCACTTCTTCAACCCCGCGCCGGTGCAGAACCTCGTCGAGATCATCCGCACCGTCGTGACGGAGCCGACCGTGCTCGACGACGCCGCCGAGCTGGCCCGCTCGCTCGGCAAGACCCCGGTCGTCGTGGGCGACAAGGCGGGCTTCATCGCCAACGCGCTGCTGTTCGGCTACCTCAACCACGCGGCCTCGATGTTCGAGAGCAAGTACGCCACCCGCGAGGACCTCGACGCCGCGATGCGGTTCGGCTGCGGCTACCCGATGGGACCGCTGGCGCTGCTCGACCTGATCGGCCTCGACACGGCGTACGAGATCCTGGACACGATGTACAAGCAGGGCCGTGACCGGCTGCACGCCCCGGCCCCGATCCTCAAGCAGATGGTCAGCGCCGGGCTGCTCGGTCGCAAGTCCGGTCGCGGCCTCTACACCTACGAGGCGCCCGACAGCCCGGTCGTCGTCGACGACGCGCTCACCCCGTCGGCCGACGACGCGCCGCAGCTGCGGCACGACATCTCGGCCGTCGGCGTGGTCGGCACCGGCACCATGGCCACCGGCATCGTCGAGGTGTTCGCCAAGGCGGGCTTCCCCGTGACCTACGTCGGCCGCTCGCCAGGACAAGGTCGACAACGTCCGCGCCACGATCGAGAAGTCGCTGGACAAGGCGATCCAGCGCGGCAAGCTCGAGGAGTCGGCGCGCGACGAGGTCCTCTCCCGCCTGACCGGCACGACGTCGCTGGACGACCTCGGCTCGGTCGACATCGTCGTGGAGGCGATCGCCGAGGACGTGCGCGTCAAGTCGGTGCTGTTCGAGAACCTCGACGAGATCTGCAAGCCGGGTGCGATCCTGGCCACCACGACCTCCAGCCTCCCGGTGATCTCGCTGGCCAAGGTGACGAACCGGCCGCAGGACGTCGTCGGCATGCACTTCTTCAACCCGGCCCCGATCATGAGGCTGGTCGAGGTGGTCAGCACGGTCAGCACCTCCGACGAGGTCGCCGAGACGACCCGGGCGCTGTGCGGCAAGGTCGGCAAGGTCGCGGTGTCGTGCGGCGACCGCGCGGGCTTCATCGTCAACGCCCTGCTGTTCCCCTACCTCAACGACGCGGTCAAGATGCTCGAGGCGCACTACGCGACCGCCGACGACATCGACACCGCCATGAAGTACGGCTGCGCCCTCCCGATGGGCCCCTTCGAGCTGCTCGACGTGGTCGGCAACGACGTGTCGCTGGCGATCCAGCGCGAGCTGTACCTGGAGTTCCGCGAGCCCGGCTTCGCCCCGGCCCCGCTGCTCGAGCACCTGGTCACGGCCGGCTACCTCGGTCGCAAGACCCAGCGTGGCTTCCGCGACTACACCGTGCGCTGACCGCGCCGCGCGTGGTCCTGACCGACCGGAGCCGGCTGGGAGGATGGCGCCATGACCGATCGCGTCGAGCTGTACGGCGGGCAGGAGCACGTCGTGCGCAAGGTGACCGGCTCGGCCTCGACCAAGCCCTACCGCTGTCCCGGCTGCCACCAGGTGATCCGGCCCGCGACCCCGCACACGGTGGCCTGGCCGGTGCTGGCGACGTCGTTCGCCCGGGACGCCGAGGGCCTCGACGAGCGGCGGCACTGGCACAACGCGTGCTGGTCGGCGCGCGACCGGCGCCGCTGACGCGTGCGGTCGTGAAACCGCCCTGATTGCGCGGCACACCGGCGCTCAGGCCACAATGCGGGCATGCCCGAGCCGATCCGCGCGAACTCCGTCCTGCCCGCCCGCCGCGAGCCGTTGACCCTGCACACCGTCGACGGACTCGAGCTGGTCGGGCGAGCTCGCGCTGCCGCCCGAGGCCGGATCCGGTCGCGACGCTGGTGTGCCTGCACCCGCTGCCGACCCACGGCGGCATGATGGACAGCCACGTCTTCCGCAAGGCGGCGTTCCGGCTCCCGGCGCTGGCCGGGATCGCGGTGCTGCGCTTCAACACCCGCGGCACCTCGAGCCTCCAGGGCACCAGCCAGGGTGAGTTCGACCAGGCCGACGGCGAGCGGCTACGACGTCGCAGCGGCCCTGGAGTACGCGGAGTTCCACGACCTGCCGCACATCTGGCTGCTGGGCTGGTCCTTCGGCACCGACCTCGCCCTCATGCACGGCCTCGACCCGGTCGTCGAGGGGGCCGTGCTGCTCTCGCCACCCCTGCGCTTCAGCACCGAGGAGCACCTCGCGGCCTGGGCGGCGTCCGGCAAGCCGCTGAGCGCGATCGTGCCCGAGCACGACGACTACCTGCGCCCGCCCGAGGCGCGCGAGCGGTTCGCCGCGGTGCCGCAGGCCGAGGTGAGCGGCGTCGAGGGCGCCAAGCACCTGTGGGTGGGCGATGCCGAGAAGGTCCTGGACCTGGTCGTGGCGCGTGTCGCGCCGAGCGTCGCCGTCCCCCTGCCACGCGAGTGGGACGGCCCGATGGAGACCGCGGACACCAGCGGCTACGCCGACCGCACGACGGCATCGTTCAAGGACGTGCCGCGCTGAGCCGGTCGGGTGCGGCTAGCGGGTGGCCTGCCGGGGGATGACGACCTCGCGCATGATCAGCAGGATCGCCGCTGCCGTGGGTACGGCGAGCAGGGCACCGATCACGCCCAGCAGCGACGCCCCGACGAGCGCCGCGATCACGATCACCGAGCCCGGGATGTCGACCGAGCGCGACATCACCTTGGGGTAGATGACGTAGTTCTCGAGCTGCTGGTAGAGGACGTAGAAGATCAGGCAGGCGACGCCGATCTGCGGCTCGGTGGCGAAGCCGATGGCCGTGACGATCACGGCGCCGAGTGTGGCGCCGATCATGGGGATCACGTCGAGCAGCGTCACGACGGCGGCGAGCGCCACGGCGTACTCGCCGAGGCCGACCACGAACAGGAAGATCAGCGACGTGATGCCGGCGGCGAGGGCGACCACGAACGCGCCGGAGACGTAGGCCCCGACGTTGTGCAGGATCCGGTCTCCGAGCTCGGACACCCGCTCCCGCCGGCTGGCGGGGGCGAGGCTGTAGACCGCCCGCTTGGTCTGGTCCAGGGAGGCCAGGAAGTAGAGCATCAGCACGACCACGATGAACGTGTTGGCCAGGAACGACAGCAGCTTGACGCCCACGCCGACCACGCCGCCGAAGACCGCGGACCCGAGGCTGGCCTTCTCGATCATCTGCTGGGCGCGCTCGACGAGGTTGTACTGCTCGTCGTACTTCTGGATCGTGGTGTTGGTGCGCAGCTGGTCGAACCAGCCGGGAGCGTTCTCGATGATCTTGGCGACCTGGTCGCTGATCACCGGGACCAGCGCGGTCACGAACAGCGCGACAGCCCCCAGCACCGCCACGATCACCAGCAGCACGGCGAGCCCGCGACGGATCCCGCGCCTGCTCAGCCACTCGACGAGGGGGTTGAGCCCGACGGCCAGGAACGCCGCGACGATGACCAGGATCAGGACCGACCCGATCGAGAGCAGCCGCCCGCCGAGCCAGAAGGCCAGCAGCGCGCCGACCGCGCCGAAGAAGCCGATCCCGAACGGTGAGCGGTGGTGCAGCGGCTCCTCCGGGGGAGCGGTCAGGGCGGGGGTGCGGTCGCCGTCTCGGACACGTCGCGTCACGCGCCCGGCGCGCGCGGCCCCGGCCCTCACGCGCTGGGCTCGGCCTTCGACTTCGCCTCGGCGGCCTGTCCCTGCGACTTCGCGGCCGGCTTGGCCTCCGCGTCGTCGTCGCCGAAGCCGGTGATCACGTCGCGCAGCGCCCCCAGCTGGGCGACGATGGCGTCGCGACGCTTCTGGTAGCGGTCGACGTCGTGCTTGAGCGTCGCGAGCTCGCGCTCGGCCTCGGCCCGGCCGGCCGCGGTGAACGTCGCGGCCTGGGTCTGCGCCGAGGAGACGATCTGCTCGGCCTCGCGGCGGGCGTGGCTGAGCAGCCGGTCGGACTCGGTCTGGGCCGCCTTGCGCTGCCCGGCCGCCTGCTCGACGGCGGCCCGGGCGCGCTCCTCGGCGGCCCGAGACCGCTCCTCGGCCTCGGCGACCAGCTTGGCGGTCTCGGCCGTGGCGTTGCTGTGGTGCTCGGCGGCCTCGCGAGTCAGTCTCTCCTTCTCGACCGCCAGGGTGCGGCGCGCCTCCTGCACCTCGCGGTCCGCGGCGGCGCGGGCCTGCTCGGCCTCCCGCTTGGCGCCCGTGCGCAGCGCGTTGGTCTCCTGCTCGGCGGCGAGACGGATCTGCTCGCTCTCCCGCTTGGCCGAAGCCAGGAGGTCCTCGGCCTCGGCCCGGGCCATCGTCCGCTCCTGGTCGACGTCGGCCATCGCCCGGCTGCGGGTCTCGTCGAGCTCCTTGAGCTGGACCATCCGCATGTCCTCGGCGTCGCGCGCGGCCTGTGCCATGAGGACGTCGGCGTCCTTGGTGGCGCGCCGGCGCATCTCCTCGGCCTGCGCCTTGGCCTGGACCAGCACGTCGTCGGACTGCTCCTCCGCGAGGCGCAGCATCTCCGAGGCACGCCCGCCGAGGCCGGCGTAGGTCGGGTTCTGGTGCTCGTCGAGCGAGGCCTGGGCCTCCGACAGCTCCTGCTCGAGCGCGGCCAGCCGGTTGCGGGTCTCGCTGAGGCTGGCGGCCAGGCCTGCCTTCTCGCCGGCCAGCGTGTGGATCTGGCGGTCCACGACCGAGGGGTCGTAGCCGCCGCGCCGCACGACCGGGAACGTGATGCGAGCCCCGCCGGGCGGCACCACCGGAGCCGCCTGCTGAGCCGGCGCCGAGTCGCGCGGGGCCTCGCGAGGAGCCGGTGCGGGTCGCTGCTGCGGCTTCGGATCCTGCTGGGCGGACACGGCCGGGATCACCTGGGTCGCCTCGTCGTCGGAGCCCTTGCGCGAGGAGGCGTCGTCCTCGGCGTCGTCGTCGAAGATGGACAGGCCAGGTCGGTCGCTCATCGGATCATCCTCCGTCGTGGTGCTCGAGTGCAGCGGACACAGTCTCGCGGACATCCCAGGGTAAACACGTGAGGCACCCCGAGCGGGGTGCCTCACATGGCTGATTTTTGGTCGGATCGCGCCGATGACCGAGACGCTCCGGTCCGCTCAGACGCCCCGGAAGCGGTTGATCTGGTCGAGGTGTGCGGCCCGCATCTCCTCGTCGCGCACGCCGAGGCCCTCCTCGGGAGCCAGGCAGAGCACGCCGACCTTGCCCTGGTGCAGGTTGCGGTGCACGTCGAGCGCTGCCTGCCCGACCTCGACCAGCGGGTAGGTCCGCGACAGCGTCGGGTGGATCTTGCCCTTGGCGATCAGCCGGTTGGCCTCCCACGACTCGCGGTAGTTGGCGAAGTGCGAGGAGATGATCCGCTTGAGGTTCATCCAGAGGTAGCGGTTGTCGTACTCGTGCATGTAGCCGCTGGTGGAGGCGCAGGTCGTGATGGTGCCGCCCTTGCGGGTGACGTACACGCTGGCGCCGAAGGTCTCACGGCCCGGGTGCTCGAAGACGATGTCGATGTCCTCGCCGCCGGTGAGCTCGCGGATCCGCGCGCCGAAC
The DNA here is from genome assembly GCA_963845655.1 of uncultured Actinomycetota bacterium. Lineage (GTDB taxonomy): Bacteria > Actinomycetota > Actinomycetes > Propionibacteriales > Nocardioidaceae > Nocardioides_B. The sequence continues at coordinate 3,181 of CAWJTB010000014.1, read as the reverse complement.
CGCTTCCACTCCCGGGGGTCCTGGGTGTGCTCGTCCTTCCAGAACGTGTAGTCCTCCTCGGAGCGGTTGATGATCAGCTCGGCACCCATCCGGCGGGCGATGGCGGCCTTCTCCTCGCTGGAGACCACGCAGACCGGGGTGGCGCCCCCGTTGAGGGCGTACTGCGTCGCGAAGCCGCCGAGACCGCCGGAGGCACCCCAGATCAGCACGTTGTCGCCCTGCTTCATGTCGCCGCCGTTCTTGCTGACCAGCTGGCGGTACGCCGTGCAGTTGACCAGCCCGGGCGAGGCTGCCTCCTCCCAGGTGAGGTGCTCCGGCTTGGGCATCAGCTGGTTGGACTTGACCAGCGCGACGTCGGCGAGACCGCCGAAGTTGGTCTCGAAGCCCCAGATCCGCTGCTGCGGGTCGAGCATCGTGTCGTTGTGCCCGTCGGGGTCCTCGAGCTCGACCGAGAGGCAGTGCGCGACCACGCGGGCGCCGGGCTTCCAGCGGGTGACGCCGGGGCCGGTCTTGAGCACGACGCCGGAGAGGTCGGAGCCGACGACGTGGTAGGGCAGGTCGTGGCGCTTGGTGAGCTCGGAGAGCCGGCCGTAGCGCTCCAGGAACCCGAAGGTCGAGACCGGCTCGAAGATCGAGGTCCACACGGTGTTGTAGTTGATCGCCGACGCCATCACCGCCACCAGCGCCTCGCCCGGACCCAGCTCGGGCAGCGGCACCTCCTCCACGTGCAGGCTCTGGCGCGGGTCCTTGTCGCGGGCCGCGAGGCCCTCGAACATGTCGACCTCGTCCTTGTGCACCGTGGCCGCGCGGTACGACTCCGGCAGGGGGAGGGCGGCGAAGTCCTCCGGCGAGGCGTCGTCGGCCGCGATGGCGTCGAGGATCTGGTTCACGTCACGCTCCTGGTGGGGCCGACCGTCGGCTGCCCGTCGTTGCCCGGAACATACCGACGAGTAACGGCCGCTGTCAGCGGGGTGTGACCTATCTGGCGTTCCACGGGGCCGCGGCCACCGCGGGTCTGGACCGCCGTCCGGCTCGGTCGCGGAGTCGGATGCCGAGCACAGGCTGGCGCAATCTACCGACGTTCCTACCGTCGGAGTCCACCCACCCACGCCACGCCACCGGTCCGGGAGGCCCCGCATGTCACCGCAGGATTCCAGCCGCACGGAGTCGTCCGCCGGCCCGCAGCTGCGCCGCTCCGCCCTGCTCGGCGCCGTGTTCCTGATGGCCACCAGCGCGATCGGGCCGGGCTTCATCACCCAGACCGCGACCTTCACCGTCCAGCTCGGCGCCGCCTTCGCCTGCGCGATCGTGCTCTCGGTGCTGGTCGACATCGCGGTGCAGCTCAACGTGTGGCGCGTGATCGGGATCTCCGGCCTGCGCGCCCACGAGATCGGCAACCGGGTGCTGCCCGGCGTCGGCTACCTGATGTCGGCGCTGGTGATCATCGGCGGCCTGGTCTTCAACATCGGCAACGTGGCCGGCAGCGGGCTCGGCACCGACGCGATGTTCGGCCTCGACCCGACGGATCGGGGGCGTGCTCTCGCGCGCTGATCGCGATCGCGATCTTCCTGTCCCGCCGGGCCGGGGTCGCCCTGGACCGGTCGGTGGTGCTGCTCGGCCTGCTGATGATCGGCGCCACGCTGGTCATCGCGGTGACGTCGCGGCCGCCGGTCGGCGAGGCGGTGCGCAGCGTCGTGGCACCCGACACGTTCGACTTCGTGGCGGTGACCACGATCATCGGCGGCACGGTCGGCGGCTACATCACCTACGCCGGGGCGCACCGGCTGCTCGACAGCGGTCAGACCGGTCCCGAGAACGTCCGCAGCATCAGCCGCAGCTCGATCGTGAGCATCCTGGTCACCGGCGTGATGCGCGCACTGCTCTTCCTGGCCATCCTCGGGGTGGTCGGCCGGCGGCACCGAGCTGTCCAGCAGCGACCCGGCCGGCAGCGCCTTCGAGTCGGCGGCCGGCACCTTCGGTCGCGTGATGTACGGCGTGATCCTCTGGGCTGCGGCGCTGACCTCGGTCATCGGCGCGGCCTACACCTCGGTGTCGTTCATGACGACGTCGCGCACCGCGGACCGGACGCGCAACCTGCTCACCGTCGGCTTCATCGGGCTGTCGGCCCTGATCTTCGTGCTGCTCCAGGAGACGCCGGTGACGCTGCTGCTGTTCGCCGGCACCTTCAACGGACTGCTCCTGCCGATCGGCTTCGGGGTGCTGCTCTACGCGGCGTGGCGCCGGCGCGACCTGCTCGACGGCTACCGCTACCCGGTGGCGCTGCTGCTCGCTGGGGTTGCTGGCCTGGCTGGTGACGCTCTACCTCGGCTACAAGGCGATCATCGGGCTGGGCGCCCTGTGACCCGCCCGGTGGTCGACCTCAACAGCGACGTCGGCGAGTCCTTCGGACGCTGGCAGCTCGGCGACGACGCGGCCATGCTCGCGCTGGTCACCAGTGCCAACGTCGCCTGCGGGTTCCACGCCGGCGATCCCCGCACCCTGCCGGATCACCTGCGAGACAGCGGCGAGGCGAGGCGTGGTGGTGGGCGCCCAGGTCGGCTACCGCGACCTGGCCGGCTTCGGGCGTCGCTTCATCGACGTCGACCCGCTCGAGCTGACCGACGACGTCCTCTACCAGATCGGGGCGCTCGAGGCGATGGCGAAGGCGTCCGGCACCGCGGTGCGCTACGTCAAGCCGCACGGTGCCCTCTACAACACGGCGGTGCACCACGAGCAGCAGGCGCAGGCGGTCGTCGACGCGGTGCTCGCCTACGACCCGTCGCTCCCGCTGCTCGGTCTGCCCGGGTCGGCGCTCCTGGCCGCCGGTGAGCGGGCAGGGTTGCGAACCGTCCGCGAGGCGTTCGCCGACCGGGCCTACACGCCCGAGGGGACCCTGGTGTCCCGGCGCGAGGAGGGGGCGGTGCTGCACGACCCGGACGTCGTCGGTGCGCGCGTCGTGCGGCTGGTCACCGAGGGGTCGGTGGTCGCCGTGGACGGCAGCGTCGTCGCGATCGAGGCCGACTCGGTGTGCGTGCACGGCGACTCCCCGGGTGCGGTCGAGATGGCGGCAGCGGTCCGGTCCCGGCTCGACGAGGCCGCCGTCGACGTGCGGGCGTTCGTGTGAACGTGCTGCCGTACGGCGACCGTGCGCTGCTCCTGGAGCTGGGCGAGGCGAAGTCGG
>CAWJTB010000013.1:0-105778 GCA_963845655.1 uncultured Actinomycetota bacterium | reverse complement strand
ACGGCGGCCTGGCAGGACGTCGGCGCCGTGGCCTTCACCCCCGTCCGGCTGGCGAGTGCGCTCGACCGGCAGGCGGACGCGCCGATCTGCCTCTACGTGCGGATGAAGGCCGGCGCCGCGGCGACCTCCTACGGACAGAGCGGCTCGCTCACCTTCGCCTTCCGCGGACAGCAGGAGCGACCGTGAGGCGGGCGACGCTGATCCTCGTGCTCGGCCTGGCCTGCTTCCTGGCCCCGATGACGGCGGCGTACGCCCTCTGGACCGCGTCCGCCACCGGCACCATGAACGTCTCCACCGCGTTCGCACCCGTCACCACGGCGCCGACGCTCTCCTGCGTGAGCTCGCCGTCGGCCGGCACCTACCGGATGAGCTTCACCAACGCCACCCACGCCACGTCGTACACCGTCTACCGGTCCACCACGACGAACGCGACGGCCTCCTACACCTCCCTGGCGACCAACGCCACCTCGCCGTACACCACGCCCTCGGCCCCGAACGGGTCCACCTGCTTCTACCGGGTCAAGGGCGTGAACAGCCTCGGCGAAGGCCCGTTCAGCAACACCCTGCGCGTGGTGCGCAGCTCCGCCGGCGCCATGACCTGCACGGCCGTGACGCCATGACACGCGAGCCCGCGAAGCGGCGGCGGTGGACCGACGTCGTGAGCACCGTGCTCTCGGTGCTGCTGATGCTGACCGTCGTCGCTGCGGCCCTGGCCCTGATCGTGGTGCCCAAGCTCAACGACGCACGCCCGCTCACCGTGCTCACCGGGTCGATGTCGCCGACCTACCCGCCCGGGGACGTGGTCGTCGTCCGGGAGGTCGACCCCGAACGGCTCCGGGTCGGCCAGGTGATCACCTTCCAGGCCCGCGCCGAGGAGGCCTCCGTCACCACCCACCGCATCGTGGGCGTGCAGCAGACGAGCGACGGGCCCCGCTACGTCACCCGGGGCGACGCCAACGGCGCGGACGACCCCGAGCCGATCCGGCCCGAGCAGGTGCGCGGCGCGGTCTGGTACGCCGTCCCCAAGGTCGGCTACCTGGGCACGTGGGCCTCGGGCGGCACGCTCCGGCTGGCCATCGACGTCGGCGCTGCCGCGCTGGTGCTGTACGGCGGTGCGCTGGTCGCCCGCGGGTTCGTCGACCGCAGGAAGCGTGGGCGGGCCACCGGGTGAGGCGACTTCTCGCCGCCGTGCTGTGCGCGGTGGCACTCGGCCTTGCCACGCCCGGCCTGGCCCTCGCCGGAAGCACCGACCCCGTCGGGCGGCTGCAGGTGCGGGCCCTGGGTGAGTCGGACTGGTCCGAGGACCTGCGACGTCCGCTGTTCGCGCGGGCCGGCCTGCTGGTGCCCACCGACCGGGTGCACGGCGGCTTCGAGGTCCGCAACGACTCCTCCGCCTCGGCCCGGGCGTCGCTCGCCGTCGTCAGCCGGGGACCGGTCAACAAGCTGACCCGCTCGCTGAGCGTGGGTGCCGACGTCGGCGGACAACGCTCGGCACGTGCACTGACCCTGTCCGAGCCGGGCACCTGCCAGACGCTGGTGACGGGCCCGACGATCCGGCCCGGCGGCGACCAGGGGGTCGCACTCTCCCTGGACTTCCCCGACGTCCCCGGCCAGACCGCCGCCGAGCTGCGTGCCGAGCTGGAGGTCGTCGTCCGGCTCACCCAGGTCGGCGCTGCCGGCACGGTCGACATCTGCGGCGTCCAGGCCGAGGCCGCCGGCTGCCGGCCCGGCCAGGCGGTGGTCCCCCTGCTCGGCATGACGAAGGACGCGTGCGCGGCTGCGCGCGCTGCCGCTCGCGCGGCTCCGGGCGACGGCTCGCTGGCGTCGACGGGGGCCTCCCGTGAGCTCCGCACCCTGCTGCTCGTGGGGGCGCTGCTGTTCGGGTGCGGCGCCTGGCTGGTGGTGCGTACGACGGTGCCGGACGTCGTACCTCAGCGGCGTGGGCGGAACCGGCGCGGGCGCGGATAGTCCTCGAGCCCCGACATCGACCGGAAGGTCTCGGGCTGGGTGTCGGCCAGGTGCACCCGTGCGCGGGAGCGATAGCGCCAGACCTGGATGGCACCGCCGATCCAGAAGAGGTACTGCACGCACATCGCGATGCGGTAGGCCCCGGGGCCGTAGTCGGTCGAGGTCCCCGGCGTCGCCGCATCGAGCACCAGGCCGATGCCGAAGACCGCGAGCAACGACGCGGTGAACCCGCCGACGTTGACGATGCCGCTGGCCTGCCCCAGCCGCGACGCCGGCGCGAACGTCCGCGCCAGGTCGAACCCGATCATCGACCCCGGACCGCCGAGCCCCGTCGTCACCACCAGCAGGCACAGCAGCCAGAACGGCGCGTCGCCCGGCAGGAGCAGCACCACCGTCCAGGTGGTCGCCATCGCGGCGATGATCGCGAGCACGATCGTCGAGCGCTGCCACGGATGGCGGCTGATGTAGCCGCCGATCACGGGCCCGCCGACGATGAAGACCCCGACCAGCAGCGTGAGGAGCAGTCCCGCCTCCGCCTCGGTGCGGTGCTCGGCGTGCACGAAGAACGGGAAGCCCCACAGCAGCCCCATCACGTTGGCGGCGAACTGGGTGGTGAAGTGCGACCACAGTCCGAGCCGGGTGCCCGGGTCGACCCACGCCAGGCGGAGGTCGCGTCCGACGGTCCGGACGTCCTTGCGGCTGCGCGCGGTCGGCGCCCCCGCCGGCACGTCGCGCACGACCACGACGGTCAGCAGCCCCAGGACGACCCCGACCAGGGCGCTGGCCACGAACGTCGCCGTCCAGCCGTACGACGCCAGCGCCCGGCTCAGCGGGATGGCGGCGACCAGGGCACCGGACTGGCCGATCATCGCGGTGAAGGCGGTCAGGAGCGGGCTGCGGAGCGGCGGGAACCACGACGCGATCAGCCGCAGCACGCTGATGAACACCATCGCGTCGCCCATGCCCACGAAGACCCGGGCGGCCAGCGCGCCGGCGTACGTGCCGGTGAAGGCGAAGCCGAGCTGGGCCAGCGTCATGAACACCGCCCCGGCGACCAGCAGCCGCTGCGGCCCGAACCGGTCGAGCAGCACCCCGACCGGGATCTGCATGGCCGCGTAGACCAGCAGCTGCAGCACCGTGAACGTGGAGAGCTGCGAAGCGGTCACCTCGAAGCGCTCGGCGGCGGCGAGGCCGGCGACGCCGAGCGACGAGCGGTGGAAGATCGCGAGGAAGTAGACCGCCACCGCCGTCAGCCAGACGGCGTAGGCCCGACGGCCGCCGTACCGCCAGGTCGGCTCGTCGGCGACGGTCACGCCGTGGACTCGCGCGCGAGCGCGATCGACCACTGCAGGTGGTCGTTGACCGCCGCGCAGAACGCCTCCTCGTCGGCGCCGCGCAGGGTGGCCAGGATCCGCTCGTGCTCCTCGATCGCGGCCTGCATCCGGTCGGCGCGGCCCCGCACGATCACCGACGTGAACAGCGTCTGCCGCTCGCGCAGGGTGCGGTAGACCTCCGACAGGACCCGGTTGTCGGCGGCGTCCACGATCAGCTCGTGGAAGAGCCGGTCCGAGGCCGTGAAGCCGGCGGTGTCGCGCTCACGGGCGTTGCGCACCATCGCGGCGTGCGCCGCCTCGACCTGCGGGAGCAGGGTCTCGCGGTGCGCGAAGGAGCGGCGCGCGGTGTGGTTCTCGACCAGCACCCGCGCCTCGAGCACGTCCTCGACGTCGTGCATCGTGAACGTGTTGACCACGGCGCCGCGACCCGGGGTGAGCGTGAGCAGCCCCTCGACGTGCAGGCGCAGCAGCGCCACCCGCACCGGCGTGCGGGACAGCCCGATCTCGTTGGCCAGCGCGCTCTCGGTGATGACGGCCCCGGCCGGGTAGACCGCACTGAGGATCGCCCACTTGGCGAACTCGTAGGCGCGCGTGCTGGCCGAGATCGCGGGCGGTGCCGAGGGGCGGTCGGGCGCCGGTGAGGGGGAGGTGCTCATCGCCCTCCATGGTAGGAGCAGGCGTGTCTCCGTGCGGCGACTCGGGTGATCCGAGCGGCGTACGACTCAGAACAGCAGGGCCGAGGCCGGGTCCTCCAGGATCGCCGCGACGTCGGCCAGGAAGCGCGAGCCCTTCTCGCCGTCGACCAGGCGGTGGTCGAACGACAGCGCCAGCGTGGTGATCTGGCGGACCTTGATCCTGCCCTTGTGGACCCACGGCTGCGGCCGCACGGCACCGAAGCACAAGATCGCGGACTCGCCCGGGTTGATGATCGGGGTGCCCGCGTCGACCCCGAAGACGCCGACGTTGGTGATCGTGAAGGTGCCGTCGCTCATCTCCGCGGGCTGGGTCCGGCCCTCACGCGCCGTACGCGCCAGGTCGTTGATCGCCGCGCCCAGCTCGGACAGGCTCAGGGTGTCGGCGTCCTTGACGTTGGGCACGACCAGGCCGCGGGGGGTGGCCGCGGCGATGCCGAGGTTGACGCCCGCCTTGAAGACGACCTCACCGGCGGCCTCGTCCCAGGTGGCGTTGACCTCCTCGGTGCGTCGTACCGCCAGGCAGACCGCCTTGGCCACCACGAGGAGCGGAGAGACCCGGACGTCGCGGAAGTCGCGGTGCGCCCTGAGCCGCTCGACCAGTCGCATCGTCTTGGTGACGTCGACGGTGATCCACTCGGTGACGTGCGGCGCCGTGAACGCGGAGCCGACCATGGCCTGCGCCATCATCTTGCGGACGCCCTTGATCGGCTCGCGCCGGTCGCCCGCCGCCCGATCCCGCGACCGGTCGGGCGCTGACGTCGGGGCGACCTCGGCAGACGGCTCGGTGGCGGCGTGGACGTCGGCGCGGGTGATCGTGCCGTCAGGGCCGGTCGGGGCCAGCGTGCGGAGGTCCACACCGAGGTCCTTGGCCAGCTTGCGGACCGGAGGCTTGGCGAGCACGCGCAGCTCGCCGCTCGGCGCCTCGTGGCTGGCGGCGGGCACCGCGGGGACCGCCGGCTCCTCGGCCGGGGTCACGTCGGCGGGTGCGGCGGCACCCTGCCCGAACGCCCCCTGCACCTGCACCTGGGCGGCGGCGCCGGCCTCGGTGGCCGGGCTGGCGCCACCGCGACGCGGACGGCGCTGCGCCGAGGCGGTGCGCGGTCCGTAGCCGACGAGCGTCTGGTTCTCCCCGCCGCCCGTGGCGGCCGGGTTGGACATGTCGATGGCGGGTGCCGCGCCGGCCGGCGCGCCGTCGGCGACCGGGGCCGCCCCCTCGCCGATCGTGATGATCGGCGTGCCGACCGCGACCGTCTCGCCCTCGGGGACGTGCAGGGCCTGCACGGTGCCGGCGTACGGCGAGGGCAGCTCGACCAGCGACTTGGCGGTCTCGATCTCGACCACGATGTCGTTGACCTTGAGGACGTCGCCGACCTGCACCTTCCAGGTCACGATCTCGGCCTCGGTGAGACCCTCGCCCACGTCGGGCAGCTTGAAGTCAGGCACGGCGGTCTCCTAGTAGGCGAGCGAACGATCGACGGCGTCGAGGACCCGGTCGAGGTCCGGGAGCCACTCCTCCTCGATCCGGCTGGGTGGGTACGGCGTGTCGAAGCCGCCCACGCGCAGCACCGGCGCCTCGAGCGAGAAGAAGCAGTGCTCGGAGATCCGCGCCGACACCTCGGAGCCCATGCCGAGGTTGACGTGCGCCTCGTGGGCGATGACGACGCGGCCGGTCTTGCGCACCGAGGCGTAGACCGGTCCCATGTCGAGCGGCGAGAGCGTGCGCAGGTCGATCACCTCGATGCTCTTGCCCTCCGTGGCGGCGGCCTCGGCGGACGCCAGGCACGTCTTCACCATCGGGCCGTAGCCGAGCAGCGTCAGGTCGGTGCCCTCGCGGACCACCCGGCTGGCGAACAGCGGGTCGGGCGTCGCCGACTCGTCGAGCTCCGCCTTGTCCGCGTGGTACTGCCGCTTGGGCTCGAGGAAGATCACCGGGTCGTCGCAGGCGATGGCCTGCTGGATCATCCAGTAGCCGTCGACCGGGTTGGAGCAGGCGACCACCTTGAGGCCCGGCGTGTGCGCGAACTGCGCCTCCGGGCTCTCGCTGTGGTGCTCGACCGCGCCGATGCCGCCGCCGAACGGGATCCGCACGACGATGGGCATCGTGACCTTGCCCTGGCTGCGGAAGTGGATCTTCGCGACCTGGCTGACGATCTGGTCGTAGGCCGGGTAGACGAACCCGTCGAACTGGATCTCGCAGACGGGCCGGTAGCCGCGCATCGCCATGCCGACCGCGGTGCCGAGGATCCCCGACTCCGCGAGCGGGGAGTCGATGACCCGGTCCTCGCCGAAGTCCTTCTGCAGCCCGTCGGTGATCCGGAAGACGCCGCCGAGCTTGCCGACGTCCTCTCCCATGATGAGGACCTTGGGGTCGTCCTCCATCGCGCGGCGCAGGCCGGCGTTGAGACCCTTGGCCAGGGTGATCCTCGTCATCGGTGGGCTCCGGTCGGGGTCTCGAAGGACTCGAGGTAGGCCGCGTAGCCGGCCTTCTGCTCGACGAGCTCGGGCGAGCCCTCGGCGTAGACGTGGTCGAAGACGTCGAGCACGTGCGGCTCCGGCAGTGCCTTGCAGCCCTCCCGCAGGTGCTCGCCGAGCTTCTCGGCCTCGTCGTCGATGCCGTCGAAGAAGTCCTGGTCGGCCAGGCCGTTGCGGGTCAGGTAGGCCTTGACCCGCTGGATCGGGTCCTTGAGCTTCCAGGTCTCCAGGTCCTCGGAGAGCCGGTAGCGGGTGGGGTCGTCGGTGGTGGTGTGCGCGCCCATCCGATAGGTGAACGCCTCGACCAGCGTGGGGCCCTGGCCGTCGCGGGCGCGCTGCAGGGCGGCCTGCGCGACGGCGTACGTCGCGAGCACGTCGTTGCCGTCGACGCGGACGCCGGGGAAGCCGAACCCGAGCGCGCGCTGGTAGAGGGGGATCCGGGTCTGCCGCTCGATCGGCTCCGAGATCGCCCACTGGTTGTTCTGGCAGAAGAAGACGACCGGCGCGTTGTAGGAGGCGGCGAAGATGAACGCCTCGTTGACGTCGCCCTGGCTGCTCGCGCCGTCGCCGAAGTAGGCCACCACGGCCGCGTCGCGGTCGGGGTCACCGGTGCCGACGACGCCGTCGCGCTGCAACCCCATCGCGTAGCCGGTGGCATGCAGGGTCTGCGCGCCGATCACGATCGTGTAGAGCGCGAAGTTGCCCTCGTTTGGATCCCAGCCCCCCTGGTCCACGCCCCGGAACAGGCCGAGCAGCCGGAGCGGGTCGATGTCGCGGCACCAGGCCACGCCGTGCTCGCGGTAGGTCGGGAACGCGAAGTCCTGGGGGCGCAGCGCGCGACCCGAGCCGATCTGCGCGGCCTCCTGGCCCAGCAGCTGCGCCCAGATGCCGAGCTCGCCGTGCCGCTGCAGCGCAGTGGCCTCGGTGTCGATGCGGCGGGTCAGCATCATGTCGCGGTAGAAGCCCTTGATGACCTCGTCCCCGGCGGCGCCGCGGTCGAAGGCGAAGTCGTCGTGCTCGACGCGCTCGCCCTCCGGGGTGAGCAGCTGGACGAGGTCGGGGCCGCCGTCGGCCTGGCGCGGGCCGTAGACCTCACCGAGGCTCTGCGGGCTGTGGTCGCTCAACGGGGCACTCCTTCGTGTCGTCGGCGGGCGGGGTCTCCGCTGCCGGCAGTCGCTGTGAAGGCGCACGACGCGGTGCGGGCCACCCGACACACGCGCGGGGTGGTGCTCGCGTTCGTGCGGTCCGCAGCGTGATCTCTCACACCGGTCGTACTGTGACCGGTGCCACACCGGTCCACGTATCTGAACCGTACCGGGCCGCTCCGGGGGGTGCCTAATCGCCGCCGCCCGGTCGGGACCGGTCCGCTCGCGGGCTAGGTTGGCGACATGAGTGACCGCATCGTGACCGCCAGCACCCGCATCGACGCCCCACCCTCCGTGGTGTTCGCGATCGTCGCCGACCCCCGCCAGCACGCTCGCATCGACGGCTCCGGCTCCGTCCGCGGGACCATCAGCGGACCGGAGCGACTCTCCGCCAAGGGGGACACGTTCGGCGTCGACATGAAGCTGTTCGGACTGCCCTACAAGATCCGCAACAAGGTCGTGGAGTTCGACGCCGACCGCCGGATCGCGTGGCGGCACTTCGGGGCGCACCGCTGGCGCTACGAGCTCGAGCCCGCCGCGGACGGCGGCACCCAGGTGACCGAGACCTGGGACGCCTCGCGCTACAAGCCGCCGTTCTTCACCGCGCTGCGGCTCGCCGGCTTCCCCGAGCGCAACCGCCGCGGCATCACCGAGACGCTGGTGCGCCTCAAGCAGGCCGCGGAGGCCGACGCTTCCTGACGGGCCGCGCCGGCTGGGCGGCGTACGACCGGGTGCTGCCCACGGCGTACGACCGGGTGCTGCGCGGCGTACGACCGGGTGCTGCGCGGCGTACGACCGGGTGCTGCCCACGGCGAACTGTCGCTGCCCATGGGAAGTTCTCCGTGGTCAGCGAAAGATTCGCTGCATCCCCTGGTAAACGGGATCAGGGTCGCAGCGCGGCGGCGACCGCGAGGAAGGCGTCGTTGCCGGCCGGCTCGCCGATGCTGACCCGGGCACCCTCGCCGGCGAAGGGCCGCACCATGATCGCGGCCTGCTCGGCCGCCGCCACCAGCTCCGCGGTGCGCTCGCCGAGGCCGAGCCAGACGAAGTTGCCCTGCGCGTCCGGGACGTCCCAGCCCTGCTCGCGCAGCGCGGCCACGACCCGGGTGCGCTCCGCGACGATGCCCTCCACCCGGTCGAACAGCTCGGTCTCGCGCTCCAGGGAGGCGACGGCGGCGGCCTGCGCCACCGCCGAGACGCCGAACGGCAGCGCACACGCGCGTACGGCGGCCGCGATCGCGGCGGGGGCGACGGCGTAGCCGACCCGGAAGCCGGCCAGCCCGTAGGCCTTCGCGAACGTCCGCATCGCGACGACGTTGCCGCGGTCGCGGTAGAGGTCCACGCCGTCGAAGACGTCCTCGTCGCGCACGAACTCGCGGTAGGCCTCGTCGAGCACGACGACGACGTGCGAGGGCACCCGGTCGAGGAACGCCTCGAGCTCGGCCCGCCGCACCGACGGTCCGGTGGGGTTGTTCGGGCTGCACACGATCACGACCTTGGTGCGGTCGGTGACCGCCGCGGCCATCGCGTCCAGGTCGTGCCGGAGGTCGGCGGTGAGCGGGACCCGGACCGACCGCGCGCCGGTGACCGCGACGGCGATCGGGTAGGCCTCGAAGGACCGCCAGGCGTAGACGACCTCGTCGCCGTCGGCGCAGAAGGCCTGCAGCAGGTGGTAGAGCACCGCCACCGACCCGGTGCCGGCGGCGAGGTCGCTCGTCGGGACGTCCAGCTTGGCGGCGAGCGCCTCGTAGAGCGCGGTGCAACCCATGTCGGGGTAGCGGTTCATCCGACCGGCCGCCTCGACCGCCGCCTCCAGGACTCCGGGCAGCGGCGGGTTCGGGTTCTCGTTGGAGGACAGCTTGTAGGAGGTCACCCCGGCTCGGGGGACGGGCGGCTTGCCCGGGACGTAGGCCGGGATGTCGCGGATCGCGGCGCGCACCTGCGGGGTCGGGTCAGTCATGGGCGAGACGATAGCCCTCCCCGCACGACCCGGGGCGACAGGAGCATCTCCGCCGACACCCCTTACGATCGGTAGCCATGCGCACCCGGAGCCCGGCGGTCGGCCTCGTCCTCGTGACGGTCGGGGCGCTGCTGTTCATCCAGAACGCCGGGGTGTCCCGCGTGGCGTTGCGGGCGGGCATCGACCCGACCGCCCTGACCACGCTGCGGGTCACCGGCACCTTCCTGCTGCTGCTCGTCCTGGCCGCACTCTTCCGCCCCAGCGCGCTCCGACCGCCGCGGGGACGGCTCGGCCTGCTGCTCGTCGTGCACGGCCTGGTCGGCGTGGCCGCGCTGCAGTGGACCTACTTCGTCGCCATCGACCGGCTGCCGGTCGGGATGGCGCTGCTGCTGGAGTACCAGGCGCCGATCCTGGTCGCCCTCTGGGCGCGCTACGTGCAGCACGAACAGGTCCGCAACCGGATGTGGGCCGGGCTCGCGTTGGCGTGGGGCGGCCTCGCCGCGGCGACCGGCATCTGGCGCGGCCTCGACCTGGACGTCGTCGGGATCGTGGCCGGCCTGGGTGCGGCGGTCTGCTTCGCGACGTACTTCCTGGTCGGCGAGCACGGCGTGGACCGGCTCGACCCGTGGCGGGTGATCTTGTGGTCGTTCCTCTACGCCACGATCGGGCTCAACCTGGTGGCCCCGGTGACCGGGGTGCGCTGGGAGCTGGTCGGCGACCAGGTCGGCCTGCTCGGTCGCCTCGCCGAGATGACCGCGCCGCTGTGGCTGGTGCTGGTGTGGATCGTCGTGGTCGGGACCATCGCGCCCTTCGCGCTGGCACTGCTCGCGCTGCGGCACCTGTCGGCCACCACGGTGACGATGGTCGCGATGCTCGAGCCGATCGGGGTCGGCGCGCTGGGCTGGATCTGGTTCGCCGAGAGCCTGGATGCGGTCGCCCTCACCGGGGGGATCGCCGTCGTGGCCGGGATCGTGCTGGCCCAGACCGCCCGACGCGCACCCGCTCTGGTCGAGCCGCCGCACCTCGCCTAGACCGACGACCGGCAGATCACCCACTCGGCTGAGACAAACAGGACTATTCGGACGAGGCGGCGCCGGGCGCTCCTGCGGCACCCTGGAGGTACGGCGACCTCCTCCTCCGGGGGGCACGAGGATCGTCACCGCAGCACCCGGCCGGATCTGGGGGGTCCGGTCGGGCCGCTGACCCGGGGGGCGCACCGCAAGGGGGCGTGGGGCCCGCATGCTGGCGGCATGCGGGCCTCCGCGCCCCGGGCGGCCCAGGCCCGCCTGGCAGGATCGCCCTCGTGAGCTTCCTGGTGCGCGTCGTCGCCAACGCCCTCGCCCTCGCCGCCGCGGCCTGGCTGCTGCCCGGCATCGCCGTCGCCGGTCCCGGGGCGCAGTCGGGCGGCGAGCGCGCCGTCACGCTGCTCGTGGTGGCCGTCATCTTCGGCGTGGTCAACGCCCTGGTCCGTCCGGTCGTGAAGTTCGTGTCGTTCCCGCTCATCGTCCTCACGCTGGGCCTGCTGATCTTCGTGATCAACGCCCTGATGCTGCTGCTCACGCACTGGCTCACCGACCAGCTCGGCCTGCCCTTCCGCGTGGAGGGATTCTGGACCGCGCTGGTCGGGGCGCTGGTGATCAGCGTGGTCACCTGGGTGGTGGAGCTGGTCCTGCCCTCGGATCGGTGACGGGGGACCGGTGATCGGTGGCTCTGGGGGACCCGCCGGAGGCAGCGGCTGAGCGGTCCGGACAGGAACCTGCAAACCCCGACAAGTTCGTGTTTGTCATGCAAGACTGCGGAGGCGAACGAGCACGCTCAGGACCTCTCGGACCAGCACCGCTCAGCAGCGGAAACCCCCCTCCTTCCCCCTGGAGCCGAGATGAAGAGCCTCATGTGCGGAGATGTCGCGCCGACTCCCGCCCTGGACCCCGCCCGCTACCGACTCGTCGAACCGGGCCGCGGCTGAGCGCCGCCCAGGCCGACGAGTGACCGACGTGCGCACGACACCGGAGCAACGCAGCCAGGACCTGGACTGGCGGGCGATGATCGCGCGCGCACTCACCGGCGAGGGCGTCGTCACGCACTTCCAGCCGGTCGTCGACCTCAACCGCGGCAGTGTCGTCGGCTACGAGGCACTCACGCGCTTCCAGGGCTACCCCGTCTCCAGCCCGGACCAGTGGTTCCAGGCCGCCCGCCGGCTCAACCGCGGGCCCGCCCTCGAGGCGCTCGCGCTGCGGTGCGCCTTCGCCGCACGCGACGACCTGCCGCCCAACTGCTTCCTGGCCGTCAATGTCGGACCGGACGTCCTGGACCACCCGCAGGTGCTCGAGGTGTGGGCCGGCCAGGCCGACCTCACCGGCATCGTCATCGAGCTGACCGAGCACGCCCGCATCGACTCCTACGTCCTGCTGGAGCCGTCCCTCAACCGACTGCGCGCCGCCGGGGCGCTGATCGCCATCGACGACGCCGGCGCCGGCTACGCGGGGCTGCAGCACCTGATCGGCCTGCGTCCCCACATCATCAAGCTGGACCGCACCCTGATCTCCGGCGTCGACCGCGACGAGACCAAGCGGGCGCTGATCGAGATGATCGGCACGTTCGCCAGCCGGATCGACGCCTGGGTGCTGGCCGAGGGCATCGAGCACCTCGGCGAGCTCGACGCGGTCATCGGGCTCGACGTACCCCTCGGCCAGGGCTACCTGCTCGGGTCCCCCGGCCCGCAGTGGCCGGGTCTCGACCGACGCGGCAGCGCGCTGCTGCGCCACCAGCTTCCGCGCCCGTCCGACTTCACCCTGCGCCGGATCCTCGAGCGCACCACGACCGTGCAGAACGCGCACGACGCGGCCGGCGCCTTCAGCGACGACGCCGTCGACCTCGTGGTGATGCTGGACCGCCTGCACCGGCCCGTCGCCCTGATGGACGCCGACGGCCTGGTGCACTCCGCGCTCGACCCCGGCATGCGCGTCAACATCGACACCGACGTGGTCGAGGCCGCCGACCGGGCGATCACCCGCCCGGCCCGCCAGCGGTTCCGCCCGCTGCTCTGCGTCGACGGCGCCGGTGTCTACGTCGGGGTGGTCCGGATGGAGCGGGTGCTGTCCTACCTGACCTCGCACGACAGCACCGTCCGCACGCCCTCCGCCTGACCGGTCGAGCCGTGGTCGCTCCTTTCCTGCAACGCGCCGGGCGCCGGGGGCACCGCGGGCGTGCGCGCATGTCAGGATGCCCCGACGGAATCAGGCGATAGCGCTCGCGGGCACCCGGCACAAGGAGACGCGCATGACCGACGCACCGAGCGTTCGGGATGCCCGTCTGCCCACCCAGGGAACCGGTCTGCTCGACCCCGCGGTGGACTGGGAGTCGCTGCTCCCGCGGGCGTTGGACGGCGAGGGCTTCGGGGTGGCCTTCCAGCCGATCGTCGACCTGGTCAACGGCAGCGTCGTCGGCTACGAGGCGCTGGCCCGGTTCGAGGGCTATCCCGTGGACGACCCGCTGACGTGGTTCGAGGCCGCCGACCGGCTCGGCCGCGGGCACGAGCTGCAGAGCCTGGCGCTGCGTACGGCGCTGACCGCACGGGTCGCGCTGCCGACCGACACCTTCCTCTCGGTCAACGTCGGACCCGAGGTGATCGGCCACCCCGACATCGACGCGGTGTGGGCCGACCACCCCGACCTCGCCGGCGTCGTGGTCGAGCTCACCGAGCACCAGCGGGTCGACTCCTACTCCGGCCTGCGCCACCGCCTCGCACCGCTGCGCGAGGCGGGTGCGCTGATCGCCCTGGACGACGCCGGCGCCGGCTACGCGGGGCTGCGCCACATCGTCGGGCTGCAGCCCCAGGTCGTCAAGCTCGACCGGTCGCTGATCGCGGGGGTGCACCTCGACGAGACCAAGCGCGCCCTGATCGAGATGATCGGGTCCTTCGCCGCCCGCATCAAGGCCGAGGTGCTCGCCGAGGGCGTCGAGCTCGGCCCCGAGCTCGAGACCATCCTGTCCCTCGGCGTGACGCTCGGCCAGGGCTTCCTGCTCGCCCGCCCGGGCGGACCGTGGGGCGAGGTGGACGCCGTCACCACGCAGCAGATCCGGTCGCACGCACCGTTGCGCCGCGGGACGCTGCGCGACCTCGTCGAGCAGCCGATCGTCGTACGCGACCACGACAGCGCACGCACCGCCTTCGGCGCCGTCGAGTCCGGCCGCGAGCGCCGCCCGATCGTCTTCGTCGACAGCGACACGCGCCCGGTCGCGACCGTCGACTCCGACGGCATCCACAGCGCCGCCGACGTCAACCAGCACGTCCCGGTGGCGATGCCCATCTCGGCGGCGGCCCGCCGTGCCGTCGGCCGGATCCCCTCCCAGCGCTTCCGTCCGGTGATGTGCGTCGACGACGAGGGCCGGCTGGTCGGCGTGGTCCGGGTGGAGCGCATCGTGGACCATCTCGCGGGGGCCGCCTCCTCGGGCGACCGCGGTCGCGACGGCGTACGACGCGCCTCCTGAAATCTCAGCGCCGGTTCAGGCGCGGGTGACACAGTGGGGCCGTGACTCCCGCTGCCCCGCCCTCGCCGCGCGTCCTGGTCGTCGACGACGACCGCGCGGTGCGCGAGTCGCTGCGGCGGTCGCTGGAGTTCAACGGCTACGCCGTCAGCCTGGCGCGCGACGGCGCCGAGGCCCTCGCCGCGATCGCCGGCAGCGCCCCCGACGCCCTGGTCATCGACGTGATGATGCCGCGCCTCGACGGCATCGAGACCACCCGAGCGCTGCGCTCCGCCGGCAACGACCTCCCGATCCTGGTGCTCACCGCGCGCGACTCCGTGGGCGACCGGGTCGAGGGCCTCGACGCCGGCGCCGACGACTACCTCACCAAGCCGTTCGCGCTCGAGGAGCTGCTGGCCCGGCTGCGGGCGCTGCTGCGCCGGGCCCACGCGCCCGTGGACGGCGACGACCTCGACGAGGACGTGCTCACCTTCGCCGACCTGTCCCTCAACCCGGCCACCCGCGAGGTCCGCCGCGGCGACCGCGGGATCGAGCTGACCCGCACCGAGTTCACGCTGCTCGGAGATGTTCCTGCGCCGACCCCGACGGGTGCTGGACCGCTCGTTCATCCTCGAGGAGGTCTGGGGCTACGACTTCCCGACCACCGCGAACAGCCTCGAGGTCTACGTCGGCTACCTGCGCCGCAAGACCGAGGCGGAGGGCGAGCCGCGGCTGCTCCACACCGTGCGCGGCGTCGGCTACGTCCTGAAGTCGTGATCCGCGTGCCGCACGGAAGGCGGGGCTGGCTGCGGCGCCGATCGCCGGGCGAGCCGGGCCGGCTCTCGCGCCGGCTGCAGTACCGCGGGTCGCTGGCTCGGCGGCTGATCCTGCTGACCACGTTCGCGGTCGCCATGTCGGTGGCGCTGGTCGCCCTCGCGGCGTACGTCACCGTCCGGCACCAGCTGCAGTCCTCGATCGACGACTCGCTGCACCGGCGGGCCTACCTGCGGCGCGCTACGAGCCCGGCGAGTACGCCCTGTCCAGCCTGCCCCCCTGGGTGATGGGCGCGACCGAGACCCGGTTCGGCTACGTCACCCCGACGGGCTCGTGGTCACCACCGAGGCCCCGGAGGCGGGCTCCATCGCACCCGGCGCACCCGAGCTCGCCGTGGCCCGC
Source organism: uncultured Actinomycetota bacterium (assembly GCA_963845655.1). GTDB lineage: Bacteria > Actinomycetota > Actinomycetes > Propionibacteriales > Nocardioidaceae > Nocardioides_B. Next base: position 90,561 of record CAWJTB010000013.1, on the reverse strand, counting down.
GGCGAGTCCGACTGGTCGAGCCGGACGGTCGCGCCGGTGGCACGCACCTACCGGGTGGCCGCGGTGCCCACCGGCACCGACGGCATCGCCCTGGTCCTCGCGCAGTCGCTGGAGCCCAACGAGCACACCCTGGACAAGCTGGGCCTGGTGATGCTGATCTTCGGCCTGGTCGGCGTGGTCGCCGCGAGCGCCGCCGGCTGGGGCGGTGGCCCGCAACGGGCTGCGGCCGGTGCGGCGGCTCACCGAGGCGGCCGAGGAGATCGCCCGCACCGAGAAGCTCGACCCGATCGAGGTCGAGGGCAACGACGAGATCGCCCGGCTGGCCACGCGCGTTCAACGCGATGCTCACCGCGCTGTCCGCCTCCCGCGACCGGCAGCGCCAGCTGGTCGCCGACGCCGGCCACGAGCTGCGCACCCCGCTGACCTCGCTGCGCACCAACCTCGACCTGCTCACCCAGGCCGACCGGCGAGGGCGGGCTCTCCGCCGAGGCGCGCGCCGAGCTGCTCGACGACGTGCGGTTCCAGATCGAGGAGCTCACCACCCTGATCGGCGACCTCACCGAGCTGGCCCGCGACGAGGCCGCCCAGCTCCTGCTGGAGCCGGTCGACCTCGCCGAGGTGGTCGAGCGCAGCCGTGCAGCGGGTACGGCGCCGCGTCCCGGGCCTGGACTTCGACGTGAACACCGAGCCGTGGTGGGTCGATCGGCGACGCGGCCGCCCTGGAGCGCGCGGTCACCAACCTGCTCGACAACGCGCCAAGTGGAGCCCGCCGCTGGGCACCGTCACCGTGCGGCTCGTCGACGGCACCCTGCTGGTCGCCGACCAGGGGCACGGGCATCGCCGAGCAGGACCTGCCGCACGTCTTCGACCGCTTCTACCGCTCCGCGGAGTCACGGACGCTGCCCGGCTCCGGGCTGGGGCTCGTCGATCGTGCGCCAGGTCGCCGAGCGGCACGGCGGCTCGGTGCGCGGCGGGCACGCTCGCCGGAGGGCGACGCGCGGTTCTGGCTGCGGCGTCCCCGGTTCGACCGGTGCCCGGCTCGCGCCAGGAGCCGGACCGCGCAGAACACGGCGCAGGTCCCAGGGCCCTCTCAGTGGCGCTCTCAGGTCCGGTCACGTCATGCTGGAGGCATGACCGATCACGACCGTCCGACCGAGCAGCAGCGACGACACCCAGCGCTTCCCCGAGCCCCCGGACCGGCCCCCGCCGCCCCGAGCGCGGCGCCTCGCACCGCACCGGCTCGACGAGCACACCCAGCAGCCGACCCGTCCGCCTTCGGCCGCCCCGCCGACGACCCGGCCCAGGGCCGACGCACCGGCGCGTCGGCGCACCCGCCGCGTCCGGCGGCGCCGGCACGGTCGGCGGCTCCTGGCCGGGGCTCTCGCTCGTCGGCGGGCTCGGCCGGGCTCGGTGGCGCGGCCGGCTTCGACGCGTTCGACGCGTGCTCGGCGCCGACGCCGACGGCTCCACCTCGTCGCACCGGCTCCCGGTCGGTCGACCGCGACGACACGACGCCGCGCCGCCCGACTCCGTCGAGAGGTGTCGCCGCCTCGGTGCTGCCGTCGGTCGTCAAGATCAACGTGGCACCGGCCAGGAGGTCCGGCTCCGGCTCCGGCATCGTGATCAGCTCCGACGGCGAGATCCTCACCAACAACCACGTCGTCGCGGTCGCCGGCAGAGCGGCGCGATCTCGGTCAGCTTCAACGACGGCACCGCCGCCAGGGCGACCGTCGTGGGCACCGACCCGCTCACCGACCTGGCCGTGATCAAGGCCGAGGGCGTCTCCGGCCTGACGGCCGGCGACGCATCGGCAAGTCCTGCGCAGCTCGACGTCGGCGAGGACGTCGTCGCGATCGGGTCGCCGTTCGGGCTCGAGGCCACCGTCACCAGCGGCATCGTCAGCGCGCTGAACCGGCCGGTCTCGGTGGGCAGCGACGACAGGCGCGCCGGCCAGAGCAGCCAGGACACGACGTACCCGGCGATCCAGACCGACGCCGCGATCAACCCCGGCAACTCCGGCGGTCCGCTGGTCAACATGAACGGCGAGGTGGTCGGGATCAACTCCTCGATCCGCACCGCGTCCGGGCGTGCACCGGCCGGCGGCTCGATCGGCCTCGGCTTCGCGATCCCGATCGACGAGGTGCTGCCCGATCGTCAAGCAGCTGCGCGACGGCGAGACCCCGACGCACGCGCGGCTCGGCGTCACCGTCACCGACGCCGCCAGCGACGACGGCCTGCTCAGCGGCGCCGGCGTGCGAGTCGGTCGACCCCGGCTCGGCCGGCCAACGAGGCCGGGCTGCAGCAGGGCGACGTGATCACCAAGGTCGACGACGAGCTGATCACCGGGTCCGAGTCGCTGATCGCCACGATCCGCGGCCACCGCCCCGGCGACCAGGTCACCTTGACCGATCGTCCGCGACGACCAGACCGAGCAGGTGACCGTGACGCTGGACAGCGACGAGGGCGCCGCCAGCTCGTAGCCCCAGCCGCCCCTCGATTACCTGGGTACCCTGGTAAACGGTCGCTGCCCACGGTGAACTTCCCATGGGAAGTGACCGTTCTCCATGGGAAGCACGAACCTCAGCCCTCGACGGCGTGGCGCACCGCTCGGCCTTCCAGCGCGTCTCGGCCTACTCCTCGCGTACGTCGCTGCGCACCGTGATCCCGCCGCCGGTGCCGTACTCGTAGCGCCACCCGTCGTCGGCGTCCCGGGTCGCGACGAGCGAGCGGATCACCACGCCCAGGTCGGCGCGGCCGTCGGCGCCGATCCAGCCGAACGCCCCGGCGTACACCCCGCGCGGCGTGCCCTCGACCGCGTCGATGATCTGCATCGTGCGCAGCTTGGGCGCCCCGGTCATCGACCCGGCCGGGAACAGCGCGCGCAGCGCCTCGATCGTGCCGACCTCGTCGCGCAGCCGGCCGCGCACGGTCGAGACGAGCTGGTGCACGGTGGCGTAGGACTCCACCTCCATCAGCACCGGCACCGTGACGGTGCCGGGCTCGCACACCATCGACAGGTCGTTGCGCAGCAGGTCGACGATCATCAGGTTCTCGGCCCGGCACTTGGGATCGCTGGCGAGCAGCCGCCGCTGCGCCTCGTCGTCGCGCGGGTCGGCGCCGCGCGGCGTGGTGCCCTTGATCGGCTTGGTCTCCAGCCACCGGTCGCGGTCGAACGTCGCGAACCGCTCCGGGCTGCTGCTGAGCAGGGACGTGCCGTGGTGCTGCAGGAAGCCGGCGTACGGCGCCGGGTTGGCCTCGCGCAGCCGCAGGTAGGCGGTCACCGGGTCGACCGGGCAGGTGAACGCCTCGCGGTAGGTGAGGTTGACCTCGTAGGAGTTGCCGGCGTGGAGCTGGCGTTGCACCTCGTCGAACGCCGCCCCGTAGTCGGCCGGCGGGTCGTGCCGCAAGATCGTGGCGTCGCGGGTCCGAGCACCGTGCCCCGACGGCGGGTGCTCCACGAACACCGCGTCGCGCGTGCGCATCCACACCGCGTCCGGCACCACCCCCGGCGCCGCTGCGCCGAGGACCGCCGGCAGGTCGGGTCGGGACGCGTAGCCGAAGTAGCCGACCCAGTGCACGCTCGGGTCGCCGTCATCGCGCGCGAGGTGCTCGGCCAGCACCGTGAACACGTCGTCGCCGACCACCTCCGACGTCCCGCCCTGGTGCCGGGTGACCGCGCCGGCCGGGCGTCGTACGTCAGCGAGACGTCGTCGTCGCCCAGGAACCCGAGGATCGAGCGGCGGCCCGACCACTCCCGGGCTCCCCCGCCGTCGAGCCAGAACATCCGGTCGTACGACGCCGCGAGCTGTCGGAACGTCGCGACGGGATCGAGGCTCATGGCGCCGCCAGGAAGTTCGCGACCAGCAGCGCACCATGCTCGGTCAGCACCGACTCCGGGTGGAACTGCACGCCCTGCAGGGGCAGCGCCGTGTGCCGCACCCCCATCACGACCGGTCCGTCGGGCCCGTCGCACCAGGCCGTCGGCACGAGCGTGGCAGGCAGGGTGAGCGCAGCGAGCGAGTGGTAGCGGACCGCGTCGAACGGCGACGGCAGACCCGCGAAGACACCGGTCCCGTCGTGGGTCACCGAGGCGACCTCGCCGTGCGCCGGCGGGACCCGGTCGACGTGGCCGCCGTACTCGATGCACCAGGCCCTGCATCCCGAGGCACACACCGAGCACGGGCAGGCCGAGGTCGAACACCGCCCGGCCCAGGGCGAAGTCGCGGAGGTCGTCGGGTCGCCCGGGGCCGGGCGAGAGCACGACGTGGGTGAAGGCGGCGAGGTCGCGGACCGATACCTCGTCGTGCTCCACCACCGTCGGCAGCGAGCCGGTCGCGGCCGCGACCAGGTGCACGAGGTTCCAGGTGTACGAGTCGTGGTGATCGACCACCACGACCCGCCTCGAGCTCACGACAGCAGCTCGAGGACCAGGTCGTGGATCAGCTCGTAGCCGTGCTCGGTCAGGATCGACTCCGCATGGAACTGGATGCCGCGGTAGTGCGGGCCACGCACCAGATGCACGTCGCCGGTCTCCGGGTCCGTCGCCACGCTCACCCCGTCGGGCAGCTCGCCGTCGGCGCGCGCGACGAAGGTGTTGTAGAAGCCGACGTTCTGCTCGCCGTGTGAGGGCGACGCCGCCGTCAGGTCCACGCTCGACTGGGTTCCCTGGAAGACGATGTCCTTGTAGACAAGGGGAATCCCGATGCGGTCGCACAGCACCTGGTGGCCCAGGCACACGGCGAGGAACGGCTGCTCGTCGCGCAGCAGGCCCTCGATGGTGGCCCGGAACGCCGCGATCTTGGGGTGGTCGCCGTCGCGCGGGTCGCCCGGCCCCGGACCGACGATGACGAGGTCGTAGCCGTAGACCGCCTCGGGCGTGACGTCCTCGTGCCGCACCACCGAGGACGTCATGCCCATCACCGCGAGCACGTGGCGCAGCATGTTGACGAAGTCGTCCTCGCCGTCGACGATCACGACGGTCTTGCCCTTGAGCTCGACCGCCGGCGGCGACCCGCCCTGGTCGGTCAGCCAGAACCTCGACAGCCGCTGGTTGCGGGTCCCGAGCGCGATCACGACGTCCTCGTCGCGGGTCAGGTCATCGACCCCGCTGGTCGCCGCCGGGGCCGCCTGGTCCACGAGCCCGAACGCGGACAGGATGCCGCCGGCCTTGGCGTGCGTCTCGGCCACCTCGTACGCCGCCACCGAGTCGCGCACGAGCGTCGCACCGGCCGTCACCTTGAGGCGGCCGGCGAGGTCGACGTCGGCCGTGCGGATCACGATCGGCGAGTCCGCCGTCGCCCGGCCGGAGCTGTCGCGGCCCAGCAGCGCGAGGGCGGCTCCGTAGTACCCGCGGCCCTCGGTCTCGTACTTCGCGATCAGCCGGCAGGCGTTCTCGACCGGCGAGCCGGTGACCGTCGCGGCGTACATCGTGTCGCGCAGCACCTCGCGGACGTCGCGGTCGGTGCGGCCGGCGAGGAGGTACTCCGTGTGCACCAGGTGCGTCATCGGCTTGAGGAACGGGCCGAGCACCTGGCCGCCCTCGTGACAGATGTCGCACATCATCTTGAGCTCCTCGTCGACGACCATGAAGAGCTCGTAGATCTCCTTCTCGTCGGCGAGGAACTCCAGCAGCCTCTCCTTGCGCTGCTCGGGGTCGCTGAGCCCCTTGAGCCGGAAGGTGCCGCTGATCGGGTTCATCCGGACGTCGCCGCCATGCACCGAGACGTGTCGCTCGGGGCTGGCGCCGACGAGGTAGCGGTCGCCGGTGAAGAAGCAGAACGTCCAGTAGGCGCCCCGCTCACGCTCGAGCAGCCGCCCGAAGACGGTCAGCGCCCGGTCCGCGTCCCAGTCCTCGGCCTGCGCGCGGTAGTGCCGGCCGACGACGAGGTTGGCGCCCTCGCCGTTGCCGATCTCGTCGCGGATGATCGCCTCCACCACGACGCCGTACTCCTCGTCGGTGGTGTCGAAGCCGCCGCGATCGGTGAAGCCGACCTCCACCCGCGGCAGGGCGGCAAGCAGCTCCTCGAGCGGCACCTCCAGCTCGAGGTCGACCTCGACGACCGTCAGCGGGGCGCCGTCGTCGTGCGCCTCGAAGCCACGCTCCCGGACCTGCCGGAACGGTACGGCGAGCAGCCGGTCGAACCGTCGGCCGTCCTCGGGCACGCCCTCCTCGAGGGGTACGTCGGTCAGGCTGGCCACCTCGCTGCGCCGCCCGCCCACCAGGGTCACCGTCGCTGAGTCGCGCAGCCGGATCGCCGCCCAGGCCTCGTGGCCACGCATCGCCTCGAGCGCGGCGGGGGCAGCCAGGGGCGCGGAGCTCATGCGCGCGAGCCTAATCGCAGCCCACCCGGCGCGTCGGCTGGGCCCAAACCGCGCCGAGCCTCGGCGCGTCGGCTGGCCAAGAACCCGCCGACCCGGCGCGTCGGCTGGCCCAGTTCCCACGGACGAGGTCAGCGACCATGCGGTCCAGGAGCGGAGACCGGTCGTCGGGATCAGCCGCGGTTGAGCCGCGCCGGCCAGCCAACGCGCCGGGTCGGCCCGGTCTCAGCCCAGCCAACGCGCCGGGTCGGCGGGTTTCAGCCCAGCCAACGCGCCGGGTCGAGCGGGTTTCAGCCCAGCCAACGCGCCGGGTCGAGGGGTTTTGGCCCAGCCGACGCGCCGGGTCGGTCAGGTGGTGACGGTGACCATCCGCTGGGTGGCGCGGGTGAGTACGACGTAGAGCGTCGCGCGACCGGTGACCGACTCCGCCTCGATCTCGTCGGGCGCGACGACCACGATGCCGTCGAACTCCAGGCCCTTGGTCTCCAGGCCGGTCAGCACCGCGACCCGCGCGGTGCTGCCGCCGGCGGCGGCGCCGGCCAGGTGCGCCCAGCCGTCGAGCCAGCCCTGCACCTGCTCCCGCCGCGCGAACGGTACGACGATCCCGACCGTCCCCTCGACGGCCGAGGCCAGCTCGGTCACGGCGTCGTGCACGCCGTCGCGCAGGTCGACCACGGTCCGCTGCTCCGGCGGCACGCCGGTCTCGCGCACCGCGTCGGGCAGGTCGGCGTCGAGACCGACGCGCTCGGCGTAGGCCGCGGCGAAGTGGTAGATCTCCTTGCTGTTGCGGTAGTTCGTCGACAGGTGGAACTCGTGCCGGCCCTTGTCGCCCAGCGCCACCTCGCGGGCGCGAGCCGACTCGGCGGGCACCGGCCACGACGACTGCGCCGGGTCGCCGACCACCGTCCAGGTGGCGGTGCGGCCGCGTCGGCCGACCATCCGCCACTGCATGGGGGTCAGGTCCTGCGCCTCGTCGACGAGCACGTGGGCGTAGCCGTCGTCCTCGGTGCGCACCGTGGTGCGCGGACCGGTCTGCACACGGTCGGCGACGGTGGTGAGCTCGGGGACGTTCTCGTCGAAGAGCTCCGCCACCGGGTCGAGCTCGAGGTCGCGGTCCTGCGCCGGTCGCTCGGGGACGTCGCCGAGCTCGTAGCGCAGCTCGTCGAGCAGCGCGATGTCCTCGACCGACCAGTCGTCGGGGGTGACGCGATACTCCGCGGGCTCGCGCACCGGCCCCCACGACTTGGACAGCAGCGCCTGCTCGTCGAGGCTGAGCACGTCCTGGGCGACGCGGGCGAGCACGTCGGGGTCGCGCAGCCAGCCGAGCACCTCGGTGGCGTCCAGGGCCGGCCACCAGGACAGCACGAAGTCCACGAACGACGGGGTGCCGAGCAGGACCTCGTTGAACTCGTCGCGACCCCGCTCGCGGCCACGCTCGCCGCGCACCTGCCGCCACATCGCGTCCAGCAGCGCGGACGCGACCCGGGGAACCTGCCGGTTGCGGCGGCCCTGCGACAGCAGCGCCCGCCGCACCCGGGCCAGCTCGCTGCCGCCGAGCACCAGGTTGTCGTCGCGGTAGAACACCCGCAGCTCGCGCGGTCCGTCGGGCACCGCCTGCCGCGCCGTACGCCGCATCACCTCGGCCATCCGGTCGGTGCCCTTCACGTCGGCCACCGCCGGCTCGTCGTGCCGGAAGGAGCGCAGGCCGTCGACGACCTCGCCCAGCGAGCGCAGCGCGACCGCGGTCTCCCCGAGCGAGGGCAGCACCCGCTCGATGTAGCGCATGAAGACACCGGAGGGGCCGACGACCAGCACGCCACCGCGTTCGTACTTCGCGCGGTCGGTGTAGAGCAGGAAGGCCGCGCGGTGCAGCGCCACCACCGTCTTGCCGGTGCCGGGTCCGCCGCTGATCGTGACCACGCCCTTGCCGGGTGCGCGGATCGCCTGGTCCTGCTCGGCCTGGATGGTGGCCACGATGGAGTGCATCGTGCGGTCGCGGGCCCGGGACAGCTGCGCCATCAGGGCGCCCTCGCCGACGATCGGCAGGCCCTCGGCGGCGGGTGACTCGGGGTCGAGCAGGTCGTCCTCGACGGCGACGACCTTGGCGCCGGCGCAGCGCAGCACCCGACGTCGTACGACGCCCTGGGGGTCGGCCGCCGTCGCCTGGTAGAACACGGCCGCCGCGGGGGCGCGCCAGTCGATGAGCAGGGTGTCGCGCTGCTCGTCGCGCAGCCCGATGCGGCCGATGTAGCGCGCCGCCTCCGTGTCCAGGCTCAGGTCGAGCCGGCCGAAGACCAGCCCCTCGTGCGCGGCGTTGAGGGTGGCGATCCGCTTCGCGGCCTGGAACACCATCGCGTCGCGCTCGACGAGCCCGCCCTCGTGGCCGAGCGACGCGCGGCCGTAGCCCTCCTTGGCCAGCGCCTGGGCGTTCTGCGTGGAGCGCTCGAGCTGGTCGTAGACGGTGTCCACGAACGACTGCTCGTGCGCGATCTCGCGCTGCGCCAAGCCGTCGCGCTCGCCATCGGCGAGCCGGCCGGCGTACCGGCTGGCGAACCGGCGGGCGAGCCGGCCTCGGCGTCGCTCTGCGTCTCTACGGTCAAGCTGTGCTCCTGGATGCGGGTCAGAGCAGTGGCGGTCTGGCGTCGGGCAAGGTGAGAACTCTACCCCCGGGTGCGCCGCCCCCTACTCAGGCCACGTGTAGAGCGCGAAGCCGATCCGGCTGGTGTCGGTGGGCGACGTGTGCCGGATCGTCACCAGGTGGGTGCGGCCCTTGGACAGCAGGAGTCCGGTGCGCAGGGTCCCCGCCGGGACGGTCTCCACCGCGTCGCCGTCGACGCTGACCGTCATCGTCCCGGCGGCGCCGCGGCTGGTCGCCCACACGATGGTCGCGGGCCGCTCCTGAGGGGCGACCGCGACCCGCAGCAGCCCGCGGCCCAGCGGCGACTCCTCGCTGCGGGCGTACTCGTAGTCGACGCCCTGCTGCTGGTTGGTCAGCGCCAGCTCGTAGTCGAGCAGCGGCGGGGGTGGGTCCACCATCGGCAGCTCGTTGGGCGGGCTGGGGTCGGGTACGACGGGGCCGGTGCCGCGCGAACCCAGGGGCGGCACGAGCACCACGGCCGTCAGCAGGGCGACCACGCCCAGGACCGCGACCACCGTCCGTCGCGCGGCCCGACGTCGACCCAGGACGGCCGCCCGCTCGTCGAGCCCGGCCAGGCGTTCCCGCAGCGGCACCGGGTCGACGTCTGCGGCGTGCTCGCGCAGCGACGCGCGCAGGTCCTCGCTCCTCATGCGGACGTCCCCTCGTGGACGGGGTCGGCGCCCAGGGCGAGGAGGGCCTTGGCGGTCTGGAGCCGGACGGTGGGCACCGAGCATCCGAGCAGGTCCGCTGCCTCCTCCTCGGAGAGCTCGTCGACGACGCGCAGCACCACGAGCGTCCGCTGCCGCCGCGTGAGCCCGGCCAGGGGTGCGTCGGGAGCAGGCGGCGGGAAGCGCCGCCACCAGGTGGCGTAGCGGCTCACCAGGATCCGCCGCACCGACGGCTCGGGCTGGTCCTCCAGGTGCGACCACCCGATCCAGGCGCGGGCGAGTGCGTCGCGGAGGAGCTGCTCGGCGCGGTCCCGGTCGCCGACGAGCAGGTAGGCGGTGCCGAGCAGCCGGTCGGAGCACACCAGGACGAAGTCCTCGAAGTCGCTGCGCGCTCGGGTCCTGCTGGTCACGTGCTGCTCCGGTCGACGGTGTCCCGCGGCGCGGGACGGGACTCTCCTCCAGCATGGACCACGGCACCTGGCGGGAGCCGGGCACGCAGTTGGGTCCGCCCTGGGCAGGGCTGCATGCTGGGCCCATGTCCGGACCGGCCCACGCCCCCACGGCGCCGCCACGTCTGCGCGACCACCTCCCGCTCTCCGTCGGGGCCGTCGCGCTGGTCACGCTGGCGGCGTTCGCCGACCGTGCGGTGGGTACGGCGTTGCCGAGCGTCGTACGCGACTTCGACGCGCTGTCGGCGTTCGGAGTCATCAACGCGGCGCCGGCCGCCAGCTTCCTGCTGATGCTGTCCGTCGCGGGCGCGTGGGCGGACCGGCGCGGGCCCCGGGGACCCCTGCGCGTGGGTGTCGTCGTCTTCGCGGTGGCTCAGGTCCTGGTCGGTCTCGCGCCCCGGGTCGAGCTGGTCGTGGCAGGACGCGTCCTGAGCGGCGTCGCCGAGGCTCTGCTGGACGTCTCGCTGATGGTGGTGGTGGCGCGCGTGCTGCCGACGGAGCTGCGCCCACGGATGTTCTCGGTGCTCTCGGCCGCCTGGGTGCTGCCGTCGGTGTTCGGTCCGGTGGTCACCGGGGTGGTGACCGAGCAGCTCGGGTGGCGCTGGGTGTTCGTGGCGATGGCCGTCCTGGTCTGGCCGATGTGGCTGCTGCTGCGCCGCTCCGTGCGGCCGCAGAGCGGCGATCCCCCGCCGCCGCTCCACCGTGCGCTCGGTCGGTCGACGGCGGCGCCGTCCGTGGTCGCGGCGGCGGCGTTGTTCGGGCTCACGCTCGCCGGCGAGCAGCTGGGGCGTCGGCCGGCGGGGGCGGGCGTCGCGGCGGCGGCGTGCGCGGTGGTGCTGGTCGCGGCCGCGGTGCGGCTGCTGCCGCCCGGCACCTTCCGACTCGCTCGCGGGCTGCCGGCGCTGGTCGCCTCGCGGGGGCTCGTGAGTGCGTCGTTCGGAGGGGTGAGCGCGTTCCTCCCCCTGCTCCTGACCCTGGTGCACGGCTTCCGGCCGGTGACCGCCGGCCTCGGCCTGACGGTGACCGGGCTGGCGTGGGCGTTCGGCTCCTGGGTCCAGGGCCGCGAGCTGCCGTGGTCGCGCGAGCAGGTGCTCCGGTCGGGCGCCGGCGTGCTGGCGCATCGGCCTGGCGGGGACGACGGTGCTGGCTTGGCCGAGCGTGCCGGTGTGGATCGGCCTGCTGGGCTGGACGGTGGCGGGGGTCGGCATGGGCGTGACCGCATCGACGGCCTCGGTGCTGATGCTGGGCCTGTCCGCGCCGGAGGAGCAGGGCCGCAACCACGGCTCGCTGCAGGTCGCGATGTCGTCGGGCCTGGCCGTCTCGTTCGCGGTGGGCGGCGCCCTCGTGGCGTTGGGGGCTCCCACGCCGGGGACGTCGTCGTTCGGGCCGCTGCTCGTCGGGGCCGCCGTGGTCGCCGCAATGGCAGCGCTGGTCACCGGCCGGGTCCGGCCCTGAGCGCGGCTACTTCGGGCGCTGCAGGAACGCGACCATCGCCTCGCGGGCCTCCTCGGAGCCGAACAGGCGGGCCGAGAGCCTCGCGAGGTCGGGGCCGTGCTCGTCGATGCGCGCGACCAAGGGCCGACCGAGCAGGAGCTTGGTCTCCCGTAGCCCCTGCGGGGTGCCCTGGGCGAGCAGGGCGCAGATCTCGTCGACCGCGGCGTCGAGGCCGTCCTCCGCGACCGCGCGGGTGACCAGTCCCATCCGCTCGGCGTCCTGCCCGGTGAACTTCTGGCCGGTGAGGAAGGTGAGCGCCGCGGAGCGGTCGGTCATCCGCGGCAGCACGGTCAGCGAGATCGCCGCCGGCGTCAGCCCGAGCCGGACCTCGGTGAAGGCGTAGGTCGCCTCGACCGCGCTGACCGCGATGTCGCAGGCCGCGACGATGCCGAGTCCACCCGCGCGGACGTTGCCGTGCACCCGCGCGACGACCGGCTTCGGCAGCGTGACGATCCGACGCTGGAGGTCGACCAGCACGCCCGCGGCCTGCTCCATGCCGTCCCCGCTCGCCTCGGACAGGTCGGCGCCGCTGCAGAACGTGCGGCCCTCGGCCCGCAGCAGCACGACCTTGACGTCCGCGTCGCCCTCGGCGCGCTCGAGCCCGTCGTACAGCTCCTGCACGAGGCGGCGCGAGAGCGCGTTGCGGTTGGGCTGGCTGTCGAGCACCAGCGTCGCCACGTGGTCCTCGACCCGGTAGTGCACGAGTGCGTCGGTCATGCGTCTCCTCAGTAGGACTTGGGCAGGCCGAGCGAGTGCTTCCCGACGAAGTTCAGGATCATCTCGCGGCTGACCGGGGCGATCCGGCCGGCGCGGGCCGCGACGAGCAGCGCCCGCGACGCCGTACTCCTGGGTGATGCCGTTGCCGCCGTGGGTCTGTACGGCGCGGTCGACGGCGTCGCAGGCGGCCTCGGCGGCGGCGTACTTGGCCATGTTGGCGGCCTCCCCCGCGCCGGCGTCGTCCCCGGCGTCGTAGAGCGCGGCGGCCTTCTGGGTCATCAGCCGGGCCAGCTCGATCTCGATCTTGGACTGCGCCAGCGGGTGCGCGAGGCCCTGGTGGGTGCCGATCGGGGCGCCGAAGACCTCGCGGTGCTTCACGTAGGCGACCGCCTTGTCGAGGGCGTAGCGGGCGAGCCCCGTGGAGAACGCCGCCGCCATGATCCGCTCCGGGTTGAGCCCGGCGAACAGCTGCACCAGCCCGGCGTCCTCGTCGCCGACCAGCGCGTCGGCGGGCAGACCACGTCGTCGATGAACACCGAGAACTGCTGCTCGGGGCTGACGATCTCCATCGGGATCGGGGTGTACTCGACGCCCGGTGCGTCGGTCGGGACGACGAACAGGCACGGCTTGAGCCGCCCGCTCCTGGCGTCCTCGGCCCGGGCCACGACCAGCACGTGGCGGGCCTCGTCGACCCCGGAGATGTAGATCTTGCGGCCCTTCAGCACCCAGCCGTCGTCGTCGCCGCGCCGCGCGGTGGTGGTGATCTTGTGCGAGTTGGTGCCGGCGTCCGGCTCGGTGATCGCGAACGCCATCGTCTCGGTGCCGTCGGCGATCCCGGGCAGCCAGCGCTGCTTCTGCTCCTCGGTGCCGAACCGGCTGATCACGGTGCCGCAGATCGCCGGGCTGACCACCATCATCAGCAGCGGACAGCCCTGCGCGGCGAGCTCCTCGCACACGGCGGCCACGTCCCCGATGCCGCCGCCCCCGCCGCCGTACTCCTCGGGGATGTTGACGCCGAGGTAGCCGTGCCTGCCGATCTCGAGCCACAGCTCGGTGGTCTTGCCCCCGCTGCGCGCCTGCCGGGTGAAGTACTCGCGGCCGTAGCCGCCGGCGAGCTTGGCGACCGCCGTGCGCAGGGCGACGCGCTCCGGGCTCTCGCTGAACGTGGGGTCAGTCATCTGCTGCTCCTTCTCGGGTGGTCGGGCTCGAGGACACCACGGCCAGCACCGCTCCCGCGGCGACCTGGGATCCCTCGGAGACCGGGAGGTCGGTGACCACGCCGTCGTGCGGCGCGGTGATCGGTGTGCTGCATCTTCATCGCCTCGAGCACCAGCACCGGGTCGCCGGCGGCGACCTGCTGGCCCGGCTCGACGGCGAGGCGTACGACGGAGCCGGGCATCGGCGCGAGCAGCGAGCCGCTCGCCACCTGGTCGGCGGGGTCCACGAACCGCGGCACCCGGAGCAGCGCGACGTGCCCGAGGGAGCTCTCCACGTCGACCCGGTCACCCACGACGTGCACGGCGAACCGCCGCTGCGCCGAGCTGTCAGGCGCTGACGTCGCCAGGACGACGTCAGCGCCTGACACGTGGGCGGTGAGGTCGCCGGCGCGATAGCCGTCGCGGCCGCCGCACCACTCCGCGACGACCTCCTCGCCCTCGCAGGTGAACACGGTGCGCTGCGGCGCGGAGACGACGTTGCGCCAGCCCGCCGGGATGCGCTGCTGTACGACGCGGCGCGCCGCCGGCCCGGTCGGCGAGCCGGACCGCCGCGGCGAACGCCGACTGCCGCAGCACGTCCGCGTCGAGCGCGCGCGGCTGCAGCGAGGCGAGGTCGTGGCGGGTCAGGAAGTCGGTGTCGAGCCGGCCGGCGACGAACGCCTCGTGGCGCAGGACCTCGACGAGCAGGTCGCGGTTGGTGGCGACGCCGTGGATCTCCGCGCGCTGGAGCACGGCCGCCAGCCGCCGGACGGCCTCGGCGCGGGTGGGCGCCCAGGCGACGACCTTGGCGAGCATCGCGTCGTAGTGCGTGCCGACCTCGTCGCCCGCGCCGAAGCCGGCGTCGACCCGGACGCCGTAGGACGAGGCCGGCAGGGCGAAGGCGACGTCGCCGCCGAGCTCGAACCGGGTGCAGCCGCCCGCTCTGCGGCCGCCAGCCGTGACCCGGGTCCTCGGCGTAGAGCCGCGCCTCGATCGCGTGCCCGCGCGGCTCGACCGCGATCGGCTCGGCAGCCGCCCTCGGCCGCGCGCGATCTGCAGCGCGACCAGGTCGAGACCGGTCACGCACTCGGTGACCGGGTGCTCGACCTGCAGCCGGGTGTTCATCTCCAGGAACAAGAACCGTTGCGTCGCCTCGTCGTGGAGGAACTCCACCGTGCCCGCGCCGACGTAGCCGATCGCCTCCGCCGCGCTGCCGGGCGGCGGCGTGCAGGGCCGCCCGGACCTCGACGGGCAGGCCCGGCGACGGGGCCTCCTCGACCACCTTCTGGTGGCGGCGCTGCACCGAGCAGTCGCGCTCCCCGAGCGACGCTGACGCGGGCCGTGCGCGTCGGCCAGCACCTGCACCTCGACGTGGCGACCGCGCTCGACGTAGGGCTCGCAGAAGACGGTCGCGTCACCGAACGCCGACGCGGCCTCCGCGCGCGCCTGCTCGACGGCGTCACCGACCTCGGCGAGGGCGCGGACGACGCGCATGCCGCGCCCGCCGCCCCCGGCAGACGCCTTGACCAGCACCGGGCAGGTCGGCCTCGGTGACGTCCGTGGGCGACAGCTCCGGCAGCACCGGCACCCCGGCCGCGGCCATCAGCTGCTTGGCCTCGACCTTGGAGCCCATCGCTCGATCGACTCCGGCGTGGGCCCGACCCAGGTCAGCCCGGCGTCGATGACCTGCCGCGCGAAGCCGGCGTTCTCGGAGAGGAACCCGTAGCCCGGGTGGACGGCGTCCGCACCGGTGCGCGAGGGCCGCGGCGACCAGCAGGTCGCCGCGCAGGTAGGTGTCGGTCGGCGCGTCACCCGGCAGCCGCACCGCGACGTCGGCCTCGCGCACGAACGGCGCCCGGCGTCCGCGTCGGAGTACACCGCCACGGTCTCGATGCCGAGGTCGCGGCAGGTCCGGAACACCCGGCGGGCGATCTCGCCGCGGTTCGCGACGAGCAGGCGGTGGATCGTGGTCATCTCCGCTCACATCCGGAAGACGCCGAAGCGGTCGGTGCCCTCGATGGGCGCGTTCTCGATCACGGACAGGCAGATGCCGAGCACGGTGCGGGTGTCGCGCGGGTCGATGACGCCGTCGTCGTACACCATCCCGGACAGGAAGAACGGCAGGCTCTGCTCCTCCACGAACTGCTCGACGTAGGCCCGCATCGCCGGCGTCGGCCTCCTCGTCGTACGGCTGGCCCTTGGCCTCGGACGCCGCGCGGGCCACGATCGAGAGCACGCCGGCGAGCTGCGCGGGACCCATCACGGCGGACTTCGCGGACGGCCAGGTGAACAGGAAGCGCGGGTCGAACGCACGGCCGCACATGCCGTAGTTCCCGGCGCCGTAGGAGGCGCCCATCATGACCGACAGGTGCGGGACGGTGCTGTTGCTGACCGCGTTGATCATCTGCGCGCCGTGCTTGATGATCCCGCCCTGCTCGTACTCCGTGCCGACCATGTAGCCGGTGGTGTTGTGCAGGAACAGCAGGGGTACGTCGATCCGGTTGGCGAGCTGGATGAACTGCGCCGCCTTCTGGGACTCCTGCGAGAACAGCACGCCCTGCGCGTTGGCCAGGATGCCGAGCGGGCGGCCGTGCAGCCGCGCCCAGCCGGTCACCAGGGAGGGGCCGTAGAGCGGCTTGAACTCGTCGAAGGCGACCGCGTTGTCGGCGCAGACGCCGTCGCAGATCCGGGCGATCACCTCGCGCGGGTCGAAGGGCTCCTTGAGGTCCTCGGGGATCAGGTCGAGCAGCTCCTCGACGTCGGCGTCCGGCTCGGCATACCCCCGATTCGTCTGCGATCCGGAGGGTCGGCCCCGCGAGGCGATCGCAGACGATCGCGGTTGAGGCGCGCCACGATCCGCCTCCCGATCCGGATCGCGTCGCGCTCGTCGACCGCGAGGTAGTCGGCCAGCCCGGACGTGCGCGCATGCATCTCGGCGCCGCCGAGCGACTCGTCGTCGGACTCCTCGCCGGTGGCCATCCTGACCAGGGGCGGGCCGCCGAGGAACACCTTGGCCTGCTCCTTGACCATCACGACGTAGTCGCTCATGCCCGGCACGTAGGCCCCGCCCGCGGTGCTGTTGCCGAAGACCAGCGCCACGGTGGGACGGCCCTCGGCGGTGGCCTGCGTGAGGTCGCGGAACAGCGCGCCGCCGGGGATGAAGATCTCCTTCTGCGTGGGCAGGTCGGCACCGCCGGACTCGACGAGGTTGACGGTCGGCAGCCGGTTCTCGCGGGCGATCTGCGCGGCGCGGAACAGCTTCTTCACCGTCCACGGGTTGCTCGCGCCACCCCGCACCGTCGGGTCGTTGGCGATCACCAGGCACTCGACGCCCTCGATCACGCCGATGCCGGTGACCACGGCCGCCCCGACGGCGAAGTCGGTGCCCCAGCCGGCCAGCGGCGACAGCTCCAGGAAGGCCGAGCCCTCGTCGACCAGCAGCTCGATCCGCTCGCGGGCCAGCAGCTTGCCCCGCCGGTGGTGCCGCTCGACGTACTTCGGTCCGCCGCCGGCCAGCGCCTTGGCGTGCTCGGCGTCGAGCGCCTCGATCTTCGCGAGCATGGCGGCGCGGCGGCTCATGCGCCGTACCCCAGCAGCTTGGCGGTCAGGTCGTCGAGCACCTCGGTCGCTCCTCCTCCGATGCCCAGGATCCGCGCGTCGCGGTAGTGCCGCTCCACCTCGGTCCCGTGCAGGTATCCGGTGCCGCCGTGCAGCTGCACCGCCTGGTCGCAGACGTACGACGCCGCGTCGGCGCCGAGCGCCTTGGCGTGCAGCGCCTCCACCAGGACGTCCTCGCCTGCGACGTACCGGCTCGCGACGTCGCGGGTGTAGGTCCGGGCCACCTCCACGCGCCGGTGCATCGCGACCAGCCGGTGCTGCACCACCTGGTTGGCGACCAGGGGGCGCCCGAAGGTCTCCCGGTCGCGGCGTGCGCCAGGGTCAGGGCGAGGGAGCGGGCGGCGACGCCGTAGCCGTGGGCGGCCAGCGCGAGCCGCTCGGTCACGAAGTCGGTCGCGATCTGCGCGAACCCGGAGTCCTCCGTCGCCGACCAGGTTGGCCACCGGCACCCGGACGTCCACGAAGCCCGAGCTCGGCGGTGTCCGAGCAGTGCCAGCCCAGCTTGGCCAGCGGCCGGTCGACGGTGAAGCCGGGCGTGCCCTTCTCGACCACGAGCAGGCTCAGGCCGGCGCGGCCGGGGCCGCCGGTGCGCACCGCGGTGGTGACGAAGTCGGCGCGCACGCCCGAGGTGATGAACGTCTTGGCGCCGTTGACGACGTAGTGGTCGCCGTCGCGGACGGCGGTGGTGCGCAGGCGCGGCGACGTCGGAGCCGCCGTCCGGTTCGGTGACCGCCAGCGAGCCGATCAGCTCCCCGGCCAGCGTCGGCCGGACGAACCGGTCGACCAGGTCGGGGTCGCCCGACGCCACGACGTGCGGCAGCGCGATGCCGTGGGTGAACAGGGCGGCGAGCAGCCCCGAGGACGCACCCGCGTCGGTGCATCGCCTCCGAGACCGCGACGCGTCGAGCAGGTCCCGCCGGCGCCGCCGACCTCCTCGGCGCAGCCGAGGCCGAGCAGCCCGAGCGCGGCGGCCTTGACGTGCAGGTCGCGCGGCACCTCGCCGGCGTCCTCCCAGTCCTGCAGGTGCGGCGCACCTCGCGGCGCACGAACGCCCGCGCCGGTCTCCTGCAGCGCCCGGCGCTCCTCGGTCAGGAATGCTCACAGCAGGTCCTGCGGGACGTCGACGTGCCGGCGACCGCAGCCACTCGCCGACCGCCTTGGCCTGCGGGTCGAAC
Organism: uncultured Actinomycetota bacterium; assembly: GCA_963845655.1. Classification (GTDB taxonomy): domain Bacteria; phylum Actinomycetota; class Actinomycetes; order Propionibacteriales; family Nocardioidaceae; genus Nocardioides_B. The sequence continues at coordinate 72,288 of CAWJTB010000013.1, read as the reverse complement.
CGGGCCGAGGCCGCGACCCCCTCGCCCAGCAGCCCGCGGCAGCACCACGTTGACCGCGCGCAGGTTCGGCAGCGGGTGCACGGTGACGTCGAGGCCGGCCGCCTCCGGCAGCAGCTCCCGGACCCGGTCGGCGGTCAGGTAGTCCGCCAGCCACGCGCCGGTCCGCGCGACCGTCGCGGGCCCAGACCCCCACGTTGGCGTCGCCGCCCTTGTCGCCGCTGCGGGCGTGCGCGACGGCGCCCAGCGGCACCCGGGTGGTCGCGCGGTGCGGCGCTCGTCGGCGCGGGTGGCCCGCAGCGCGGCCCGGCGGCGCTCCGGTCCGGCGCGCGGGCGCGAGGTCACGCCGGGGCGGCCACGTCCAGCACCGTGCCGTCGCCGAGCACCACCTGCTCGTGCACCGCCGAGCGCGGCGACGTACGCCGCGCGGTAGACGCCGTACGGGGTGGCGTGGGCGGGCGGAGCGGTCAGCGTGAAGCCGGGGTAGGACGCGAGCGCCAGCTCCACCAGCGGCGCGGTGAACGCCCGCCCGACCTTGGCGGCGTCGGCGTCCCGCACGCAGCGCGGAGCACGGCAGGACGCGGCCTCCTCGGTGTCGGCGTCCTCGTGGTCGGTGCGGGCGAGCGTCCACTCCACGACGCCGGGCGGTCCGCCGGGCGAGGCCTCGAGGGCCGCGGTCACCTGCGCGCGCACCCAGGCCGCCTTGGCCTCGATGTCGAGGCCGACGAGCACGAGCTCGGCCTGGTTGCGGGAGCCACCCAGCTCGTTGACGCAGACCTTCAGCGTCTCCGGCGGCGCGGTCGCCGCGCACGCCGCCGATCCGGACGCGGTCCGGCCCGTCCTGGGTCAGCGCGACCGTGTCGAGGTGCGCGGTGACGTCGGGGCCGAGGTAGCGCGCGGACTGGATCTCGTAGACCAGCTGCGCGGTGACGGTGTCCACCGTGACCGACCCGCCGGTGCCGTCGTGCTTGGTGACCACGCACGACCCGTCGGCGGAGAGCTCGACGAGCGGGAACCCGAGCGGTCGCGGGTCGGTCGGTGAAGCCGGAGAAGTTGCCGCCGGTGGCCTGCGCCCCGCACTCGATCACGTGTCCGGCGACCACGGCGCCGGCCAGCTCGTCGTACGTCGTGCGCGTCCAGCCGAAGTGCGCGACCGCCGGGACCGACCACCAGCGAGGCGTCGGTGACCCGGCCGGTGACGACGACGTCGGCGCCGGCGGTGCAGGCGGCGGCGATGCCGAACCCGCCGAGGTAGGCGTTGGCGGTGAGGGCGCCGTCGAAGCCGAGGTGCGCGCGACGTCGTCGCCCTCCACGTGCGCGACGTGCGCGGTCGAGGCCGAGCCGGCGGCGACCTCGCGGAGCCTGGCGGCGAGGCCGGCCGGGTTGAGCCCGCCGGCGTTGGCGACGATCCGCACGCCACGCTCCAGCGCGAGGCCGAGGCACTCCTCGACCTGGCGCACGAAGGTGCGGGCGTAGCCGAGGGCGGGGTCCCGCAGCCGGTCCCGGCCCAGGATCAGCATGGTCAGCTCGGCGAGGTAGTCGCCGGTGAGCACGTCGAGCTCGCCGCCGTCGAGCATCTCGCGCATCGCGGAGAGCCGGTCGCCGTAGAAGCCGGAGCCGTTGCCGACCCGGAGCACCTCGCTCACCGCGGGGTCCGCCCGTCGCCGCTCGGTCCGGCGAAGGCCTGCGCGAGGTCCAGCCAGGCGTTCGCGTCCTCGCCGACCGCGACCAGGTCGGTGTCGTCGCGGTGCACCCGCTGGGTGACCAGCAGGGCGAAGTCGTAGGCCGAGCCGGTCACGCCGCTGCGCGGCGTCGGCCGGGCCGTGCTCCACGACCTCGCCGGACGGCAGCGTCAGCGCGAGGTGGAACTCCTCGTCGGGCGCCGACAGGCCGCGGTTGCCGAAGGCGAAGTCGCGGGTGCGCACGCCGAGGTGCACCACGTGCCGCACGCGGTCGTGCGCGGGCAGCTCGATGCCCAGGGCCGCGGCCACGTCGCGGGCGTGCGCCCAGGTCTCCATGAACCGGGCCGTGGCCATCGACGTGGCGCTCATCGGCGGTCCGTACCAGGGCAGCCGGGCGCCCTGCGGGCAGCTCGTGCAGCGCCGTGGCGAGGGCGGCGCGCGCCGTACGCCATCGGGCGAGCAGTGCGTCGGGGGACGCTGCGGCGCCGAGCGCGGCCTGGGCGTCGACGAAGCCGTCCGGGTCGTCGAGCGCGTCCCGGACGCCCGGCGTCCCAGGCCTGCCCGGTCGGTGGCAGCGGCCAGCGCCATCTCGTCGGTCCAGGCCAGGTGCGCCACCTGGTGGGCGACGTCCCAGCCGCGTGCGGGCGTCGGCATCCGCCAGCCCGCGTCGTCCAGGGTGACGACCAGGTCCTCGAGCTGGTCGCCCTCGGCCCGGAGGTCGGCCAGCACCGCGTCGAGCCGGCTCATCCCCCCGCCCCTCCCGATTCGTCTGCGATCTGGAGGGTCCGCGCCGTGGAGGGATCGCAGACGAATCGCGGGTCGGCGTCCAGAACCCGCGCCCACTCGTCCAGGATCCGTCCGCGCCGGCCGGCGTCGTCGGTCAGCGTGGCGGCCAGCCCGAGCCCGCGCACCAGGTCGAGCGTGGCCTGCACCAGCTCGCGCACACCCGGCTGCGACTCGTCGACCCCGAGCAGGTCGACCGTCCAGCGGTGCGTCTCGCGGCCGATCCGCTGCTCGAGCGGGCCGACCGCGGCGCGCAGCGAGGCGTCGGTGCGCGCAGCGACCCAGAGCTCGAGGGCGGCGCTGAACACCGGGCCGGTGAAGTGGCCGGCGAGCACGTCGAGCACCGCGCGGGTGTGCTGCTCGCCGCGCGGGAGGGCCGCCGCCGCCGCGCTGAGCTCGGCCCCGCGTACGGCGCTGAGGTGCTCCACGGCGGCGAGCACGAGCGCGTCCTTGGTCGGGAAGTGGTGCAGCTGCGCCCCGCGACTGACCCCGGCCCGCTGGGAGACCAGCGTGGTCGACGTGCCGCTCCAGCCGACCTCGACCAGGCACTCCACGCAGGCGTCGAGCAGGCGCAGCCGCATCGCGCGGGTGCGCTCCCCCTGGGGGACGCGGCTGGTCGCGGTGGGCACGGGGCCATCGTCGACGGTCACAAACAAACAGTCAAGACTGACTCTCTCGTGGATGGGACCATGCACTCATGCTGCGTACGGCGACGCCCGACGACCTCGTCGCCCTGACCGACCTCGAGCGGGAGGCCAACCTCGTCGGCCTCCGGCACGTCTTCCCGCCCGCGCAGTTCCCCTTCCCCGACGACGACGTGCTCGCTCGCTGGGCGCTGGTGCTCCAGGACCCCGACGTCGAGGTGCTGGTGCGCGACCGACCGGCCGGCGACGGCAGCATCGACCTCCTCGCCGCCTACGACCTGCACTCGCTGCGACACCTCGCCGTGCACCCCGACGTCTGGGGCCGAGGACTGGCCACCTGGCTGATCGGCGTGGTGCTCGAGGAGATGGCCCGGCGAGGCAGCACCAGCGCCGACCTGTGGTGCCTCGAGCGCAACCACCGCGCCCGCCGGCTCTACGAGCGCCTCGGCTGGCAGGCCACCTCCGACCGACAGGACGCGGTCTGGCCGCCGCACCCCGTGGAGCTGCGCTACACCCGCCCGATCGCGGCGCGCCCGTGAGCGACCCGACCACCCCTCCGGCGTACGTCGCCAGCGGCACGGCGCAGGGCCGATGGGTGCTCGTCGCGGCCGTGCTCGGCTCCGGCATGGCGCTGCTCGACGGCACCGTGGTCAACATCGCGCTGCGCACCGTCGGCGCCGACCTCGACGCCTCGATCGCCCAGCTGCAGTGGGTGCTCAACGCCTACCTGCTCGCGCTCGCGTCGCTGATCCTGGTCGGCGGCTCGCTGGGCGACCACCTCGGCCGCCGGCGGGTGTTCCTGATCGGGGTGGCCTGGTTCGCCGTCGCCTCGGCCGTGTGCGGGCTCGCCCAGACGCCGGGACAGCTGATCGTCGCGCGGCTGCTGCAGGGCATCGGCGCGGCGCTGCTCACGCCCGGCAGCCTGGCGATGATCTCGGGCTCCTTCCGGCCGGCCGACCGCGGGCGGGTGATCGGCCAGTGGGCCGGGCTCGGCGGCATCGCGGCCGCGCTCGGCCCGTTCCTGGGCGGTGTGATCGTCGCCCACCTGAGCTGGCGGTGGATCTTCCTGATCAACGTGCCGGTCGCGGTCTTCGTGGTCCTGGTCGCGGCGCGGCACGTGCCGGAGTCGCGCGACCCGGAGGCGGGCCGACGCTTCGACGTGCTGGGTGCGTCGCTCGGCGCCCTCGGGCTCGGCGGTGTCAGCTACGCGCTGATCGAGTCCTCGACGGCGCCGCGCAGCTGGGTGGTCACCGCCGCTGCGGTCGGCGGCCTCGCGATGGGGGTGTTCGTGCTGCTCGAGCGCCGCCTGCGCGAGCCGCTGGTGCCGATGCGGCTCTTCGCGTCACGGACCTTCTCGGTGGCCAACCTGCTGACCCTGCTGGTCTACGGCGCGCTCGGGGCGATGCTGTTCTTCCTGGTGCTGCAGCTGCAGATCGTGACGGGGTGGTCCCCGTTGGCGGCCGGGCTCGCGACGCTGCCTCTGACGCTGGTGATGCTCGCGCTGTCGTCCCGGGCGGGGGCGCTGGCCGCCCGGATCGGCCCGCGGGTGCCCCTCACCGTGGGGCCGCTGCTGTGCGGCGCGGGCACGCTGCTGCTGCGCGAGGTCGATGCCGCCACCGGCTACTGGACCGGCGTGCTGCCGGGGATGCTGGTGTTCTCCGTGCGGGCTGGCGCTGCTGGTCGCGCCCCTGACCTCGACCGTGCTCGCGGCGGCGCCGGACCGCTCCGCCGGCATCGCGAGCGGCATCAACAACGCCGTGGCCCGGACGGGCTCGCTGCTCTCGGTGTCCGCCCTGCCGGCCCTGGTCGGGATCGCGGGTGCGGACTACCAGGACCCGGCGGTGTTCGGCGCGGGCTACGCGCAGGCGCAGCTCGTCTGCGCCGTGCTGCTGTTCGGCGGCGCCCTGGTCGCCGGGGTCGGGCTGCGCGACGCCCGCCCGACGGGCGACTGAGAGGCAGCCCACACCACACCGACTTGACCGATACAGAGCCGGCCCGTACTGTAGCGGTATAGAACAGCAGCACCCGCTATCAAGGAGCACCTCATGCAGTCCCTTCTCCCCCTCGACGTCGCGCGCAGCGCGGTCGCCCAGCAGTTCGCCGCCTTCGACGACGAGACGGTCCCGGCCCGGCCCTCCGCGCGCGCCCCGCGCGTCCGCACCACCCGGAGCCGGCTCGCCCGAGCCCTGCGCCCGACCGGCGCCGGCCGCACCGCCCACTGACCCCTCGCTCGGGGAGTCGAAAGCTCGTGCCGTGCCGCTCAGCGTGCGCCACACCACTGGCTACGCTGGCGGCATGGCACGAGTGACCCTGCAGACGATCGCCGACCAGGTCGGCGTGAGCAGGATGACGGTCTCCAACGCCTTCTCGCGTCCCGACCAGCTCTCCGAGTCGCTGCGTACGACGATCCTCGACGCCGCCACGAAGCTCGGCTACGTCGGCCCCGACCCCGCCGCACGCGCCCTGGCCCGCGGCACCAGCGGCGCGATCGGCATCCTGCTCACCTCGTCGCTGCGCTACGCCTTCGACGACGACGTCGCGACCGGCTTCCTCGGCGCCATCGCCGGAGAGGTGGCGCCCACCGGCCTGGCGCTCACCCTGCTCTCCTCGGTGCCCGTCGGCGACATGATCCCGGCGCGCGACGTGCCGATGGACGCTGCCCTGGTCTACTCCTGCGACCCGTCGATGGAGGCCGCCGAGTGGCTGATCCGACGCGGTCTCCCCGTCGTGTTCGTCGACCAGGAGCCCGCGCCGGGCATCACCTCGGTCAACGTCGACGACCGGGGGGGCGCGCGCGGCGCCGCGCAGCACCTCGTCGACCTGGGACACACCCGGATCGCCGTACTCACCGCGGCGATGGGCGGGTCGGTCGGCGTCGTGAGCGACGCGGTCGCGGACGCCGACGCCTCGAAGTACGTCTCCCGCGAGCGCCTGCTCGGGTACCTCGACGCCCTCACCCCTGCGGGCATCACGCCGCTGGTGCACCGGCAGGAGCACAGCGCGGACGAGGACTCCTACCGCGTCGCGCTCGAGCTGCTCCGCGGCGACGACCGCCCCACGGCCGTGCTCTGCTTCTCCGACGTGATCGCCAGCGGCGTCGTCCGCGCCGCGCACGAGCTCGGCCTCGACGTGCCCACCGACCTGTCGGTCGTCGGCTTCGACGACAGCCCGCTGGCCCGGCGGCTGCGACCGCAGCTCACCACCGTGCGGCAGGACGTCGCGGAGAAGGGCAAGAAGTCCGCGGCCGAGCTGACCCGGGTGATGGCGGCCAAGGCCGCCGGCACCAAGCCGCGGGCGCGGCACATCGTGCTGCCCACGGAGCTGGTCGTGCGCGACAGCACCGCGCCGCCGCGCTGAGCGCCGTTGTCAGGCGGTGACGTCGCCCTGACGACGTGAGCGCCTGACAAGCCGGCGCAGCGGCGACGTCGGTGCCTGCCCGGCGCGCTCCCGCGACGCCCGCCGCTCCCGCTTCAGCTCGGCGAGGTAGAGGTGGAAGTCCACCTGGATCGTGTGCCGCTTGGAGGCGACGTAGCGCTTCTGGACCAACTCGTCGTAGATCCGGACCTGCCGCCGCATCTCGTCGTACGACGGCAGTGCGCCCTCGCCGGTGACCAGGTCGGCGACCCACCCGGCCTGCGCCTCCGCGAGCGGCATCACCGCGCCGAGGGGCTGCACCAGGCCGAGGAAGAAGAGGCCGGGGTGGTCGGGGTCGACGACGCGACGGTAGAGGTCGACGTGGTTGTCGCGGGCCGGGACGACGCGCTCGTCGAGGAACGGGAAGGTCACCTTGTAGCCGGTGGCGTAGACCACGACGTCCACCTCGGCCGCGCTGCCGTCGGTGAAGAAGACCTTCGCGCCCTCGAAGCGGTCGACGTTGGGCTTGACCTCGATGTCGCCGTGCCCCAGCCGGGTCAGCAGGTCCGCGGAGACGGTCGGGTGCGCGTGCAGCACCGCGTGGTCGGGCTTCGGGAGGCCGTAGTCGGTGACCCGGCCCTGGGTCGCCCGGACCAGCGCGCCCATGACCACCGACTGCACTGCCAGCGGCGCGCGGGCCAGCACCGAGTCGTTGAGGCGGTCGGTGGGGCGGCCGAAGGCGTACTTCGGCAGGATCCACGCCCCGCGGCGCATGGCGAGGTAGGTCTCGTCGGCGACGCGCGAGGACTCCACGGCGATGTCCGTGGCGGAGTTGCCGATGCCGAGCACCAGCACCCGCTTGCCCACGAACAGCTCGGGCGTGCGGTAGTAGTGCGCGTGGACCTGCACGCCCGGGAACTCCGCGGCCCCCGGGAACGACGGCTCCGGCCAGCGGGGGTCCCAGTGGTGGCCGTTGGCGACGACGATGTGGCGGTAGCGGCGCACCTCGGGCTCGCCGACGTCGCCGTACTCGTCGCGGGCGCGCGTCGTCACGTCGTACCCGCTCGTGCCGCCGTTGACCGGCTCGACCTTCACGACCTCGGTGCGGAAGGAGATGGCGTCCCGGAAGCCGAAGTGGTCGACGTAGGAGTCGAAGTACGCCGCGATCTGCCAGTGGCTGGGGTAGTCGGGGAGGTCCGACGGCATCGGGAAGGCGCGGTACTCCATCATCTGGCGCGAGGTGTTGATGTGCAGCGAGCGGTAGGCCGAGGACATCCCGTTGTCGTTGTCGTAGCGCCAGTTGCCGCCGACCTGGCTGCCGACCTCGAAGCAGTCGAAGGGGATGCCGCGGGCGTGCAGGACCTGGGCGGCGGCGATACCGGAGGAGCCCGCTCCGATGACGCACACCCCGTTGTCCATCGGGCCACTGTGCCAGAACTCGTTTCATTCGGGGAGGGCGCTCACCCTGGGGCTAGGGTGCCCCGGTGCCCTTCCCGTCTCCGCCCTGGCAGCTGTCCGCCCAGCTGTGGCTCTCGCTGTTCGCCGTGCGCGACGCCGGGGGGCGTCCCGACCGGCCGGCCGGGCTGTACGGCGCCGCGTTCGTGGACTACGTCGAGCCGGGCGTGCTGACCTACCACGAGCTGCTCGTGGCCCGGCTGCTGCGAGACGGCCGGGCCCCGCGGGTCCGCATCACCGACATCTGGGTGGACTCGCCGGCGTCCCGCGACGGCGGCCGGTCGCTGTGGGCGATTCCCAAGGAGCTCGCCGACCTGCCGCTGCGCCACGCGTCGTACGGACCGCTCGAGCGGACCTCCTTCAGCGGGGTCGCCGAGGGCCGGCACCTGGCCACCGCCACCTTCACGGCGGTGCCGGGGGCCGCTCTGGTGCGGGCGCCGTTCGCGATGACGCTGTCGCAGGAGCGGGCCGGCTCCTCCGACCCGGTCCGCACGCCGTTCGCCGGGCGCGCCCGGTCGCTGCCGTGCCGGGGCAGCTGGTCCTTCGACCCGCACGGCCCGCTGGGCTTCCTGCACGGCCGGCGTCCGGTGCTCTCGCTGCACCTGCGCGACGTCGCCCTGCGCTTCGGCTGACCTCCTCCCCCCACTTGTAACGCGGGGTTATGGACGCTCCAGCAGGCGTACGACGCTGGCAAACCGTCCACGGGCCTGCCCTAGCTGGGGGCCTCGTCGTCCGGTGACACGTGGTCGTCGGACGCCTTGCGGGCGGAGTCGCGGATCTCGAACAGCTCGGTGGCCAGACCACCCACCGCCCGGGCCACGTCGCGCACGGCCGTGGTCACGATGCCGGTCACCGCACCCACGGCCGTGGCGGCCGCCTCGACGCCGTCCTGCAGGGCGTCCTTGCGGATCTCGCCCCTGCTCAGCCTGTCCTTCACGTCGCCATCCTCATGCCGCCAGTGTCAGGCAGCCTTCGCGACCTCGGCAACCGGGGCCTCGCTCGGAGACTTCTTCGGGGGCAGCGCGAGCCGGCAGATCTTCGCGGCGACGCTGCCGAGCTGCTTGAGCAGCGGCCCGGTGTTGTAGGGCAGCTCGTAGCGCTCGCAGATGGCGCGGATCTCCGGAGCGATCTCGGGGTAGCGGCGCGCCGGGATGTCGGGGAACAGGTGGTGCTCGATCTGGAAGGACAGGTTGCCGCTCATCAGGTGCAGCAACCGGGAGCCGGTGATGTTGGCCGAGCCGAGCAGCTGGCGGTAGTACCAGAGGCCGCGGCTCTCGTCCTCGGTCTCCTCCTCGCTGAAGGTCGCGACGCCGGCCGGGAAGTGCCCGCAGAAGATGATGTTGAACGCCCACACGTTGCGCACCAGGTTGGCGGTCGCGTTGCCCGCGAGCGTCAGCGGGAACAGCGGGCCGGTGAGCGCCGGGAACAGCACGTAGTCCTTGAGCGCCTGCTGCTTGACCTTGCGCATGATGCCGGCGTGCAGGGCCTTGTTCTCCTCGAGCTTGCGCGTGCCCGCGACGAGGTTCTCGACCTCCAGGTCGTGCATGGCGACCCCCCACTCGAAGAACAGCATCAGCAGGACGGCGTACACCGGGTTGCCGAGGTAGTAGGGGTGCCAGGGCTGGTCCTCGTCCATCCGCAGGATGCCGTAGCCGATGTCGCGGTCCTTGCCGAGGATGTTGGTGTAGGTGTGGTGGATGTAGTTGTGGGAGTACTTCCACTGCTCGCTCGGGCAGACGTTGTCCCACTCGTACATCCGGGAGTTCAGGCCCGGGTCGCCCATCCAGTCGTACTGGCCGTGCATCACGTTGTGCCCGATCTCCATGTTGTCCAGGATCTTCGACACGGACAGCGACGCGACGGCGAGCGGCCAGGCCGGCGGCAGGTAGAACAGGGCGCGGCCGGCGACCTCGAAGGCGCGCTGGGCCTTGACGACGCCGCGGATGTAGTCGGCGTCCTCCTCGCCGAGCTGGGACAGGACCCGCTGGCGGATCTCGTCCATCTCGGCGCCGAAGGTCTCGAGCTGCTCGGGGGTGAGGGTGATCTTGTCCATGGTGGTCTCGCTTCCCGATTCGTCTGCGGTCTGGCGGGTCCTGCCCGCGGGGCGGTCGCAGACGAATCGACGGGGGGGTGGGGGGTGGTCAGAGGTCGACGGCGCAGTCGCCGACGGGCTGGCTGACGCAGATCCGGATGTCCTCGTCGGGCCGGGCCGACTCGGCGCCCGTCACGACGTCGCGCACGGTGCCCTGCGTCTTGCGCGTGGTGCAGCTGAAGCAGATGCCCATCCGACAGCCGTACGTCGGGCGCAGGCCGAGCGCCTCAGCCTGCTCGAGCAACGTCGCACCGGTGTTGTCGGCGCTCCGGCCAGCGCGCGCGAACCGCACGCTGCCCTCGGCGTCCTCGGGGTCGGTCCGCAGCGTGGAGGTCTTGAAGTACTCGACGCGCAGTCGGTCGGCGCAGCCCCGGGCGTCGTACAGCGCCGAGAGGGCCTCGATGAGACCCGCGGGGCCGCAGGCGTAGGTGAGCGTCTGGGCGTACTTCGGGGCGAGGGCCCGGAGCTGGAGCTCGCTGAAGCGCTTCTCCCCCGTGCGGGTGTGTACGACGGTCAGGTCGACGTTCGCACGCTCCGCGAGCTCGTCGAGCTCCGCGGCGAAGATCGTCTCCTCCGGCGTGCGCGCGTAGTGCACGAAGGTGATCCGACCTTCGTAGCGGCGGTCGACGAGCGAGCGCAGCATCGACATCAGGGGGGTGATGCCCGAGCCGCCGGAGATCATCAGCAGCCGGCGCGGCATCAGCGAGAGCGAGGGCAGGGTGAAGTCGCCCTCGGCCTGCGAGAGGTGCAGGACGGTCCCGATGCTCGCGCGACGGGCGAGGTGCCGGGAGACGACGCCGTCGTCGTGGCCGCGCACGGTGAGGGTGAAGGTGGGGTCGCTCCGCAGCTTGTGCGCCAGCTCCGAGGAGCTGATCGAGAAGCAGCGGGTGTGCCGGGCGCCGTCGATCTCGACGCCGACCTGGACGTGCTGGCCGGCGGCGAAGCCGTTCCAGGTGTTGGTGGGGTGCAGCGTGAGCGTGGTGACGTCCTGGGTCTCGCGGGTGACGCGGACGACGCGGGCGCGGACCTCGTGGGCGGCCCACAGCGGGTTCACCAGCTCCAGGTAGCGGTCGACTCCGTGCGGCGAGGTGAGCGCGGCAACCGCGGGCGACCGGAGGAGGGTCTGGGTGAGGCTCATGTGTTCGGTCCTTTCAGTGAACGACCGTGCACTCAAAACGATAGACGACATACCCCCGGTATGGTCAACCCCTGCCGTCGGTGATCTCGCGCACGCACCCGGATCGGCGCCCTCCCGATCGCCGACCAGTGCACACGTGCACCCACCCAGCGGCGCCCGGGCGGTAGCCTCGGGGCCGTGGTCACCCGGCAGGAGTCACCGGAGAGCCGGCAGGAGCGCAAGCAGCGCACCCGTCGGGCGATCCTCGACGCGGCGCTGGGGATCGCCGACGAGGAGAGCCTCGCGACGGTGTCGCTGCGCCAGGTCACCCGGGCCGTCGGGATCGTGCCGACCGCGTTCTACCGGCACTTCGACTCCCTCGACGAGCTCGGCCTGGCGCTGGTCGACCAGTCCTTCGCCTCGCTGCGCGAGATGCTGCGCGACGTACGGCGCTCCAGCAGCGAGCTGAAGGGAGCGATCAGCGGCTCGGTCGCGGTGCTCGTCGAGCACGTGCACCAGCGACGTCAGCACTTCCGGTTCATCGCCCGCGAGCGCACCGGCGGTCCGCCTGTCGTCCGCGACGCGATCCGGCACGAGCTCGAGCTGATCGAGCGCGAGCTCGCCACCGACCTGGCCCGGATCGCGGGGACCGAGACCTGGTCCTCCGACGACCTGCGGATCATGGCCAACCTGATCGTGACCGCGATGGTCTCCACGGCCGAGGCCATCGTCGCCGCTCCCCCGGGCCGCCCCGAGGTCGAGCGCGAGGTGGTGCGCACCGCCGAGCAGCAGCTGCGGATGATCATGGTCGGCGCGATGAACTGGGAGTCGCGGCCCTAGCGACCGCGCATCCCGATCAGGGGTTCTGCCACAGGCCGATCAGGTTGCCCTCGGAGTCCTTGAGGTAGGCCGAGAAGCCCATCTCCCCGACCTGGGTCTTCCCCTCGACGGTCGAACCGCCCTGGGCCTCCGCGGCCTCGAGGGTGGCGTCGATGTCGTCGACGCCGATCACGATCACCGGGGCGGTGACGTCACCGCCACGGCGGAGCATGCCGCCGTTGATGAACCCCGGCTCCTGCGGACCGCCGCCCTGGGGCGCGGTCGGCCCGGTCGTCACCATGACGTAGGACATCTCCGGCATCGGCTGGAGGTCCCAGTCGAAGACCTCGCCGTAGAAGGACGAGGCTCGCGCCTGGTCGTCGAAGGGGACCTCGAAGTGCACCACACGTCCGCTCATGGCCCCAGGCTGTCCTGCGTGGGCGCCGGACGCAAGGGCCCCACCCGGTCAGCCCATGAACCTCCGGGCCACCCGGAGCGGGAGGTGCTCGAGCGCGAAGCCGAGCGGCACCCAGGGCCACGGCGGCACGCGTGCGTGCGCCTTCTCCTTCTCGACCGCCTCGACGATCGCGGCGACGCCCTTCTCGGTCGAGACCATGAACGGAGCGCTTGTCACCTTCTCGTTCATCTCCGAGCGGATGTAGCCGGGATAGATCACCGTCACGGCGATCGGGGTGCCCAGCACGTCGGCGCGGACGCCCTCGGCCAGGTGCGCGACGCCGGCCTTGGTGGCGGCATAGGTGGTGACGGTCCCGGGCATGCCGCGCACCGCCGACATGGACGAGATCATCACCAGGTGGCCGGCGTGCTGCGCCCGGAACACCTCGAGCGCGGCCTCGGTCTGGGCGAGCGCCCCCACGAAGTTGGTCATCGCGGTCTCGCGGTTGGCCGCGAAGCCGCCGGTGCCGAGCGGGGCGCCCTTGCCGAGGCCGGCGTTGATGACCACGCGGTCCAGGCTGCCGAAGTCCGCGGCGAACGACCGGAACACCTCGAAGACCTGGTCGTGGTCGTTGACGTCGAGCGCCCGGACCTCGACGCGCCGGTCCGGGTGCTCGGCCAGCAGCGAGGCCCGCAACGTCTCGAGCCGGTCGGTGCGGCGGGCACACAGCGCGAGGTCGTGGCCGCGGGCGGCGAACTGGCGGGCCATCTCCTCGCCCAGGCCACTGCTCGCTCCGGTGATCAGGATGGACTGGCGCATCGGGTTCCTCGGGTCAGCGGTAGGTGAGCAGGGCGCGGTCGGCGCCCTCGAGGTGGCTGTGGTCGTTGTACGTCACCAGGTGGGTGCCGCGCCGTCCGGCGAGCACCTTGGTCACCGAGGAGTTCACCACGACCTTGGAGAGCCGCGCCCAGGCCGGGAGGCCGCCGTCGGCCAGCGTCGCGGCCACCCACGACACCGGTCCACCTGAGGTGAACACGACGGCGGTCTCCCGCGGGCCGAGCCGCTCCAGCGTGCGGGCGAAGGCCGCGTCGACGCGTCCCCGGAAGGCCGGGAAGCTCTCGTCGTACTCGTCGTCGTGCCGCCCGGACGCCCACCGGTCGATGGTCGCCTCGAAGCGGCGGGAGCGCTCCTCGAGGGACTCGCCGTCGACGCCCTCGAAGCTCACCGGTCCGGCGGGCGTGCTCAGGTGGTCGAACTCGTCCCAGCCGGCGTCCTCCTCGACGGCACCGGTCCACCCGGCCCCGTCGAGGGCCGCCTCGGCGGTCTGGCGGTGCCGCTTCATCGATCCGCGGACGACGAGGTCGGGGCGTACGCCGCGCGCAGCCAGCGCTCCGCCGACCACGCGCGACTGCTCCAACCCGGTCGCGGAGAGCAGGTCGTAGTCGTCGGACGCGAACGACGCCTGGCCATGCCTCACCAGGAGCAGCAGGCTCACGGGGCGATCAGCCGTTCGCAGCGCTTCTCGAGCAGCTGCACCATCGGCAGGAAGTGGGCGTAGGCCTCGTTGCGGGTCTGACCGTGGTGGTAGCGGTAGTAGATCTGCTGGGCGATGGCCCCGAGGCGGAACAGGCCGAACACCTCGTAGAACCGCCACTGCTCGGGCGTCACCGCGTAGCCCATCCGCTCGGTGTAGTGCGCGACCATCTCGGCGCGCGTCAGCATGCCCGGCAGGTGCGAGGGCTGGCGGCGCAGGGCGAGGAAGTCGGCGTCGTCGTCGGCCTGGATCCAGTAGGCCATCGCTCCGCCGAGATCCATCAGCGGGTCACCGAGCGTGGCCATCTCCCAGTCCAGGACGCCGACGACCTTCACGGGACCCTCGGTCGCCAGCACGACGTTGTCCAGCCGGAAGTCGTTGTGGATCACGGTCGTCGCGATGTCGGCGGGCTGGTGCTCCTCGAGCCACCCCATCACGGTCTCGTAGTCGCCGACGTTGTCGGTGCGGGCCTTGCGGAACCGGTCGGACCAGCCGCCGACCTGGCGAGCGACGTAGCCGGCGCCCCTGCCGAGGTCGTCGAGCCCGGCCGCCGTCGGGTCCACCTGGTGCAGCTCGACGAGCACGTCGAGGAAGTCGCGGCACAGCTGCCCCGCCGCCTGCTCGTCGAGGGACACGCCGTCGGGCAGCTCGCTGCGCGGGATGGTCCCCTCGACCTTCTCCATGACGTAGAAGTCCGACCCGATCACCTCGGGGTCGTCGCAGAACGCGACCATCCCCGGGACGTAGGGGAACACCGGCGCGAGCGCGGACTGGATGCGGTGCTCGCGGCCCATGTCGTGGGCGCTCCTGGCCTTCTGGCCGCCCGGCGGTCGCCGCAGGATGAGGTCGCGGGACGGGTAGCGCAGCAGGTAGGTCAGGTTGGAGGCGCCTCCGGGGAACTGCTGCACCTCCGGGGTGCCCGCGGGCACGTCGTCGCCGTGCTCGCGCAGCCAGGCCGCGACCGCCTCCACGTCGAAGGCGTCCTCGTCGCGGACCGCGGTCGTCGGGTCGCTCATGCCTGCTCCTCGCTGCTGGTGGCGGTCCGCTGATCCGTCCGCTGATCTGTGCGTTGGGCGACCCGCGCCGCGGTTGCGCGCATCTGGGCGTCGTAGGCCTCGCGGTCGCCGAGCTTGAGGGCGTACGCCGCCCGCGCGGGCTCGTCCGGGACGACCACGTCGAGGCCGCGGTCGAGGCCGTCGAGCACCGCCACCGCGATGTCGTCGGCGCTGATCGGGGACGACTCGACCAGCCGCGCACAGCTGGGCGGCGAGGTCGACGTCCTGGCCGCGCAGGGAGTCCATCAGGTTGGTCTTGAAGTACGACGGGCACACGACCGTGCACCCGACGCCGAAGGGGGCGAGCTCGTGCGACAGCGTCTCGCTGAACGCGACGACGGCGGCCTTGACGGCGTTGTAGGACCCCATGCCGGGCGGGTGCACCAGGCCGGCGAGCGAGGCGGTGTTGACGATCCGGCCCGAGCCCTGGGCCTTCAGCAGGGAGACGAACGCCCGGGTGCCGCGGACCATGCCGAAGAGGTTGACGTCGAAGATCCACTGCCACTCCTCGAGCGAGCACAGCTCGACGCGGCCGCCGCCCGCGACCCCGGCGTTGTTGACCAGCAGGTCGAGACCGCCCCACTCCTGCTCCACCCAGGCGCGCGTCGCGGCCCAGTCGTCCTCGGAGGTGACGTCGAGCCGCCGCCGCACCACGGAGTTGTCAGGCGCTGACGTCGCCCTGGCGACGTCAGCGCCTGACAACTCGGCGGCGGGCGTGGTGACGTCGCAGGACAGCACCGAGTCGCCCCGCTCGGCGAACCGGGCGACCAGCGCGGCGCCGAGCCCCGAGGACCCCCCGGTCACCAGGACCCTCATGCGTGCTTGGCCAGCTCGAGGCGGGCGATCACGCCGCGGTGCACCTCGTCGGGGCCGTCGGCCATCCGCAGCGAGCGGGCGCTGACCCAGGCTGCGGCGAGCGGCAGCTCCTCGTCGAAGCCGGCGGCGCCGTGGAGCTGCATCGCCATGTCGGCGACCTGCTGGGCCATCGCGGGCACCGCGACCTTGATCTGGCTGACCTCGGACAGGGCGCCCTGCGCGCCGGCGGTGTCGAGCTTCCAGGCGGCGTGCAGGACCAGCAGCCGGGCCGAGTCGATGGCGATCCGGGCGTCGGCGATCCGCTCGGCGTTGCCGCCGAGCTTGGCGAGCGGCCGACCGAACGCAGTGCGCGCGGACGCCCGTCGTACGGCGTGCTCGAGGGCCATCTCGGCCAGCCCGACCAGCCGCATGCAGTGGTGCACGCGGCCCGGGCCGAGCCGGCCCTGGGCGATCTCGAAGGCCCGGCCAGGACCCAGGAGCACGTTGGCCAAGGGCACCCGGACGTCGGTGAACGACACGATGCCGTGACCGTGGGGCTCGTCGTGCATCCCCATGACCGACAGCATCCGCTCGACGCGCACACCCGGGGCGTCACGCGGCACGAGCACCATCGTGTGCCGGGACTTGCGGTCGGCCTCCGGGTCGGTGAGGCCCATGAACACGAAGATCTTGCAGTCCGGGTGCCCGACGCCGGTGGACCACCACTTGCGGCCGTTGATCACGACCTCGTCGCCCTCGACCACCGCGGTGGCGGCCATGTTGGTCGCGTCGGAGGACGCGACGTCCGGCTCGGTCATCGTGAAGGCGCTGCGGATCCGGGCCTCGAGCAGCGGCTCGAGCCAGGTGGCGCGCTGCTCGTCGGTGCCGTACTTCAGCAGCACCTCCATGTTGCCGGTGTCGGGGGCGTTGCAGTTGAACACGTGCGGCGCGAGCGCGGAGCGACCGGTCAGCTCCGCGATCGGCGCGTAGTCGATGTTGGTCAGCCCCTCCCCGCCGTCGGTGCCGTACCGCTCCGCGTAGGGCCCCGCGTGATCGCGCGGCAGGAAGAGGTTCCACAGCCCCTGGGCGCGCGCCTTCTGCTGCAGCTCGGCGATCACCGGCAGCGGCGTCCACACGTCCCCGGCGCCCTCCCGCAGACCGCGCAGCTCGCGGTGGTAGTCGGCCTCGATCGGGTCGATCTCGGTCTGGACGAAGGCCTGCACGCGAGCGGTGAGGTCGGCGGCGCGGGGCGAGGGGGAGAAGTCCATGGCGTTGACCCTAGGACCTTGTTGAGCAATGCTCAACAGTGTGAGCCAGACACGAGCCAGCAATGCGGGCAGGCGGCTCACCGCCGACGACCGGCGTCGCCAGCTCGTCGGGATCGGGCTCGCCAAGCTGGTCGCCACCCCGATCCAGGACCTGCCCCTCGACGAGGTCGCCGCGGAGGCCGGGATCTCGCGCGGGCTGCTGTTCCACTACTTCCCCACCAAGCGCGACTTCCACCTCGCGTGCCTGTCCGCCGCCGGCCGCCGGATCCTGCGCACCACCGCCCCCGATCCCACGCTGCCGCCCGACGCCCAGGTCGAGCAGATGGTGCGGCTGTTCGTGGAGCAGATCGAGCGCCGCCGCGCCTTCTACCTCTCCCTGCTCCACGGCACCGGCCGGGCGGACCTGGCCGTCGTCGAGGTGTACGACGGCATCTGGGCCGAGGCGACCCGACGGGTGGTGGCGTGCCGGACCGACGACCCGTCGTACGACGTGGTGCACGCGTGGTGGAAGTACGTCGAGGACCTCGCACTGGCCTGGTCCGGGCAGCCGGCCGCCCACCGCACCCGCTCCCAGGAGGACGTGGTGAGGCACGGGGTCGACGCCCTGGCGGCGCTCCTCAGGGTGAGTCGTTAGGGTGCCTCTGGGGTCTCGTCCGGGGCTCAGCGGGCTCACACACCCGACGACCTACGACACGGGAGACATCCGATGAGGAAGACCCTGACCGCCGGCGTGCTCGCCGTGCTGGCCCTCACCACGACCGCCTGCGGCGCCAACGAGGACGAGGCGGCCGCGAAGGCCATCTCCGACTCGATCATGAAGGAGCAGAAGGCCAGCGACTCCGCCTCCCAGTTCCTCGACATGAAGGAGAAGGACGCCGACTGCATCGGCGACGGGCTGGTCGACGAGATCGGCACCGAGAAGCTGCAGAAGTACGGCCTGCTCACCAAGGACAACAAGGCCAAGGACAACGTCACCGACGTGAAGATGTCCGAGGGCGACGCGAAGTCCGCCACCGACGTGCTCTTCGAGTGCACCGACGTCGAGGGCATGATGAAGACCGCGATGGACGAGAGCGGCGACATCCCCGCCGAGATGAAGGACTGCGTCACCAAGGTCCTCACCGAGGACAACCTGCGCACCATGTTCACGCAGAT
Source organism: uncultured Actinomycetota bacterium (assembly GCA_963845655.1). GTDB lineage: Bacteria > Actinomycetota > Actinomycetes > Propionibacteriales > Nocardioidaceae > Nocardioides_B. Next base: position 54,141 of record CAWJTB010000013.1, on the reverse strand, counting down.
CTTCAACGGCAAGCAGGAAGAGGCGCAGAAGACCCTCGTGCAGCCGATGATGAAGTGCGCCGTCGGCAGCCAGGGCCAGTAGGACACCATCGCCAGCCAGAAGGGCCCCGACGCGGTCGTCGTCGGCAGCGGGCCGAACGGTCTCGTGGCCGCCAACCTGCTCGCCGACGCCGGCTGGGACGTCCTGGTCCTGGAGGCGCAGCCGACCTACGGCGGCGCCGTCCGCAGCGCGAACGACGTGCACCCGGACTACGTGCACGACACGTTCAGCTCGTTCTACCCGCTCGCGCTGATCTCCCCGGCGATGAAGTCGATGGACCTGGAGTCGCACGGGCTGACCTGGTCACACGCGCCCTCGGTCGTGGGCACCCCCTTCGCCGACGGGCGCTGGGCCCTGCTGCACCGCGACCGCGACCTGACCGCCGCCGGGCTCGATGCGCACACCCCCGGCGACGGCGAGGCGTGGCTGCGGCTCTGCGCGCTGTGGGACCGGCTCGGTGAGCCGATGGTCGACGCCCTGATGAGCCCGTTCCCCCCGGTGCGACGGGGGGCGCGCACGCTCGCGGCGCTGCCGGGGCGCGGCGGGCTCGGCTTCCTGCGGACCGCGATCGGCTCGTCCGCGGCCATGGTGCGACGGGAGTTCCGGGGCGAGGCCGCGCGGATGCTGCTCGCGGGCAACGCCGCCCACGGCGACGCGTCGCTGACGTCGGCGGGGTCGGGGGTCTACGGCCTGCTGCTGGCGATGACCGCGCAGGTGCACGGCTACCCCGTCCCGCTCGGGGGTGCGGGCGCCCTGACCGACGCGCTCGTGCGCCGGCTGGAGTCCCGCGGCGGTCGGGTGCAGTGCGGCGTGCGCGTGCGTCAGGTCGTGGTCGAGGACGGCCGAGCGGTCGCCGTACGCACCGAGGACGGGGAGGTCGTCGCGGCTCGCAAGGCGGTGCTCGCGGACGTTCCGGCACCGGCGCTGTACGGCGGCCTGGTCGACTGGGACGACCTGCCCGGACGGACCCGCAAGCTGATGCGGCTGTTCCGCTGGGACCCGGGCACGGTCAAGGTGGACTGGGCCCTCGACGGCCCGGTGCCGTGGGCCGCGCAGCCGAGCGAAGCCCCCGGGACGGTCCACATCAGCGAGTCCGTCGAGGAGGTGCTCACGTGGCAGCGCGAGATGGACGCGGGCGCCATACCCTCGCGGCCCTTCCTGCTCGTCGGGCAGATGGCGGCCGCCGACCCGACCCGCGCGCCGCAGGGCGCCGAGTCGCTGTGGGCCTACACCCACGTGCCGCAGCGGACGAGCTCGGACGCCGGTGACGGCACGATCACCGGGGCCTGGGACCGCGACGACGCGGAGCGGTTCGCCGACCGGATGCAGGACCGGCTCGCGGCCTACGCCCCCGGGCTGGCCGACCGCATCGTGGCGCGTCGGGTCCTCGGTCCACGCGACCTGCAGGACCGCAACGAGAGCCTGGAGAACGGCGCGCTCAACGGCGGCACGGCAGCCCTGAGCCAGCAGCTGTTCCTGCGACCGGTGCCGGGGCTCGGCCGGGCCGAGACGCCCGTGCGCGACCTCTACCTGGCCTCCTCCTCGGCGCACCCCGGCGGCGGGGTGCACGGTGCCTGCGGCGCCAACGCCGCGCACGCTGCGCTGCGCCGCGACTCCTAGGAGGCGACCGTCGCGACCACCCGGGCGCGGACGTCCGCGTGCGTCCAGGACCCTGCGGTGCGGGCGAGCTTGACGCCCGACCACAGCAGGAAGGGCACGGCGAGCACCGGCGCCACCCACCACGGACCGGTCGCCGCGGTGTTGAACAGCAGTCCGGTGAACGTCGTGCTCAGGGCCAGGCGGGCCGAGTAGCCCACCATCACCAGCGGCGGCGCCGGGGTGGCCCGCGAGCTGCGCAGGTCGACGGCGAACGGCCGGCGCACCGACCAGCGCAGGGCGGTGGCCACCACCTGCACGGTGACGACGACGGTCGCGCACACCACCGCCACCAGCTGCGAGAGCGTCGGCACCCCCGCACGGGCCGAGGCCAGCACCAGCGTGACGACGGTGGCGACGAGCAGGATCTCGGCCAGCACCAGGGCGCGGGCGGCGAACGTCAGCCGCGGCGACACCGGCAGGCTGTCGCGCCACAGGGCACCTCGGCCGTCCAGGCACCAGGCGTTCACGCCGAACAGCAGCGCCCCACCCGAGGCGACCAGGCCGGGGAAGATGCCCAGCATGTCCCAGGTCAGGCCGCCGCCGAGCGCGACCAGGCCCGGGAAGAGCGCCAGGACCACCAGACCGCGCCGCATCGGCACCGAGCGCCAGATGCCGGCCCGGTCGATCCGGGCCACTGCCTGCAGGTCCGAGCCGGGGTGCCCCTTGAGGACGTGGTGCGAGGACTCCACCCGCAGCTCGTCGCGGGGGGCGCGTCGGGCGACCCGGCCGTTGAGCCAGGCCCCCACCGCGACGGCCAACGACGCCAGGGCGGTGAGCTGGAGGACGACGCGCAGCCACTCCGTCCAGCGCCCCTCCTGCGCGTCGAGCACACCGAGCGCGATCGCGAGCGTGGGGCTGCGGTCGAGCAGGCCGGTCAGCCGGTCGGTGCCGATCACCCCGAAGCCGAGCAGTGCCAGCGAGACGGCGAGGCCACGCACGACCAGTCGACCTTGCGGGCCTCGGCGCAGCCACTCCACCACCCAGGCGAGCAGCTGTGCCATCGCCGTGGCCGCGACCAGCCAGAGGAGCACCGGCACCAGGGCGGCGGGCAGCGTGGGGCGAGCCCCGACGGCGTACGACGTCAGGCCGATCACGGCCCAGCCCTGCAGCAGCCAGGCGATGTTGAGCGGCGCCATCACGAGCGCGCCGAGATGGTCGGTGGTGGGACTGACCGGGAACGCGACGGCGCTCTCGCGGGCCAGCAGCTCGCGACCACCGCCCGACGAGGCCGCCGACACGATCGCGATCACCAGGACGCCGACGAACGCCGAGGGCAGCAGGATGCGGGCGTCGGCGCGGGTGAGTTCCGCGAACTCCCTCAGGGTCGCGGGCACCACCGCCGCCAGCACCGTGAGCAGCGCGATCACCGTCAACGCGATCGGCGCCGCCAGGCGCGAGCGACCTCGCAGCCCGGACAGCCGGAACGACAGCAGCGGCGGCAGGTCGGCCACCGCGCGGCGTACCTCCCGGGTGGGGGAGGGCGCCTCGAACCGCCGACGCCGCGGCCGGTGCAGCGGCGCGCTAGTCGAGGAGGGCGCGGTAGACACCGGCCCCCTCCTCGCCGCTCAGCTCCTCGGCAGCCAACGCGGCCACCGCGGCACCGCCCCGCAGGACCATCGCGTGCTGGCAGGCCTGGATCGCGATCTCGCGCAGGTGGGTGGAGACGAGCACGGCGGAGCCGTCGACGCGGGCATCCGCGATCACCTCGAGCGTGGCCTCGACCCCGAGCGGGTCGACGCCGTCGAACGGCTCGTCGAGCAGCAGCACCCGCGGGCGGTGGAACGCCGCCAGGATCACCGACATCCGACGACCCATGCCGTGGCTGAACCCGGACGTGACGCGGTGCGCGGCACCGAGCAGGTCGAAGCGGTCGAGCAGCTGCTCGGCCCGGTCCTCCCAGCCCTCCGGCAGCCGACGCAGCCGCGCCGCGAGCTGCAGGTGCTCCCACGGCGTGGCCCGGGGCACCAGGCCGCCGACGTCGGGGCAGTAGCCGGTGACCCGCTTGACCTGCAACGTGTGGGTGCGTACGTCGATCCCGTCGACGAGCACGCGCCCCTCGGTCAGCGGCACCACGCCGGCCAGGACCCGCATCGTCGTGGACTTACCGGCGCCGTTGCGACCCAGCAACGCGGTCGCGGTGCCGTGCGGCACGGTCAGGTCGATGCCGCGCACCGCCTCGACCTCCCCGAACCTGACCCGCAGGCCGGAGATCTCGACCGCCGGCCGGTCGGGCTGTGGGTGGCTGGGGTCGTGGTTGGGCGCGGGGCTTGGGTTTCGCGGCGCGGGGTTGGACGCGGCGCTCGGGTTGCGCGGCGCGGGGTTGGGCGCGCCGCTCGGGTTGAGCGCGGGGCTCGGGTTGAGCGGCGCGGGGTTGGGCGCGGGGCTCGGCGTCGGCTGGCGGGGGTGGGCGCGCTGGGGTGGGGGGCGGCGGGCGCGGTCGGTGACGGCGTCGCCGGGCTCGACGGGGTCGCCGCAGGAGGCGGGCTCTGCGGGTGCGGCGGGGCGGTCACCGTCCCCATTGTTCCGTGCCGGGGCGTCCAGCGGGTCCGGAACGTCCAGGTTCGTCGTGTTGGCTCCCCGGGACGGGTGAGGCGAGAAGCGCCCCGTGGACGATCACGACCTCGGGGGATCGGCACGGCGTCGTGGTGTGCCGAGGGCGGGCTGACGCGCGCCGTACCGAGGGCGGGCACCGCGCGCCGTACCGAGGGCGGGCCGCGCGCGCCGTACCGAGGGCGGGCCTCTGCCCCAGGGAATCTGTCGCTTCCCGTGGGAACTTCACCATGGGAAGCGAAAGATTCGCTGCATCCCCTGGTAATCAGGCGGGGAAGCGCTCCCCACGCTCGGCGAGGTCGACCAGGTAGGCCGGCGGCTCGAAGCGCTCGCCGTAGGCCGCGGCCAGCTCGCGGGCGCGGGCGACGAAGCCGGGCAGGCCGGTGGTGCCTGCACCGGCGGTGCCGGCGGGACCCTCGTAGCCCTGCATGTACTGCACGGCGCCCCCGTAGAGCGGCGGGAAGCCGATGCCCATGATCGAGCCGATGTTCGCGGCGGCCGCGGACTCGATGACGCCCTCCTCGAAGCAGCGCGCCGTCTCGAGCGCCATCCGGAACAGGTAGCGCTGGGAGATGTCGACCAGCGGCACGTCGGCGTCGGCTCGGGTGAAGTGCTCGCGCAGCCCCGGCCACAGCCGCTTCGTGCCGCCCTGGCCGGCGGGCGGGTAGTCGTAGAAGCCGGCGCCAGCGGCCTTGCCCCGCCGGTCGAACTCGTCGACCATCCGGTCGATCGTGTCGGTGCCGGGCTGCGGTGCGAGCTCGACGCCGTCGCGGGCGGCGGCGTCCTCGGTGGCCTTGCGGATCAGCCGGGTCAGCGTCAGCGAGACCTCGTCGAGCATCGCCAGCGGCGGCGCCGGGAAGCCGGCCATCGTGGCGGCCCGCTCGATCGTCTGCGGGTCGACGCCCTCGCCGAGCAGGCCGGCCGCCTCGGTGAGCAGCGTGCCGTAGGTCCGCGAGGTGTAGAAGCCGCGGCTGTCGTTGACCACGATCGGCGTCTTCTTGATCTGCTGCACGACGTCGATGGCGCGCGCGATCGTCTCCTTCGAGGTCTTCTCGCCCCGGATGATCTCGACGAGCGGCATCTTGTCGACGGGCGAGAAGAAGTGCATGCCGACGAAGTCCTCGGGCCGGTTCACCGCGCCCGACAGCTCGGTGATCGGCAGCGTCGAGGTGTTGGAGGCGAGCAGCGCGTCGGGGTTCACGACGTCCTGCACCTCGGCGTACACCGGGCCTTGAGCGCCGGGTCCTCGAAGACCGCCTCGATGACGCAGTCGCAGCCGGCCAGGTCGGCCGGGGTCGGCGGTCGGGGTGATCCGCGCGAGGATCTCCTCCTTGCGCTCCTGGCGGTCATCTTGCCGCGGGCGATCTGCTTGTCCAGGACGGTCGCGGAGTGGGCCTTGCCCTTGTCGGCGGCCTCCACGGTCGACGTCCTTGAGCACCACGGCGATGCCGGCGCGGGCCGCGGAGTAGGCGATGCCGGCGCCCATCATGCCGGCGCCGAGCACGCCGAGCCTGGTGGCGGTGAACCTCTCCACTCCCTCGGGACGCAGCGACCCCGCGTTGATCGCCTGCAGGTCGAAGAAGAACGCCTGGATCATGTTCGTGGAGTTCTGCCCGACCAGCAGCCGGGTCAGGTAGCGCGACTCGATCCGGGTCGCGGTCTCGAAGTCGACCTGCGCGCCCTCCACGGCCGCGGACAGGATCGCGCGCGGCGCCGGGTAGTCGGCCCCCTTGGTCTGCTTGCGCAGGTTGGCCGGGAAGGCCGGCAGGAAGGCCGCCAGCTTGGGGTGGCTCGGGGTGCCGCCGGGCATCCGGTAGCCGGGGCGGTCCCACGGCTGTACGGCGGCCTCGGGGTCGTCGCGGTGCGCGAGGATCCACGCCTTCGCGGTCGCCACGAGCTGGGCCGGGTCGCTCACGAGCTCGTCGACGAGTCCCTTCTCGAGGGCCTGCGCCGGCTTGAACCGGGTGCCGGTGAGCAGCACCCCCATCAGCGCGTCGGTGAGGCCGAGCATGCGTACGACGCGGGTGACGCCACCGCCTCCGGGCAGCAGGCCGAGCGTGACCTCGGGGAGGCCGAGCTCGGTGCGCGGGTCGTCGTAGGCGACGCGGTGGTGGCAGGCCAGCGCGATCTCGAACCCGCCGCCGAGCGCCGCGCCGTTGATCGCGGCGACGACCGGCCGCCCCAGCGTCTCGAGGCGGCGCAGGTCGGCCTTGATGCCCTCGACCTCCGCGAACAGCACCGGGGCGTCGTCCGGCCCGGCCTGGATCATCCGCTTGAGGTCGCCACCGGCGAAGAAGGTCCTCTTGGCGCTGGTGACGACGACGCCGGTGACGGACTCCCGCTCGGCCGTCAGCCGGTCGACCGCGGCCCGCATGCCGTCGCGGTAGGCCTCGTTCATCGTGTTCGCGCCCGCGGCCGGGTCGTCGAGCGTCAGCGTGACGATGCCGTCCTCGTCGCGGTCGTAGCGGACGGCGGTCTCGGTCTGGGTCATGCGGGGGGCTCCTAAGCGAATGCCTGGATTCGTCTGCGATCCAGCGGGTGGTCGCCGTACGGCGTCCGCAGACGAATCGGGGAGGGGGAGAGGGCTCAGACGCGTTCGACGACGGTGGCGATGCCCATCCCGCCGCCGACGCAGAGCGTGGCCAGGCCGTAGCGCAGGTCGCGGCGCTCGAGCTCGTCGATCAGCGTGCCGAGGATCATCGCGCCGGTCGCGCCGAGCGGGTGCCCCATCGCGATCGCGCCGCCGTTGACGTTGACCTTCTCGTGCGGCAGGTCCAGGTCGCGCATGAAGCGCATCGCGACCGCGGCGAAGGCCTCGTTGATCTCGTAGAGGTCGATGTCCTCGGGGTCGAGCCCCGCCTTGGCCAGCGCCTTGCGCGAGGCCGGGGCCGGACCGGTCAGCATGATCGTCGGGTCGGCGCCGGACACCGCCGCGGCGAGGATGCGGGCCCGCGGCGTGAGGCCGAGGTCGCGGCCGACCTGCTCGGTCCCGATCGCGACGAGCGCCGCGCCGTCGACGATCCCGCTGGAGTTGCCCGCGTGGTGGACGTGGTCGATCTCCTCGACCCAGTGGTACTTCTCCAGCGCCACCGAGTCGAAGCCGCCCTGGTCGCCGATCCCGGCGAACGACGGCTTCAGGCCGGCGAGGCTCTCGACCGTCGTGCCGGGGCGAATGAACTCGTCGCGCTCCAGCACCGTCACCCCGTTGAAGTCGCGCACCGGGATCACCGAGCGGTCGAAGTAGCCGTTGGCCTGCGCCTTGGCGGCCCGCGCCTGCGACTCGGTCGCGAAACCGTCGACGTCCGTGCGCGAGAAGCCCTCGAGCGTGGCGATCAGGTCGGCGCCGATGCCCTGCGGCACGAACGAGGTGTCCAGCGCCGTACGGGGGTCCATCGCCCAGGCGCCGCCGTCGGAGCCCATCGCGACCCGCGACATCGACTCGACGCCGCCGGCCAGGATCAGGTCCTCGAAGCCGGACCGCACCCGGGCCGCGGCCTGGTTGACCGCCTCGAGCCCCGAGGCGCAGAAGCGGTTCAGCTGCACGCCGGCGACGGTCTCGGGGTAGCCCGCGGCGAGCGCGGCCGCCTTGGCGATGTCGCCGCCCTGGTCGCCGATCGGGCTGACGACGCCGAGCACGACGTCGTCCACGCGCCCCGGGTCCAGGCCGGGGTTGCGGTCCTTGATCTCGTCGAGCAGCCCGACGACCAGGTCGAGCGGCTTCACCTCGTGGAGCGAGCCGTTGGCCTTGCCCTTCCCCCGCGGCGTGCGGATGGCGTCGTACACGAAGGCTTGCGGCTGCTCGGCCATGACGGTGGTCCAGACTGTCGGGGACGGGGCTGAGCACCGATTGTGACACTCCTGCTGTTAGCGTCGTCAACCAGTGTGACCCGTCTCCCACGCGCTGCCCGTCGCTGAACCCGCTCGTTCGCGCCCGCCCCGTCCGCCTCTGCCCCGAGGGACCGATGACCGACCGCCCTGCCCGCGGACCCAAGCCCGCCGACCGCGACCCGTCCGCGGCCGTCGCGGCCGAGCCGATGACGCTCGACGACCTGACGCGCCGTACCGGCGTGAGCGTGCGCAACATCCGCTTCTACACCACCAAGGGCCTGGTCCCGCCGCCGATCCGGCGCGGCCGCTCGGGCTACTACGGCAGCGACCACGTGGCCCGGCTCGAGCTGGTGCGCGAGCTGCAGGCGCACGGCTTCACGCTGTCCGCGATCGAGAAGTACGTCGCCCGCATCCCCGTCGACGCCAGCCCCGAGACCATCGCGCTGCACCGGACGCTGCTGGCGCCGTGGATGGCCGAGCTGCCCGAGACGCTGTCCCGGCGCGAGCTCGACCGGCGCGCGGGCCGCACGCTGTCCGAGGAGGATCTCGACACCCTCAACGCGCTCGGCATCGTCTTTCCCACCAAGCAGGGCAAGCACCAGGTCGCGGTCGCGCACCTGTCCGTCGGCGTCGCGCTGCTCGACCTCGGGATGCCGCTCGACGCGGCGCTGGCCGCGCAGGACATCTTCACCGAGCACGGCCGGCAGGTCGCGCACGAGCTGACCGAGCTGTTCCGCACCCAGGTGTGGCCGGCCTACCAGGAGGGCGACTCCTCCCCCGAGCAGCTGCGCGAGGTCGTCGAGCGGTTCAAGCCGGTGACGGTCGCGGCGCTGGTGACGGCGTACGAGTCCGCGGTCAACGAGACCCAGCGCGCGACGATCAGCCGCCGGACGCGCTAGCCCCTCCGCCCGCCCGCGCCCCTTGTAACGCGGGGTTATGGACGGTCTACCCGCGTCATACGCCTGCTTCCGCGTCCATAACCCCGCGTTACAAGCGGGGCGGGGCGGCGGCGCGGCGGGGGGCGGGGCGGGGGGGCGGGGCGGGTCAGGCCTGGGTGGCGGCGCCCGACGCGATCAGGGCGTCGACGTCCGCGACGCCCCACGCGGCCAGCGCCTCCCGGGTGTCGCCCCCGGCCACGCTCGGCCCGGTCGTGAGCGTCGCCTCGGTGCGCGAGAACCGCGGCGCGGGCGCGGGCTGCAGCAGGCCGTCGCGCTCGACGTAGGTGCCGCGCGCGGTCAGGTGCGGGTGCCGGGCCGCCTCGGTGAGCGGCAGCACCGGTGCGACGCAGGCGTCGGAGCCGGCGAAGATCTCGGTCCACTCCGCCTGGGTGCGCTCCTTGAAGCGGGCGGTCAGGACCTCGCGCAGCCGCGGCCACTGCGCGAGGTCGTCGCGGTCGGGCACGTCCTCCAGCCCGAGCCGCTCGACCAGGACGGCGTAGAACTTCGGCTCCAGCGGCCCGACCGACACGTGGCGGCCGTCGGCGGTCTCGTAGAGGTCGTAGTACGGCGCCGCGCCGTCGAGCAGTCCGCTGGCGCGCCGCTCGTGGGCCGTGCCGCCGGCGAGCATGCTGGCGAACATCGCCGACAGGTGCGCGGTGCCGTCCACGATCGCGGCGTCCACGACCTGCCCCTCGCCGCTGACCCGCGACTCCAGGAGGGCGGCGAGGATCCCGATCACGAGGTACGTCGATCCGCCACCGAAGTCACCGAGCAGGTTCGTGGGGAAGTGCGGACGGTCGACGTCCTGGCCGAGGCCGTGCAGGGCTCCGGCGATCGAGACGTAGTTCAGGTCGTGCCCGGCGGTGTGCGCGAGCGGGCCGTCCTGGCCCCAGCCGGTCATCCGTCCGTAGACCAGGCGCGGGTTGCGGGCCAGGCACACCTCGGGGCCCAGGCCGAGCCGCTCCATCACGGTGGGCCGCATGCCCTCGATCAGCGCGTCCGCGCCGGCGACCAGGTCGAGCACCGCGGCCACGGCGGCCGGGGCCTTGAGGTCGAGCGCGACGCTGGGTCGGCCCCGGGAGAGCAGGTCGGTGCTGCGGGGACCGGGGCTGGTGGCGCCGCCCGGCCGCTCGACGCGGATCACGTCCGCCCCCAGGTCGGCCAGCAGGGTCGCGGCGTGCGGCCCGGGTCCGAGCCCGGCGATCTCGACCACCCGCACGCCTCGCAACGGCCCGGTGCCCTGTCCCAGTTCGTAGCCCATGGCCGCGATCATGGCAGCAGCCCCTGGACCAGCCAATCTTGACTCATTCAAGAACATGGGGGAGGGTGGCAGGGTGCCCACCGCCTCCGAGCTCGAGCAGACGATCCGCGGGGCCAGCCTGCGCGTGACTCGTCCGCGGGTCTCGGTGCTGGCCGCGGTGCACGACCACCCGCACGCCGACACCGACTCGATCATCGGCGCCGTGCGGGCGGACCTCGGCGAGGTCTCGCACCAGGCGGTCTACGACGTGCTGCGCGCCCTGACCGGCGCCGGTCTGCTGCGCCGGATCCAGCCCTCGGGCTCGGTCTCCCGCTACGAGGCGCGCCTGGCCGACAACCACCACCACCTCGTGTGCCGCGGCTGCGGCGTGATCGTCGACGTCGACTGCGCGGTGGGCGAGACCCCCTGTCTGACCTCCTCGGCCGACCACGGCTTCGCGATCGACGAGGCCGAGGTCGTCTTCTGGGGCCTGTGCCCCACCTGTTCCAGCCCGAGCTCCTGACCTGCCCCGCCCCTGGAAGGAAGAACATGCACGAGCACCACGATGCCGTCGTCGGCGAGATGAACGAGGAGTCCGGCGAGCCCAAGGCCAGCCAGTGCCCGGTCGCGCACGACCGTGCGCCACACCCCACTCAGGGGGGTGGCAACCGCGGCTGGTGGCCCGACCGCCTCAACCTCAAGATCCTCGCCAAGAACCCGGCCGTCGCGAACCCGCTCGGCGATGCCTTCGACTACCCGGCCGCCTTCGAGACCCTCGACCTCGCCGCGGTCAAGCAGGACATCGAGCAGGTGCTGACCTCCTCCCAGGACTGGTGGCCCGCCGACTTCGGCCACTACGGCCCGTTCATGGTCCGGATGGCCTGGCACAGCGCCGGCACCTACCGGATCAGCGACGGCCGCGGCGGCGCGGGCGCCGGCCAGCAGCGGTTCGCCCCGCTCAACTCCTGGCCCGACAACGGCAACCTGGACAAGGCACGCCGGCTGCTGTGGCCGGTGAAGAAGAAGTACGGCCGCCACCTGTCCTGGGCCGACCTGATCGTGCTGACCGGCAACGTCTCCCTGGAGTCGATGGGCTTCGAGACCTTCGGCTTCGCCGGCGGTCGTGAGGACGTGTGGGAGCCGGACGAGGACGTCTACTGGGGTCCGGAGACCACCTGGCTGGGCGACGAGCGCTACACCGGCGAGCGCGAGCTGGAGAACCCGTTGGCCGCGGTCCAGATGGGGCTGATCTACGTCAACCCCGAGGGCCCCAACGGCAACCCGGACCCGCTGGCCTCCGCCCGCGACATCCGCGAGACCTTCGGCCGGATGGCGATGAACGACGAGGAGACCGTCGCGCTGATCGCCGGCGGACACACCTTCGGCAAGACCCACGGTGCGGCCGACCCCGAGGAGTACGTCGGTCCCGAGCCCGAGGGCGCGGGGCTCGAGGAGATGGGACTGGGCTGGAAGCAGTCGTTCCGCTCCGGCAAGGGCGAGGACGCGATCACCAGCGGCCTCGAGGTCACCTGGACCACGCAGCCGACCCGGTGGACCAACGACTACTTCGACCACCTGTTCGGCTTCGAGTGGGAGCTCACCAAGAGCCCCGCCGGCGCCCACCAGTGGCAGCCCAAGGACGGTGCCGGCGCCGGCGCGGTGCCCGGGCCGGCCGCGGACTCGGCACGCCGAGTTCCCACGATGCTGACCACCGACCTGGCGCTGCGCTTCGACCCGATCTACGAGCCGATCTCGCGGCGCTTCCACGAGCACCCCGAGGAGTTCGCCGACGCGTTCGCGCGGGCCTGGTTCAAGCTGACCCACCGCGACATGGGGCCGGTCGCCCGCTACCGCGGGCCCGAGGTGCCGCAGGAGACGCTGCTGTGGCAGGACCCGGTCCCGGCCGTCAGCCACGACCTGGTCGGGGACGCCGAGGTGGCCGAGCTCAAGCGCGCCGTCCTCGACGCCGGCCTGAGCGTGTCCGCCCTGGTGTCGGTCGCGTGGGCGTCGGCCTCGACGTTCCGCGGCAGCGACAAGCGCGGCGGAGCCAACGGCGCCCGCGTCCGCCTCGAGCCGCAGAGCGGCTGGGCGGTCAACGACCCCGACGAGCTCGCCAGCGTGCTGCGCACGCTCGAGGGGGTGCGCGAGACGTTCAACGCCGAGGGCGCCCAGATCTCGCTGGCCGACCTGATCGTGCTGGCTGGATCGGCCGGGGTCGAGCAGGCCGCTCGTGAGGGCGGGTACGACGTCACGGTGCCGTTCACCCCGGGTCGCACCGACGCCTCGCAGGAGCAGACCGACGTCGAGTCCTTCGCGGCGCTCGAGCCGACCGTCGACGGCTTCCGCAACCACCTGGGCAAGGGGCACCGCCTCCCGACCGAGTACCTCCTGGTCGACCGGGCCAACCTGCTCACGCTGAGCGCGCCCGAGATGACCGTGCTCGTCGGCGGTCTGCGCGTGCTGGGAGCCAACACCGGCGGGTCCCCGCTCGGGGTGCTCACCGACCGTCCCGGCACGTTGAGCAACGACTTCTTCGTCCACCTGCTCGACCTGGGCACGACGTGGAAGGCGACCGACGACTCGCAGGAGACCTTCGAGGCCCGCAACGACGCCGGCGAGGTCCGCTGGACCGGCAGCCGCGCCGACCTGGTCTTCGGGTCCAACTCCGAGCTGCGGGCCCTGGCCGAGGTCTACGCCAGCGACGACGCGCACGAGCAGTTCGTGCAGGACTTCGTCGCGGCGTGGGTCAAGGTCATGGAGCTCGACCGGTTCGACATCGCCTGACGCCGTACGCACTCGTGGGGCCCGGTCGCGCACGCGGCCGGGCCCCACGTGCGTCCGCTCGTAGAGCGCGCCGTGAACGACGTCACCTGTGCAACTCGTTGCATAGGGGTCGACGGTGCGGCACCATGAGGCCATGGCCCTCGAGCACGCGATCTTGGTGTCGCTCTCGGAGCGACCCGCCTCCGGCCTGGACCTGACCCGGCGCTTCGACCGGTCGATCGGCTTCTTCTGGCGAGCCACGCACCAGCAGATCTACCGCGTGCTCGCGCGGATGGAGGCGGACGGCTGGGTGCGGGGCCGCGCGGTGACCCAGCACGGCCGGGCCGACAAGAAGGTCTACGCCGTGTCCGCGGCCGGACGTCGCGAGCTGTCCCGGTGGCTGGCCGCACCCGCCCCGCTGGAGCAGTTCCGCAGCGAGGTCGCGGTCCGCCTCCGCGGTGCGTCGTACGGCGACCGCGCGGCCGTCCTGGCCCAGGTGGCCGAGCACCGCACGGAGCACGCGACGCGGCTGGCGCACTACGAGAGCCTCGCGGACCGCGACTTCCCCGACCCCTCCGCCCTCGACGACCACGACCTCGACGTCTACCTGGTGCTGCGCGGCGGGATCCGCCTGGAGCAGTTCTGGGTGGACTGGCTCAGCGAGTACCTCGACACCCACGCAGGAGTGCGCACATGACCACCACCCCCTCGCCCTACCCGCACCTGCTCGCGCCGATCAGCCTCGGCTCGCTCACCCTGCGCAACCGCGTGGTGATGGGGTCGATGCACACCGGCATGGAGGACCGCGCCAGGCACCTGCCCGAGCTCGCGGCCTACTTCGCCGAGCGTGCCCGTGGGGGCGCCGGGCTGATGGTCACCGGCGGCTACTCGCCCAACGTGCGCGGCTGGCTGCTGCCGCTGGGCTCGATGATGACCCGCCGCAGGCACGCCGACGCGCACCGCCAGGTCACCGACGCGGTGCACGCGGAGGGCGGCGCGATCGTGCTGCAGCTGCTGCACGCCGGTCGCTACGGCTACACCCCGTTGAACGTCTCCGCCTCCGCCACCAAGTCGCCGATCACGCCGTTCAAGGCCTCCGCGCTGTCGGGGCGGGCGGTCGAGCGCACCCTCGACGACTTTGTGAGGTCGGCGCAGCTGGCCCGGCGGGCCGGCTACGACGGCGTCGAGGTGATGGGCTCCGAGGGCTACCTGATCAACCAGTTCCTCGCGCCGCACACCAACCGACGCACCGACGCGTGGGGCGGCTCGCCGGACGCCCGGATGCGATTCCCGACCGAGGTGGTCGGCCGGATCCGCGAGGCGCTCGGCGACGACTTCGTGGTGATGTACCGGATGTCGCTGCTCGACCTGATCCCCGACGGCCAGACCTGGGAGGAGACCGTCGAGCTCGCCCACCGGATCGAGGCGGCCGGCGCCACGGTCATCAACACCGGCATCGGCTGGCACGAGGCGCGGGTGCCCACGATCCTCACCCAGGTGCCGCGCGCGGCCTGGGCGTCGACCACCGCGCGACTGCGACCCGAGGTCGGCATCCCGGTCTGCGCGTCGAACCGGATCAACACCCCCGAGGTGGCCGAGGAGATCCTCGCCTCCGGCGGCGCCGACCTGGTGTCGATGGCCCGGCCCTTCCTGGCCGATCCCGACTTCGTGAACAAGGCCGCCGCCGGCCGCGCCGACGAGATCAACACCTGCATCGGCTGCAACCAGGCCTGCCTGGACCACACCTTCGCCAACCAGCGCGCCTCCTGCCTGGTCAACCCGCGCGCCTGCCACGAGACCACGCTGGTGCTCTCCCCCACCCGGCGCGCGCGCACCGTCGCCGTCGTCGGCGCCGGGCCGGCCGGGCTGGCCACCGCGGTGGCCACCGCCGAGCGCGGGCACGACGTGACGCTCTTCGAGGCCTCCGCCGCGGTCGGCGGCCAGTTCCGGCTCGCGATGGCGATCCCGGGCAAGGAGGAGTTCGCCTCGACGCTGCGCTACTACACCCGGCGCCTCGAGGTGCTCGGCGTCTCCGTGCGCCTGTCCACCTCGCCGTCGGCGGCCGACCTGGCGTCGTACGACGAGGTGGTGGTGGCCACGGGCGTCACGCCACGGACGGTGGACTTCGAGGGGTCCGACCACCCCAGCGTCGTGTCCTACAGCGACGTGCTCTCGGGGCGGGTCGTCGCGGGAGCGCGGGTCGCGGTCGTGGGTGCGGGTGGCATCGGGGTCGACGTCAGCCACTACCTGTCCGCCGAGCCGGAGGAGTCGCTGGAGGAGTGGCTCGCGCACTGGGGCGTCGGGGACCCCGCCCTGCACGCCGGCGGGGTCACGGAGAAGAAGCCGCGCACGTCGCCGCGCGAGGTCTACCTGCTGCAGCGCAAGACCTCCGGCATCGGCCGCGGCCTGGGCAAGACCTCCGGCTGGGCGCACCGGGCGGTCCTCAAGGATGCCGGCGTCGTGCAGGTGCCGGGCGTGAGCTACGACCGCGTCGACGACGACGGCCTGCACGTCACCCTGGCCGACGGGTCGAGCCGGACGTTCGCGGTCGACCACGTCGTGGTGTGCGCGGGCCAGGAGTCGGTGCGGTCGCTCTACGACGAGCTGCTCGCGGCCGACGCCCCCGCGCACCTGGTCGGCGGCGCCGACGTCGCGGCCGAGCTGGACGCGAAGCGCGCCATCAAGCAGGCGACCGAGCTGGCCGCCACCCTCTGACCGGTTGCCGGTCGCGTTCGGTCACGGCCGGCGACGGACCGCCACGAGCAGCAGCGCGACCCCGAGTCCGGCAACCAGCGGGCCGACGATCGCCCAGAGATCCACGCCGGTCATCGGGCTGCCGGCCAGGTAGCCCAGTCCCTGGAACGTCCAGACCGCCCCGGCCACGACCATCAGCACGGCCAGCGAGATCGTCACGGTGCGCTTCATGCGGGCGAGCCTAGCCAGCCGGCTCGAACCGCCACCACACGGCATGTCAAGCGCGACATGCCGAACGACGCAACTTATCTTCGCTCCATCCTCAGGTCGGGGCCGATGCCTGCCGATGCAACAGACGGCACATCCGTCCCACCCGGGGAGCAGCACGTCCATGACCATGTCCACACCCCGCTCCATGCGTCTGCTCGGGCTGACGATCGCCTTCCTCCTGCTGCCGAGCGCGGCCTTCGCGGCGCTGCCGGTCGAGGGCTACGCCGGCTACGCGCCGCAGAACACCTGCAGTCCCAACGCCAAGCCCGGCACCACGAAGCTCGCGACCTGGCTGCAGAAGACCTACCCCGGCACGGGCTCGATGGGCATCTCCCGCTCCTGCCGGGACGGCGGTGTCTCCGAGCACAAGGAGGGGCGGGCCTTCGACTGGGCCGCCGACGTGAACTCCGCGCGCGACCGCGCCGCCGTCGCCGACTTCCTCGCCCGGGCCTTCGCCACGGACGCCGAGGGCAACCAGCACGCGCTCGCCCGGCGGATGGGCATCATGTACCTGATCTGGAACGACCGCATCTACTCCAGCTACCACGGCTTCAAGGCGCGCCCCTACGCGCCCTGCGCCGTGGTCACGAACTGCTCCGCGACCGCGCGGCACCGCAACCACGTGCACCTCTCGCTGAGCCGCGCGGGCGGCAACGGCACCACCAGCTGGTACACCGGCAGCGCGGTCGTCCCGCCGCCCGTCGTGACCCCGCCCCCGCCGGCTCCCGTGACCCCGCCCCCGCCCCCGCCGGCTCCCGTGACCCCGCCCGCTCCTGTCGATCCCCCCGTCGTGACCTCGGGCGTGCCCACGACGCCGCCGGCTCCCAGGATCCGGCTGCGGGCCGGCGGGGTGCTCAACGTGCAGCGGACGCCGTACGCCGCGGTCAGCGTGCCGGCGACCGGCGCCGCGACGGCGACGTCGTTCAAGCTCCGCCGCGGCGTCACCTACAAGATCACCGCCGCCGGGCTCTACGGGTACGGCGGTCCGGCCGAGGTCGCGGACGCGTCGTGCACCTGGACCGGGGCCGGGTGGTCGGCCACCCCGGCCGCCGAGGTCGCCCGGGCCCGCGGCTCGCTGGACCTCCTCGTCAACGGAGCACCGGTGGCCACGGCCTGCCGGGGCAGCCACGTCTACACCAAGCTGGTCACGCCGAAGCGCACCGGACGCCTGACCCTCCGGGTCGCGAACACCGCCGCGGGCACGACGGGAAGCCTGACGGTGCTGGTCTCGCGACGCTACGCGAACGTGCAGCGCGGACTGCCGACCTACCCCGCCGCCGCTCCCGCTCCGGTCCTCACCGCCGCCCGGTCCGCCGTCGTGCTGCGCACCGAGACCGTCGTCGTCCCGGCTACCAGCACCGGCGTGCTCACGGCCGGCAACGTCGTCCAGGGCGCCCGCTACCGGATCGCCGTCACCGGGACGACCGGGCTCGGCGGCGGTGTGCGCAGCGACGGTCGCTGCGTGACCCTGTCCTCCGCGGCCGGGGCGACCTGGCACCCGCAGGCCTCCCTCGACCCGCGCACCCCCGGCGCCGCGCACGGTCGGCTCTACATCGACGGCGTCCCCTTCGCCGGGTCGCCGGTCAGGGGCTCGGACGTGTGCGCGGTCCGCGACCACGTCGCCGAGCTGACCGCGTCGCGCACCGGGCGGATGCGCCTTGCGGTCTGGGACCCCTACACCCGCGCGGACGACTCCGGCCGGCTGCGCGTGACCGTCACCAGGCTCACGGCCCGCGGCTGACCGGCTACCCGGACCGCTGGGCGGCGATCACGTCGCGGTACCAGCGGTAGGAGTCCTTCGGGGTGCGCCGCTGCGTCTCGAAGTCGACGTGCACCAGCCCGAACCGCTTGCGATAGCCCTCGGCCCACTCGAAGTTGTCCAGCAGCGACCAGGTGTAGTAGCCACGCACGTCGACGCCCTCCTCGACCGCCTGCGCGACGGCCCGCAGGTGCGCGTCGAGGTAGGCCACCCGGTCCGGGTCGTGCACCTCGCCGTCGGCGTCGACCACGTCGTCGTAGGCACAGCCGTTCTCGGTGATGAAGATCGGCGGCAGGTGGTCGCCGTACCGCTCCTGGAGCCCGACCAGCTGCGCGCGCAGGCCGTCGGGGACCACCGGCCAGTCGAAGTGGGTGCGGGGGTAGCCCTCGATCTCGACGATCTTGAACGGCGCACCCGTCAGCGCCGGGCCGGGCGCTGCGGGGATCGGCGAGGCCGGATCGGCCACGCGGGTGGGGTTGTAGTAGTTCAGGCCGTAGAAGTCGGTCGGCACGCAGATCGCCCGCAGGTCGTCCTCGACGCGGGCCGGGCATCAGCTCGGCGATGCCGTCGGGGTAGGTGCCGAGCAGCACCGGGTCGGAGAAGATGCCGGTTCCAGATGACGTCGTAGAAGTCGGCGGCGGCCACGTCGGCCGGGGCGTCGCTGGCGGGCCAGATCGGCGCGTGGTTGTTGGCGATCCCGACGCTGCGCGCACCCGGTGGCCCGCAGCGAGACGACGGCGCGGGCGTGCGCGAGCAGCAGGTGGTGCGCCACGGGCAGGGCGTCGAACATCAGCGTCTGGCCGGGGGCGTGGACGCCGAGGGCGTGGCCGAGCATGGTGACCACGTTGGGCTCGTTGATCGTCGCCCAGTGCTCGACCCGGTCGCCCAGCTTGAGCGCGAGGGTGGCGTACTCCGCGAAGCGCTCGACGGTGTCGCGGTTGAGCCAGCCGCCGGCGTCCTGCAGCGGCTGCGGGCAGGTCCCAGTGGAACAGCGTGGCCATCGGCGCCACGCCGGCCTCGAGCAGCGAGTCGACGAGACGGTCGTAGAAGGCCAGCCCCTCGCGGTTCGCCGTCCGGACCCCTCCGGCTGCACCCGCGGCCAGGCGACCGAGAGCCGGTAGCCGCCGATGCCGAGGCCCCGCATCAGGCCGACGTCCTCGGCGTAGCGGTGGTAGTGGTCGCAGGCCACCGCGCCGCTGCTGCCGTCCGCGATCGGCGCCGGGCTGGGCGCTGAACGTGTCCCACACGCTCGCACCGCGGCCGCCCTCGGCGGCGGCGCCCTCGATCTGGTACGCCGCGGTGCTCGCGCCGAACCGGAAGCCGTCCGGGAGCCGTAGGCAGGCCGAGCTGTCGCTCGTCATGGTCCTACCCTGGCAGAACCCCGCACGTAGACCGTTCGGGCCATGCCGGCGCCCTGGACGGGCACCCCTCACGCCCGATCGTGCCGAAACCACCGACCGCCCCACAGCCGGACGAGCACGGCGCCGATGACAGGGGTAGCCGGTCATCGGACGGGGCACCACCGGACCGATTCGACGAGGGAGCGGAGGTGAGCGGCGTGCAGCCAGCGGGGGAAGACATGCGGATCCGGAGCCTGGCCCACCTCGCGCGCGCCCTCGGCCGCTCCGAGACGCTCTCCCGGCTGATCGAGATCGCCGCCGAGGAGGCTCGCGTCGCGATCGACGCCGCGAGCGTGTCGGTCAGCCGGCTCATCCCGGGCAGCCTCACCATCCGCACCGTCATCAACGTCGGCGACCTCGGGCCGCACCGAGACCCGCTGGCCCGAGGACGAGACCTACGAGATGCACGAGTTCGCGAACCTCGAGCTGGTCCTCGACGAGCTGCAGACCTGGACCGCCGACGTCACCGAGCCAGCAGCCAACCCGCCGAGGTCGGAGCTGCTCCGCTCGCTCGGCAAGGGATCCTCGATCGGCGCCCCGATCGTGGTGGACGGTCACTCTGGGGAGAGTTCTACGCGACCCGGCACGTCGACCAGATGGCGTTCGACCGCAACGACGAGCTCCTACCTCGAGGCGCTCATCGCGATCCTCGGCGGTGCGATCTCCCGCTCGCTGCGCGAGGAGTCGCTCGAGCAGCTCGCCTACCACGACCCGTTGACCGCGCTGCCCCAACCGTCGCGCCCTCGACGAGCACGCCACCCGGCTCTTCGACGTCCCCGTCGGGGACACCCGCGAGGTCACCGTCGTCGCCGTCGACATCAACCGGCTCAAGGAGGTCAACGACACCCTGGGCCACGTCGCCGGCGACCAGCTCATCCAATCCGTGGCCCGTGCCCTGCTCGACGCCTTCAACCGGCTCCCCGGCAGCCTCGTGGCGCGCGTCGGCGGCGACGAGTTCACCGTCATCGTCAGCGGCCAGGACCCCAGCCTGGTGGTCTCGATCTCCGACACGCTGTGCCAGCGCACCTGGCAGTTCGGGCAGGGCGCCGGCATCTCCTGCGGCGCCGCGACGACCGTGCTGTCCTCCAGCTCCGGCACCCGACCCCTCCGTGCTGTTCGCCGCGGCCGACCGTGCGCAGTACGTCGCCAAGCACGGGCCGGCTCTCGTGCACCGTGATGTCGGTGGACTTCGGGCCCCCGTCCGGTGCGGGTCCGGCTGACCTGTCTGCTGCCACGATGGTCGCGTGATCGACGTACGACGGGCCGCGGAGCGGTTCACCACGACCGCCGAGGACCGGACCACCCGGCACTCGTTCTCCTTCGGGGTGCACTACGACCCGGCCAACCTGGGGTTCGCGTCCCTGGTCGCGCACAACGACGACCTGGTCGCCCCCGGCGGCGGCTACGGTCCGCACCCGCACTCCGACCTCGAGATCGTGACCTGGGTCCTCGAGGGCGCGCTGCGGCACGAGGACTCCGGGGGCGCGTCCGGGCTGGTCGTGCCGGGGCAGGTGCAGCGACTCAGTGCCGGCAGCGGCGTGCGGCACCGCGAGCACGCGTCGACCGACGTGGACGGCCCGACCCGGTTCGTGCAGATGTGGGTGCGCCCGGACACGTCGGGGCTGCCGCCGGCGTACGCCTCGGGCGAGGCGCCCTCCGGTCCCCTGGTGGCCCTGGCGTCCGGCGTCCCGGCCGTCGACGCGGCCGTGCGGCTGGACGCCGCGGGCGCGGTGCTCTGGGCGGTCCGGCCCGGGGCAGCGACCGTCCAGCTGCCCGACGCGGCGGCCGCGCACGTCTTCGTGGCGCGTGGGTCGGTGGCGCTCGAGGGCGCGGGACCGCTCGGGCCCGGCGACGCAGTGCGGCTGGTCGGCGACGGCGCCCGGCAGGTGAGCGGCTCCGGCGGAGCTGCTGGTGTGGACCTTCGCCGCGCTGCGTTGAGGCGCGTGCGGCTACTCGGCGAGGGGTGGGGCGAGCACCTGCAGCGCCGCCGGTCGTACGGCGACCGTCATCGGCAGCGGCGCGAGCCGCTCCCCGTCGCCGTACGCCGTGACCGGCCGACGACTCGAGATCCGCACCTCGGTGCCCCGCATGGTCAGGACGTCGTCGAGCTGCACGTGGGTGCCGTCGTAGAGCTTGGGCATCGAGCGGATCAGTCGCAGCCTGGACGCCGCGCGGATCACGACGACGTCGAGCAGACCGTCGGTCAGCGAGGCGGACGGGGCGATGTGCATGCCGGCGCCGTAGTAGCCGGAGTTGGCCACGACCACGGTGTAGGCCTCCTCGGAGAAGCGCTCGCCGTCGACCTCGACGACGAACTCCGTCGGTGCGAACGACAGCACGGCGCGGACCGCGGCATGGGGGTACTGCAGCCGACGCGGGACCCGGTGACTGCGGTCGACGATCTCGGAGGCCAGCGAGTCGACACCCGCGTAGACGCTGCCGAGCACCACCCGTCGGCCGGCCGCCACCACGTCCACCTCGCGCGGGGTCGCCTCGAGCAGCACCCGGGCCACCGCCTCCGGCTCGGTGGGCAGACCCAGCATCCGGGCGAAGTCGTTGCCGCGACCCGCCGGCACGATGCCCAGCGGCCCGCCGGCGTCGAGCACGGCCTCCGCGACCGAGGAGAGCATGCCGTCGCCCCCGACGGCGACGACGACGTCGCCCCGGCTGGCCGCCTCGAAGGCCGCGCGCGAGCACGACACGCTGCCCGTGCTGGAGGTGACCTCGACGCGCTCGCCGGCATCGCGCAGCAACCCGGCCACCACGTCGGCGGTCGCGGCCGCCGTGCCCGCGCCGGACGCCGGGTTGACCAGGAACCGGTAGGCGCGGCTCACGGGACCAGCACCCCGGGGTTGAGCACGCCGGCCGGGTCGAGAGCGTGCTTGACGGCGCGCAGCATCTCCACCCCACCGGTCCGATCTCGCGGGCCAGCCACGGCTTGTGGTCGCGGCCGACCGCGTGGTGGTGGGTGATCGTGGCGCCGGCGGCGAGGATCGCCTCGGACGCCGCGGTCTTGGCCGCGGCCCACTGCGCGAGGGCGTCCTGGACCGACGACCCGGCCTGCTTGGCCGCGACGGTGAAGTAGAGCGAGGCGCCGTTCTCGTAGACGTGCGAGACGTGGCAGAGCACGAGGGCCGGGTCCCCGAGCGCGTCGGTCAGCGCCTCGGTGACATCGGCCTTGAGGGCGTGCAGCCGCGACCAGAACGTCGCGGTCTCGAGGGTCTCGACCAGCACGCCCACGTCGAGCATCGAGTCGCGCAGGTAGGGGCCGGAGAAGCGACCTGCCTGCCAGGCCCGGCCGACCTCCTCGTCGAGCGGCTCCGCCGCCGAGCTGCTCGAGCCGCGCCGTCACCGCGGCGCGACGTCCCTCGACGTGCGTGACGGAGCCCTCGAAGCCCGCGAGCAGCAGGCAGCCGCCCGTCGAGGCGCCGCCGACCTCGTCGGGCCGAGCCAGGTTGATGGCTGTCTCGTTCTCGTCGGAGAGCCGCAGCACGGTCGGGGCGAGGTCGCTCTGGGCGAGGGTCCGCAACGCCGTCGCGCCGTCCTCGAACGAGTCGAACCGCCACCCGTCGTACGCCGTGGTCGCGGGGACCGGGCGCACGCGCACGGTCACCGCGGTGATCACCCCGAAGGCGCCCTCCGAGCCGAGCACCAGCTCGCGCAGGTCGGGGCCCGCGGCGCTGGCCGGGGCGCTGCCGAGCTCGAGGGTGCCGAGCGGGGTCGCGACCCGCAGCCCGAGCACGAGCGCGTCGAAGCGGCCGTAGCCGCTGGAGGCCTGGCCGCTGCTGCGGGTGGCGGCGAAGCCGCCGACGGAGGCGTACTCGAAGGACTGCGGGAAGTGCCCGAGCGTCAGGCCGTGCTCGGCGAGCAGGGCCTCCGCCTCGGGGCCGAGCAGGCCCGGCCTCGAGCTCGGCAGTGCCGGACTCGGTGTCGACCGCGAGCAGGCGGTCCAGCCGGCGCAGGTCGAGCGCGATGACACCGGCATAGCCGTCCCGGTCCGGGACCAGGCCGCCGACGACCGACGTACCGCCCCCGAACGGCACCAGGGCCACCCGCCGCTCGCCGCACCAGGCCAGCAGCGCGGCGACCTCGTCGTGGCCGGCCGGCCGGACCACCGCGTCGGGAGCGTCGGCGCCGTCCCCGTCGCGCATCCGGAGCAGGTCGGGCGTCGACTTGCCGCGGGTGTGGCGCACCCGCGTCTCGTGGTCGACCAGCACGTGCTCGGGTCCGACCAGCCCGCCCAGGTCGTCGAGCAGGCCGGGGGCCAGGGTCGGCGCCGCGAGGCGGACCTCGGCGAGCGGGACCGAGGCGCGGTCCTCGGCCGGCCCGAACGCCAGCTCCACCAGCTCCCGCGTGGCGTCGGGCAGTGGCGCGGCCAGGGCCGGGTCGCCCCACCGGGACCAGTGCATGCGAGTGCTCACGTGTTACAGTGTGACACATGACGTCACATCGTCACAACGGTGACCTGGATCACCTGGCCCTTCCCTCGCTGTCCTCCGCGGACGAGCGGGTCCTCGACGCCGCCCGGGCGAGCATCGTCGACGTCGGCTGGCGGCGCAGCACGCTGACCGACGTGGCCCGTCGCGCCGGTGTCTCCCGGATGACGATCTACCGCCGCTGGCCCGACATGCAGACCCTGTTCGCCGACCTGATGACGCGGGAGTTCGCGACGCTGGCCGGCCGCTCCGCGCTCGGCGGCGGCTCCTCCTCCCGCGCCCTGATCGCCGACGGGGTCGCCTCGATGGTCACGGCGCTGCGCGAGGACAGCCTGTTCGCCAAGGTGGTCGAGGTCGACCCCGAGCTGCTGCTGCCCTACCTCTTCGAGCGGCGGGGGCGCAGCCAGGACGCCCTGCTCTCGCTGCTGGTCACCGCCGTGCAGGCGGGCCAGGGCGACGGGTCGGTGCGCCCCGGCGACCCGGGCGTGCTCGCCCGCGGAGTGCTGCTCGCCGCACACGGCTTCGCCTTCTCGGCCGCCACGATGGCCGACGCCGGGGGCGTCGAGGCGCTGGACGCCGAGCTCCGGCGTCTGGTCGACGCCTACCTCGCATGAGCGCCCTGCTGACGGCAGCGCGGCGCGAGCGCGAGCTCGACGAGGCCACCGACGGCCGGGTGGTCGACGTGCTCGTCGTCGGACTCGGGGTGACCGGCGCCGGCGTCGCCCTCGACGCGGCCGCCCGCGGGCTGAGCGTCGTGGCGGTGGACGCGCACGACGTGGCGTTCGGCACGTCGCGCTGGAGCTCCAAGCTCGTGCACGGCGGACTGCGCTACCTCGCGAACGGGCAGGTCGCTGTCGCCCACGAGAGCGCCGTCGAGCGCGGCATCCTGATGACCCGCACCGCCCCCCACCTGACCCGCGCCCTGCCGATGCTCCTGCCCCTGCTGCCGATGGTCTCGCCCGGCCAGGGCCACGTCGCGCACGCGGGCCTCCTCGCCGGCGACCTGCTGCGCGCCGGCGCCCGGACCTCGCGCGACGTCCTTCCCCGACCCCGTCGGCTCACGCGCACCGAGACCCTCGCCCTGGTGCCGGGGCTGCGTCCCGAGGGCCTCCGCGGCGGCCTGCTCTCGTGGGACGGTCAGCTCGAGGACGACGCCCGGCTGGTGCTTGGCCTTGGCGCGCACCGCGGCGTCGTACGGCGCCCGGGTGCTGACCCGCACGCGCGTGCTGTCGCTGTCCGGCACCGGCGCCTCGGTCCGCGACGAGCTCACCGGCGACACCGCGACGATCCGGGCGCGGACCGTCATCAACGCCGCTGGGGTCTGGGCGGGCGGCCTGGTCGACGGCATCCGCCTGCGCCCGTCGCGCGGCACCCACCTGGTGCTGCGCCGCTCGATCCTGCCCGGCGACGTGGCCGTGATGGCGCCCGTCCCGCAGCAGAGCAACCGCTTCGTCTTCGCCCTCCCGCAGCCCGACGGGCTGGTCTACGTGGGGCTCACCGACGAGCCGGTGTGCGGCGACGTTGCCCGACGTCCCGGTGCCCTCGGCGGCCGAGATCGGCTTCCTGCTCGACGTCATCGGCGTCGGCGCTCGCCGCGCCGTTGCCGCGCTCGGCCGTCGTCGGGGCCTACGCCGGTCTCCGGCCGCTGCTCGACCTCGGTTCCGACCCGCACGGGTCGACCGCCGACCTGTCGCGACGGCACGCGCGTCCTCACCTCCGACGACGGCGTCGTCACCGTCGTCGGCGGCAAGCTCACGACGTACCGGCGGATGGCGCAGGACGCCCTCGACCGGGCACTGGCGCGCACGTCGCTGCCGGCCGGTCCCTGCCGCACGCACGACCTGCCACTCGTGGGCGCGGCCCCGCGCGCCACGCTGGCGGCGCTCGACGCCCCGGCACGGCTGGTGCGCCGGCACGGCGCCGAGGCTCCCGCAGTGCTCGCCCGGGCCCGCGCGCACGGCTGGTCCGACGCCGAGGCCCTCGCCCCGGTCGCCGAGGGGGTCCCGACCACCCGCGCCGAGCTGCTGTGGGGCGTCGTCGCCGAGGGCGCCCTCGACGTCGACGACCTGCTGGACCGGCGGACCCGGATCGGCCTGGTGCCCGCCGACCGCGTCGCCGCCGGGCCGGTCGCCCACGAGGTCCTCCCGCGCTGATCTCCGGGCCCCACGCGACCGGGTCGCTAGACGGGGAGCCCGAGCCCTTCGACGACCTCGACGCCCGGAAGATCGGCCAGCCGAGCCCCGGGGACGACGATCTTGGAGCGGCGCACCCCGCTGCCGAGCAGTGCCCACGGGACCTCCAGGCACGCGGCGTCCACGAGGACCCGCCAGCCCAGGGCGACCGGGAGGCCCAACGGCGTGATGCCGCCGTGCTCCATCCCGGTCTCCTGCACCGCTCGCTCCATCGGCAGGAACGATGCCTTGCGCACGTCCAGGGCGCGCTTGACCAGGTTGTTGACGTCGGCGCGGGTGTCGGCGCGGACCACGCACGCGGCGATCCGCTCCTCCCCGGCGCGACGTCCGGCGACCACGACGCAGTTGGCCGAGGCGTCCAGCGGGACGTCGTAGGCCGCGCTGAACGCCGCGGTGTCCGCGAGGTCGGGGTCGATCTCGGCGACGCTCACCTCGCCGGCGTACGGCCAGTCGGTCAGCAGCGCGGCGACCGGGGAGCCGAGCAGCTCGGGGTGGTCGACCGCGGGCCGCAGGGACAGGCTGCCGAGGGTGGGGACGTCCATGCGGGAAACGCTAGCCGCTCACCGGATCCTCACCGAGCCGCCTGCGTCACCCGCGGCTGAGCACCGCCGCCGGGTCGACGACCAGGCCCGGGTCCGCGAACGCGCCGAGCCGCTGCCCGTCGGGCACCAGCAGCGGTCCGTCCTCGACGTCGGCGACCAGGCAGGTCACGTTGTCGACGCCACCAGCGGCCAGCGCGAGCTCGACCAACCGGTCCACGACGGCGTCCTGGTCCGGCTCGGCGAGGCACTCCGCGATCGTCTCGTCGCGCAGCAGGTCGGTGAGCCCGTCGGAGCACAGCAGCAGCCGGTCCGCGACCCGCAGGTCGAGCAGCGTCAGGTCCGGGTCGGCGGGCGCCGTACCGTCCAGCGCCTGGAGCACGACGTTCTTGCGCGGGTGCGAGCGGGCGTCGTCGGGAGTGATCACCTCGGCGTCGACGAGGGTCTGGACGTAGGTCTGGTCGTGGGTGAGCCGGCTGAGCTCACCGGCGCGCAGCAGGTAGGCGCGCGAGTCCCCCACGTGGGCGACGGCACAGCGCTCGTCGGTCGAGCAGCAGGGCCGTGAGCGTGGTGCCCATGCCGGCACGGGACGGGTCCTGCTCGGCTCCGGCTCGCAGCTGCTCGTGCGCCATGGCGACGGCGCGCTCGAGCAGGTCGAGCGGCTCGTCGCGGTCCGCCGCGCCGGCCATCGCCGAGACGACGTACGCCGTCGTGGCCGATGCGACCTCGCCGGCCGCGGCGCCGCCCACGCCGTCGGCGACGAGCTGGAGGTACGGCCCGGCGAACCCCGCGTCCTCGTTGTGCTCGCGGACCAGGCCCGGATGGCTTCGTCCGGTGGATGCGAACCGCAACACGGCGACTCCCTGCTGATGACGGGCGAGCGGACCGACCGCGAGGCGGCCGGGAGTGGCCGCCCCATCGGGCAATGTTGGACCAGCCTGCCACTCGCGCCGAGCAAATGCCTGACAACGCACCTCGACATCACTAGCGTGATGCCCGGGGGTGGTGCGCGGCCTCCCCGTTCGCAGGAATCGAGGACCCCATGAGCGACCCGACCCAGAACCCACCGAACGAACCAGGCCCGCCCGCCGGCGAGGGGTCCTCCCCTCCTCCCCCGCCCGCTCCGCCCGGTGACTACCAGCAGCCCGGTCAACCCCAGGGCGGCTACGGGCAGCCCCCGCAGCCCGGCGGCTACCCGCAGCCCGGTCAGCCGCAGGGCGGCTACGCGCCGGCCCCCGGCTACGGCACCGCGCCGCCCACCGGGGGCGTCGGTCAGCCCGCCGACCTCCTGATGCGCTTCCTGGCCCGCCTGATCGACTTCATCCTGATCGGCATCGTCAACGCGATCATCACCGCGATCCTGATCGTCGGGATCCTCGGCATGAACGCCGGCGGCTTCGGGATGAGCACCGGCGGCGGCTTCGTCGCCGGCATCGTGAGCTCGATCGTCACCGCCGCGCTCTACCTCGGCTACTTCGGCCTGTTGGAGTCGAAGAACGGCCAGACGCTCGGCAAGCTCGCGCTCAAGCTGCAGACCCAGGGCCCCGGCGGTCAGCCCCCGACGATGGAGCAGGCCCTGAAGCGCAA
Organism: uncultured Actinomycetota bacterium; assembly: GCA_963845655.1. Lineage (GTDB taxonomy): Bacteria > Actinomycetota > Actinomycetes > Propionibacteriales > Nocardioidaceae > Nocardioides_B. The sequence goes on along the minus strand of CAWJTB010000013.1, from coordinate 26,246 downwards.
CATCTGGGTCGCCTTCGGGCTGCTCGGCATCGTGCCGATCATCGGCGGCCTGATCGGCGGCCTCGCCTCGATCGCCGCGATCATCGCGATCGCCGTGACGATCAACAGCTCGCCGACCAAGCAGGGCTGGCACGACAACTTCGCCGGCGGCACCAAGGTGATGAAGATCGGCTGACGCCACCCGTCGTACGACGCGCACCGCCCTCGCGAGCTCCGCTGCTCGGCGGGGGCGGTGATCAGTCGGCAGCCCGCAGGAAGCGCTCCAAGATCGGGCCAGCCGTCTGCGAGCCGGACTCCCCGACGTCGACGAAGACCGCCACGGCGAGGTCGCCCTGCACCGCGATCATCCACGCGTGCGTCTGCAGGGGCTCCTTGGCGCCGAACTCCGCGGTGCCGGTCTTGGCCAGCACCGGGGCGCCCGGCAGGTCGGCGAGGAACGAGCCGCTGCCCTGCGTGACGACGCCCCGCATCAGGCCGCGCAGCTGCTCGGCCTCGCCGGAGGTGAGCGGTTCTTGCGGCGTGTTCTCGTCGGTCGGCTGGTCGGTGAGGATCGTGGGTACGACGGTCGCGCCCTTCGCGACCGAGGCGGCGACGGCGGCCATCGCCAGCGGGGAGGCGGTGACGCGGCCCTGGCCGATCAGGCTGGCGGCGCGGCCGGTCTCGGAGCCGGCCTCCTCGTCGGTGGCCGGCACCGCGCCGAAGTAGGCCGGCAGTCCGAGGTCGTGGTCGACGCCGAGGCCGAGTGCGGCGGCAGCAGCCGCGAGGTCGGGGGGCGGCGCGTCGTCCCGGGCGTTGATGAAGGCGGTGTTGCACGAGTTCGCGACAGCCGTGCTCAGCGGGATCCGGCCGAGGCCGGTCGAGGGGTAGTCGTCGTAGTTCTTGAAGGACTTGCCGTCCACGACGGTGGTCGCCGGACAGCTCAGCACGGAGGCCGGGGTCAGCCCCGACCGCAGCAGCGCCAGGCTGGTGACGACCTTGAAGGTCGAGCCCGGGGCGTACTGACCCACGGTGGCCGTCGAGTTGCCGCCGCCCCCCGCACCGCTCGCCGCCGCCAGCACGTCACCGGTCGACGGCCGGATCGCGACGATCGCGCTGGCCGGCCGCACCTCGGCGAGGGCCGCTTCGGCCTGGCCCTGCAGCCGCTGGTCGAGCGTGGTCTGGAGGGGCTGACCGGGGGTCGGCTCGACCGCGAACAGCCCGTCGCCGTCCCCGTCGCCGCCGACGACCTCGACCTGCACCCCCGGGGTGCCGCGCAGCCGCTCGTCGTAGCGGGCCGCGATCCCGGACAGCCCGGCCTCGTCGCCGGCCTGGTAGACGCCGTTGGACTCCTCGACCATCTCCGCGGTGACCGGACCGACCGTGCCGAGGATCGGGCGCGCGAACTCCCGGGTCGGGGCGAGCGGCAGGCGAGCCCGTCAGCGACGCCGACGCCGTCCACGTCCGCGATCCCGCCGGCGAGCACCGGCTCGGCATCGGCCTCGCGCAGCACGATCGCCTCGACGAACGCCTTGGGCTCCCGCCTTGCGCACCTGCGCGACGTACGGCGCCACATCGATGCCGGCGGCTCGCGCCACCCGCCGCGCCACGCCGGGGGCGTCGGCGGCGTCGACCTGCGCCTTGTCCACCCCGAGTCGTACGACGGGCCGCTCGGTGACCAACGGCGCGCCCTCGGCGCCGAGGAGGTCGCCGCGATCGGCGGCGACCGTGCTCAGCGAGAGCCGCTCGTCCTCGTCGAGGCTCGGGGTGCACCAGCGACGGGTCGAGGACCACCGACCAGTCCGGACCCGACTCGCTGTCGCGGGGCGCGCAGGGTCGCGGTGGTCTCGTAGGTCCAGGGCTCGGAGGTGCCGGCCAGCTTCCACACGTAGGACAGGGTCGCCGTCGCAGGGCCGTCGTCGGCCTCCTCGACCCGGCCGACCGTGACGGCCGGGCGTCGAGTCGCCCAGCCCGTCGATGGTCTCGGCGTAGGTCGCTGTCGGCCTGGGCGGCGGTGCCCCCGGTCCACGCCAGGCCGGAGAGCTTCCCGCTGCTCAACGCGGCGGCGAGGTCGTCGGCCGCGTCCTGCGCGCTCTGCCCGCGGTCGAGCAGGCCGCACCCACTGACGCCGATCGCGAGCGCGAGCAACGAACCGGTCAGCAGCGCTCCGTGTGTCCTCACGCCCCGATCGCACCATGCGCCAGGGAAGCGGTCAAAAGCGGCGCCGCGCCGGACCGATGACTTCGGGGACCGGCTGCGGTCTGTACCCCCGACGACCCGATCCACCTAGGCTGGAGGGCGTCGTTGCACGGGAGACGAGGAGACGACGATGGCGATCCAGACCAGGGAGCACGTCGACGCGGGGGACGTCCCGACGGACGAGGCCGGCGAGCAGGACTTCGAGCAGGCGGCCGACCCCTACCGTCGCGAGCTGCTCGCGCACTGCTATCGGATGACCGGATCGGTGCACGACGCCGAGGACCTGGTGCAGGACACCTATCTGCGCGCCTGGCGGGCGTTCTCCACGTTCGAGGGCCGCTCGTCGGTGCGCACCTGGCTCTACCGGATCGCCACCAACGTCTGCCTCTCCGCGCTCGAGGGCAAGGACCGCCGGCCGCTGCCGACCGGGCTGGGTGCACCCTCGCTGGACGCGTCGGCGCCGCTCGTCGCCGACGGCGAGGTCCCGTGGCTCGAGCCGCTGCCCGACCGGGTGCTCGACCACGGCAGCACGTCGGACCCGCTCGCCGTCGTCACCGAGCGCGAGACCATCCGGCTCGCCTTCATCGCCGCGCTGCAGCACCTTCCGGCCCGTCAGCGCGCGGTCCTGATCCTGCGCGACGTCCTGCGCTGGAAGGCCGCGGAGGTCGCCGAGGCGCATGGGGACCACGACCGCGTCGGTCAACAGCGCGCTCCAGCGCGCGCACGCCACCCTGGCGAAGGCGAACCTCTCCCAGGACACGGTCGGCGAGCCCACGGCGGCCCAGCAGGAGATGCTCGAGCGCTACGTACAGGCGTTCTGGGACAAGGACATCGACGCGATCGTCTCGATGCTCACCCGGGACGCGGTCTGGGAGATGCCGCCGTTCGTCGGCTGGTACCAGGGCGCGGAGAACATCGGCCGGCTCATCGCCGGCAGCTGCCCCGGCGGCCCGCACGACATGCGGCTGCTCCCGACGCGGGCCAACGGGCAGCCGGCCTTCGGCCTCTACATGCGCACCCCCGAGGGCGACTTCCGCCCGTTCCAGCTGCAGGTGCTCACCCTCGGCCCATCCGGCATCGAGCACGTGGGGGCGTTCTTCCACGACTCGCTGTTCGAGCGGTTCGGCCTCCCGGGCCGGACCTGCCCGCGGCGACCCGCTCCGCGACCGCCTGAGCCGCCATGAGCACCGCCTCCTCGGGGGCGCACCCGCACCGTCCCCCCGCCCTCGCCGGAGCCGAGCTGCTCGAGCGCGCCCTCGGCTACACCCGGGGCTCCCTGCAGCTCGTGCGCCACGGCCGACCTCGGCGCCCGCACGCCCTGCCGCGACTGGGACCTGCAGGGACTGCTCGAGCACCTGGACGACTCGCTCGCCGCCTTCACCGAGGCCGCCGAGATCGGCTACGTCGACCTGCTGCCCACGCAGGACTCCGGCGCCCCGAGTCACCTCGTCGACCGGCTCCAGGGGCGGGTGTCGGCTCTGCTCGCGGCCTGGTCCCGGCACGCCGGGGACGGCGACGTCGCGGTGGCCGACCTGGACCTGCGCGCGGACCTGCTCGGCGCGGCCGGCGCCCTGGAGATCGCCGTGCACGGCTGGGACGTCGCCCGCGCCTGCGGCCGCGACCGGCCCCCGCCCGCCGCGCTGGCCCTGGAGCTGCTCGAGGTGGTGCCGCTGTTCGTGCACGAGACCGACCGCCCCGGCCGGTTCGCCGAGCGGGTCGCCGTACCCCGGCACGCACCGCCCGGCACCCGGCTGCTCGCGGCCGTGGGTCGGACCGCCTCGTCGTGAGCTACTTGGGGATGGCCCCGCGCGCAGCCGACGTCGCCTCCGCCGAGCGGTCGAGGAAGGTCGCGATCAGCTCCAGCTGCTCCTCGCTGTAGTCCGCGATCACCGGACCCAGGAACTGACCGAGCCGGCCGAACATCCGCCCGCCGACGTCGAGCGCATGGTCGGTCAGCTCGACCACGACCGAACGGCGGTCGGTCGCGTGCGGCACCCGGCGCACGTGACCGAGCCGTTCCAGGCGGTCCAGCATCGCCGACGTCGCCGGGGCGCTCAGCTGCAGCGCCTCGCTGAGCCGACCCGGCGTGACCGGTGGGTCACCGTGCCGGGCGTCCATGACGACGGCCAGCCCGGTCAGGTCGGTGCGGTGCATCTCGTTCTCGCGACCGGCCGCACCGATGTAGAGCTCGATCTCGTTGCCGAAGCTCCGCATGCTCCGCACCACGCGGGCGTGCGCCCGGTCCTCCGGGGGGCTCACGGGCGTCGGGGCGGGCGGCATGGGCGGTAGTTTACTCTTTCGAACGTGGAACCATTCGATCCCGGAACCAACCGACTGCTGCGTCCCGTGGTCGCCCTGGCCGACCGTCGCGCCAAGTGGGTCGTGGTGGCGGTCGCGCTCGTGCTGTCCGTGTTGGCGCTCGGCCTCGTCGCCGCCGCGCAGGCCACCTCGGACCGCACCGCGACCCTGCCCGACGACGCCGAGTCCACGCTCGCGCTACGGGCCCAGGCCGAGCTGCCTGCAGCGAAGTACGTGCCGGCGCTGGCGGTCTTCGACCGCGGCGGGACGGCGCTCACCCCGGCCGACCGTACGGCGGTCGCGGACGCCGTACGCACGCTGACGCCGGAGGCGGCCCAGGGACAACGGGTGTTCCCGTCGTTCGCCGAGGACGGTGCGGCGGCGCTCGTCGGCATCCCCCTGTCGACCGACCTGTCGGAGAGCGAGCAGCGCGAGACCGTGGACCGGATCCGCTCGCTGGTCGCGAAGGCCGACCTGCCGTCCGGGCTGGAGGCCAGCGTCACCGGCGCCCCTGCGTTCCAGACCGACCTGGCCGCGATCTTCGACGGCGCCAACGTCAAGCTGCTCGCCACCACGGCGGGCGTGGTCGCTCTGCTGCTGCTGCTGACCTACCGCAGCCCCTGGCTCTGGCTGGTGCCGTTGACCGTCGTCGGCGTCGCGGACCAGGTCGCCACCAAGATGGTCTCCTTGGCGGTCTCGGTGTTCGACTTCCGGATCGACGAGTCGACGATCGGGATCACGTCGGTGCTGGTGTTCGGCGCCGGCACCAACTACGCACTGCTGCTCATCGCCCGCTACCGCGAGGAGCTCCGCATCGCTGGAGGACCGGCACCAGGCGATGAAGGTCGCGGTCTCCCAGGCGGCACCGGCGATCCTGGCGAGCTCCTCGACGGTGATCCTTGCCCTGCTGTCCCTCAGCTTCGCGGTCTCGCCGACCAACCGCGGCCTGGGCTACTCCGCCGCCATCGGCATCGCCACGGCCGTGGCCTACGCCCTCGTCGTGCTGCCCGCGGCGCTGCTCGTCTTCGGACGCGGACTCTTCTGGCCGTTCGTCCCGCGCCCGGGGCAGGACGAGCCGACCCGCACCGGCTTCTGGTCCAAGGTCGGGGCCTTCGTCACCGGGCGGCCGGTCCCGGTGGCGGTCGCCAGCGTGCTGGTGCTCGGGATCCTCGGCGCCGGGTTCGTCGGCCTGCGGCTCGGGCTGTCCCAGAACGAGCAGTTCCGCGTGGAGCCGGAGTCCGTCGCCGGCCAGAAGGTCCTGCAGCAGCACTTCCCGGCGGGCTCGTCCGAGCCGACCACCGTGATCACCACGCCCGAGCAGGTCGCGGCCGTGACGTCGGCCGCGCAACAGGTCGACGGCGTCGACTCGGTGCGGCCCTCGGGCGAGAGCGACCAGCGCGCGGGCCTGAGCGTGGTGCTCGCCGCCAACCCGCAGTCCGAGCGCAGCGGGGCGATCGTCGCGGATCTCCGCGCCGCGGTCCAGGACGCCGATCCCGGACGCGCTCGTCGGCGGTGCCGATGCGCAGGCGCTCGACGAGAAGGCGGCCGCGACCGCAGACCAGCTCGTGATCATCCCGCTCATCCTGGTGATCGTGCTCGTGGTGCTGCTGCTCCTGCTGCGGTCGGTGGTGGCCGCCGTCATCCTGGTGCTGACCGTCGTCGGCGACCTTCGGCGCGAGCATGGGTGCGGGCTGGTTCGCCGTTCTCGCACTGGTTCGGCTTCCCGGCGATCGACCTCGGGGTGCCGCTGCTGAGCTTCCTGTTCCTGGTCGCCCTCGGCGTGGACTACAACATCTTCCTGGCCACCCGGGCGCGCGAGGAGGCCGCGAAGACGGACACCCGCAGCGCCATCGCCACCGCACTGGCGGTGACCGGTGGCGTGATCACCAGCGCCGGCATCCTGCTCGCCGCGGTGTTCACGGTGCTCGGCGTGCTGCCGCTGATCACCCTGACCCAGATCGGCATCATCGTCGGCTTCGGTGTCCTGCTCGACACCCTGCTCGTGCGCAGCGTCCTGGTGCCGGCGCTGGTGTCCCTGCTCGGCGACCGCTTCTGGTGGCCCGGCGACCCGCGCCGGAGCGCCCCCGCCCACCGACTTGTCAGGCGCTGACGTCGTCCGGGCGACGTGAGCGCCTGACAACTCCGCGAGGGACGCGGAGCCGAACGCCAGGACGCCGTCGTCGACCGCGGACCGCCGGATGGTCACGCACGTCGCGGATGTAGTTCATCCGCAGCCGCCACGGCGGCTCCGGACCCCTGCTTGGGCAGCAGGTGCAGGGAACGCTGCACGTAGCCGGACGCGAAGTCCATGAACGGCCGCTCCTCCATGCCCGCGGGTCGCACCGGCACCACGACGTCGTAGCCCGTGCTCGTCGAGGTGGTCGAGCAGCCGGCAGACGTACTCGCTCACCAGGTCGGCCTTCAACGTCCACGACGCGTTGGTGTAGCCGATCACGTAGGCGAAGTTGGGCACACCGGAGAGCATCATCGCCTTGTAGGCCAGCGTGTCCGGCAGGTCGCACGGGCTCGCCGTCGACGACCAGCTCGATCCCGCCGAAGGCCAGCAGCGCCAGCCCCGTCGCACCCACCACGACCTCGGCGTCGAGCTCGCGCCCGGACCGCAGCCGGACTCCCGTGGGGGTGAACCGGTCGACGTGGTCGGTGACCATCTCGACGGCGCCGCTCCGGATCGCCGCGAACAGGTCGCCGTCGGGCACGAAGCACAGCCGCTGGTCCCACGGGTCGTAGGCCGGCCCGAAGTGGGTGTCGACGTCGAAGTCGTCGGGCAGCTGAGCCGCGACTCCCTTGCGCAGCAGGCGCTTGGCGAGGCTCGGTCGGGCTCGGCAGAGCTGGTAGAAGGCGGTCGTGACCGCGACGTTCTTCCACCGGGTCACGGCGTAGGCGTGCCGGGCGGGCAGGTGCCGGCGCAGCCGCTCGGCGACCGCGTCGACGGCCGGCAGGGTCAGCACGTAGGACGGCGAGCGCTGCAGCATGGTCACGTGCGCCGCGCTCGCGCGCGAGCTCGGGCACCAGCGTCACCGCGGTCGCGCCACTGCCGATCACCACGACGCGCTTGCCCTGCCAGGACAGGGACTCCGGCCAGTGCTGCGGGTGCACGAAGTCGCCGCCGAAGTCCTCGAGCCCCGCGAACTCCGGCTGGTAGCCGGCGTCGTAGGCGTAGTAGCCACTGGCGCACCAGAGGAAGCCGCAGGTGTACGTCGTCGCGCCGGCGTCGGTCGCCACCTCGACGGTCCAGCGTCGCCTCGTCGCTCGACCACGACGCGCGCACCACCCGGTGCCCGTAGCGGACCTGCTCCTCGACGCCGTGCTCCGCGGCCGTCTCCCGCACGTAGCGCAGGATCGACGGCCCGTCGGCGATCGACTGCTGCTCGGTCCACGGCTGGAACCGGTAGCCGAGGGTGAACATGTCGCTGTCGGAGCGGATCCCCGGGTAGCGGAAGAGGTCCCAGGTGCCGCCGATGGCGTCGCGCGCCTCGAGGACGAGGTACGACGTGCCGGGCCGTCGCTGCTCGAGATGGCAGGCGGCGCCGATGCCGGACAGGCCGGCGCCCACGATCAGGACGTCGACGTGCTCAGGCACGCTCGCGGCCGCAGCGTTCACGGAGCGACCCGGGAGAACAGCTCGTCCAGCACGGTCGGACCGGCCGCCCGCAGCGCGTTGTGCTCGTAGGCGTCGGTCTCCCAGGTCTGCATCGTCGGCACGAGCGCGGCGGTCTCGCGGGACAGGGCCGCCTCGACGTAGGCGTCGTGGGTGTAGATCGCGGCGGCGGCCGGCACGCCGCAGCCGCCCAGCGCCGCCTCGTCGTAGAGCCGCGGCCACTCCCGCTGCGCCAGCAGGTCGGCGGCCTCACGCAGCGGAGCCAGTGCCGCGTCGTCCTCGAACGTCCAGCTGAAGACGTGCTCGCCGAAGAACAGCGCCGGGTCCTCGCGGAAGTCGTCGGGCATCGTCCGCTCCGCCGCCCACCGGGTCGACCCGCCGTCCGCGTAGCAGGCCTCCTGCAGGATCGCGTAGATCGGGTCGCGCGCGTGGAACGGCATCGCGGCCGCCAGGTCGTGCCGGAACATCCGCGACGTCGGGTCGAGCTCGAGCAGGTAGTGCAGCTTCTCGGCGCCGTCGCTCATCCCGAGCACGTTGCCGACCGAGCGCAGGCGTCGCGAGGTGACGGCCTCGCCGCCCGGCAGCAGCAGCTCGCCCGCGTCGGCCCGCTGGTGCAGCGCCCGCACCCGGGCGAGGTCGTCGGGGTAGCGCGCGTAGAAGGCCCGGTTGCGCCCGCGCATGGTGGCGTACGTCGCGGCGTACACGTCGTCGATCGGGCGTCCCACGGGCGGCACGCCGCCGGTCAGGTAGGCGGCGCGCAGGGCCGCGGGCGCCGCCGAGAGGTAGCGCAGCGTGCAGAAGCCACCGAACGACTGCCCGAGCACGCTCCACGTGTCGACGCCCAGGTGCTCGCGCAGCACCTCGAGGTCGGCGACGATCGCGTCCGCGCGGAACAGCGCCAGGTAGTCGGCCTGCTGCTGCGGTGCCTGGCCGCGCAGCGAGCCGATCGGCGTCGAGCGGCCGGTGCCGCGACCGTCGACCATCAGCACCCGGAAGTGCTGCAGCGCGCGGTCGAGCCACGACGGGTGCGTGGGCCGCCGGGTCGGGCGGAAGGCCTCGTGTCCCGGACCGCCCTGCAGGAACACCAGCATCGGCCGGTCGCGGCCGGCGGGGTCGGCGACCTCGCGGGCGAAGAGGGTCAGACGTGCCCCGTCGGGGTGGTCGTGGTCCACCGGCACGGAGACCTCGTGCTCGGTGAGGACCAGGTCTCCGGTGTCGTAGCTCGAGGCGCTCATCCCCCGATCCAACCAGGGCGGCGGTGCGAGAGAGTCGCCCTCCCGCATCCGAGGCGTCGTCCCGCACGCACCGCAGGTCCCACCCGTCCCTCTGTTCGCCGACGGGTCTCGGTCGAGGCGGCAATTGCGGTACTCGGGTCCAGATGGCGTGCCGTGCGAGATAGCCTCAGCCGGTGAAATGGACCTCGGGCATGACGGCGTCGGCAACGGCCATCGTCTTCGTGACCCTCGTCGCGGTCGGCGTCGGCTACGTGGTCAACGCCGACGATCCTGCCGCGCGGGTCACCTCGGCCAGCCCGACGGAACGGTCCGCCTCGAAGGCCCCGGCGACCGCCGCCCCGGCAGCGGGCGCCCCGACGACCGCCGCAGCGGGGCCCGACGTCCCCGGCTTCCCCGTCACGATCAGCGCGAGCCCGACCGTGAGCGCGAGCCCGACCAAGGTCACCCGCACGCCGAAGCCGAAGCCGAAGCCGGCCGCGACCCCCGAGCCGCCTCCGGTCCTGGACTTCACGATCAGCTCCTTCAACGTGCTCGGCAGCAGCCACACGAGCGGCTCCGGCAAGCGCCCCGGCATGGCGTCCGGACGCACCCGGGCGGCCCGGGCCGCTGACCTGATCCGGCGGCACGGCTCGGACGTGGTCGGCTTCCAGGAGCTCCAGCGCGACCAGCTGGCCACCTTGTCCCGCCAGACGAACCTGGACTTCTGGCCCGGCTTCGCCGGTAGCGCGCGCGACAGTGAGAACTCCGTCGGCTGGCGCAGCGACCTGTGGATCCCGGTCGAGCGCAACACGATCGGCATCCCCTACTTCAACGGCAACACCCGCGCGATGCCGTACGTCCGGCTGAAGAGCCGCACCACCGGGCTCGAGGCGTGGTTCGCCAACTTCCACAACCCGGCCGACACCAGCCGGTTCCGCGGCCAGCAGCGGTTCCGCAACCGGGCCACCCAGCTCCAGATCAACCTCGCCAACCGGCTGATCCGCGAGACCGGGCTGCCGGTCTTCATCACCGGCGACATGAACGAGCGCGAGGAGTACCTCTGTGCCATGACGCGGGGAGCGCCGATGCTGCCGGCGCAAGGCGGTGGAGCCTCCGGCTGCCGCGGCGCCAACCCCCGCGCGGTCGACTGGATCTTCGGCTCCCAGGACGTGGACTTCCTCGGCTACTACGAGGACCGCAGCCGGCTCGTCGACATCACCACCGACCACCCGGTCGTCGTGGCGCGCGCGCGCATCACCGGCTCGACCGACGACGCGACCACGGACGCCGACAACTGACGTCCGAGGCGTGGTCGACCGCCCTGGTGGCCGCCACCGCCGCGCACGCGGCGTTCCAGGTGACCGTCTCGGCCCTGGTCTACCCGGCCCTGGCCGCGACGCCGTCCGAGCTGTGGTCCAGCGTGCACGCCGCCCACGCTCGGCGGATCACGCCCGTGGTCGGTGTCGTCTACCTGGCGGTCGTCGTGGCGTGCGGCGGCGCCGCGCTGCACGATCCGAGCGCCGCGGTCGTGACCGCCGGTCGCCCTCTCGGCCGTGGCCCTGCTGGTCACGGCCGCTCTGGCGGCGCCGCTGCACGGCCGGCTCGGGTCGGGGAGGCACGAGAGCCTCGTCCGGCGGCTGCTGGTGGTGGACCGGGTGCGGACGACGGCCGCCGTCGGTGCCCTGGTGGCCGCCCTGCTCGTCTGAGAGTGCGAGGCGTGGCCGTCAGGCCTCCATCTCGCCGTCCTCGGCGTTCGGGTCGTTGAAGGGGCCGAGGTCGTCGTCGGTCTCGTGGTCGCTGTACTGGCCGGTCTCGACGTCGAAGTCCGCGCTCGCTGTTGTCGACCTCGGCGTTGTCCGGTCGGTTGTCCGGGTCGAGCCGCTCCTCGCGCTCGTCCTCGATCTCCTTCTTCTTCTCCTCCGACAGGTCCGCCTCGCCCGCCGAGCCGACGCTGTCGGTGGATCCCCCGCTGTCGCTGCACTGTCGTCACTGCCGTCGCGCTGGTCGCGGTCCTCGGAGCTCTCCGTGGCGGCGCCGAGGTGTCGGTGTCGGTGTCGGTGTCGGTGTCGTCGCTCATCCGGGTCTCCCGTGCGCTCGTGGTGTGACAGCGGTCACCGTGTCCCTTTCCCCACTCGGCCTGGCTCTACGCGTCCGCCCGACGCCGAGGTCACGTGCCTCCACGCCTCAGGCCAGGAACTCCACGAGTGCAGCGGTCGTCGCCTCCGGCGCCTCCTCGGGCGGGAAGTGCCCGGAGTCCAGCGCCTGACCCGCGACGTCGCTGGCGTAGGCCGACCACACGCCGAGCACGTCGTACCGGCCGCCGACGAAGCCGTGCGCGCCCCACAGGACCAGCAGCGGCAGGTCGACCATCACCCGGCCTGCGCGTCCACCTCGTCGTGCACGAGGTCGATGCCGGCCGCCGCCCGATAGTCCTCACAGCTGGCGGCGATCGTCCGCGGGTCGGAGAAGCAGCGGACGTACTCCGCCAGCGCCGACTCGTCGAAGCGGGCGTCGGCGCCCGACCACTGCGTCAGCTTGCGGCGCAGGTACCACTCCGGGTCGGCGCCGATCATCCGCTCCGGAAGATCGGCGGGCTGCGCCAGGAAGAACCAGTGGTAGTAGCCGAGGGCGGTCGCCTGGTCGACGGTGCCGAACATGTGCCGCGTCGGGACGATGTCGATCACGGCGGCACGCGTGACCCGGTCCGGATGGTCCAGGCACATCCGGTGCGTGACCCGGGCCCCGCGGTCGTGGCCGACCACCGCGAACGAGTCGAAGCCGAGCGCGCGCATCAGCCCGACCTGGTCGGCGGCCATCGCCCGCTTGGAGTACGCCGCGTGGTCGATCCCACCCGGTGGCTTGGCGGACTCGCCGTAGCCGCGCAGGTCGGCCGCGACCACGGTGTGCGACTCCGCCAGTACTCGGCGCGACCCGGTGCCACATCGCGTGCGTCTGCGGGTAGCCGTGCAGCAGCAGCAGGGGCGGGCCCTGCCCACCGACGCGCGCGTGGATGCGCACCCCGTCGACGTCGACGTCCGTGCTCTCGAACCGCTGGAGTCCCTCGATCACAGGACCTGCCTACCAGGCCGAGCGAACGACCCGGTCGTCATCGGTCGGAGACGTGCCGGTCGATCGGCTACCGTCTGTCCCTGTGCCCCGGTCCGTCAGTGCAAGAGTCGCCTCGCCGGCGGCCCGCATGGCGGCCGGCTTGGTCGCGCTGATGCTGGCCCTGGCCTGCACGGTGCTCACGCTGAGTGCTGCGCACGCCTCCTCGAGCATGACGGGGATGACCGGGATGGCGGAGATGAGCGGGGGGACCGTCGCAACCGCCGAGCCGGACGGGTCGACCGCCGGTGGCCCGCGCGAGACGGTGGCGACCCTGTGTCCCGACGCCTGCGCCACCGCCGTGTGCTCCCTCGCCGCCGGCGCGGCCACCGTCACCGTGCTCGCGCTGCTGCTCGGCTCGCGCCGACACACGTTCCTCGGCCGGGTCGCACGCCCGCGGCGCACCGCCCCCCGCGAGGGAACGTGGTGGTCGCAACGTCTCTGGACCGTTCTCCCGCTCTCCGGTCCAGGCCTGTTGAGAGTCTGAGGTCTCTCTCGGAGCGCGACGCTCCGAGCCAGCCTTCGCTGCGGCCGCGTCCTGCCCGCCGCCGACCAGCCCCTCCGGTGCGCTGGTCCTCGACCTCCCCTCGAACAGAATCGACCTCCTCATGGACATGACCATGCAGTCCGCCGTTCCCGGCTGGCTCACCCCCGTCGCGTGGACCTACCTCGCCCTCTGCCTGCTCAGCACGGCCGTGATCGCCGGCGACATCTACCTGGGCCGTCGCCGCCACGACCGCGTCGCCTCCGAGCTGGTGTGGGTCAGCGCGGGGCTCTACCTCGGCCCGCTCGCCATCGCCGCCTACCTGAGCCGAGGGCGTACGTCCGCCCCGGGCGCGACCGCGCGCGGCGCCACCACCGCCCGGGCCTCGGACACGGCCGTGGCGGTGCTGCCCGGGGGCGGCGCGTCCGCCGTGGCGCACCTCGTCGCCGTCCCGTTCGTCGCCGGAGTCGGCTGGAGCATCGCCGGTGTCGCGATGTGGCCGATGATCATCGTCATCGCCCTGCTCGTCACCGTCATCCTGGCCGTCTACGAGCTCACCGCGGGCGGCGGCAACGCTCCCGGTCGGGCCCGCCGGGTGTCACTCGGTGCCGCCGTCGGCGCCGCCGTGGTCACGCTCGTGGCCTTCGACATCGGCATGGTCGGCTGGATGCTCCTGCTGCACGTCAACAACGCGATGCCCGCCGTCACCGAGAGCACCTTCTGGTTCCTCATGCAGATCGGCGTGGTCGTCGGTCTCGTGACCGGCTACCCCGCCGTGGCGTGGCTGCTGCGACGTCACCGGACCGTCGTCCCGGCCTGAGCCGGAGTCGACCCCGCCGAACAGCGGACCGCGCGCGAGCCGCTCAGCCGTGCGCCATGTCCACGAAGCGGGAGTAGTGACCCTGGAAGGCCACGGTCAGGTCGCGGGTCGGTCCGTTGCGGTGCTTGGCCACGATCACGTCGGCCTCGCCCGGACGGGTCGACTCGCGCTCGTAGACGTCCTCGCGGTGCAGCAGGATCACCATGTCGGCGTCCTGCTCGATCGAGCCGGACTCCCGCAGGTCGGAGACCATCGGTCGCTTGTCGGCGCGCTGCTCGGCACCTCGGTTGAGCTGGGAGAGGGCGACGACCGGGATCTCGAGCTCCTTGGCGAGCAGCTTGATCTGCCGGGAGAACTCCGAGACCTCGAGCTGGCGGGACTCGACCTTCTTGCCCGACGTCATCAGCTGCAGGTAGTCGATGACGATCAGCCGCAGGCCGTGCCGCTGCTTGAGCCGGCGGGCCTTGGCCCGGATCTCCATCATCGTCATGTTGGGCGAGTCGTCGATGAACAGCGGAGCCGAGGAGACCTCGCCCATCTTGCGCGCCAGCCGGGTCCAGTCGTCGTCGGTCATGTTGCCGTTGCGCAGGTGGTTGAGCGGGATCTTCGCCTCGGCCGAGAGCAGCCGCATGGTGATCTCGTTGCGCGTCATCTCCAGGGAGAAGATCACGCTGCACATGTTGTGGTGGATCGCCGCGGAGCGGCAGAAGTCCAGGCCCAGCGTGGACTTGCCCATCGCGGGGCGCGCCGCGACGATGACCATCTGCCCCGGGTGCAGCCCGTTGGTGAGCTCGTCGAGGTCGGCGAAGCCCGTGGGGACGCCGATCATCACGCCGTCGCGGTTGTTGATCGCCTCGATCTCGTCGAGGGCGCCCTCCATGATGTCGGAGAGCGGGGCGTAGTCCTCCGAGGTGCGCTTGTCGGTGACGCCGTAGACCTCGGCCTGGGCCCGGTCGACGACCTCGTCGACCTGCCCCTCCCCGGCGTAGCCCATCTGGGCGATGCGGGTGCCGGCGTCGACGAGCCTGCGCAGGATCGCCTTCTCGCGCACGATCTCGGCGTAGTAGCCGGCGTTGGCCGCGATCGGGACCCCGGCCGACAGCGTGTGGAGGTAGGGCGCGCCGCCGACCCGGACCAGCTCGCCGCGGCGCTGCAGCTCCGCGGTCACCGTGATCGGGTCGACCGGCTCGCCACGACCGTAGAGGTCGACGACCACGTCGAAGATCGTCTCGTGCACGGGCCGGTAGAAGTCGGTCCCGCGGACCGCCTCGATGACGTCGGCGATCGCGTCCTTGGAGAGCAGCATCGCGCCCAGCACGCTCTGCTCGGCGTCGTTGTCCTGCGGCGGCGTCCGGTCGCCCCGGCCACCCCCGCCGCCCCCTGCCGCGGGCGTTGCCGCGTCACCGAGCGCGGCCCAGTCCTCGCCCGGGTGCGGCGGCTCGCCGTCGGCCCATCCGCTGGCAGGCGCGATGCTCACGGGCCACAACTCCGATCGACGAGGGGTGCGCAAGGACCGTCGCAGCGACCACCGACAGAAACCTGTCGGTGCTGGTTCCGCACCACCGCGCAGGGTGACGCTACGGCTGCCGTGGCCCGAGTGGAAGTCCGTCATCCACAGGACCCTGGGGATAACTTTGGCGACCGTGTGGAACACGCTGCCGGACATGTGCACAGCCTGTGTAGACGGCTGTGGAGAAGATCCGGCTACGTTCCCTCAAAGGGCCTCTGACCTGCGGGAATGCCGTTCGGAGCATGTGGACGAAACAAAAGTGGAAGAAACCCGCCGTTCACCGGACAGACACCTTGTGCGCCAGGTAGAACCGGGCGTGGCGACCCGGGTCGCCGGGTGGTCCTCCCCAGGAACCGCCTAGTTACACACAACTACGCCGGCCTGGTTCTGTCACGATCAGCGACCGAGACTGGCTCTTACCTCCGCTAGGCTGCGCCCATGCCCTCCGGAGCTCCAGCGGCCTCGCGACCGGCCGCGGAGGACCGTCGGCGCCAGGACCGGGAGATCCTGCGGCTGGCCGTCCCGGCGTTCCTGGCCCTCGTCGCCGAGCCGCTCTTCCTGCTGAGCGACGCCGCCATCATCGGCCACCTCGGCACCCCCGAGCTCGCCGGGCTCGGGATCGCCGGCGCCGTGGTGCAGACCGTCGTCGGGCTGTGCGTCTTCCTGGCCTACGGCACGACCGCCTCGGTCGCCCGCCGGGTCGGGGCGGGGGACCTGCGCGGCGCCCTGGCTCAGGGCATCGACGGCATCTGGCTGGCGATCCTGATCGGAGCCTCCGCCACGGCCGCGGGCCTGCCCCTCGCCCGCTGGCTCGTCGGCCTGTTCGGCGCCGGCGCCGCCGTCGACGCCGAGGCGACGACGTACCTGCGCTGGGCCTTCCTGGGCGTCACACCGCTGCTCGTGATGCTGGCGGCCACCGGAGTGCTGCGCGGGCTGCAGGACACCCGCACCCCCCTGCTGGTCGCGGTCGGCGGCAACGTGCTGAACGTCGTGCTCAACGTCGTGCTGGTCTACGGGCTCGACCTGGGGATCGCCGGCTCGGCGATCGGCACCGACCTCGCTCAGGTCGCCTCCGCCGCGGTGCTCGTGGCCGTCGTCGTCCGGGGCACCCGACGTGCGGGCGCGCCGCTGCGGCCGCACCTGGCCGGCATCCGCCGCGCCGCGCACGCCGGGATCGCGCTGGTCGTCCGCACCCTCACCCTGCGGGCCTCGTTGCTCGTCATGACGTACGCCGCCGCGGCTCTCGGCGCCACCGCGGTGGCGACCCATCAGCTCGCGATGACGCTGTGGACGTTCCAGGCCTTCGCCCTCGACGCGGTGGCGATCGCCGCGCAGGCGATCACCGGGCGCTACCTCGGAGCCGGCGACGTGCCCGGCACCCGCGCGGTCACGTCGCGGATGGTCCGCTGGGGGGCGCTCGGAGGGCTCGCCCTCGGGGTCCTGCTCGCTGCGGCCGCGCCGGTGCTCGGCGTGCTGTTCACCGAGGACCAGGCCGTGCGCGACCAGCTGGTGCCGGTCCTGCTCGTCGCGGCGGTGTTCGCGCCGGTGGCCGGGGTCGTCTTCGTCCTCGACGGCGTCCTGATCGGCGCCGGCGACGGCCGCTACCTGGCGTGGGGCGGGATCGTCGTGCTCGCGGTGTTCGCGCCGCTCGCGCTCCTCACCGCGCGGGCGGGCGGCGACCTCCCGTGGCTGTGGGTCGCCTTCGGCCTGGGCTTCATGGGCAGCCGGGCCGCGGTGCTCGTGCACCGCGCGCGCGGCACCCGGTGGATGGTCACCGGGGTGCACGCCTGACCGCCTGGCGGGCTCGCGCGCAGAACGGCCGCATCCCGAAGGACCGCGGCCGTCCGCAGTGCTGACATGGGCTGAGGTGGGGCTGCCGATCAGGGAGCCCGGCCGCCGCCGTTGGGCTCCTCGTAGATCGCCCAGGTGCTGGACGAGCGCTGCTTCCTCATGAAGTTCCAGTTCGAGGAGTACTGCGCGAACGCACCCCGGTCGGCCACCCGCAGGGTGACCTCGTCGGCCTTGATGCCGCGGTCGGAGAAGTTGTTGGAGCCGGTCCACACCACCCAGCTGGACCGGTCGCCGGCGATGTTGCCGGAGGCGGCGAACATCTTCTGGTGGCTGTACTTCACCGCCACCACCTGCCGGGCGTTGGAGAACAGCACCCGGCGGATGACCATCCGCGAGCCGGTGCCCTTCTTCAGGGTGGTGTAGGTGCCCTTGCCCATGAAGCTGTAGAGGATCCGGACGTAGCAGCCCTGGTTGTACATCTGCCGCACCCGGGAGGCCAGCCACTTGCCACGGGTGCCGTGCCAGGCGTGCATGTTGATGTAGATGACCGAGCGACCGTTGATGCCGGCCCCGCCGGTGGCGCCGGTGCAGGAGATGCTGCGCAGCGCGCGCATGGTCAGGTCGCTGGAGGACGTGGCCGACCGGTAGGGGTAGAAGTAGCCGGAGTACTTGCCACCGGCCGCGCTGAACGTCAGCGGCCCTGAGGCCTTCTCCTGCTTGACCATCTTGTCGAAGACCGACTCGAACTGGTCGAACAACGACTCCTGGCCGTTGACGCCGTAGAGGTCGTTGGACTGCACGTTGACCGCGTTGCTGGTCATGTTGGAGGAGCCGACGACGACGGTGTGGTCCGGGGTCCCGCCTCGGCCGTCGAAGAGGAAGAACTTGGAGTGCAGCACGCCGACGCCACGGCAGCCGTAGGAGCACCGCACCCCGAAGCTGCGGGCGCCGCGGTTGCGGCCGAGGCCCTCGGCGGCGATGCCGAAGCTGCGCGAGGTCTGCTCGTTGAGGTGGTTGTTCATCAACAGCTTGACCGAGACGCAGCGACGGTGCGCCCGCACGAGTGCGTCGGCGAACGCCTTGTCGGCGATGGAGTACACCGAGATCCGGATCCGCCCCGGGGCGAGGGAGACGTCGTCCGGGCAGCCGTAGCGGTCGAAGCCCTCGCCGGTGTAGGGCAGGTCGGTCCCCGCCATGACGGGCACCTCGTAGCCCGGCGTGCCGTCGATCGCGTCGGTGATGCGGTTGAGGTTGCGGCGGCGTACCGAGCTGGTCCTGCTGTACTGGTTGTTGAAGGAGGCGCCACTGTAGGTCTGGTCGGCGCTCGTCAGCTTCCACTTCTTGATCTGGTCGCGGGTCGGGGCGATGGGCGGCGGGGGGTCGACGGGCGGCGGGGGGTCGATCGGCTCCGTCTCGCCGGCTGCCAGCTGCGGGGCGGCCCCGCCGGGAGCCTCCTCGGGGTTCGACTCGCCTGCGGGGGTCTCGTCGACGGGGGTCTCGGTCTCGTCGGGGACGCCGGTGCCGGCCTCGCCCGGCGACTCGGTCGTGGTGCCGGTCGACTCCTCAGAACCGCTCCCGGTGCCGAGCGCGAACGCCCCACTGGGCGCGACCAGAGCGCCGGTCAGCAGAAGGGCGAGGGCTACCAGCACGGAGACCAGCGCGGACATGAACGTTCGGACCAGCACACGCATCGAACGCAACCCCTAGAGATCGGCTCGGGCATCCACCCGAACCGTTACGAATCCACCCACCCGCATCCAAGCACCTCGCGACCAGTTTCGCAGACGATTGCGCCGATTGGGCAAAGAGACCTTGAGCACGTCTGGAGGCCGGCACCTCCGCCCGGGCGGTTCGGGCGCGACCGGCCCTCGCGCGCGTCTCCTAGGCTCGCCGGGTGACTCCCCTGCAGAAGGTCGCCATGGGCCTGGTGATCGTGGTCCTGCGCGCTCCCTTCGGCGGGTTCGACGCGCTGGTCGACCCGATCGGCTGGGGGCTGGTGGTCGCCGGTCTGCTGCCCCTGCGCGGCCGGCTGCCGTACGGCGGCTCGGTGCTCGCGGCCGCCGCGACCGCCGGCGTGGTGTCGGTGCCGTTGTGGCTGCCGGCCGTGAACGACCTCCTCGCCCCGAGCGGCCAGTGGGCCGCGAGCCTGCCGCAGACGCTGTGCTGCCTGATGCTGTGCGCGTCCCTGGCCACCGTGGTGAGCGGCCCCCGCCGGCGCTGGTTCAGCGCGCTGCGCTGGCTCTTCGGCGCCGTCGCCCTCGGCCCCGTCCTGGTGTACGGCGGCCAGGTCGACGCGCTCGCGACCCCGGTCGCCGTGCTCGCGGTGCTGGCCAACGTCGCGCTGGTCTACCAGCTGTTCGCGGTCAGCAAGCGGCCCGAGCTCCAGGGCACGGCCGGAGGCCCGTCCGGCACCGACCTCCACACGGACCAGAGCCCCAGCCGGTGACCGGCTGAGGCTCTGGCACAGGGCCGCCGACCTGAGGTCGGCAGCGAACGGATCAGCTGGGGACCACGTTGAGGTTGACGGTCGCGTCGACCTCGTCGTGCACCTTCACGGTCACCTGGTGCGTGCCCAGGGACTTGATCGGGTTGCCGACGATGATCTTGCGCTTGTCGACCGGAGCACCCGCCTCGGCGATGGCACCGGCGATGTCGCCGACGGTCACCGCACCGAACAGCCGACCACCCTCGCCGGCGCGAACCGGGACGCTGATGGTCGTGCTCTCCAGCTTGGACTTGATCTCCTTGGCGTGGTCGAGGTCGCGGACCTCCCGGCTGGAGCGCGCCGCCTTGATCGAGTCGACGGTGCGCTCGCCGCCCTTGGTCCAGCGGATCGCGAAACCACGCGGGATCAGGAAGTTGCGGCCGTAGCCGTCCTTCACCTCGACGATGTCGCCGGGGGCACCGAGGCCACCGACCTCCTGGGTCAGGATGAGCTTCATGTCTCTCAGCCTCCTCAGCGAGCTGTCGAGGTGTAGGGCAGCAGTGCTACCTCACGGGCGTTCTTGACGGCAGTGGCCACGTCGCGCTGGTGCTGGACGCAGTTGCCGGTCACGCGCCGGGCGCGGATCTTGCCACGGTCGGAGATGAACTTGCGAAGGAGAGTGGTGTCCTTGTAGTCGACGTAGGACGTCTTCTCCTTGCAGAACTGGCACACCTTCTTCTTCGGCTTGCGGAGTACTGGCTTGGCCATTGTGGTGCTTCCTTTCGTGAAGCCCGGCTCGCGCCGGAATGGTCAGAGGTGGATGGTGGGAACGAGAGTGACCGCAGCGGTCACCCGTGGTGGATCAGAAGGGGGGCTCCTCCGAGCTGCCGCCACCGACACCCGGGGTGGCCCAGGGGTCGCTCTGGCCGCCGCCCTGGTTGCCCGAGCCGCCGCCCTGCTGGCCGCCCCAGGAGCCGCCGCCCTGGGCGGTGCCCCCTGCCGCCGCCAGCGCCGGCGCCGGCCTGGCCGCCGCCCTGCGAGCCGCTGTTGCTGGCCCACGGGTCGTCGCTGCCGCCGGAGGCGAAGCCGCCACCCTGACCGCCGCCGGAGCGACTGGTCTTGGTGACCTTGGCCGTGGCCATCTTCAGGCTCGGCCCGACCTCCTCGACGTCGATCTCGAAGACGGTGCGCTTCTCACCCTCGCGGGTCTCGTAGGAGCGCGCCTTGAGACGACCGGAGACGATCACCCGCATGCCCCGCTGCAGCGACTCGGCGGCGTTCTCGGCCGCCTGGCGCCAGACGGAGCAGTTGAGGAACAGGGTCTCCTGGTCCTTCCAGTCGTTGGTCTGGCGGTCGAACGTCCGCGGCGTGGACGCCACGGTGAAGTTCGCGACCGCCGCCCCGGAGGGGGTGAAGCGGAGCTCGGGGTCGGCGGTGAGGTTGCCGACCACGGTGATCGGGGTTTCGCCTGCCATGTCAGGCCTCCAGTCGGGTGAAACATCGAATGACGGTTCGGTGCAGCGAGGACCGGGGGAATCGGCCGAGAAGATCCGGGACGGTGCGTCCGTCCTGATCGTGGGTCAGACGAGACCGGTCAGTGGACGTCGGGCCGGATCACCTTGGTGCGCAGCACCGACTCGTTCAGCGTGAGCTGACGGTCGAGCTCCTTCACCGTGGCCGGCTCGGCGCTCAGGGTGACGACGGCGTAGATGCCCTCGACCTTCTTGTCGATCTCGTAGGCCAGCCGACGGCGGCCCCAGACATCGACGTTCTCCACGTTGCCGCCGTCCTGGCGGACGACGTTGAGGTAGGTGTCGAGCGAGGGTGCGACGGTGCGCTCCTCGAGATCGGGATCGAGGATGACCATCACTTCGTAGGCACGCATAAAACTGTCTGCCTCCTTCGGACTCAGGCGGCCACGGCATCTCCGTGGCAGGAGGGCGATGCGTTCCGCCGTACCGCGCGTCGGTGACGCGGGCCCGGCGTGTCGACGGCCCGACGCCCGCTTGGTCCGGGGAGTCGAGCCGATCGACGTGGGTCAGGTTATCAGCGGGAAGGGACGGTCCCGAAATCGTCGTCCACAGGGGCATGAGGCGCGGTCGCGCGCGGTACCGGTCGGGTCCACCGCACCGTTCCAGGAGGACCCCCGTGACCAGCACCCCCGAGCAGCAGAAGGTCCACGACCTGATCAGCAGCACCCGGATCGCGATGCTGACCAGCATCGACCCCGACGGGCGCCTGGTGAGCAAGCCGATGGCCACCCAGGAGGTGGAGTTCGACGGCGACGTCTGGTTCGTCGCCGAGCGCGACTCCCACAAGGCGCGCAACATCGAGGCCCGTCCTCAGGTCAACGTCGCCTACTCCGGCAAGGGCTCGTGGGTCTCGCTGTCCGGCCGGGCCTCGATCGTCGACGACCGGGCCAAGCTGGAGGAGTTCTGGAGCGCCTTCACCGACGCGTGGATGGAGGGCGGGCCGGACAACCCGAACAACATCCTGATCCGGGTCGAGGCCGACTCCGCGGAGTACTGGGACACCCCCGGCGGCAAGGTCGTGCAGGTGGCGAACCTCGTCAAGGCCAAGCTCACCGGTGAGCGCTACGAGGGCGACAACGAGCGCGTGGACCTCTAGCCGTCAGCGGGGTCGGCGGCCGGCCGTAGGGTGAGGCGCATGCCTGGCTTGATCATCGGCGCCCACGTCGACCAGACCGACCCCGTCGCGGAGGCCGCGGCACGCGGCGCCGACCTCGTGCAGTTCTTCCTGGGCGACCCGCAGGGCTACCAGGGCCCCGAGATCCGCTACGCCGGTGGGGCCGAGGGCCTGCGCGCCGACGCCGAGGCCGCAGGCATCGACCTCTACGTCCACGCGCCCTACATCGTCAACGTCGCCACGACCAACAACCGGATCCGGATCCCGTCGCGCAAGCTGCTGCAGCAGCACGTCGACGCGGCGGCGTCGATCGGCGCCAAGGGCCTGATCGTGCACGGCGGCCACGTCGGCAAGGACGACGATCCTGCGAAGGGCTTCGACAACTGGCGCAAGGCCGTCGAGGCGACCGACCTCAAGCTCCCGCTCCTGATCGAGAACACGGCCGGCGGCACCAACGCGATGACCCGCTACCTCGAGCGGATCGGCCGGGTGTGGGACGCGATCTCGACCGCCGAGGGGTTCGACCGGGTCGGCTTCTGCCTCGACACCTGTCACGCCCACGCCGGCGGCAACGACCTGGCCACGGTGGTCGAGGACGTCGTGGCGATCACCGGTCGGATCGACCTGGTGCACTGCAACGACAGCCGGGACACGTTCGACTCCGGCGCCGACCGCCACACCAACTTCGGGCAGGGCCGGATCGCGCCGGACGACCTGGCCGCGATCGTCCGCGACGCGGGCGCGCCCGTCGTCTGCGAGACCCCGGGTGGGCCGGCCGAGCACGTCGCCGACTTCGACTTCCTGCGCGCCCGGGTGTGACCGGGTCCCTCTCGCGGCGGGGCCTGCTGGCCACCGGGGGTGCGTCGCTGGCCTCGCTGCTCGCCGCCTGCGGCTCGTCGGCGACGCCCGCGGCCCCGACGCCGTCCGGCCGCGTCCCCTCCCGGCGGCCGCCCGCCGAGCAGCGCATCCGCTACGGCTCCGGCTCCGCGCAGTACGCCGACCTCTCCCTGCCCCGCCCCGGCGACCCCGTCCGCGGCACCGTCGTGGTGATCCACGGCGGCTTCTGGCGCAGCGGCTACGACCTCGGCCTGGGGGCCGCGACCAGCGCCGACCTGGCCACGCGAGGGTTCGTCGCCTGGAACATCGAGTACCGGCGGCTCGGCGACGGCGGTGGCTGGCCGGGCACCTTCGCGGACGTCGCGGCCGCGGTCGACCACCTCGCCACCCTCGACCTCCCCGACGGCGCCCGCGACCACGTCGTCACGCTCGGGCACTCGGCGGGGGGGCACCTCGCCGCCTGGCTCGCCTCCCGCGACGGCTCCACCCCCGGCGGCGCACCCCGGGTGCGGCCGACCGCCGTGCTGCCCCAGGCGGGTGTGCTCGACCTGCGCACCGCGGCCACACGAGGGCCTCGGCGGATCGGTGGTCGGGGAGCTGATGGGTGGGTCGCCGTCCTCGGTGCCGCGGCGCTACGCGCTCGGCGACCCCGCCGAGCGGCTGCCGGTCCGGGTGCCGGTGCGCTGCGTGCACGGCACCGACGACACGACCGTCCCGATCACGCAGAGCCGGTCCTACGTCGAGGCGGCGCGTCGGGCGGGGGACGACGCCGAGCTGATCGAGGTGCCCGGCGACCACTTCGCGCTGATCGACCCCTCGACGCCCGCCTGGCAGCGGATCGTCGAGGTCCTCACCGACCTGACGGTGTGAGCGCCCCGTTAGTCTCGGCCGCGTGACCCACCCCCTGACCGTGCGCACGATCACGCCCGAGCAGCACCTCGGCCACCTCCGGAAGGTCGTGGCCTCCGGGGGCGCCGCGAGCTTCCTGCAGACCCCGGCGTGGGGCGAGGTCAAGAGCGAGTGGAGGCGGGAGTCGATCGGCTTCTTCCACGGCGGCGACCTGGTCGGCGTCGGCCTCGTGCTCTACCGCCAGCTGCCCAAGGTGAGGCGCTTCCTGGCCTACCTGCCCGAGGGTCCGGTGATCGACTGGACCGCCGAGGACCTGCGCGCCTGGCTCGACCCGATGGTGCGGCACCTGAGGAAGGCCGGCGCCTTCGGCGTCCGCATGGGCCCCCCGGTCGTCACCCGGCGGTGGGACGCCGCCGCGGTGAAGCAGGGCGTGGCCGACGACGCCGTACGACGCCTCGGCGAGGTGCCACCGACGGAGCGCTCGCAGGACGGGGCGCGCGTGGTCTCCCAGCTCCGCGAGCTCGGGTGGAGGGCGCAGGCTGTCGAGGGCGGCTTCGCAGCCGGCCAGCCGCAGTACAACTTCGCGATCCCGCTGCGCCACCCCGACGGCACCCAGCGCACCGAGGACGAGGTGCTCGCCGGGATGAACCAGCAGTGGCGCCGCAACATCAAGAAGTCCGCCAAGGCCGGGGTCGAGGTCACCCACGGCGACCCGTCGCCCGACAGCGGCGACCTGGAGGCCTTCCACGCCCTCTACGTGCACACCGCCGAGCGCGACCACTTCACGCCGCGGCCCCTGGGCTACTTCCGCACCATGTTCCGGGCGCTGCTCGCGGAGGAGCCCGACCGGATCAGGCTGTACCTGGCCCGGCACGAGGGCGACCTGGTCGCGGCGACCGTCTGGGTCCGGGTCGGCTCGCACACGTGGTACTCCTACGGCGCCTCGTCGAGCGAGAAGCGGGAGGTCCGCGGCTCCAACGCCGCCCAGTGGGCGATGATCTCGGACGCGCTGGAGGCCGGGGCCGCGGTCTACGACCTGCGCGGCATCACCGACACCCTCGACCCGGACGACTCCCACGTCGGCCTGATCCAGTTCAAGGTCGGCACCGGCGGAGAGGCCGTGGAGTACGCCGGCGAGTGGGACCTGCCGCTCAACCCCCTGATCTACAAGGCTTTCTCCCTCTACATGAGCAGGAGGTGACGGCATGCCACTGACCCTGTACGTCGACGGGGAGCGCTGGCGCGCCCACCTGCACCGGGTCCGCGACGCCCATCCCGGCCTCGTCCCGGTCGTCAAGGGCAACGGCTACGGCTTCGGGATCGAGCGGCTCGGCGCGACCGCGGCGATGCTCGGCCTCGACACCGTCGCGGTCGGCACCTACGCCGAGGTCACCACGGTGGCGGCGGCGTTCGGCGGCTCGGTGATGGTGCTGACCCCGTGGCGGCCCTTCGAGCACACGGCGGTCTTCGAGCCGCACGTGGTGCACACCGTCGGCCGGCTCGAGGACCTGCGCGCGCTCGGCGCCCGCGAGGCCAAGCCCCGGGTGGTGCTGGAGCGGCTGACCTCGATGCGGCGGCACGGCTTCTCCGCCCGCGACCTGCGCGAGGCGGCCGGCTCGCTCGACGGGGTCGCGCTCGAGGGCGTGGCGCTGCACCTGCCGATCTCCAAGGGGTCGCACCTGACCGAGGTCACCCGGCTGATGACCGACGTGGTCGCGGCCGGGCTGCCCACCCGCCGGGTCTACATCTCCCACCTCAACGACGACGAGCTCGGGTCGCTGCGGCAGTCCTACCCGGACTACGAGTTCCGTCCCCGGGTCGGCACCTCGCTGTGGCTCGGCGACCGGACCGCGCTGTCGGTGCGGTCGACCGTGCTCGACGTGCACCCGGTGGAGCGCGGCGACGTCTACGGCTACCGCAGCCGGACGGCGCCCGCCGCCGGCACCATCCTGGTCGTCGCCGGGGGCACGGCCCACGGGATCGGGCTCGAGGCACCGACCGGTGGCGCGACGCTCAAGGACCGGGCCGCCCGGATCGCCAAGGGCGGGCTCGACGCGGCCGGCTTCGTGCGCTCCCCGTTCACGATCGACGGCAAGCACCGGCTGTTCGCCGAGCCGCCGCACATGCAGGCCTCGATGCTGTTCCTGTCCTCGGGCGTCGACGTGCCCGAGGTCGGTGACGAGGTCGACGTACGGGTGCGCTTCACCGCGACCAGCTTCGACCGGACGACGATCAGCTAGGGATCGGACGTGCCTCAGACCGGGGCCGGCACCGCGCTGGGCTCGGCGGGGTCGTCGGTCAGCCCGTCGGCGCGCACCGGGTCGTGCCGGGGGACGAGGATGTCGCGCACGACCACGGCGGCGATGTAGAGCTCGACCCCCACCCGGACCGCGATCGCCAGCCAGTAGAACCGGTCCGGGGCGCCACTGGTGGCCGACGCGGTCCAGCCGCCGAGGTAGAGCCACACCGCGCC
>CAWJTB010000012.1:0-42961 GCA_963845655.1 uncultured Actinomycetota bacterium | reverse complement strand
CGGCCCTTCAGCACCACGGCCGAAGTCGCGAGCTGGCTCGCTGGTGGCCCCTGGGTGAGCTACAGCCACGAGCTCCCCATCACCAGGCGCTTCTGGTCGGCTCACTTGGGCAAACCATTCGACGCTGACGTGCGCCTCGTCGCACCCGACCTCCGCTCGGTCGCGACCGCTGTGCAACTCGGACTCGGGGCAAGCTTGGTGCCCGAGTACGTCTGCCAGCACCTCTTGGCAGAAGGCTCGATCGTAGAGTTGTACGACGTTCGTGAGCTCGTCGCGGGTGAACCCATCTACTACTCATTCCGGCAAGCAGACTCCGCGCACCCCGACCTCCGTGCCCTGCTTCATCTGCTCGAGACTCCGCCGTCCCTCACCGGACTACACGAACCCGGAACGCCGTAGGCCTTTTCCCGTCGTCACTGTGGTGCCGTGACGATCAACGAGATCCAGCACCGCTCATCCGATCTGCGCCAGAGCCGGGGGCCCCCAGCGACACCCCGGCCGCGGGGATCACCCCGAACACCAGCTGCGTCTCCGTGTGCCGTACGACGGGATTGACCGTCACGTGCTCGAGGACCAGATCCCGCAGTGCCTCCGAGGACTCGACCGCGACGTGCAGCCAGGTAGTCGTCCTCGCCGGCCACGTGGAAGATCGTCAGCACCCCGGGGATCGCGGAGAGGGTGGCGTGGAAGCGGTTGACCTCGTCGCGGTTGTGGGTGCCGAGACGCACCTTGACGACCGCCTGCATCGGAAGCCCCAGGGCGCCGAGGTCGACCTCCGCGTGGAAGCCGCTGATCACCCCGGAGTCGCGCAGGGCCCGCACGCGGTGGATGCAGGTCGACTCCGCGATCCCGGTGCGCGAGGCGAGCGCCGCGTTGCGAGCCGGCCGTTGGCGGGCCACTCCGGAGAGGATCTGACGGTCGAGGTCGTCCAGGGTCCGGGAGGCGACGGTCGTCGTCTTCTTCGGCTTGGCGGTCTTTGGCACGGTTCTCGCTCCAGGAAAATGCAGATCTGCGGGGTTTGGCGTTGGGTTCTGCAACCGGACGCTCTGATGGTCGCAGAAAGCGGCATCCTGCGGGCATGGATCCTGAGACGCTCGCCCTCGACTCTCTCGCCGTGCACGCCGGTCGTGCGGACCTCGCCGACCTCGGTGTGCACGCCCTGCCGCTCGACCTGTCCTCGACGAGCCCGTTGCCGGACCTCGAGCACGGCGGCGCGTCGTACGAGGCGATGGCGACCGGCGGACACCCCACCGCCGAGGGCGGGAACGGTCTACGCCCGGCTCTGGAACCCGACCGTCGCCCGCTTCGAGTCCGCGCTGGCCACGTTGGAGCGGACCGCCGAGAGCGTGGCGTTCTCCTCGGGCATGGCCGCGATGACGGCGTCGATCCTGGCGGTGAAGGCCGAGACCGGTGGCAGCCACGTGGTCGCCGTGCGCCCGCTGTACGGCGGCACGGACCACCTGCTCGCGTCGGGGCTGCTCGGCGTCGAGGTGACCTACTGCGGGGCAGACGAGGTCGCCGCCGCCGTGCGCGACGACACCTGCCTGGTCGTGCTGGAGACCCCGGCCAACCCGACCCTGGAGCTGGTCGACATCAGCGCCGTCGTCGCCGCCGCGGACGGACGAGCGGTGCTCGTCGACAACACCTTCGCGACCCCGGTGCTGCAGAACCCGGCGCTCCACGGCGCCACCCTCGTGCTGCACAGCGCGACGAAGTACCTCGGCGGGCACGGGGACACGGTCGGCGGCGTGGTGGCCTGCGACGCCGAGTGGGCGGCGGCTCTGCGCCGCGTTCGTGCCGTCACCGGCGCGCTGATGCACCCGCTGGGCGCCTACCTGCTGCACCGCGGGCTCAGCACGCTGCCGCTGCGGGTGCGGGCCCAGCAGGAGTCGGCGCAGAAGACCGCCGCGTGGCTGTCCTCGCACCCCGCCGTGGTCCGAGTGTTCTACCCCCAGATCCCGGAGTGCGACCCGCTCGGCCTGGTCGGCCGCCAGATGCGCGGCCCCGGGGCGATGCTCGCGCTGCAGCTCACCGGCGGCTACGACCACGCCGCGAGCGTCACCAGCAGGGTGGGGCTCTTCACGCACGCGGTGTCGCTCGGGGGCGTGGACTCGCTGGTCCAGCACCCAGCGGCTCTGACGCACCGCCCGGTGGCGTCGCATGCCCGCCCGTCCGCCGACGTCATCCGGCTCTCGATCGGCGTCGAGGACGTGGACGACCTGCACCGGGACCTGGACCAGGCGCTGGCCTGGAGCTGAACGAACCGGATCGGTCAGCGCGTCTGCAGCAGCCGGCGTACGGCGCGTTCGACCAGGTCGTAGTCGATCTCGGCGTACGGCAGCTTGAGCGTGCCCTTCGCCCCGGCGTACGGCGCGAGGTCGGCGTCCAGAGACGCGTCACCTGCAGGCGGCACCGGGTACAGCGAGACGTGCTGCTTCCACGCCGCCACGTGCACGAGGGATGCACCGTCGATCTGCCACGTCGGCATGTCGTAGCGGATGACGCGCTCGGCGTGCGGCGCTACTGCCAGCACCCGCCGCTCGATCTCCTCCACGACTGACCGCTGCTCGGTGGTCAGGGAAGCCAGGTAGTCGTCGACGGATGCGAACTTCGCCATGGCTCAGTATGGCCGCCCCGCGACTCGTCCTCTAGGCGCTCGCGAGCGTCGGTCCCTATGCTGCGATCCGTGACCAGTGACATCGTGCTTGCTCTGATATCGGCAGGCAGTGGTGTGGGAGGCGTCGTCGTGGGCGAGGTGATGTCCTCTCGTCGATGGCGTGCCGAGATGGCCGCGTCGCGGCAGCGGCTCGAGGCGGAGACCTCGGAGAAGCGTCGGCAGGAGACCCGCGCCGATGCCGCCGAACGCCGGGCCGTGACCCGAGACGACTACGACGCGATCTTCTCGTTCCTCGATCGACTCGAACGATGCATCACGCAGAGCATCGCGACGATCAACGAAGGCAGGCAAGCGCAGCTGGTCACTCCTCGGGTGGTGGAGCGGACGCACACCCTCGTCGAACAGCTGACGCAGCTGGACGCGAACGCCGACTACGCCACTGCCGTGGAGCGCGGTGCGACCGACGAGATCCGATCCTCGATCCGGGTCATCAGGCACCAGATGGGGGAGTTGAGCCTCGAGCTCTCGTTGGCGTTCGGGTTCGCGGATGTCGAGGCCGGGGCCGCGCTCGCAGGGGCCGCGAAGGACAGAGCGCTCTGGTTCGTGGTGGAGATCGAGCGGTTGCGTGACGCGGTGCGCCGACAGCAGGGCGTGGCGTAGGGACACGCTCCCAAGCTGCTCAGAGCAGCAGCAGGGGCAGGGCGCGAGCTCGTCACGCACGGACACCGCGGAGCCACTCGGTCGACCAGCCCGGCCCGCAGGGCGGCTGCGGCGAGAGCGGCCCCACCGACGTCCATGGGACCGCCGTCCTGGTGCGCCAGAGCCGTTGTTCCGTCAGGATGCCTGACATGAGGATCGCCCTGACCAGCCTGTTCGTCGACGACCAGCGAGCAGCCCTCGCCTTCTACACCGGGGTGCTCGGCTTCACGAAGCACCGAGACATCCCCCTCGGCGGCGACAACTTCTGGCTCACCGTCGTGTCGTCCGACTCGACCGACGGTCCGGAGCTGTTGCTGGAGCCGTCGGACCATCCCGCCGTGAAGCCGTATCGCGATGCGCTCGTGGCAGACGGCATCCCGCTCGCGCAGTTCGCCGTCGACGACATCGAGGTCGAGCACGCCAGGCTGATCGAGCAAGGGCGTGGTGTTCACCCAGCCGCCGATCGACGTCGGCGCCGCGATCGTGGCCGTCTTCGATGACACGTGCGGCAACCTCATCCAGCTCATCGAGGAGAAGACAGCAGCCCAGGCCGCTGAACCGACGCCTGGCTAGGCTCGCCGGGTGGCAGCGCGACGCATCCTCCTCATGGCCGACACGCACCTCCCCAAGCGCGCCCGCGACCTACCGGCCGAGGTGTGGGCGGCCGTCGACGAGGCGGACGTCGTCGTACACGCCGGCGACTGGGTGGACGTCGCCCTGCTCGACCGGCTTGAGGATCGGGCGCGCCGGCTGGTCGCGGTCTACGGCAACAACGACCACGGCGTACTGCGGGAGCGGCTGTCCGAGGTCGCCCGCGCCGAGATCGGCGGCGTCCGCTTCGGGGTGGTGCACGAGACCGGCTCCAAGCAGGGGCGGGAGGCGCGGTGCGCGGCGCTCTACCCCGACCTCGACGTGCTGGTGTTCGGGCACAGCCATATCCCGTGGGACACCACGACCGCGACCGGGCTGCGGCTGCTCAACCCCGGCTCGCCCACCGACCGGCGCAGCCAGCCGCACTGCACCTACCTGACGGCCTGCGCCGAGGACGGGCAGCTGAGCGAGGTCGTGCTGCATCGGCTGCCCCCTCGGGCTCCCAGGCGTGGATGAGGCCCGCGAGGGCACCGGAGGGGACCAGACCGATCGACGAGGAGTCGTCCATGGCGAAGAAGAAGAGCACCAAGAAGAAGAGCACCGCGACCGAGAAGACCCTGCGGGCCGAGAACAAGAAGCTGCGGGCCAAGCTGGACCGCGCCGTGAAGAAGGCCGACCGCTGGAAGGCCGAGGCCCGCCGGGCGGGCGCCGCGACCAAGAAGTCGTCGGCGACCGAGGCGGTCGGGGTCGGCGGACCTGATGAGACCTGGACGCTCGCGGCCCTCAAGGACGAGGCCCGGACGCGGGGGCTGACCGGCTACTCGCGCCTGTCCAAGGCCGACCTGCTGAGCGCGCTGCAGTAGTCAGCCGGTCAGGCCGGCGCGCCGTCGTACGTCGTCCGCGAACGACTCCGCGTCGCGCACCGTCAGCGTGGCACCGGGATGCAGGATCCGCCTGGTGGGATCGAGGACGGCGACCGGCTTGCGGAACTTCAGGCAGACCCCCTGCTCGCCGTTGGTGGCGAAGCTGACGCCGCGGTCGGTGAAGGACAGGCGCGGAGGGCCTGCGGTTTTCACGAGCCGGTAGCCGCCGGACAGCTCGACCGAGGTCACGTTGCTCCACGGCGTACGCAGTCGCCAGAGGCCGAACCGCACCGCGAGCTCGCTGCCGGTCACGTCCACCCACGCGGTGGCGGGGGTGATGCCGAGCACCAGCGCCGGGACCCGGTAGGCGGGCGCGAAGGCGAACGCGTAGCGACGGGGCGCGAGAGGTGAGGTCACCGGGCCAGGCTACGGCCGCACCTCATCGCAACGGGCGGCCGGTCTGGAAGACTGCGCGGCGTGACGCGACGCATCCGGATCGGCATCGACACCGGCGGCACGTTCACCGACGTCGTGGCCGTCGACGAGGAGTCCGGCGAGCTCGTCGGTCACCAAGACGCCGTCGACGCCCCACGACCCCGCGGTCGGGTTCATGGCGGGGGTTCACAAGGTGCTCGACCACCTCGGCCTCGCCGGCGACGCGGTCACCGCCGTCAGCCACGGCACCACCGTCGCCACCAACAAGCTCCTCGAGGGCAAGGTCGAGAACCTCGGCTTCGTCACGACCGAGGGCTACGAGTTCATGCTCGAGATCGCGCGCCAGTCCGTGCCCGACGGCTACGGCAACTCCTACTTCTGGGTGAAGCCCGACCGGATCGTCCCCGCGCACCGGGTGAAGTCCGTCGGTGGCCGGCTGGCCGTCACCGGCGAGGAGATCCGGCCCTTCGACGAGGCCCGGGCGGTCGAGGTCGCGCGTTGGTACCGCGACCAGGGCATCGACACCCTCGGCGTCTGCTTCCTGCACTCCTACGTCGACGACACCCACGAGCGCGCCATGCGCGACGTGCTGGCCCGCGAGCACCCCACGGGCCGTCGTCTCGATCAGCAGCGAGGTGCTGCGGGAGTACCGCGAGTACGAGCGCTCCGTCACCACGCTCGTCGACGCCGCCGTGAAGCCCGACATCCGGCGGTACGTCGCGAACATCTCCGCGCACCTGGCCGACCTGCACGATTCGTCTGCGACTGCCCCGACTGGGGAGCCCGCTGGATCGCAGACGAATCGGGGGGAGGGGGAGCGTGCCGTTCTACGTGATGAAGAGCAACGGCGGCGTGCTCTCGGCCGACGAGGTCGTGCACCAGCCGATCTCGACCGTGCTCAGCGGGCCGGCGGCGGGCGCGCTGGGAGCGGCGGTGGTCGCCGAGCAGGCCGGGTTCGCGCAGGTGGTGACGTGCGACGGCGGGGGTACGTCGACCGACGTGAGCGTCGTGATCGACGGTCGGCCGACGCTGACCACCGAGGGCACCATCGGCGCCTATCCCAGCAAGATCCCGATGATCGACGTGGTCACGGTCGGGGCCGGGGGCGGCTCGATCGCGTGGATCTCGCCGGAGGGCACGCTGAAGGTGGGGCCGCAGAGCGCGGGGGCCGACCCGGGGCCGATCTGCTACGGCAGCGGCGGCACCGAGCCGACGATCACCGACGCGCACGTCCTGCTCGGCCGGATCCCGCCGCACCTGCTGGGCGGGGAGGTGCCGCTCGACGTCGAGCTCGCGGCCGCGGGCCTGGACGCGCTGGCCGAGCGGCTCGGGCTGTCCCGGGAGCGCTGCGCCACCGGGGTGCTGGAGATCTCCGCGTGGAACCAGGCCAACGCGCTGCGCCAGGTCACCGTCCGGCGCGGGCTCGACGTCCGCGACTTCACGATGGTGACGTTCGGCGGCTCGGGGTCGCTGCTGGCCTGCCGCCTGGTCGACATCCTCGGCCTCGACGGTGTGCTGGTGCCGCTCAACCCGGGCAACCTGTCGGCCTACGGCCTGCTGACGGTCGACGTACGCAACGACTACGTGCAGACCGCTGTCGCCCGGGCCAGCGTGCTCGACCCC
This sequence comes from uncultured Actinomycetota bacterium, assembly GCA_963845655.1. Lineage (GTDB taxonomy): Bacteria > Actinomycetota > Actinomycetes > Propionibacteriales > Nocardioidaceae > Nocardioides_B. The sequence goes on along the minus strand of CAWJTB010000012.1, from coordinate 36,133 downwards.
GCCTCCGTGCAGCAGGCGTACGACGGGTTGGCCGGCCGGGCCGACGCGGCGCTCGAGCGCGAGGGCTTCGCGGCGGAGGAGCGGGTGTTCGTGCGCACCGCCGACCTGCGCTACTTCGGCCAGGCCTACGAGGTCCGCGTCGACGTCCCCGCGGGGCCGGTCGACGACGCGCTCGTGGCCGCGGTCGCCGAGGTGTTCCACGACGAGCACCGGGCGCTCTACGGCTACGACAACCGCCACGACGCCCGGCAGGAGGTCGAGTGGGTGAACCTGCGGGTCACCGGGGTCGGCCCGATCCGCAAGCCGTCCCTGCCGGAGATCGCGAACGGCGACGGCGCCGCGGGTGCGCGCACCGGCACCCGCGCGGTGTGGTTCGACGACTGGGTCGAGGCCGGGGTCTACGACCGCGCCCGGCTCGGAGCCGGCGACGTCGTCGAGGGGCCGGCGGTGCTCGAGGAGTTCTCCTCGACGGTGCCGCTGCACCCGGGCTTCACCGCGACCGTGGACCGCTACGGCAACCTGGTGATCCGGAGGAGCGCATGAGCACGCCGTACCGCCTCACCGACGTACCGGCCGACCAGGTCGACCCGGTGCTGGTCGAGATCATCGAGGGCTACCTCGCCTCGGTCGAGATGGAGGTCGAGACCGCGATCGGGCGGACGTCGCGCTCGCCGATGATCCGCGACGCGCACGACTACCGCGCCGGCATCCACGACCGGCACCTGCGCAAGCTCACCGGCCGGTCCTACTCCGCGCTGGTGCACCCGGTGGCGCGCGACTTCCCGCTGGACACGATGCGGCCCGGCGACGTGTTCTTCCACAACGACGTCTACCTCTCCGAGGGCGGCATCGGCCACCTGCCGGACCTGTGCGTGACCGCGCCGGTGTTCCACGACGACGGCGACGGGCCGCGGGTCGTCGCGTTCGTGCAGGCCTTCGGCCACCACGACGACATCGGCGGCTCGGTGCCCGGCTCGATGCCCTCGGGCGCCACGTCGGTCTTCGAGGAGGGGCTGATGGTGCCGCCGATCCGGCTGTGGGACCAGGGCGTCCCCAACGACGCGGCGCTGCGGATCATGACGCGCAACAGCCGGATGCCGGAGTCGCTGGCCGCCGACCTGGACGCCGAGTGCTCGGCCTGCCTGATGGGCGCCCGCCGGATGGCCGAGCTGTTCGAGCGCTACGGCACGAGCACCGTCGAAGCCTGCTTCGACGCGGTGCTCGACAAGACCACGCAGACGTTCCGCCGCGAGATCCTCTCCAAGATCCCGGTGGGGGAGTACGTCTGGGAGGACTACGCCGAGCACGACGGCGTCGACGAGCCCCGGCTGCACACGCAGCGGATCACCCTGACCCGCACGCCGGCCGACGACCCCGGCGGCGAGCGGCTCGTCCTGGACTTCCACGGCACCGCGCCGCAGGCGAAGGGTCCGATCAACCACTGCGGCGACTACGCCGACGGCAACTTCCTCAAGAAGTGGCTGGCGCCGATCCTGCGCAACCTCGCCGACACCCCCGAGCGGATGGCCGAGCTCGACGTCAACGAGGGCGTGGTGCCGCTGATCGAGATGCGCTTCCCGCCGCCCGGCACGCTGCTGACCCCGATCTTCCCGGCGCCCACCAACGCCCGGACCTTCGTGATCCTGCGGCTGCTCGGCGTGCTCGCCGGGGTGGTGGCCAAGGCGGTCGACGGCAACATGCCGGCCGACCAGGAGACGATCCGCTACACCGGCGTCTACGGCACCGACCTGGCCGGCGACCCCTACCTGATGCGCGAGGTCCTCGGCGGCGGCTCCGGCGGCCGCCCCTACGCCGACGGCGAGGACACCATCCACGTGGTGCCCGACTCCCGCAACCTGCCGAGCGAGTTCTCGGAGTCGCGGTTCCCCTTCGTGGTCGAGCGTCTGGGCCTCGCGGTCGACAGCGGCGGCGCGGGTCGGCACCGGGGCGGGCTGGGCTACGAGAAGCACATCCGGATGCTCAAGGACGCGCACTTCATGTCGATCGCCGACCGGTCGATCCTGGCCTGCTGGGGCGTCCGCGGCGGCCAGGCGGGCCGACCGTTCGAGGTCACCATCGACCCCGGCGGGCCGCGCGAGCGCGTGGTCGACGCGCTCGCCGACGCCGAGCCCGTGCGGGCCGGCGAGACGATCCGGATCCGCACCACCGGCGGCGGCGGGTGGGGCGACCCGCTGCGAGCGCCCGTACGACGAGGTGGCGCGCGACGTGCTGTGGGGCAAGGTGTCGCGCGACGCCGCGCGGGCGTCGTACGGCGTGGTCGTGGCGGGCGCGGCAGGACGAGCCGACCGTCGACGAGCCCGCCAGCGACGCGCTGCGCGGCGAGCTGCGGGCTGCCCGCGGGGCGCAGCCGTTCTTCGACCGTGGACCCGGCTACGCCCGGCTCGCCGCGGGGGCGACGAGCGCCGACGTGGACTGGCTCCCATGACCCTTGTAACGCGGGGTTATCGGTCGCTCCACCAGGCGTACGACGCTGGCAAACCGTCCACGCGCCTGGCAAAGGTCGACGCGATGGCGCTGACGGTGATCACCGGCGGAGGCCGCGGCATCGGCGCCGCCACGGCCTTGCGGCTCGCCGCCGACGGGCACGACCTGGTGCTCGCCTACGTGCACGACGTGGCCGCGGCCGAGACGACCGCGGAGCGGGCGCGGTCACTGGGCGTGAGCTGCCGGCCGGTGCGGTGCGACGTGACCGACGAGCACGACGTCGACCGGCTCTTCGACGCGGCGGCCGAGCTCGGGCAGGTCACCGGCCTGGTCAACAACGCCGGCTCGACGCTGCATCTGGGCGACCTCGCCCGCACGCCGGTCGAGGTGATCCGGCGCGTGGTCGACGTCAACCTGGTGGGCGCGATCCTGGTCGCGCGCCGCGCGGTGCAGGACCTGCGCGAGGGCGGCTCGATCGTCAACGTCTCCTCGGGCGCCGCGACGCTCGGCTCGCCGCACGAGTACGTCCACTACGCCGCGGCCAAGGCCGGCGTCGACGCGCTCACGCTCGGCCTCGCCCAGGAGGTCGCGGCGCGCGGCATCCGGGTCAACGGGGTGGCGCCCGGGCTGGTGCGCACCGACATCCACGCGGCGGCCGGCGAGCCCGGGCGGCCCGAGCGGGTGGCGCCCACGGTGCCGCTCGGCCGGGCCGGCGAGCCCGAGGAGATCGCCGAGGCGATCGCCTGGCTGCTCGGGGACGCCTGCCCCTTCGTGACCGGCGCGACGCTGCGGGTCGCCGGCGGCCGCTGACGCGCGTCGCTCTGTCCGCGGCCCGTTGCGCGACGTAGCCTCCCCGTGTGCCCTCGACCCGCGTGCTCCTCGCCCTCGGCGGCAACGCGATGGCCCGCAGCGACGGCCGGGTGCGCCCGGAGGACCAGATCGCCGCTGCGCGCATCGCGATGGAGAGCGTCGCGGACCTGGTCGCCGACGACGTCGAGGTCGTCATCACCCACGGCAACGGCCCGCAGGTCGGCAACCTGCTGGTGAAGAACGAGGTCGCGGCATCCGTCGTGCCGCCGGTGCCCCTGGACTGGTGCGGGGCGCAGACGCAGGCGACGCTCGGCTTCGTGCTGCTCAACGCCCTCGACGACGCCCTGGCCCGACGACAGGTGCGGCGCCGCTCAGCGACGGTGCTGACCCGCACCCGCGTCGACTCCGACGACCCCGGCTTCGACACCCCGGCCAAGCCGATCGGGCGCTACCTGCCTGCTGACGAGGCACGCCTGCTCATCGATCACGGCGAGACCTGGCAGGACCGCGGCGAGAAGGGCTGGCGCCGGGTCGTCGCCTCGCCGGAGCCGCGCGAGATCCTCGACGCCGAGGCCATCCACCTGCTGGTGGAGGCGGGGTTCGTGGTCGTGGCGAACGGCGGCGGCGGGAGTCCCCGTCGTGCGCGACGCCGACGGTCTCCGCGGCGTCGAGGCGGTCATCGACAAGGACCTCGGCGCGGCACTGCTCGCCCGGACCGTGCACGCCGACGTCCTGGTGATCGCCACGGACGTGCCGCACGCCGTGCGCGGGTTCGGCACCCCCGAGGCCGAGCCGATCGGCCGGATCGACGTACGACGCCTGCGGGCGCTCGCCGCCGAGGGGCACTTCGGCAGCGGCTCGATGGCCCCCAAGGTCGAGGCCGCCTGCCGGTTCGTGGAGCAGGGCGGCACCCGTGCCGTGATCAGCACGCTGCACAGCATCCTCGACGCCGTCGCCGGCACGACCGGCACCGTCGTCGTACCCGACTGAGCCCACCCGAGAGAGAGAAGGAGAAGCCCGTGCTCGAGCCCATCGAGGTCCGCAAGGTCCCGATCCTGTCCGTGTCCGACGCCAGCGGTCTCGCCCAGCTGATCGACGACGGCATCCTCGACGCCGACCGCGTGCTCGCCGTGATCGGGAAGACCGAGGGCAACGGCGGGGTCAACGACTACACGCGGATCATCGCCGACCGCGCCTTCCGCGAGGTCCTGGTCGACAAGGGGACCCGCACCGCCGAGGACGTCCGGCAGGTGCCGATCGTGTGGTCCGGCGGCACCGACGGCGTGCTCTCGCCGCACGCCACGATCTTCGCGACCGTACCGGCCGATCGCGCGCCGCAGACCGACGAGCCGCGGCTCACCGTGGGCTTCGCGATGAGCGAGGTGCTCCAGCCCGAGGACATCGGACGGGTCGCCATGGTCACCAAGGTCGCCGACGCGGTCAAGGTCGCGATGGAGCGCGCGGGCATCGAGGACGTCGCCGACGTGCACTACGTGCAGACCAAGACGCCCCTGCTCACGATCCACACGATCCGCGACGCCAAGAGCCGAGGCAAGACCGTGTGGACCGAGCACACGCACGAGTCGATGGACCTCTCCAACGGGTGTACGGCGCTCGGCGTCGCCCTCGCGCTCGGCGAGATCGAGATGCCGACCGACGACGACGTGATGCACGACCGGTCGCTGTTCTCGGCCGTCGCGTCCTGCTCGTCGGGGGTCGAGCTCGACCAGGCGCAGATCGTCGTGGTCGGCAACGCGCGCGGGATCGGCGGGCGCTACCGGATCGGGCACTCGGTGATGAACGACGCGCTCGACGCCGACGGCATCTGGGGGGCGATCCGCGACGCCGGGCTCGAGCTGCCCGAGCGGCCGCACACCACCGACCTGCAGGGCCGGCTGGTCAACGTCTTCCTCAAGTGCGAGGTCAGCCAGGACGGCCAGGTCCGCGGGCGTCGCAACGCGATGCTCGACGACTCCGACGTGCACTGGCACCGGCAGATCAAGGCCTGCGTCGGCGGCGTGACCGCGGCGGTCACCGGCGACCCCGCGGCCTTCGTGTCGGTCTCGGCCGCGCACCAGGGCCCCGACGGGGGTGGGCCGGTCGCCGCGATCGTCGACCTCGGCGACGACCCGACGGGCTACCCCGCACCCTGAGGGGCGCCCCGCGCGGGCTACAGCGTGCGGATGCCCCAGGACACCGAGAGCTCGTCGCCCTCCGACCCCGCCGGCGCGAGCACCCGGAGGTCCTCACCGGTCCGGAAGGCGTTGGGCGGTGCGGTCATCGGCTCCACTGCCAGCGACTCGCGGGCGTGCGCGGGCAGCTCGTCGCCGGTGAACAGCTGGATCCAGCCGTGGTGCGCGTCCATCCAGAGACCCACGCCCGTGCCGGCGCCCGGGTCCCGCAGCAGCACCTCGCTGCGGCCCTCGGCGTCGCGGGTCAGGTCGGTGAAGGCGGTGTCCAGCGACGTGCCCTTGATCGGTCGGGAGACCCGGAAGTCCAGGTCGGTGTCGCGGACGTCGTCGCGGCCGGTGGGGATCTGCCGGTCGTCGACGAGCAGCCGGGTCGCGGCCGGCAGCGTCAGCTCCCAGTCGTCGACCCGCCCGTCGCCGGCGACGAGGTAGGGGTGGGCACCCAGGGCGTACGGCGCCGGCTCGGCGCCCAGGTTCGTCGCCGTGAACGTCACGGTCAGCCCGTCGCCGGACAGGTCGTAGAGCACGTGCAGGTCGAGGGTCCAGGGATATCCGCTCTGGTGCATCAGCCGCAGCACCAGCGACACCGACTGCGCGGTCGACTCCTCCAGCGTCCACGACGACCAGCGCACCAGGCCGTGGCTGGCGTTGCGGCGGGAGACCTCGCTGAGCGGCAGCTGCAGGTCGCGCCCCGCGAAGGTGTAGGCGCCGTCCTGGATCCGGTTCGGCCACGGCGCGAGCAGCTGGCCCCGGCCGGATGTGGCCTGCTCGTCCTCGCCGTAGCCGAGCACGAGCGGACGCCCGTCGTACTCCAGCAGGCGGAGGCCCGCGCCGCACTCGACGACCACGGCCCGGTAGCCGCCGTCGCTGATCTCGTACTGCTCCCCGCTCGGCGCCATCATGGCGCCACCCTGCCAGACCCAGCGCGTCCGGCACCGCGGCCTCTACGCTCGCGACCATGCTGCTGCGACCGCTGACCCGCGACGACGTCCCGGCCTGGGTCGACCTGATGGCGGCCGCGGAGGCGGCGGACGGCACCGGTGAGCACTTCAGCGCCGAGGACCTGGTCGAGGACCTGGGGCACGACGACTACGAAGCACTGGGCGGCTTCACCGACGAGAAGCTCGTGGGCTACGCGTCGCTGCGCGCGCGAGGGGAGAGCGAGGGCCGGTTCAAGGTGGACCTGGAGGGGGCCGTGACACCGGCGCGCCGCGGCGAGGGCTTCGGTACGGCGCTCCTCGGAGCGTCCCTCGCCCGCGCGGACGACGTGCACGCCGACCGGCGCCCCGATCTCGGGTCCACGATCACCAGCCTGAGCACGGCCGACAACCAGGCGCAGCGGCAGCTGCTCGAGGACGCGGGGATGAGCGCCGACCGGTGGAGCTTCAGCATGCGCACCGCGCTCGACGCGCTGCCGCCTCCGCCGGCGATGCCGAGCGGCTACGAGCTGCGCGTCTGCGACGACGGACTGGCGACGCGCATGCGGGAAGCGCACAACACCGCGTTCACCGGCCACCACCCGGGCTTCACGCCCTGGACCGAGCGCACCTGGGAGCAGCTGGTGACCGGGTCACGATCCTTCCGGCGCGACGTGTCGTTCGTGGCGCTGGTCGGCGAGGACATCGTGGGCTACGTGCAGAGCGCGGAGTGGGAGTCCACCTTCGAGGCGACCGGTCGCCGCGAGGCCTACGTCGGCAAGGTCGGCGTGGTGCCGGACCATCGAGGCGCCGGGATCGCGGCAGCGCTGCTGGGGCGTGCCCTGGCGGCCTATCGGGAGGCCGGCTACGACGAGGCGGCGCTGCACGTGGACTCCCACAACCCCACGGGAGCGCTGGGGATCTACCAGCGGGCCGGGTTCGCCGTGGAGACCCGGTGGGTGGGCTACGCGCTCCGCCGGCCGCCGGTCAGCTGAGACCGTCGACGACGACGTCCGCTCGCTCGCGGACGCGGTGCTCGGCGAACATCGCCGCCTCCTGGGCCTGCCAGGCCGCCCAGTGCTCGCGGACCCCGTCGCCGTCGCGCGCCAGTCCGCGTGCAGTGCGCACGTCGGCAGGCGTCTCCACCCACAGCAGGCACGTGATCGCGTCGGCGTACGCCGCGTTGCCCGCGCCGACACCCTCGACGACCAGCAGGTCGACCGGCGGGACGAGGCGCTCCTCTGCGAAGGCGCCGAGGTGCCAGTCGTAGCGGCGGTAGCGTCCTGGGCGTCCCTCGCGCAACGGCGCCACCACCCCGTCGGCCACGGTCGTCATGCCCGCCGCGAGACCGGCCCACCCGTCGTACACGTTGTCCATGTGCAGCAGCGCGACCTGTCCGAGGTCGCGTCCGGCTCGCCGCAGCGCGGCGCCGAGCGTCGTCTTGCCGGAGCCGGCGGGACCGTCCACGCAGACCAGCCGGGAGCGGCCGAGCAGGGCCGGCTTGGCCGACAGGTCGGCCACGAGTCGCCGCGCGGTCGCCTCCACGGACGGCAGCATCACCAGGTCTGGCCGGCTCCGCGATACGTCGGGACCGTGTCCACGATCTCGCTGCCGGACATCAGGTGCGCGACGTGCGTGTGCTCGGCGACCTCGCCGGCCTTGGCGTGCCGGAACCACACCAGCTCGCCGACCAGGAGCGCCGAGGCGCCCGGTCCGGTCAGGGGGGTCTGCACCTCCCCGGCGCCCTCGGTGCTCGTCAGGTGCAGGCCGGGAGGGGCCCACGGCACAGGCGCCCGGTCCGAGCCGGTGGGGCCCGAGGCGATGAGCCCACCGCCGGCGACGGTGGCGATGCTGGGAGACGGACGGCGGCTGACGCGCAGCCCGAAGTAGGCCGCGGGCAACGGGTCGAAGGAGCGGTAGTGGTCGAACAGCCCGGACACCACCAGGCCGGACCCGGCGCTGAGCTCGGTCACGGCCGGGTCGGCAGCCGAGGTCTCCAGGCTGCCGGTGCCGCCCGCGTTGCAGAACTCCAGCTCGCCGACCGCCTCGTGCAGCGCCGAGGCGATCTCCGCGCGCCGGTCGGCCAGCGAGGAGACCGAGGCCTGCTTGATGCGTCGTACGGCGGCCGAGCGGACCCGGTGGCGCGGCACCTCGTCGGGCACCCCGGCGACCCGGCCCTCGGAGGTCAGCACCCCGACCAGGCGGAACCCGTCGCGACGCACAACCTCCTCGGCGAGGTCGACGACGTCGCCCACGTCGTCCAGCGGCGACCTTCGCGGGCCGAGGCGAGCCGGTCCCACCCGCAGGCCGGCGTCGACGTCGAGGGCGACCCGGACGTCGCCGGAGGCGCCCTCGGCGCGCGCGCCGTCGAGCAGGTCGAGGTGGCGCACGTCGTCGATCGTCACGGTCACCGCGCGCAGCGCCTGCTCCGAGGAGGTCAGGGTGCCGAGGGCGTGCAGGTCGACGGACGGGTAGCCCATCACGATGTCGTCGCTGATGCCCTCCTCGGCCAGCCAGATCGCCTCCCGCAGCGAGTAGGCCAGGACGCCGGCGAACCCGTCGGTGCGCAGTGCCCGCTCGATCAGCGCCGGCACCCGCAGCGACTTCGACGCCACCCGGATCGGCTTGCCCGCGGCCCGGCGCACCAGGTCGGCGGCATTGGCGTCGAACGCGTCGAGGTCGACGAGGTAGGTCGGTGTCGCCGGCTGCTCGGGGAGGTGGGCGATCGCCCCGTTGAGCCGGGCGTGCAGGCGGTGCCGCGCGACCTGCGCCGCGAGGTCGTTGCGCCTCACGAGATGCCGTGCTTGCGCAAGATGGCCTCGATGTCCTCCATGCCGTCGTCCTGCGCGGGCCCCGACTTGCCCGCGGGGGGCGCGGAACGCTCGCCCGCCACGGCCTTCGCCTCGCGCTGCGACCGCGCTTCCTTCCGCGACGTCGCTGAGGTCGTGCGTCCGCCGCGGGCGCGCATCGCGCCCGAGACCCCGAACAGCACGACCGCCACTCCCGCGACCACGATCCCGGCCCACACGACCGGGCTGAACACCAGCCGCACCGCCCAGTCGACGACCGCGTCGCCGATGCGCCAGATGAGGCGCAGGCTCCCGGTGAGACCCGCGGCGAGGGGCAGCAGCGACCACGCGACCCCCCGGAGCCCCGTGGCCGGCCCGCGGCGCTTCCAGAGCACGATGCTGATGAGCAGGCCCAGCACGGTGAGCACGGCGCCGAGCGCCTGCCAGGTCGTTGCGTCGACGCCGTTCATGTCGCCAGCCTACGGCGCAGGCGGAACGCCGTACGGGGCTGGCGGGGTGGGGTCGTCGGATTACCAGGGGATGCAGCGAATCTTTCGCTTCCCATGGAAACATCACCGAGGGAAGCGAAAGATTCGCTGCATCCCCTGGTAATCATGAAGCGGGCCAGCCGCCAGGATGGAGCCCATGCGAACCATCCCCGACCCCGGCTTCGCCGGCGACGACGGCGGTACGGCGGCCGAGGTCGTCGCGGCGCTGGCGGCGTACGACGCCGACCCGGATGCCCGCTACGAGGCGACGCTCGCCGTCCTGCAGCACCACCGGGTGCTGGTCCCGGTGGTGGCGGTCGCGGGGGAGGTCGAGGTCGACGAGGCGGGGCTGGCGCACGACAAGACCGCCGACATGGCGACGGTGCTGATGCGCGGACGCGACGGGCGCACGGCGCTGCTGGCGTTCACGGGGTCGGCGTCGCTGCGGGCCTGGCAGGCGGACGCCCGGCCGGTGCCGGTGCTGCTGCCCAAGGCGGCGACGGCGGCCGTCCAGGACGGGGCGGAGGCGCTGGTGGTGGACGTGGCGGGACCGGTGCGCTTCGTGGTGGAGGGCGACGACCTGCGTCAGCTGGCCGCCGGGCACACGCTGGTCGAGGTCAACGACCGCTTCGGGTGGGCGACACCGGGCCGGTGAGCTTCTCGCCGGGGCCCTCCCCGGGGGCGTCCGGCAGCTCGGAGGCCTCGCGGAAGGCGAGCTGCAGGCTGCGCAGGCCGTCGCGCAGGGGAGCGGCGTGGTGGTGCCCCAGCCGGGGCGCGGCGGTGACGACGAGGCCGGCGAGCGCGTCGATGAGGGTGCGGGCCTCGTCGAGGTCGCGGTGGTCGGGCAGGTCCTCGGCGAGGCCGAGGTTGACTGCGGCGGCGCTCATCAGGTGCAGCGCGGCCGTGGAGACGATCTCCAGGGCGGGGACCTCGGCGATGTCGCGGGCGGACTCGGGTGCGGCGTGGCTCATGGCTCCAGGGTGTCAGGCCGCTCTCGATGTGCACCGAGGGGCCGGTTCACGGTAGCCTTGCGGGTGACCGATCCGATGGGTCGGCCGACAGTGCGGTCCAGGGAGAGATTCCTGGGACGCGCCGCGGTTGAAACCATCGAGATCTGACAAGCGGAGATCCGTCTCCCACCCGCATCGGCCGTGGCTCCATCAGGTCGTCGGGTCCGGTCCGGCAGGCGTCGCTCACCCGAGGGACGATCGTGCCGAAGGTGTTCGTCGTCCGGTTCCACCCTCGGACGCCGACCGCCGTGACTGGCCTTCGCTTGCACCGGCGGAGGCCATTTTTGTTGGGGCCCCACCGGCAGGTCGAACCACTCACCTGACCACATGGAGGACCCATCAGCACGGAGCTGCGCATCAACGACCGGATTCGAGTGCCCGAGGTCCGGCTCGTCGGTCCCAACGGCGAGACCGTCGGGATCGTGCCCACCGACCAGGCACTCAAGCTCGCGCAGGAGGCCGACCTCGATCTCGTCGAGGTCGCCCCGACCGCGCGTCCGCCGGTCTGCAAGCTCATGGACTACGGCAAGTTCAAGTACGAGAACGCCCAGAAGGCGCGCGAGGCACGTCGGAACCAGACGAACGTCATCATCAAGGAGATGAAGCTTCGTCCCAAGATCGACGCCCACGACTACGAGACCAAGAAGGGTCACGTCGTGCGGTTCCTCAAGGCCGGCGACAAGGTGAAGATCACGATCATGTTCCGCGGTCGTGAGCAGCACCGGCCCGAGCTGGGCTACCGGTTGCTGCAGCGCCTGGCCGAGGACGTGACCGAGCTGGGCTTCGTGGAGTCCTCGCCCAAGCAGGACGGCCGCAACATGATCATGGTGCTCGGCCCGCACAAGAAGAAGGCCGAGGCCAAGATCGAGGTCCAGGCCGCCAAGGCCGAGCGGGCCGCCGAGCGCGAGGCCGACCGCGAGGCCGAGCACGCCGAGCGCACCGCGACCGCCCCGACGGCCCCCGAGGACAAGAAGCCGCGCCGCCGCTCGGAGAGCCTCGACCCCGACATGTGAGCCGGACGGACCCGCACCAGCAGGTCCTCCCGACCACGCAAAAGAGACACACCGAAGCACGAAACGAGAAGGACGACTCATGCCGAAGAACAAGACGCACTCCGGTGCCAGCAAGCGCTTCCGGGTGACCGGCACGGGCAAGATCCGTCGCCAGAAGGCCGGCCTGCGCCACAACCTGGAGCACAAGGCGTCCAAGGTGACCCGCCGCATGAGCGGCACCACCGAGGTCTCCAAGGCCGACACCGCCAAGGTCCGCAAGCTGCTCGGCCGCTGAGCCCCGCTCAGCGACCGTCGCACGCCCCCGAGTCCAGATCAGCATCAAGGAGTAACAAGTGGCACGCGTCAAGCGGGCGGTCAACGCCCACAAGAAGCGCCGGGTAACCCTCGAGCGGGCCTCCGGCTACCGCGGTCAGCGTTCGCGCCTGTACCGCAAGGCCAAGGAGCAGGTCACCCACTCGCTGGTCTACAGCTACCGGGACCGCAAGGCCAAGAAGGGCGACTTCCGCAAGCTGTGGATCCAGCGGATCAACGCTGCGGCACGCGCCGAGGGCCTGACCTACAACCGTCTCATCCAGGGGCTGCGCCTCGCGGGTGTCGAGGTCGACCGCAAGATCCTGGCCGACCTGGCCGTCAACGACGCGCCGGCCTTCGCCGTGCTCGTCCAGACCGCCAAGGACGCGCTGCCCGAGGACGTCAACGCGCCTCGCGAGCAGGCCTCGGCCTGAGCACCACTCCCGGTCGTCCGGTCGTGCCCGAGCCCTCGCGCTCGGGTGACCGGGCGACCGAGTCACGTCCGGAGGCCCCTCTCGGCGTGCGCAGCGGTCGCGTCAAGGCGGCCCGCAAGCTCACCCGTCGCTCGGTCCGCACGGCGGAGCGGCTGTTCCTGGCCGAGGGTCCGCAGGCGGTCCGGGAGGCGCTCGCCCTCCCCGGCTGCGCGCGCGAGGTGTACGCCGTGTCCTCGGAGGCGCACCCGGACCTGGTCGCCGCCGCCCGGGCCGCCGGTGTCGCCTGGCACCTGGTCGACGAGCCCGGCCTCGCCTCGCTGACCGAGACGGTGCACCCGCAGGGCGTGGTCGCGGTCTGCGGCTTCCTCGACGTCCCGGTCGCCGACGTGCTCGCGCAGCGGCCGTCGTTGCTCGCGCTGTGCGCCGACGTCCGCGACCCTGGCAACGCCGGCACCGTGATCCGCTGCGCGGACGCGGCCGGAGCCGGGGGCGTCGTGCTGACCGGCAGCTCGGTCGACCCCTACAACGGCAAGGCGGTGCGCGCCTCGGCGGGCTCGCTGTTCCACCTGCCCCTCGCCCTGGACGCGGGTACGACGGACGTGGTGGCCGCCGCGCAGGCGGCCGGACTCGTCGTCCTCGCGGCGGACGGGTCGGGGGAGGTCGACCTCGACGACGCGGCCGACGACGGACTGCTCGCGCGCCCCACCGCGTGGCTGTTCGGCAACGAGGCCTGGGGTCTGCCGCCCGAGACCGCGGCCCTGGCCGACCACCGCGTGCGGATCCCGATCCACGGTCGCGCGGAGAGCCTCAACCTGGCCACCGCGGCGGCGGTCTGCCTGTACGCCTCGGCCCGCGCACAGCGCCGGGCGCCCGCGGGACCCGACAGAACGCCTCCCACGCACTAGCCTGTCGGTCATGGGCGTGGGGACGACAGGGCCGGTGGTGGAGACGGCCATCGAGCCGGGCACCGAGGACGGCGTCCTCGACGCCCTTCCCGACGGTGTCGTGGTCGCCGACGCGACCGGTGCGGTGACGCTGGTGAACGCCGCGGCCGGTCGCCTGCTCGGCCACACCGCGAGCACCACCGTGCTCGGCAAGCACCTCGCCGACGTCGTGGGCCTGCAGGACCGCACCGGCAACCACTGGTTCAGCTGCACCGAGCCCTACGGCGGGCTGGCGTCGCGCACCCACCTGTCCGAGCAGGCCTGGTACCTCTCCGACGGCACCGAGCTGCTGCTCACCGCCCGCATCGTCCGCGACGGACCGCGCGAGCCGGTGCGACAGGTCGTCGTCTCCCTGCGCTCGGCCCGCACCCGCGCCCGCCTCGACCGCGAGCGCTCCGACCTCGTCGCCACCGTCGCCCACGAGCTGCGCTCGCCGCTGACCGGCGTGAAGGGCTTCGTCGCGACGCTGCTGTCCAAGTGGGACAAGCTCAACGACGACCAGAAGAAGATGATGCTGGAGACGGTCAACGCCGACGCCGACCGGCTCACCCGGCTGATCGCCGAGCTGCTCGACGTGGCGCGCATCGACACCGGCCGGCTCTCGCTCTACCCGCGACCGCTGGACTTCGAGGCCGCCGTGCAACGGGTGGTCGCCTCGATCTCCGCCGGCACCGGTCGCGAGATCGAGCTCGACGTGCACGGCGAGCTGCCCAAGGTGAGCGCCGACCCCGACAAGCTCGCCCAGGTCGTGACCAACCTCGTCGACAACGCCGTGCGGCACGGCGAGGGCCAGGTGACGCTGACCATCGGCGCGATCGAGCGCGGGGCGCCGTACGACGGGGTGCTGCTGCACGTCGACGACGAGGGCGACGGGATCAGCCCCGACATCCGCAGCCGGGTGTTCACGAAGTTCTGGAAGCACGGCAACCGCGGCGGCTCGGGCCTGGGGATGTACATCATCCACGGCCTGGTCACCGCCCACGGCGGCTCGGTCGAGATCGGCGACTCGCCGGCCGGTGGGGCCCGGGTCAGCATCCTGTGGCCCGAGCAGGACAGCCGGCCCGACAGCTGACCCGGGGGCAACCGGTTCGCCCCGACGCCGGCCCCGCTTCCTAGACTGCGCGCATCGTCCCGCCCTGCCCGCGGCAGCCCCAGCCGGCCCGCGAAGACCGCACGACTCCCGAAAGGCTCCGATGTCCGGCCCGAACTCCGAGTACGACCCGGTCGAGGTGACGCCGCTCCAGGCGGAGCAGGTGGAGGCCATGCGCCAGGAGGCGATCGCGGCGATCGCGGCCGCCGACGACCTCGCCGCCCTCAAGCAGGCGCGCACCGAGCACGCCGGCGACCGGTCGCCGCTCGCCCTGGCCAACCGGGAGATCGGGGCGCTGCCGCCGCAGGCCCGCAAGGACGCCGGGATGCGCGTCGGCAAGGCGCGTGGTGCCGTCAACCAGGCGCTCGCCGCCCGCCAGGAGGTCCTCGAGGTCGGCCCACGAGGAGCGGATGCTGGTCGAGGAGCGGGTCGACGTCACGCTGCCCTGGGACCGCACGCCGCGCGGTGCCCGGCACCCGATCACCACGCTGTCCGAGCGGATCGCCGACGTCTTCGTCGCGATGGGCTGGGAGGTCGCCGAGGGCCCGCTGGTGGAGGCGGAGTGGCTCAACTTCGACGCCCTCAACCTGGGCCCGGACCATCCGGCCCGCACCATGCAGGACACCTTCTGGACCGACCCGGCCGAGGATGCGCTGGTGCTGCGCACCCACACCTCGCCGGTGCAGGCGCGCACGATGCTGACCCGGACGCCGCCGATCTACGTCGTGTGCCCCGGACGCGTGTTCCGCACCGACGAGTACGACGCCACGCACAGCCCGGTCTTCCACCAGGTCGAGGGCCTGGTCATCGACGAGGGCATCACGATGGCCCATCTGCGCGGGTCGCTCGACCACATGCTGCAGGCGCTCTTCGGGGAGGGCATCACGACCCGGTTCCGCCCGTCGTACTTCCCCTTCACCGAGCCGTCCGCCGAGATGGACATGGTCTGCTTCGTGTGCCGCGGCCTCGCGCCGGAGGTCGAGACCTGCCGCACCTGCCGCGGCGAGGGCTGGATCGAGCTCGGCGGCTGCGGCGTGGTGAACCCGCGCGTGCTGACCGCGTGCGGCATCGACAGCGAGCGCTACTCCGGCTTCGCGTTCGGCTTCGGCATCGACCGGATGCTGATGTTCCGGCACGGCATCGAGGACCTGCGCGACGTCTTCGAGGGCGACGTCCGCTTCACCACTGCTTTCGGTACGGAGATCTGATGAAGGCCCCCCTGTCCTGGATCCGCGACTACGTCGACCTGCCGGCCGACGGCACTCCGGAGGACCTCGCCCGCCGGCTCACCGCGCTCGGTCTCAAGCTCGAGGCCCTGGAGCACCCCGGCGCCGACATCACCGGCCCCCTGGTCGTCGGTCGCGTGCTCACCCGCGAGCCCGAGCCGCAGAAGAACGGCAAGACCATCAACTGGTGCTCGGTCGACGTCGGCGACGCCAACGGCACGGGGGAGCCGCAGGGCATCGTGTGCGGCGCCCACAACTTCGAGGTCGGCGACCTGGTGGTCGTCGTCCTGCCGGGCGGCGTGCTGCCCGGCGGCTTCGAGATCGCGGCGCGCAAGACCTACGGCCACGTCTCGGCCGGGATGATCTGCTCCTCGCAGGAGCTCGGCCTGGGCGAGGCCCCGTCCTGGGGAGGCGGCGACGGCATCATCGTGCTGCCGTCGGACGCCGGCGAGCCCGGCGACGACGTCAGCGACCTGCTGCAGCTGCGCGACGACGTCATCGAGTTCGAGATCAACCCCGACCGTGCCTACGCGCTGTCGCTGCGCGGGATCGCGCGGGAGGCGGCGCTGTCCTACGGCGCCCGCTTCCGCGACCCCGCCGACCGTCCGGTCCCGGCGGCCGACGACGCCGGCTACCCGGTCGAGGTCGACGACGCCGAGGGCTGCCCGGTCTTCGTCGCCCGCACCGTCTCCGGCTTCGACCCGACCGCCGCGACGCCGCCGTGGATGGTGCGCCGGCTCGCGATGGTGGGCCAGCGCTCGATCTCGCTGGCCGTCGACGTCACCAACTACGTGATGTTCGAGCTGGGCCGCCCGATCCACGGCTACGACGCCGACAAGCTGCAGGGCACGGTGCGGGTGCGACGCGCGGAGGAGGGCGAGAGGCTCACCACGCTCGACGGCACCGTCCGCGCGCTCTCGACGGAGGACCTCGTCGTCACCGACGACTCCGGGATCATCGGCCTCGGTGGCGTGATGGGCGGCGAGACCACCGAGATGTCGTCGACGACCACCCGGGTGCTGGTCGAGTCGGCGCACTGGGACCCCACCGCGATGTTCCGCACCGGCCGTCGCCACAAGCTCACCTCCGAGGCGGGCAAGCGCAACGAGCGCGGCGTCGACCCGACGATCTGCGAGGCGGCCGCCCAGCGGGTCGCCGAGCTGCTCGCCGAGCTCGGGGGCGGCACCGTCGACGACGGTGTCACCGTCGTGGGGGCGCCGGGGGAGCGGGGACGCGTCACCATCCCCACCGACCTCCCGGCCCGGATCAGCGGCCTCGACGTCTCGGCCGACGACACCGTCGCGCACCTCGAGGCGGTCGGCTGTGCCGTCGCCGTCGACGGCGACACCCTCACCGCGACGGTCCCGCCGTGGCGGCCCGACCTCACCGACCCCTACGACCTGGTCGAGGAGGTCGCGCGCATCGTCGGCTACGACGAGGTGCCCTCGGTGCTGCCGCCGGCACCGGCCGGCCGCGGGCTGTCCCGCGAGCAGCGGCTGCGCCGTCGCATCGGCCGGGTCGTCGCCGGTGCGGGCCTCAGCGAGGTGATCAGCTTCCCGTTCGTCGGCGCCGACGACCTCGACGCCCTGGGCCTGCCCGCGGACGACGAGCGTCGCCGTACCGTGCGGCTGGCCAACCCGCTCTCCGCCGAGCGCGCGTCGTACACCACGACGCTGCTGCCCGGCCTGCTCCGCGCCGCCGCCCGCAACGTCAGCCGCGGTGCGTCCGGGGTGTCCCTGTTCGAGACCGGCACCGTCGCGCGCCCGGCTCCCGACGCCCGCCCCGCCCCGGTGTACGGCGTCGAGCGGCGTCCCACCGACGTCGAGCTCAAGGCAGCTCTTCGACGGCGTGCCCGACCAGCCGCTGCTGCTGGCCGCGGTGCTCGCCGGCGAGCGCGATCTCCGGGGCTGGTGGGGTGAGGGGCGCGCGGCGTCGTGGGCGGACGCCGTCGCGGTCGTGCGCGACCTGGCCGCCGACCTGGGCGTGACGGTCGAGGTGGAGGCGTCCGAGCTGGCGCCCTGGCACCCGGGCCGCTGTGCACTCGTGCGGGTCGGCTCGCGCGTGCTGGGTCATGCCGGCGAGCTGCACCCGCGGGTGTGCCAGGCGTTCGGGCTGCCCGGCCAGGACCGCTGCGCTCGAGATCGACCTCGACCTGCTGATGTCGCTCGCGCACGAGCCGCAGGGTCCGGCGCTGTCGAGCTACCCGGTCGCCAAGGAGGACGTCGCACTGGTCGTGGACGCCGAGCTGCCCGCAGCGACGCTGGCCGCGACCCTGCGTGCCGGCGCCGGCGACGCTGCTGGAGTCGGTGCGGCTGTTCGACGTCTACACCGGTGAGCAGATCGGCGCAGGCACCAAGTCGCTGGCGTTCGCGCTGCGCTTCCGGGCTCCCGACCGCACGCTGACCGAGGCCGAGACCGGGGCCGCGCGCGACGCCGCGGTGGCCCTCGCAGCCGAGCGGCACGGCGCCGTCCAGCGCTGACCCCTGATGACCCAGACCGTGGAGCTGCTGCTCGACGCGGCGAACGACGCCCGCGTCCGCGACGAGTGGCGGCGGCTGGCCGAGGCGGGGCTGGCCAGCCAGGCGCGGCACCGGGGCGAGACCAACGCCCCGCACGTCACCCTGACGGCCGTGCCGGTCATCGACGCGGCGGCCGAGCAGCCGATCCTCGAGGTGTGCCGAGCGGCCCTGCCGCTCGACGTCGCGCTCGGCCCACTGCACGTCTTCGGCGACGACCCGGTGGTGCTCGTGCGGCTGCTCGCCGCCACCGATCCGCTGCGTGAGCTGCACGCGGCGGTGGCGGCCCGGGTCGTGCTGCCCGAGGGGTCGCTTGTTGCGCCGGAGCGCTGGACGCCGCACGTCACCTTGGCGCACCGGATGCCGCGCGACCAGCTGGACCGAGCCCGTGCGGCGCTGAGCGAGGAGGGGTACGACGTGCGGCTGGCCCGGGCCCGCCGCTGGGACTCCGAGGCCCGGCGGGCCTGGAGCCTCTGAGACACGGCGCCGGGACCTGACCCCCGGGTGCGAGTGCATGCACTCATCTGTATAGTCATGCACATGACGACGTACAGAGTGGCGGTCGCGGGAGCGAGCGGCTACGCCGGTGGCGAGGTGCTCCGGCTGCTGCTGTCCCACCCGGACATCGAGATCGGCGCCGTCACCGCAGGCTCCAACGCCGGCGAGCCGCTCGGCTCGCTGCAGCCGCACCTCGTGCCGCTGGCCGACCGGGTGCTCGAGGAGACCACGGCGGAGGTGCTGGCCGGGCACGACGTCGTCTTCCTCGGCCTGCCCCACGGGCAGAGCGCGACGATCGCCCGCCAGCTCGCCCGAGACGACCGTGGTCATCGACTGCGGTGCGGACTTCCGGCTGACCGACAGCGCCATGTGGGACACGTTCTACGGCGGTGAGTACGCCGGGTCGTGGCCCTACGGACTCCCCGAGCTCGCCGACCAGCGCGCCACGCTCGCGCAGTCGACCCGCATCGCGGTGCCCGGGTGCTACCCGACCGTCTCCACGCTCGCCCTGGCGCCCGCGGTGTCCGCCGGCCTCATCGACACCACCGGCATCGTCGTCGTCGCGGCGTCCGGCACCTCCGGCGCCGGCAAGGCCCCCAAGGCCCACCTGCTCGGCTCGGAGGTGATGGGCTCGGTCAGTGCGTACGGCGTCGGGGGCACGCACCGCCACACCCCCGAGATCGTCCAGAACCTCGCGCTGCTGACCGACGAGGAGGTGCGCGTCTCGTTCACGCCGCTGCTGGTGCCCATGCCCCGCGGCATCCTGGCGACTGCATCCGCGCCGACGACCGTCACTGCCGACGAGGCCTACGCGGCCTACGAGAAGGCGTTCGCCGACGAGCCGTTCGTGCACCTGCTGCGCCCGGGCCAGTGGCCTGCCACCAAGTCGGTCGTGGGGTCCAACGCCGTGCACGTGCAGGTGACCGTCGACGAGGCCGCCCGCCGGCTCGTCGCGGTCGCCGCCGTCGACAACCTCGCCAAGGGCACGGGCGGCGCCGCGGTGCAGTGCATGAACCTCGCCCTCGGGCTGCCCGAGACCACCGGACTGACCACGATCGGACTGGCACCATGAGCGTCACCGCCCCGGCGGGCTTCACCGCTGCCGGCATCGAGATCGGCCTCAAGGACTCCGGCGGCAAGGACCTCGCCCTGGTCGTCAACCAGGGGCCCGGCTTCGCCTCGGCCTCGGTGTTCACCGCCAACCGCTGCAAGGCCAACCCGATCCTGTGGAGCCAGGAGGTCGTCAAGGACGGCGTCGTGCGGGCGGTCGTGCTGAACTCCGGCGGCGCCAACTGCTACACCGGCGCCGAGGGCTTCCAGACCACGCACGCGGTCGCCGAGCAGGTGGCCTCCGGTCTCGGCATCGGCGCGCTCGACGTCGTGGTCTGCTCGACCGGGCTGATCGGGCTGACCAACGACCGCGACGTCCTGGTCCGCGGCGTGGACGCGGCGGTCGCCGCGCTCATCCGAGGACGGCGGCGAGGACGCGGCGCACGCCATCATGACCACGGACCACGTGTCCAAGCAGGTCGTCGTCGAGGGCGCTGGTTGGAGCATCGGCGGGATGGCCAAGGGCGCCGGCATGCTCGCACCGCAGCTGGCCACCATGCTCGTCGTCCTCACCACCGACGCCGTGGTCGACGCCGCGACCGCCGACCGGGCGCTGCGCGCCGCCACCCGGGTCAGCTTCGACCGGCTCGACTCGGACGGCTGCATGTCCACCAACGACACGGTGACCCTGATGGCCAGTGGCGCATCCGGCATCACCCCGACCGAGGAGGACCTCACCGAGGCCCTCACCCGCGCCTGCACCGACCTCGCGATGCAGCTGCTGGCCGACGCCGAGGGCGCCGACCACGAGATCGCGATCACCGTGCTGCACGCCGCCACCGAGGACGAGGCCGTGACGGTCGCCCGCTCGGTGGCCCGCAGCAACCTGTTCAAGGCCGCGGTGTTCGGCAAGGACCCCAACTGGGGCCGCGTGCTCGCCTCGATCGGCACCACCGACGCGCAGTTCGACCCCGCCGACCTCGACGTCGCGATGAACGGCGTCTGGGTCTGCCGCCGGTCGACCCCCGACGAGGACCCGGCCGGCGTCGACCTGGAGGCGCGCGAGGTCACCGTGACGATCGACCTCAAGGCCGGCGACGCCCGTGCCACCGTCTGGACCAACGACCTCACGCACGCCTACGTGCACGAGAACTCCGCCTACAGCAGCTGAGAGCGACGATGACGATCCCCGACGACACCCCCGTCGACCCGGCCTGGAAGAAGGCCACCGACGAGGCGGTCACGCTCGCGGCCGCGCTGCCGTGGCTGATGAAGTACCACGGCAAGACCCTCGTGGTGAAGTACGGCGGCAACGCGATGACCGACGACACCCTCAAGCGCGCGTTCGCGGAGGACATCGTCTTCTTGCGGATGGCCGGCTTCTTCCCCGTCGTCGTCCACGGGGGCGGTCCGCAGATCTCCTCGATGCTCGACCGGCTCGGCATCCAGAGCGAGTTCAAGGGCGGTCTGCGCGTCACGACCAAGGAGACGATGGACGTCGTACGCATGGTGCTCGTCGGCCAGGTGCAGCGCGAGCTCGTCGGCCTGATCAACGAGCACGGGCCGTTCGCGGTGGGGCTGTCCGGCGAGGACGCCGGCCTGTTCACCGCCGAGCGCGCCAACACCATCGTGGACGGCGAGGAGGTCGACCTGGGGCTCGTCGGCGAGGTGGCCCACGTGCGACCCGAGGCCGTCCGCGACCTCGTCGACGCCGGCCGGATCCCGGTGATCTCCTCGGTCGCGCCGGACGCCGACGGCGTGGTGCACAACGTCAACGCCGACACGGCTGCGGCCGCGCTGGCCGTCGCCCTGGGCGCCGAGAAGCTCCTGGTGCTCACCGACGTCGAGGGGCTCTACCGCGACTGGCCGGGCAGCGACGACGTGATCGGGGAGATCAGCCCGGAGGAGCTCGCCAAGCTGCTCCCGTCGCTGGCCAGCGGCATGGTCCCCAAGATGGGGGCCTGCCTCAAGGCGGTCAGCGAGGGCGTCCCCCAGGCGACCGTCGTCGACGGCCGCGAGCCGCACGCCGTCCTGCTGGAGATCTTCACCAACGAGGGCGTCGGCACCCAGGTGCTGCCCGGCGTGCCGACCAAGATCCGTTCCGCGCACTACACGACCTCGGTAGGGGAGTGAGGCAGTGATGACCACCTCGGAGAACCTGCAGGGCCGCTACGCAGCCTCGCTGATGAACACCTTCGGACCGCCCAAGCTGGTCCTGACCAAGGGCTCCGGACCCTACGTGTGGGACGCCGAGGGCACCCGCTACCTCGACCTGCTCGGCGGGATCGCCGTCAACGCGCTCGGCCACGCCCACCCGGCGCTGGTCTCGGCGGTGACCGAGCAGCTGCAGACGCTGGGCCATGTGTCGAACTTCTTCGCCACCGTCCCGCAGGTGACGTTGGCCGAGCGGCTGCTGGCGATCCTCGGGCTGCCCGAGGGCGGCGGCAAGGTGTTCTTCGCCAACTCCGGCGCCGAGGCCAACGAGGCCGCGCTCAAGCTCACCCGCCGCACCGGGCGCACGCACCTGGTCGCGATGGAGGGCAGCTTCCACGGCCGGACCATGGGGTCTCTCGCCCTGACGTCGAAGGCCGCCTACCGCGAGCCCTTCGAGCCGTTGCCCGGCGACGTCACCTTCGTGCCGTACGGCGATGCCGAGGCGCTCGCGGCGGCCGTGACGGACCAGACCGCCGCGGTCATCATCGAGCCCGTCCAGGGTGAGGCCGGCGTCATCGTGGCACCGGAGGGCTTCCTGGCCGAGGCCCGCGCGATCACGACCGCGCACGGCGCGCTGCTGTGGATCGACGAGGTGCAGTCCGGGATGGGCCGCACCGG
Organism: uncultured Actinomycetota bacterium; assembly: GCA_963845655.1. Taxonomy (GTDB): domain Bacteria; phylum Actinomycetota; class Actinomycetes; order Propionibacteriales; family Nocardioidaceae; genus Nocardioides_B. The sequence goes on along the minus strand of CAWJTB010000012.1, from coordinate 13,591 downwards.
CACGTGGATGGCCCACGAGGCCAGCGGCGTCACCGCCGACGTCGTGACCCTGGCGAAGGGGTTGGGGGGCGGCATCCCGATCGGCGCGATGGTCGCCCTGGGAGCGGCCGGCACGCTGCTCGGCCCCGGCAACCACGGCACCACCTTCGGCGGCAACCCGGTCGCGGCGGCGGCAGCGCTGGCAGTCATCGAGACCATCGAGAAGGACGGCCTGCTCGACAACGCGCGCAAGGTGGGGGAGGTGCTGGGCGACGGGGTCGCCCACGAGCACGTCACGGCCGTGCGCGTGCAGGGCCTGCTGGTCGGCATCGACCTCGACGCCGAGGTGGCGCCGCAGGTGGCCGAGGCGGGCCTGCGGCACGGCGTGATCCTCAACCCCTGCACGCCCTCGACGATCCGGCTCGCTCCGCCCCTGGTGCTCACCGCCGAGCAGGCCGAGGAGTTCGTGGCCGTGTGGCCGACGATCCTCGACGAGGTCTACGCCGCGCAGGAAGACACATGACCCGGCACTTCCTGCGCGACGACGACCTCACCCCGGCCGAGCAGGCCGAGGTGCTGGCGCTCGCCGCGCGCCTCAAGCGCGACCGGCACGCCGAGCAGCCCTTCGCCGGCCCGCGGTCGGTCGCGATCATCTTCGACAAGCCCACCTTGCGGACGCAGGCGTCGTTCACGGCCGGGGTCGCCGAGCTCGGCGGCCACCCGATGCTGGTCGACGGCTCGCTGGCGCAGATCGGCACCCGGGAGTCGGTGGCGGACACCGCACGCGTGCTCGGCCGGATGGTCTCGGCCGTCGTGTGGCGGACCTACGGCCAGGACCGGATCGAGCAGATGGCCGAGCACGCCGGGGTCCCGGTCGTCAACGCGCTCACCGACGACTTCCACCCCTGCCAGCTGCTCGCCGACCTGCAGACCATCGCCGAGCACAAGGGGACGCTGGCCGGACTGAGCGTCGCCTTCCTGGGCGACGCCGCCTCCAACATGTCGCACTCCTTCTTGCTGGCCTGCGCCACCGCCGGCATGCACGTCCGGGTCAGCGGCCCCACGGGCTTCGGCCCGTCGCCCGACGTCCTGGCGCGCGCGCAGGAGGTCGCGGAGGAGACCGGCGGCTCCGCCGCCTACGTCACCGACCCGGTCGAGGCCGTGGCCGGCGCCGACGTCGTGGCGACGGACACGTGGGTGTCGATGGGCAAGGAGGGCGAGGCCGCGGAGCGCAGCCGGCCGTTCCTCCCCTACGCCCTCGACGCCGACCTCCTCGCCCACGCCTCCGGGGACGCCCTGGTGATGCACTGCCTGCCGGCGTACCGCGGCAAGGAGATCGCCGCCGACGTCATCGACGGCCCGCGCAGCGTGGTCTGGGACGAGGCCGAGAACCGCCTGCACGCCCAGAAGGCCCTGCTCACCTGGCTGGTGACGCACTGATGACCGCCGCGATCCCCGCCACCAAGGGCGCGCGCCAGCAGAAGATCGTGGACCTGCTCGCCCGGCGCGAGGTGCGGTCCCAGACCGAGCTGGCCGACCTGCTCGCCGCGGCCGGGCTGCACGTCACCCAGGCCACCCTGTCGCGCGACCTGGTCGAGCTGGACGCCGTGAAGATCCGGATGGCCTCCGGTGCGCTGGTCTACGCGGTCCCCGCCGAGGGCGGCGACCGTCGCCCCCGCGCCGTCCAGGAGTCCGCGGCGTCCGAGGGCCGACTGGCCCGGCTCCTGGCCGAGCTGCTCACCTCGGCGGACGCGTCTGCCAACATGGCGCTGCTGCGCACGCCACCCGGCGCCGCACAGTTCCTGGCATCCGCCTTCGACCGAGCCGAGCTCGACGACATCCTCGGCACCGTGGCGGGTGACGACACCGTCCTGGTGATCAGCCGACGACCCGACGGCGGACCCGCCCTGGCCGAACGCCTCGTCGCGCTCGCCAACAACGGTCACGCCGGCCCCGACAGCACCCACCCCCTGAGCACCTCGAAGGAATCACCGTGAGCAAGGTCCTGACCTCCCTCCCGAAGGGCGAACGCGTCGGCATCGCGTTCTCCGGCGGCCTCGACACCTCGGTCGCCGTCGCGTGGATGCGTGACAAGGGCGCCGTCCCGTGCACCTACACCGCGCACATCGGGCAGTACGACGAGACCGACATCGAGGGGGTGCCCGCCCGCGCGCTGGAGTACGGCGCCGAGCTGGCCCGGGCCGTCGACTGCCGCCCGCAGCTCGTCGAGGAGGGCCTGGCCGCGATGGCCTGCGGCGCCTTCCACATCCGCTCGGGCGGCCGCACCTACTTCAACACCACGCCCCTCGGCCGCGCCGTCACCGGGACGATGCTGGTCCGGGCGATGCACGAGGACGGGGTGGACATCTGGGGCGACGGCTCGACCTTCAAGGGCAACGACATCGAGCGGTTCTACCGCTACGGCCTGCTCGCCAACCCCGAGCTGCGGATCTACAAGCCGTGGCTGGACGCCGACTTCGTGCACGAGCTCGGCGGTCGGGCGGAGATGAGCCAGTGGCTCGCCGAGCACGACCTGCCCTACCGCGACAGCTCGGAGAAGGCCTACTCCACCGACGCCAACATCTGGGGGGCGACCCACGAGGCCAAGACCCTGGAGCACCTCGACGTCTCGTTGGAGATCGTCGAGCCGATCATGGGCGTGAAGTTCTGGGACCCGTCGGTCGAGATCCCCACCGAGGACGTGACGATCCGCTTCGAGCAGGGCCGCCCGGTGAGCATCGACGGCACGTCGTACGACGACGCGGTCGAGCTGGTCATGAAGGCCAACGAGATCGGTGGCCGGCACGGGCTCGGCATGTCGGACCAGATCGAGAACCGGATCATCGAGGCCAAGTCGCGCGGCGTCTACGAGGCGCCCGGGATGGCGCTGCTCTGGATCGCCTACGAGCGGCTGCTCAACGCCATCCACAACGAGGACACCATCGAGAGCTACCACGCGCAGGGCCGTCGGCTCGGGCGGCTGCTCTACGAGGGCCGCTGGCTCGACCCGCAGGCGCTGATGATCCGGGAGTCCATCCAGCGCTGGATCGCCTCCCTGGTCACCGGAGAGGTGACGCTGCGGCTGCGGCGCGGCGAGGACTACACCGTGCTGAGCACGGTCGGCGAGGCGTTCTCCTACCACCCCGACAAGCTGTCGATGGAGCGCACCGAGAACGCCGCCTTCGGACCGACCGACCGGATCGGCCAGCTGACCATGCGCAACCTCGACATCGCCGACTCCCGCGCCAAGCTCGAGCTCTACGCCGGCCAGCCGCAGGACCAGGGCCACGTGCTCGTCGAGCACGGCAACCTCTTCGGTGCGCTGGAGTCCGGCGGCGCCGACCGCATCTCGCGCAACCCGGCGGCCGAGGGCGACGAGACCGAGGCGGCGCTGGACCACGCCGCGATGGAGTTCGGCACCGACTGATGACCACCCACGAAACCTTCACAGGCGCGCTCTGGGGCGGCCGGTTCGCCTCCGGCCCCAGCGACGCGCTCGCCGCCCTCTCGAAGTCCACGCACTTCGACTGGCGGCTCACGCCCTACGACCTCGCCGGGTCCCGGGCACACGCGGGCGTGCTGCACGGCGCCGGCTTGCTGACCGACGAGCAGCGCGACGGGCTGCTGGCCGGCCTCGACCGGCTGGGGGAGCGGTTCGCCGCCGGTGAGCTGCATCCGGCCGCGTCCGACGAGGACGTGCACGGGGCGCTGGAGCGGCTGCTGCTCGAGGAGGTCGGCACCGAGCTCGGTGGCCGGCTGCGGGCGGGTCGCAGCCGCAACGACCAGATCGCCACGCTGTTCAAGGTGTTCCTGCGCGACCACGCCACGATCGTCGCCGCGCTGACGCTCGACCTCGTCGAGGCACTGGCCGATCAGGCCGAGCGGCACCTCGGCGCGATCATGCCCGGCCGCACGCACCTGCAGCACGCGCAGCCGGTGCTGCTCTCCCACCACCTGCTCGCGCACGCCTGGCCGCTGCTGCGCGACGTGAGCCGGTTGCGGGACTGGGACGCGCGCGTCGCTGCGGACTCGCCGTACGGCGCGGGCGCCCTGGCCGGGTCCAGCCTGGGCCTCGACCCCGAGGAGGTGGCGCGGGACCTGGGGTTCACCGGGTCGAGCGCCAACTCGATCGACGGCACCGCGGCACGGGACTTCGTGGCGGAGTTCGCCTTCGTCGCCGCGATGCTCGGCGTCGACGTGAGCCGCAACGCCGAGGAGGTCATCCTCTGGGCCACCAGGGAGTTCGGCTTCGTGCGGCTCCACGACGCCTACTCGACCGGGTCCAGCATCATGCCGCAGAAGAAGAACCCCGACATCGCCGAGCTCGCCCGCGGCAAGGCCGGCCGGCTGATCGGCAACGTCACCGGGCTGCTCGCCACCCTCAAGGCGCTGCCGCTGGCCTACAACCGCGACCTGCAGGAGGACAAGGAGCCGGTCTTCGACTCCGTCGACACCCTCGAGGTGCTGCTGCCGGCCTACACCGGCATGGTCGCGACCCTCACCTTCGACACCGACCGGATGGCGGCCCTGGCGCCGCAGGGCTTCTCGCTGGCGACCGACGTGGCCGAGTGGCTGGTGCGCGAGGGCGTGCCGTTCCGGGTGGCGCACGAGGTCGCCGGCGCGTGCGTGCGCCGCTGCGAGGAGCTCGGCATCGAGCTGGCGGACCTCACCGACGAGCAGCTCGCAGACATCGACCCGCTGCTCACGCCCGGGGTGCGCGACGTGCTCACCGTGGAGGGGTCGGTGTCCTCGCGCGACGCGCGCGGAGGGACCGCGGCGGTCCGTGTCACCGAGCAGCTCGCCGAGCTCCGCGCCGTGGTGGCCGAGCACCGTGCCTGGCTCGCCTGACCCCTGGTCCGACCTCCTCGTAGGTCCGGTGCTGGAGGTCGCCCCGCGCCTGCTGGGTGCGACGCTGCGACACGAGTCCGCGGACGGCGCGGTCGCCGTACGCCTGACCGAGGTGGAGGCCTACGACGGCGCCGACGACCCCGGCTCGCACGCGTACAACGGGATGACGCGTCGCAACGCGGCGATGTTCGGGCCCGCCGGCCGGCTCTACGTCTACTTCACCTACGGCATGCACCACTGCTGCAACGTCGTCGTCGGCGAGGAGGGTACGGCGGCCGCGGTCCTGTTTCGCGCCGGCGAGGTCGTCGAGGGGCTCGAGCTGGCGCGGGCGCGACGGGGGAGCGGCGACCGGGACCTCGCTCGGGGGCCCGCGCGGCTCTGCCAGGCCCTCGCGCTCGACCTGGGGCACAACGGGGTCGACCTGGCGCAGGGGCCGCTGACGCTGACGTCGGGGGAGCCCGTCACCGGTGTGCGGACCGGGCCGCGGGTGGGCCTGCGTCTGGCGGCCGATCGGCCATGGCGGTTCTGGGTGGACGGTGAGCGCTCGGTCTCGACCTACCGCCCGGCGGCCCCGCGCGCCCGGCGGAGCTGAGTCGGCCGGCCCGGTCGCTGACTCCTGGACGTTTCAACAAACCACGAGGGGGCACGTGCTCGTCGGGTCTCGCTTCTCGGGACCCGCTGACGCCACCCCGCAGGAGACCCTGATGCTCGCTGTCCTCGACCGGCAACGCACGATCGCACCCGCGGGCTACAACCGCTGGCTGATCCCGCCCGCCGCCCTCGCGATCCACCTCTGCATCGGCCAGGTCTACGCGACCAGCGTCTACAAGACGTCGCTGGTCAAGCACTTCGACTCCAGCCTGACGTCGATCGGCGTGGTGTTCTCCATCGCGATCGTGATGCTGGGCCTGTCCGCCGCGGTGTTCGGCACCTGGGTCGACACCGGCGGCCCGCGCCGGGCGATGGTGGCCGCCGCGCTGTGCTGGTCGACCGGCTTCCTGGTCGGCGCAGCCGGCATCGCCACCAACCAGCTCTGGCTGCTCTACCTCGGCTACGGCGTCATCGGCGGCATCGGCCTGGGCATCGGCTACATCTCCCCGGTCTCGACACTGATCAAGTGGTTCCCGGACCGGCCCGGCCTCGCGACCGGCATGGCGATCATGGGCTTCGGAGGCGGCGCCCTGGTCGCCTCGCCCGTGTCCAGCAAGCTGCTGGCGGCGTACGACGGCAGCTTCGACGCCAAGGACGTCACGTCGGTGGCGAGCGGCTCCTCGGTGGCCAGCCTGTTCGTGACGCTGGGTGTCGTCTACCTCGTCGTGATGCTCTTCGGCGCCTGGCTGATCAAGGTCCCCGAGGACGGCTGGGTGCCCGACGGCTTCGACCCGTCGACGCAGAAGAAGAAGTCGATGGTCACCACGGCGAGCGTGTCGGCCAACAACGCGATCAAGACCCCGCAGTTCTGGCTCCTCTGGGTGGTGCTGTTCTGCAACGTCACCGCCGGCATCGGCATCCTCGAGCAGGCCGCCCCGATGATCCAGGACTTCTTCCGCGGAGACGGCGGATCCAGCGTCAACCCGGCCGCGGCCGCAGGCTTCGTCGGCCTGCTGTCGATCTGCAACATGGCCGGCCGCTTCATCTGGTCCTCGACCTCCGACGTCATCGGTCGCAAGCCGATCTACATGGCCTACCTCGGCGTGGGCATGGTGCTCTACGCCCTGCTGGCCCTGGTCGGGTTCAACTCGACCGCGCTCTTCGTGCTCTTCGCGGGCATCATCATCTCCTTCTACGGCGGCGGCTTCGCCACGGTCCCGGCCTACCTGCGCGACCTGTTCGGCACCTACCAGGTGGGCGCCATCCACGGTCGGCTGCTGACCGCCTGGTCGGCCGCCGGTGTCGCGGGGCCCCTCATCGTCAACCGCTTCCTCGACGCCGAGGGCACGCCCGGCAAGCTGACCTACGAGGCCTACAAGCCCGCGCTGCTGACCATGGTCGGCGTGCTCGCGGTCGGGTTCGTCGCCAACCTGCTGATCCGCCAGGTCGCCGACCGCTTCCACGAGAAGGACCACCAGGAGACCCAGCTGCAGGAGCGCGAGGACGACGCGTCCGGTGGAGGTGGCGTCGCCACCGAGACCCGGACAGGGACCGAGACCCGGACCCAGACCCGGACCATGCTGCTCGCCATCGCCTGGGGCCTCGTCGGGCTCCCGCTCGCCTACGGGATCTACCAGACCCTGGTGAAGACCGTTTCGCTGTTCGGCTGAGCGTCAGCGCCAGGTGCCGAACACCGCACGCACCAGGCGCGACTGCTCGTCGGTCGCGGCACGGGTCGAGGCCGGGTCCCGTCGGAGCGTCTCCGACATCGGGGCCCGGCAGGCCGCGCCGGCGCAGTCCTTGTAGTCGAGCCACGCCTGCTGGAGCAGCTCCAGGTCCGCGGCGTACGCCGGGTCGGCGGCGACGTTCGTCAGCTCGTTGGGGTCCCGGTCGAGGTCGTAGAGCTCGGCCTCGCCGTTGGAGTACCGCACCAGCTTCCAGCGGGCGGTCCGCACGCCGATGGTGTTGCGGGACTCGGTGAAGCCGGGTGCCTTGGCGGCGGCGTCGCGGGGGAACTCGTTGCCGAAGTCGACCGCCTCCACCACGACGGGGACCGTCCAGCCCTGGTCCCGCTGGATCGAGGGCACCGCCGAGACGCCGTCGCCCTCGACGGGGAGCAGGTCGCTGACCCCGGCCAGGTCCGCCACCGTCGCGGTCAGTCCCGGCGTCGTGATCGGGTCGAAGCGCTCGCCGTGAGGGATGCCCTTGCCGGCCATCAGCAGCGGCACCCGCACCGACGGCTCGTGCGGCTTGATCTTGCCCTGCCGCATCCGGTGCTCGCCGAGGAAGTAGCCGTTGTCGGAGGTGAACATGAAGACCGTGTTGGCGTACTCGCCGGTCGACTTCAGCGTCGCGATCAGCCGGCGCACCTCCTGGTCGAGGACGTACAGCGCCTCCGCCCGCTGCCGGGTCACGGCGAGCATCCCGCGCCGCTCCGCGGCGTTGATGTTGCCGTAGCGCATGCCACGGGGCTTGTCGCTGACGTCCGCCTCCGGCGAGGAGCCGTCGACCGGCAGACCCGGCGCCCGCCGGACTACGGAGTCGAACCTGCCGCGGACCCAGCGGGGTCGCGCCGGGGTGACCAGGTGGGTGTAGGCGCCGCTGGCGCGACGGATCGGCCTGGGGTCGCCCGCCTCGCGGCTGCCGTGGTGCGGGGCGACGGGGTTGACCCAGAGGAAGAACGGCTTCGAGGACCGGTGGTACTTCGTGACCAGCTGCCGGGAGAACGTCCCGAGCACGTTGGTCTGGTAGTCGCCCTTCCACTTGTCCTGGATGCGTCCGTTGATGTTGAACAGCGTGTGGAAGTAGTTGTAGGTCCCGCCGGCGGTGTAGCGGCTGCCCGGCGGACGCTCCGGGGCGCCGTACCAGTCGGTCCAGCCCTTCGGCACGTAGGTGAACGACGAGCGCCCGGTGACGCGCGACGTCTGGCGACCGTAGCCGTTGAGGTACTTGCCGACGAAGCCGGTGTGGTAGCCACCGGCCTGGAGCGCGGTCGCAAGGGTCGCCCGGTCGTCGAGCGACGCGAAGCCCCAGGGAGCCACGTGGGAGTAGACCCGGTGGTTGTGTGAGTACTGCCCGCTGAGGAAGGACGCCCGAGCCGGGCAGCACAGGGGGTAGGGGCTGAAGGAGTTGCGGAAGTTGAGGCCCTTGGCGGCGAGCAGGCTGCGCACCGCGGGCATGAAGCGCACGTCGTCGGCACGCATGTCGTCCGCCATCACCACCACGACGTTGGGTCGGGCGCCGTCGGCGACGAGCCGTGCCACCGGGCCGCTGGCCGCGCCGGGAGCCACCGCTTCCGCCGGGCCGGCCGGGTCGGCCTGGCCGAGGATCAGCAGGCCGGCGCAGAGCAGGCCGACGAGCAGCTGCGTGAGGCCACGCGGGCCGCCGTACGAGCGGCCGGAGGGGCCGAGCGCGCGCGGCGTGGAACGGTCGAGTGGCACGGGCTCAGGATCGCCGCAGTGGGTGCGCGCCGTGGCGAAACCCCTGAAGTAGGGCCGAAGGGGCAGATACCGCTCCGGTGGGCCTCAGCCCGGCCCGCGAGCGGGTCGCGGCCGATGAAGGCGAGCAGCCGGGTCTGCGCGTCGGCGTCGTCCGGCACCGGCACGCGGGGGCCGTACTGCCCCGAGGACCGCAGCAGCTCCTCGATCGGCTCCATCCCGGCGAGCAGGTCGGCGCAGGTCTCGCGGGTCGAGCCGCTCGTCCTGGCCGGTGGCGCGGGCCAGGTCCCAGGTGTGCAGGAACACGTCGGTGGTGTAGAACCGGTCGACCGCGTCCGGCAGCGGCATCTCGCCCACCATCGGGTGCCGGAAGGGCGTCGCCGCCTCCGGACCGTCGAGCAGCCGCTGCACCGCGTCGGCGTGCACCTGCCAGGCGGCGACCGGGTCCTCCTCCGGCGACGGGCCGCGGTCGAGCACCAGGCCGGTCGCCGCCTCGCAGGAAGTCCGGGAACCACTCGACCAGGTGCGCCGACCACGTCGCGGGCGCGCCACCCGGGCACCGGGGCCGGCGCGTCCCAGTCGGACGCGCCCCGCACCCGGGCGGTGAACGTGGCGGTCACCGCGCGATGGCGCTCGGCCGGGTCGGCGGGCAGGGTCATGCGTCGACCCCCTGCGACGGGCTCGGTGACCGCGCCGTCGGCGAGCAGCGCGTCCAGCTTGGCGTAGCCCTGGTCCACGCCGATCTCCATCCCGCTGCGCAGCCAGGCGTCCCGGGCCTCGAAGCTGTCGCACAGCGACTGCGCGTGCAGCCGGGTGCGGCCGTCGCCGAGGTCCTCGAAGTCGAGCGTCTCCAGCGCGACCCCGTCCGGGCTCGCCCTCCCAGGTGAAGGTCTGCACGATCCGGTCCGGCCGGACCTCGTGGAAGCAGCCGTGGAAGCCGAACTCCGCTCCCGTCCCGGCCGGCGACGTAGCGCCAGCTGCCGCCGGTGCGGGCGTCCCAGCGGTCCACGGTGGTGCGCCATCCCGTCCGGGCCGACCCACCGGGCGAACAGCTCCGGGTCGGTGTGCGCCCGGAACAGCTGGGCCGGGGTGGCCGCGAAGTCCCGGGTGATGCGGATGATCGGGACCGTCGGGTCGGCCTCGATCGTCGCGGTCGTCATCGTGTCGTTCATGCCGTCTCCTCTGTGCGTCGGGCGGTGTCCGGCCCGCGTCCTCGTCCAGCTCGGCCAGCACGGCGTCCAGCCGTCGGTAGCGCGCCTCGGCCCGCTGCCGGTAGCGCTCGATCCACTTCGTCATCAGGTCGAAGACCTCCGCCTCCAGGTGCACCGGACTGCGGTGCCCCTCCGCGCGCGCGGCTGACCAGCCCGGCCTGCTCGAGCACCTTCAGGTGCTTGGAGACGGCCTGCACGCTCACCGTGGTACGGCGCCGCGAGCTGCCCCACGGTGGCGTCGCCGTCGGTCAGCCGCGCCACGAGGTCGCGCCGGGTCGGATCGGCCAGCGCCGCGAACACCTGGGACAGCGAGTCGGTCATCTCGGGCTCATCTCAACTGGTTGGTTGAGGAACGGTAGACCCGCCGAGCGGGCATGTCAACCGACTGGTTGACGTGACCGGCTGGCTAGGGTGCGGACGTGACGGCTCTCCGCGACGACACGACCAGGGCCCTGCGCCGCACCACCCTCGAGCGGCAGCGACGCGGGCGGGTGCCCGGCGTCGTCGCCGGCGTCGTGCGTCGCGGCGACCTGGTCTGGCACACCGGCGTCGGGGTGTCGCACGTCGAGGACCCGGACACCCCGCCCGGGCCGGACGACCAGTTCCTCGTCGCGTCCAACACCAAGACCTTCACCGCCGTGCTCGTCATGCGGCTGCGCGATGCCGGGCGGCTCAGCCTCGACGACACCCTTGATGCGTTCATCCCCGAGGTGCCCCAGCGGGGATTGACGATCCGGCAGTGCCTGGCCCACGCGTCGGGCATGCAGCGGGAGCCGCTCGGCGACGTCTGGGAGACGCTCGTGAGCCCGGACCGCGACCAGCTCGTGCGCGACTTCGCCGAGGCCGAGCGGGTGCACCTGCCGCACCGCTACTTCCACTACTCCAACCTCGTCTACTCGATGCTCGGCGAGGTCGTGACCCGGCTGCACCAACGTCCGTGGTACGACGTGCTGCGCTCGGAGATCCTGGATCCCCTCGAGATGCGACGCACCACCAACGGCTTCGACGGTCCCCGGGTGCAGGGCTACTTCGTGCCGCCGTACACCGATGTGCCCGTGCCCGAGCCCGAGCTGGAGCACCGGGCGATGGCGCCGTGCGGCGGGCTCGCGAGCACGGTGCAGGACCTCGCCCGGTGGTCGGCGTTCGTCGCGGACCCGGTCAGCGAGGTGCTCGCCCCCGACACCTTCGAGGAGATGTGCGAGCCGCAGGTCGTGGTCGACCGCCAGCGCTGGACGCAGGCGATGGGACTGGGCTTCTTCCTGGTCCGCTCCGGCACCCGCACGTACGTCGGGCACACCGGCGGCATGCCGGGCCACATCACGGCCGTCTTCACCGATCGCGAGGCGAAGACCGGCGCGATCGTCCTCACCAGCTCGGGCACCACCCCCGACATCACCGGGTGGGCGCTCGCCCTGGCCGACCAGGTGAGCGACCTCGAGCCCGTCGAGCCGGAGCCGTGGCGCGCGGGAGCAGCCGTCCCCGACGACCTGGCCGAGCTCGTCGGTCGCTGGTGGACCGAGGGCGCTCCCTTCGACTTCGTGGTGCGACAGGGCCGGCTCGAGGCTCGCGCCGCCGGACAGGCCGAGCACGTGCCACCCGCGGTGTTCGAGCGGGTCGGTGCCGACCTGCTGCGCACCGTCTCCGGTCGTGAGCGCGGCGAGCTGTTGCGGGTCAGCCGGGATGGCGAGGGACGGGTGAGCCAGCTCAACTGGGCGACGTACCTCGTCACGCGAGACCCGCTGCCCTTCAGCCGGAGTGCTGGACGGGCGTGACGTCTCGACCGCGCAATCCCGCTGTCGGCGCCCTCGGACGATGCGGCAGGCTGGAGCCATGAGCACCGGGCTGCACGTCCTCGACGACCTGGAGTGGCGCGGCCTGATCGCGCACTCGACGGACCTCGACGCGCTTCGCGCCGAGATGGACGAGCGTCCGGTGCGCTTCTACGTCGGGTTCGACCCGACCGCGCCCAGCCTGCACATGGGCCACCTGGTGCAGGTGCTCACCGCCCGCCGGCTGCAGGACGCGGGACACGTGCCCTACGCGCTCGTCGGCGGGGCGACCGGCATGATCGGCGACCCTCGCGACTCCGGCGAGCGCACGCTGAACAGCCTCGACGTGGTGAAGTCGTGGGTCGGCAGGGTCCGTGCGCAGATCGAGCCGTTCCTGTCCTTCGAGGGCGACAACGCCGCGACGATGGTCAACAACTACGACTGGACCGCGAGCCTGTCGACGATCGACTTCCTGCGCGACATCGGCAAGCACTTCCCGGTCAACCGGATGCTGGCGCGCGACACCGTGCGCAAGCGGCTGGAGGACGGGATCTCCTACACCGAGTTCAGCTACGTCCTGCTCCAGTCCATGGACTACCTCAACCTGCATCGCGACCACGGCGTCACGCTCCAGTTCGGCGGCAGCGACCAGTGGGGCAACATCACCGCCGGGGTCGAGCTGATCCCGGCGCACGGAGGGCGCTCGCGTCAACGCGATCGCGACCCCGCTGCTGACCAAGGCCGACGGCACGAAGTACGGCAAGTCCGAGGGCGGCGCTCTCTGGCTGGATCCGGAGATGCTGTCGCCGTACGCCTTCTACCAGTTCTGGCTGAACGCCGAGGACGCCAAGGTCGGCGAGCTGCTGCGGGTCTTCACGTTCCTCTCGCGCCAGGAGATCGAGGACCTCGACGCCCAGACGGCGGAGAAGCCGTTCCTGCGGGCGGCCCAGAAGGCGCTTGCCGAGCACATGACGACGCTGGTCCACGGGGCCGCCGAGACCGAGCGGATCACGGCGGCGTCCGCTGCGCTGTTCGGGGGCGGCGCTCTCGACGGGCTCGACCCGGCGACCCTCGGGGCCGCGCTGCGCGAGACCGGGGCGGTGCAGGTGGAGGGGAGCGGCGCCCTCCCTGGGGTGCTCGACCTGCTGGTCCTGAGCGGACTGTCGAAGAGCAAGGGCGAGGCGCGCCGCACCGTGGGGGAGGGCGGCGCCTACCTCAACAACCAGCGGATCACCGACCCCACCCAGGTCCCCACCGACGCGGACCTGCTGGGCGGGTCCTGGTTGGTGCTGCGACGCGGCAAACGCCACCTCGCGGGCGTCGAGGTGGTCCGGTGACCACGTGGTCACGTCGGCGACCGAGAACCACATCGGTGTAGTTCATGGAGCGACCGGACGCTCGTCGCAGCCGGCGCACATCGCGTCAAACAGCCCCTGACCTGCACTGATGCGCATGTGACCGGGGCCACGCCGGGCCGATTTGACGGATTCGCGGAAGGCTCCGTAATGTTCTGTCTGTCGCCAGGGAGCGGCGGGACGCAAAGCCGACAGGCTGGGCGGCCGGCCCCCAGGCGGAACCCCTCTCCAGACACCTCACACCGAGGTGGCTCGGATGCGCGCTTCGGCGGCTCCGGATCGACTCGGTGGCTGTGGCACGAGTGGGGGTCGGGAAGCACCGGGCCGGATTTGACGGGCCCAGGACAACCCGGTAAGTTTCTGTAGGTTGCCCCGCAGCAAGGCCGAGAGGCTGAGCACGG
>CAWJTB010000011.1:0-56673 GCA_963845655.1 uncultured Actinomycetota bacterium | reverse complement strand
CGCCGCGTATGCCGCCATCCCGGGTTCACCACCACAGGGCTGCCGCTGCACTGAGCAGCCCCAACAGCAGCAGGCTCAGTGCCCACACCGTGTCGAGGTTGAACCAGGTTCGCGATACGGCCCGAAGGCCGAACCAGCGGTAGACCATGACCGCCAATGCTGCGCCAGCCGACAGCATCGCCAGTGTGTGCGCGGCGGCGACGAGCAACGCGGGGGCGGTGTTGCCGGTCACGAGCTGGCCCAGGGCGGCGTGCTCGCCTGTCATGTCGGGCATATTCATCGACAGGAAGATCGGCAGCAGCATCAGCCCAGCACCATGGGCGGTCGCGGCAAGGAACGACCACCACACGAGCCGGTGCGGGGCAACCCGGGCGAGGTACTTGGGGTGATGCGACCGCGAGATCAGCAGGTATCCGCCGAAGCCGATCGCGATGCCCGACGCGACCAGCCGGATCGGCGTCTCCCACTCGACGAGCGCACTGATCATCGAGAACGGCAGCAAGATCACGGCCATCGCCAGGAAGTGGCCGAGCGCCAACATCCCCAGAGCACGGACCAAGGCCGAGGACCGGCGCTCCATCAGCGCGGCTGAGACCGCGAGCGGCCACCCCATGCCCGGGTTCAGCCCGTGATAGATCCCCGAGACAGCAACGGCCCACCAGAGCGCGGCAGTAGACGCCTCGCCCATGTCCACGACGGAGGAGCCCGCTCAGGCCGAGGGATAGCAGAAGCTGTCGGTCGAGCAGTCGCCGCCCTCCAGGCGGATCTGGTGAGAGCGGTATCCGTCCGGAAACTCCACCCAGAAGTCGTCGTCCAGGGTCAGCCCACCCTCGTCGCCGACGTCCGCCTTCACCATGGCGCCAGGCACCCCGTCGGGATAGAACTGGTCATCCCAGGTGGAGTAGAGCGAGTTGGTCCAGTAGACCCGTTTGCCGTCCCGGCTGATCTCGACCATCTGGGGTCCACCCAGGTACGTCGCGCCGCTGGGGTGTGCGGTCTTGCGGGTGATCCCGCCGATGTGGACCGAGCCGGCGAGCACCGGGTTCATCGGGTCGGTCACGTCGTACTGACGCATCTCGCCGGTGCCCCAGCAGGAGACGTAGAGGAACCGGTCGTCCAGGGACAGATCGATGTCGGTGACCAGGGGTGGCACCGCCTCGAAGCCCTTGAGCAGGGGCGGCAGGTCGTCGGCGGCCGCGGGCTCGGGCGGGATCGTCGCCGTCTTCTTCGCGTGAAACTCGCCGTTCTCGCGCCACCAGGTCCAGATCGACCCCTCGAGGTTGGTGGTGTCGACGACGACGCCGCAGAAGCCGTACTCACGTGACGGGTCGTGGGCCGGCCGCACCTCGAGGGCCATCTGGTGGTTCTCGCCGAGGTCGATGGTCTGCACGTTGCGTCGGCCGCGCAGGTCCCAGAAGTGCAGGCTGTGGCCGTACTTGTTGCTCAACAGGTCCTCGGGGACGATGCCGCCCTCGAACTGCGGCGGCAGGCCCCACTCGGAGGAGACCATGTAGTCGCGAGGGAGGTTCCACCAGAAGTCGTAGTGCTTGTCCTGGCACGCCGCGGTCGATCTCCCAGCGGCCGAGCACCTCGAAGGTCTCGCAGTCCATGATGAAGATGCCGGGAGGGCCGTCGGTGCCGTCCGCCCCGCCGCCGCCGAGCGTCGAGACGTAGATCCCCTCGGGGCCGCAGTGGATCGTGTGCGGCCGCGAGTAGCCGGTCTTCGCGAAGATCTCCTCGGGCTCGATGACCTTGTGCAGCTTGGCGGCCGTCGGTCCCCCCTTGACGTCGACGACGTAGATCCGCGACGACCGGATGCCCGGGATGATCAGGTAGCGACGCTCGAGGAACGCGTGCCCTGTCAGCGGCGACAGCGCCGAGGAGCAGGCGTTCCAGCCGAAGTGGTGGAACTCGTCGCCGGTGTTCGGCATCATCACCTGATGCACGATCTTGCCGAACGACGCTGAGCCGGGGTCGACGTCGACCACGGCGAGGCCGTCGGGTGCGGAGCCGTCCGGACTCAGCATCAGCGTGTAGGCCAGCGTCTCCGCCGGTGCCTCCATCGCCAGTCGCGGTGAGGCATGGAAGGTGGCATCTGGCCTGGCTGACATGGAGAACCTCCGCAGTGGACGACGAGTCCTAGGACCAACGTAGGCCAGGATCGCCGAGGTCACCAGAGCCGCCGTGGGGTCCAGGCGCTCACGCCTTGGGTGGGGTCAGGTGCGAAGGCGTCAGCCAGCGCGCAGCCCCATCCGCAGGAACCCCCGGCGCACTCGCATCTCTGGAGCTGGTTCATACTGGGACGTGTCAGGTCTCCTCAGAGGCTGGCTTCGCGGACGTGGTGTAGTTGCAGCACGCTTCCCTTCCAGGGAAGGGGTCGAGGTTCGAATCCTCGCGTCCGCTCCCATTCGTTCATCGCCTGGTGGCGGTCCGGGATCGCCGGCGATAAATCGCTCGCGGACACTCCCGTGCCGTGGAACGGTGGCCCTCGTGACCAGCAGCGAGGTGTGGGACGAGGAGACCGCGGCGACGTACGACGCCGACTCCGCCGATCAGTTCGCACCCGAGGTGCTGGGACCGACGCTCGACTGTCTCGAGCGCCTGGCCGACGGTGGGCCGGTGTTGGAGCTCGCGATCGGGACGGGTCGGGTCGGTGTCGCACTCGTGGCACGAGGGGTGCCGGTGACGGGCATCGAGCTGTCCGAGCCGATGGTCGCGCAGCTCCGACGCAAGGTTTCAGCCGATCGACTGCCGGTCGTCGTCGGAGACATGGCGACGACAGTGGCCCCTGGGGCCGGGGACTTCTCGCTCGTCTACCTGGTCGCCAACACCATCTCCAACCTGCAGACGCAGGCCGAGCAGGTCGCCTGCTTCCGCAACGCAGCGGACCATCTGCGACCCGGCGGTCGCTTCGTGATCGACCTGTGGGTGCCGCCCCTGCAGCGGCTCGTGCCCGGCCACGATGCGGTGCCGATGAGCCTTGACGAGGACCACCTGCTCTTCGACACCTACGACCTCCTCACCCAGCGCTGCGCGTCGCACCACTACCGCCGTGCGGCGGATGGCGGGATTCGCTACGGCACCGGCACCTTCCGCTACATCTGGCCGGCCGAGTGCGATCTCATGGCGCAGCTGGCCGGCCTCGAGCTGGAGTCCCGTGCGGCCGACTGGGACGGCCGACCCTTCCTTGCCACGAGCGAGAGCCACGTGTCGGTCTGGCGCACGGCGGGAGACCGCCGGCCCCGGCCCGCGACGGCAGCGGGGTAGTTTGCAGGTCTCACCAAGGAGCAGCAGTGACGCAACTGGTCAGGGTCCACAACTTCGGCGTGTCCCGCGACGGCTACGCCGCCGGCGAGGGCCAGAGCCTCGAGCGCCCCTTCGGACACGCCGATCCGCGGACCCTGATGGCCTGGGCGCTGCCCACGGCCAGCTGGCCGAACCGGACCGAGCCGGGCGGGAGCCGCGGGCTGGAGGACTACCTGGTCCGCGACTTCCACCGCAACATCGGCGCCGAGATCATGGGGCGCAACAAGTTCGCTCCTCAGCGTGGTCCGTGGACCGACGAGGAGTGGCAGGGCTGGTGGGGCGACGATCCGCCGTTCCACACGCCGGTCTTCGTGCTGACCCACCACGCGCGGCCGTCGTTCACGCTGTCCGACACGACCTTCCACTTCGTCAGCGGCGACCCCGCGACAGTGCTCGACCTCGCCCGAGAGGCCGCGGGCGGCAAGGACGTCCGGCTCGGGGGTGGCGCCGAGACCGTGCGCCAGTTCCTGGACGCCGGGCTCGTCGACACACTCCACGTCGCGGTCGCCCCCGTCGAGCTCGGCGCCGGATCCCGGCTGTGGGACTCCCCCGACGACCTCCTGGACCGCTACCACCGTGACGTCGTCCCCGGTTCGTCCGGCGTGGTGCATCACCTGTTCTGGCGCGACTGAGCCGACGCCCGCGTCGTACCGGAGGTCAGAGGGTCGGGCGTCGGTCCCCGACCCGGGTGGCCTGCTCGAAGGCGTGCGCGATCTCCAGCAGCCTCCGCTCGCCGCGGACCGGACCGACCAGCTGGATGCCGACCGGCCAGCCCTCGGGGGTGAAGCCCGCGGGCACCGAGATCGCCGGGCAGCCGGTGACGGTGATCAGGTAGGCCGAGCGCATCCAGTCGAGGTACGTCGCCTGGGTCTCGCCGTTGATGCTGGCGGGGTACTCCTCCTCGCCGCTGAACGGCGGCACCTGGCTCGTGGGCAGCGCCAGGACGTCGTACGTCGAGAAGAACGCGCGCATCCGGTCCTGGATCGACGTCAGCTGGCGGAACGCCTTGGCCACGTCGGCACCCGAGAGATGCTCGCCTGCCTCGATGTTGTCCCGCAGCGACGGCTTGAAGCCGTCGGGGTGCTTGGCGAGCAGGGCGCCGAAGCGGTGCTGGAACAGCCACGCCCGCAGCGTGCGGAACGCCGCGTCGGCGCTGTGCAGCACCGGATGCGCGTCCACGACGTCCGCGCCGGCGCTCTCGAAGACGCCTGCCTGCGCGCGGATGATGTCGGCGACCGCGTGGTCGACGGCGAAGGCGCCGCCGAGGTCGACCGACAATGCCACGCGTACGCCCGCCAGGTCGCCTCGCAGCGGTGGGGCGAACGAGGAGCCGGGGGTCTCCAGGGACAGCGGCGAACGGCTCGTCGGACCGGCCAGCACCGACAGCAGCAGCGCCAGGTCCTCGACGTTGCGTGCCAGCGGACCGCTGACCGAGGTCAGCTCCCAGCCGTTGGTGGTCGGCCAGTTGGGGACCCGACCGACGCTGGGGCGCAGCCCCACCACGTTGTCGAAGGACGCCGGGTTGCGCAGCGAGCCGCCCATGTCGCTGCCGTCGGCGAGCGGCACCATGCCGGACGCGAGCGCGGCTCCCGCTCCCCGCTGGACCCGCCGGCCGAGCGGGTCAGGTCGTAGGGGTTGCGGGTGGCGCCGAAGATCGGGTTGAACGTGTGCGAGCCCGCGGCCCACTCCGGCACGTTGGTCTTGCCGATCGTGACCACGCCGGCCGCCCGGATCCGCTCCGCGACCAGGTCGTCGCGCTTGGGCACGTAGTCGGCGCGCAGCGGCGAGCCGAACGTCGTGCGCCACCCGGCCACCTCGTGGGTGTCCTTGAAGGCGTGCGGGCAGCCCGTGCAGCGGTCCGAGCGGCGCCCCGGAGGCGGTCTGCTCGTCGAGCTCGAGCGCCTGGGCGCGGGCCCGGTCCACGTCGAGCGACACGATCGCGTTGACCGAGAGGTTGGTGGCGTCGATCCGCTCGAGGTGCAGCTCGAGCAGCTCGCGCACGCTGATCTCGCGGCGCGCCACCGCGCCGACCATGTCCCGCGCCGTGCTGTAGATCCCGATGTCCGTCACGATCGACCACCCTTCGCTGTCGGCTCAGCGGAGCGTACGACGGGCGATCCACGCCCCGACCACGGCACCCGCCAACGCCGCGGCGGCGCCGGCAGCGACCCCGTGCGCGAACGACGAGCCGTCGAGCGCTGCGACCGGGCCCGTGCGCCGAGCGCTGTCCGCGTGGGCCGGGGCCGCGAACACGGCGCCCGCGGGGGCCGGCGTCCCGTCGGCGGGCGGCTGCGCGACCTCCGGTGCGGACAGGGCGGTCTCGACGTTGCCGAAGAACTCCGCCGCCATCCGCTTGCTGACGCCGACGAGCATCCGCTGCCCGACACCGCCGATCATCCCGCCGACGACCGCGTCGGCGTCGTAGGTGACCGACGTGCCGCCGCCCTGCGTCGCCTCCAGCGTCACGTGTACGTCGGCCCCGATCGTCCCGGCCGCGCCGGCGCCCTCGGCGTGCATCCGGAACGAGCCGGGATGCTGCTGGTCGGTGAGGTGCACGCGCCCGTCGTACACGCCCTTGATCGAGCCGACGCCGGCCGCGACCGTCATTGCGTAGGCGTCGTCGCCGAGCGCCTCGAGCCGCTGGCAGCCGGGGATGCAGCGCACCAGCACGCCCGGGTCGTTCAGGGCGTTCCACACCGCCGGTGGCTCGGCGGCGAACTGCGCGTTGCCGATGATCTTCATGGCCGGTCCTTCCGGTTGCGACGGAGCTCGAACAGCTCGCTCGGGGAGATCGGCATCCGCGTGATCGTGATGCCCTCGGCGTCCTCGATGGCCGCCGCGATCGCGGCCGAGCCGGGGATGACGCCCGCCTCGCCGGCGCCCTTGACCCCCAACGGGTTGAGCGGCGACGGCGTGACCAGGTGGTCGATCTCGACCTCCGGCACCTCGGAGGCGTAGGGCATCAGGAAGTCCATGAACGAGGCGTTGAGCAGCTGCCCGCCGGCGTCGTACTCCATCCGCTCGTAGAGCGCTCCGCCCACTCCCTGCGCGACGCCGCCGTGGATCTGGCCCTCGACGATCATCGGGTTGATCAGCGTGCCGCAGTCGTGCACCACGCAGTAGCGCAGCACCTTGATCTCGGCGGTGTCGGCGTCGGTCTCCACGACGACGGCGTGCATGCCGTTGGCGAAGGTGGAGCGCTCCGGCGAGTAGTACTCGGTCTCCTCCAGCCCGGGTCGCTCCCCCGGCGCGATCGGTGCCTGCGTCGGGTCGGCGGGCGCCGCGAACTGCGTGGCCCGGGCGGCGGCCTCGTCGAAGGCGTAGCGCAGCGGGTTGGACAGCACGGCGACCGCGCCCAGGTCGATCCCGGTGCCGGTGCCCCGCACCCGGACGACGCCCTCGACGATCTCGAGGTCCTCGACGTCGGCCTCGAGCGCCTCCGCCGCGATTCGCAGCGCCTTCTCGCGAACCTTGCGCGCGGTGACCGCCACGGCGCTGCCGCTCATCACCGCGGTGCGGGAGGCGAACGTGCCGACGGCGTACTTGAACCGCCGGGTGTCCCCGGTCGTGACCCGGATCCGCTCGAACGGCACACCGAGCTCGTCGGCCACGATCTGCGCGAGCATCGTCTGGTGTCCCTGGCCCTGCGAGGTCAGGCCGGTGCGGCACACGACGGTGCCGTCGGTCTCGACCCGGATGTGGCCGCCCTCGTAGGGGCCGACGCCGGTGCCCTCGACGTAGCAGGCCAGGCCGATCCCGACCGTGCGTCCCTCGGCCCGCGCCTGCGCGCGGAAGGCGGCGAAGTCGTCCCAGCCGACCAGCCGCTTCAGCATGGCGAGGGAGGCCGGGAAGTCGCCGGAGTCGTAGAGCAGCTGGCGTCCGTCCTGGAACACCAGCCCCTGGTCGAACGGCATCTGCTCGGGTTGGATGAAGTTGCGCTCGCGGACCACCGCGCGGTCCAGTCCGAGGTCGGCCGCGATCGCGTCCATCACCCGCTCCATCACGAAGCAGCCCTGCGGCCGCCCGGCTCCGCGGTAGGGCGTCACGATCACGGTGTTGGTGTAGAGCGAGGTGAACTCGACCCGGTAGACCTTCGGGTCGTAGGGCCCCAGCAGCTGCGTGCTCGTGATGATCGGCACGATCAGGCCGTAGGGGATGTAGGCGCCGTGGTCGTGCCAGAAGCGCACCGACAGCCCCTGGAGCCGGCCGTCGTCGTCGTACCCGACGCGGACCCGGTGCAGCTGCCCGCGCTCGTGCGCGCTCGAGACGAAGTGCTCGCGGCGGTCCTCGGTCCACTTCACCGGCTGCGCGAGGCGTACGGCGGCCCACGGCACCAGCACCTCCTCGGGCCAGGGGTGCACGATCTTGACGCCGAAGCCGCCGCCGACGTCCGGGGTCACCACCTCGACCCGGTCGACGGGGAGGGCGAGCTTGGCCGCGATCGCCTGGCGCACGCTGGTCGAGGTCTGGGTGGAGGTGTGCACCAGCAGTGACTCGTCGTCGGCGTCCCACCGGGCCAGCACGCCCTTGCCCTCCAGCGGCATCGACGCGCTGCGCTCGATCGCCAGGTCGAGCTCGAGGCGGTGGGGCGCCGCGTCGACGGCGGCGTCCGCATCCCCCGTCTGCTGCACCATCACCGCAGCGACGTTGCCCGGCACGTCGTCGTGCACGAGGTGCTCCGCCGCTCGCGCCGCCTCGACGCCGACGACGGCGGGAAGGAGCTCGTAGTCGACCCGGATCAGGCCTGCGACGTCCTCCGCGACGTAGCGGTCGGTCGGCCACCACCATCACGACCGCCTCACCGACGTGGTTGACCTCCTCGGTGGCCAGCGCGTGCTGGGTGCGGCCGTGGGTCAGCGTCGGGTGCGGGATCAGCAGCGGCAGGTGCTCCGCCACCCGCGTGCCGGTGTCCTCGACCAGGTCGTCGTAGGTGTAGATCGCGACCAGCCCGTCGACGTCCAGGGCCGCGGAGACGTCGATGTCGACGATGCGCGCGTGCGCGTGCGGACTGCGGACGAACGCCGCCTCCAGCGCGTCGTGCCCCAGGTCGTCGAGGTAGCGCCCGCGACCGGTGACCAGCCGGGGGTCCTCGACGCGCGGGACCCGCTGCCCGAACAGCCGGGTCGTCACGCCGCCCCCGGGTCCGGCTGCGGACAGCAGCTCGGCGCCGCGTTGGACGGCGTCGACGATGTTGACGTAGCCGGTGCACCGGCACAGGTTGCCGCTGATCGCCTCGCGCGCCTCCTCGCGGGACGGGGCGGGGTTGTCGCGCAGGTAGGCGGTGACGGTGGTGATGAAGCCCGGCGTGCAGAAGCCGCACTGCAGCGCATGGCACTCGTGGAAGGCCTGCTGCACCGGCCCCATGCCGCCGTCGGCCGACCGGCAGCCCTCGACGGTCGTGATGGCTGCGCCGTCGAGGGAGACCGCGAACACCAGGCAGGACCGCACCGGGTCGCCGTCGACGAGGACCGTGCAGGCGCCGCAGACGCCGTGCTCGCAGCCGACGTGCGTGCCGGTGAGCCGCAGGTCGTGCCGCAGCGCGTCGGAGAGCAGCCGGCGGGCCGGCAGCGCGAGGTCGTACGGCGCGCCGTTGACGCTGAACGAGACCGGCACGACGTCCTCGCTCATGCGACCCTCCCCGTGGTCCTCGACTGCGCCTGCGCGACGGCGCGCGCGACCAGCACATGCGCCAGGTGGCGACGGTAGTCCGCGGAGGCGTGGATGTCGCTCTCCGGCTCGATGGCGTCGTCGACGAGGGCGCGGGCCGCGTCGTGGTCGAGGGCGCCGGCGTGGATCGCGCTCGTGAGGTCGACGAGCACCGGGCCGACCCCGACGCTGATCAGCGCCACCCGCGCCGCCTCCGGTGAGACCACCGCCCCCACGCCGCAGACGGCGTAGTCGCCGTGCCGACGCGCGACCTCGACGAACGCCGTACCGCTCCCGGGGGGCGGCCGCACGAAGGTCGCCGCCACGGCCAGCTCACCGGCCACCATTGCGCACTCCATCGGGCCGGTGAAGAAGTCGGCACGCCGCCACCTCGCGTGCCCCGGTGGCGGTGCGCAGCGAGACCGTCCCGTCGAGCAGGCAGAGCACGGCCGGCATCTCGGCCGACGGGTCGGCGTGCACCAGGCTGCCGACCGTCGTGCCCCGGTTGCGGATCGTCGGGTGCGCGACCTGCTCGAGCGCCTGCCGCAGCAGCGGGATCGCGTCGTACGACGGCTGGTGCAGCTCCAGGGCGCGGTGCCGCACCAGGGCACCGACCCGCACGTGCCGGTCGTCGACCTCGATGGTGTCGAGCCCGGGCACGTGGTTGACGTCGACCAGGTGGGCCGGAGCCGCGAGCCGCATCGACATCAGCGGCACCAGGCTCTGTCCACCCGCGAGCACCTTGCCGTCCGCGCCCAGCGAGGCGAGCACGTCGAGCGCCTCGTCGAGGCCGCGTGGCCGGTGGTAGTGGAAGGCGGGGGGCTTCACGGATCGAGACTAGGCCGGGCTCACGCGCGGTGGGTCCCTTCGCCCTTCTCCGGCGAGGCGGGCTCCTCGTGGTGCACCCCGGTGCGGCCGACCGCCAGCATCGCGCCGTCGTCGCGCAGCTCGGCCGGGGCGATCGCGCGGGCGAGGTGGTAGCCGACCAGCGTGACGATGGTGCCGAGGGCGATGCCGGAGAGCACGAAGGTGTCGGTGATCTGCAGCGAGGTGTCGCCGATCGCGATGATGATGCCGGCGGCGACGGGGACGAGGTTGACCGGGTTGGCGAAGTCGACGTTGTTCTCCTTCCAGATCTTCGCCCCGAGCAGCCCGATCATGCCGTAGAGCACGACCGTGATGCCGCCGAGCACACCACCCGGCGTCGCGGACACGATCTCCCCGAACTTCGGGCAGAGACCGAACAGGATCGCGACGATCGCGGCGACGTAGTAGGCGGCCGTCGAGTAGACCCGGGTCGCCGCCATCACCCCGATGTTCTCCGCGTAGGTCGTGGTCGGCGAGCCGCCGACGGCGGAGGCGAGCACGGTGCCGAAGCCGTCGGCGGCGATCGCGCGGCCCATCACCGGGTCGAGGTCGCGGTCGGTCATCTCGGCGACGGCCTTGACGTGCCCGGTGTTCTCCGCGATCAGGGCGATGACGGCGGGCAGCACGAGGAGCGTGAAGGCGACGCTGAACGACGGCGCGTGCCAGCCGGTGACCCCGTTGGCGAAGTCGCTCTGCGGCGGGAAGCCGATCCAGTCGGCCGCCTTGACGCCGGCCCACGAGACACGGGCATGCGTGTCGACCTCTCCGGTGGCGGCGTTGAACGCGGTGATGTCGCCGAAGACGCCGTCGAAGAGCCAGGACAGCGCGTAGCCGAACAGCAGGCCGAGGAAGATCGCGATCCGGCCGAGGAAGCCGCGCAGGCCCACCGCCATGACGATGACCACGGCCATCGTCAGGAGCGCCACCCACTGGTCCTGGCGGCCAGTAGATGTTGGCGACCACGGGCGCCAGGTTGAAGCCGATCAGCATCACCACGGCACCGGTCACGACCGGCGGCAGCACCTTGTGCAGCACCCCGGACCCGAGGAAGTGGATCGCGACGCCCACCAGGGCGAGGACCACGCCGGCGATGAGGATCGCGCCGGTCACGTCCGCGGAGTCACCTCCCTGCGCCCGGATCGCCGCCACACCGCCGACGAAGGAGGCCGAGGTGCCGAGGTAGGAGGGCACCTTGCCCTGCACGATGAGCAGGAAGGCGATCGTCGCGATGCCGCTCATCATGATCGCGAGCTGCGGGTTGAGCCCCATGATCAGCGGGAAGACGAAGGTGGCCCCGAACATCGCGACCACGTGCTGGGCGCCCAGCCCGGCCGTGCGGCCCCACGAGAGCCGCTCGTCGGGCGCGACCGAGGCCCCGGGAGGGGGCGTCTTTCCGTCGTAGACCAACTTCCAGGTGAACGCCATCACGACCTCCGACTCGTCGGGCGGCCTGCCCGGCCGCACCCCTGTCCGCTGCGATCAGGGTGCACCCGATCGGCTCTCCGGCGTGGGATGCGCGCACGACACGCGGCGGCAGACGCATAGACCACCCTTCGGGACGACCTGTCACGACTCGGGCACAGAAACGATTCGTTTCAACCAAACGCGCGGCATTGGCGGACCGATCGGTTATCGTCCCCACGTCTAGACCGTTGCCTAACCAAACGGATTGGGGTGGGACGTGAACGGTCTCCCGTTTCTCGAGTACCTGTCGACCTACGGCAGTGAGATCAGCTTCAAGACCCAGCAGCACGCCCTTCTCTCGCTGTACTGCATCGTCGTCGCGGCGATCCTCGGGCTCCTCGTGGCGGTGTTCGCCTACCAGTCCCGGTGGGCCTCCAACTTCAGCATCGCGACCGCCGCCGTCTTCTTCACCCTGCCCTCCGTCGCCCTGTTCGGCTTCCTGGTCTCCGTCGTGGGCTACGGCCTCGTGTCGGTGTTCCCGGTGGTCGTCGGCTACGCGATGCTCCCGATCATCCGCAACGGCATCGTCGGTCTGCAGTCGGCCGACCCGGCCGTGCTCGACGCCGCCCGCGGCATGGGCGTGGGCTCGTTCCGGATGCTCTGGCAGGTCCGCTTCCCGATCGCCTGGCCGGTCATCCTGGCCGGCGTCCGGGTCTCCGCCCAGCTGACCGTCGGCGTCGTCGCCATCGCGGCCTTCGTGGTCAAGATCGGCCTCGGCGACTACGGCTACTCCGCCCTGGACAACCTCGGCTCGGTCAACACCAAGAACGAGGCGCTGGTCTGCGTCATCTTCGTCATCCTGGTCGCGCTCATCTTCGACGCGGTCTTCGTCGTGCTCCGTCGTTTCACCACCCCGAGGGGAAGCCGTGTCTGAGAATTCGTCCACCACTGCGAAACATGATCGGTCCGACACCCATCGCGGGGTCCCGATCATCCTGACCGACCTCACCAAGACCTACCCCAACCAGGCCAAGTCGGCCGTCGACGCGGTCAACATGGAGATCCCTGCCGGCGAGATCGTGGTGTTCGTCGGGCCCTCGGGCTGCGGCAAGACCACCACGATGCGGATGATCAACCGCCTGATCGAGCCGACGTCCGGCACGATCACGATCGGCGGCGAGGACGTCACCAAGCTCGACGACGTGCAGCTGCGCCGCAAGATCGGCTACGTCATCCAGCAGATCGGTCTGATCCCGCACCTGTCCATCGCGCAGAACGTCGCGCTGGTCCCCAAGCTGCTCAAGTGGGACAAGAAGCGCATCGCCGCCCGCGTCGACGAGATGCTCACGGTCGTCGGGCTCGACCCGGAGCAGTACCGCTCGCGCTACCCGCGCCAGCTCTCCGGTGGGCAGCAGCAGCGCGTCGGGGTCGCCCGCGCCCTGGCGGCGGACCCGCCGATCATGCTGATGGACGAGCCCTTCGGCGCGGTCGACCCGATCACCCGCTCCCGGCTGCAGGACGAGTTCCTCTCGCTGCAGCAGACGATGAAGAAGACCATCGTGTTCGTCACGCACGACTTCGACGAGGCGCTCAAGATCGGCGACCGCATCGCGGTGCTGCGCGAGGGCTCGCAGATCGCGCAGTACGACACTCCCGAGGCGATCCTGGCCAACCCGGCCGACGACTTCGTCGAGGGCTTCATCGGAGAGGGCGCCGCCCTCAAGCGGCTGCACTTCGAGCGCGTCGACTCCCTCGACATCGACCACGACTCCAGCGTCGAGCCGACCCGCGACACGGTCGACGTCTCCTCCACACTGCACTCCGCGCTCGACCTGATGGTCTCCAAGGGCCTGAAGTCCGTGACCGTGCACCAGGACGGCCGTCCGGTCGGCGCGGTCACGATCGACGCGATCCTGGCCCGGGCCCACGCATCGTCCGGCTCGTCGCCGCAGACCGGCCAGCGCCAGGCCGACGACGGCAGCGACACCGCGGTGGGGGCCTGATGACGGAGACTGTCGCCGATCCGGCGACCGCCGGCGACCCGGCCGACGTCGCGTCGCTCAAGGTCAGCCACGGCAAGCCGATCCTCTCCTCCCGCGACCTGGTGATCCCGGTGCTGGTGGCGGTGATCAGCGTGCTGCTCTACGTCAACGTGAAGCGGCAGGAGCTCGACAGCATCGAGGGCAACGTCCTCAACTTCGAGTCCCTCTACCGCGCCACGACCGAGCACATCCGGCTCAGCGTCACGATCGCCATCCTGGTGGTCATCGTCGCCGTCCCGCTCGGCGTCATCGTCACCCGCCCGGCCACGCGGAGGCTGGCGCCCGTCGTGCTCGCCTTCGGCAACATCGGCCAGGCGGCGCCGAGCCTGGGGCTGCTCGCGCTGTTCGGCCTGTTCTTCGTGGGCTTCTGGGCGGTCGTGCTGATCCTCACGGCGTACGCCGTCCTCTCGGTGCTCCGCAACACGATCGTCGGCCTCCAAGGCGTCGACACCGGGATGCTCGACGCGGCCCGCGGGATGGGCATGTCGCCGATGAGCATCCTGTTCCGGGTCGAGCTGCCCACCGCCGTACCCGTCATCGGGGCCGGCGTCCGCACCGCCCTGGTGCTCGCCGTCGGCACCGTGCCGCTCGGCTACGCCCTCGACGCGGGCGGCCTCGGCCTGCCGCTGTTCAGTGCGATCAAGACCAACCGTCCCCTCGTCACCCTCACCGTCGCGGTGATGATCGCCCTGCTCGCTCTCCTGCTCGACTGGATCGGCGGCGTCCTGCAGCGGGCCGCCACACCTCGGGGGATCCGGTGACCGGCCGGACCCTCCAGCACACACCTACGCATTCCACTCAGAAGGGGAACCGATCACGATGAAGATCAACCAGCGCACGACGTGGGTCAGGGGCACCATCGCCCTCGGCCTCGCCTCGCTCACCCTCAGCGGCTGTGGCAGCCTCAGCGAGTCGTCCTCGTCCTCCTCGAGTGCCGGCGGCGGCACCTGCGGCGGCGTGGAGGCCGACTCGGTCGACGCCAAGGCCCTGGACGGCGTCGAGGTCTCGGTCGGCTCCAAGGAGTTCGACGAGCAGCTCGTGCTCGGCCAGCTGACCATCAAGATGCTGTGCGCGGCCGGCGCCACGGTGAAGGACCAGACCAACACCAAGGGCAGCACGCAGACCCGCAAGAAGCTCCAGGACTCCGTCACCGACGTGGTGTGGGAGTACACCGGCACCGGCTGGATCAACTACCTCGGCCACGACACCCCGATCTTCGACCCGCAGAAGCAGTACGAGGCGGTCAAGGAGGAGGACCTGGCCAAGAACAAGCTGGTCTGGGGTCCGCTCGCGCCGTTCAACAACACCTACGCGTTCGCGGTCACCGACGAGTTCGGTGAGGAGAACGGCCTCGCCAGCAGCTCGGACATGGCGGCCTACATCAAGAAGAACCCGAAGGCCACGGTCTGCGTGGAGTCGGAGTACGCCGCGCGACCCGACGGCTACCCGGGCTACAAGAAGAAGTACGGCATCACCGGCGGCAAGCTGAAGAGCCTCGGCACCGGCGTCGTCTACACCCAGCTCGACAAGGGCAACTGCGACTTCGGCGAGATCTTCACCACCGACGGCCGGCTCGCCTCGCTGGGCCTGAAGGTGCTCGAGGACGACAAGCAGTACCACCCGCTCTACAACGGCGTCGCCGTGACCCGGGAGGACTTCGACAAGGAGCACCCCGAGATGCTCGAGGTGCTCACGCCGCTCGCGGAGGTCCTGACCACCGAGGTGATGACCGAGCTCAACAAGCAGATCAGCTCCGACGGCCTGCCGGCGGACAAGATCGCCGAGGACTTCCTGACGAAGGAAGGCTTCCTCAAGTAGCCCGCTCCGCTTCACACGCACGAGGGCCGCACCGGGGTGACCGGTGCGGCCCTCGTGCGTCTCGTCCCGTCGGATTTCTGCGTAGGGTCGGGCCATGACACCCGTGCCGGTCGCCGCGTCGACGCTGCTGGCCGGACTCCTGACCACGCGGCGCCCGCTCGTGGAGGTCGCCCGCACCTCGGCGAGCGTGCACTACGAGACCGGGGACCTGCACCTGCCCGTGCTCTGCGTCGCCACCCCGGACGCCGTACGGCTGCCGTGCTCGCTGCTCTCCCCCGTGCTGCCCCACGGTCGCGTCACGACCGCGTCGTTCGCCGTACGCCGCTGGTGGACGCCTCCGCGGCCCCGGTCCGCCGCGCGTCCCACCGGACCGATCGACCTCGACCCGCACCGGCTTCTGGGTCGCGGCCCCGGCCTGACACCGGCCGGCGACGACGTGCTGGCCGGGGCCCTGGTCGCCGCGGCGGCGGTGCGGCACCCGGGGCTGCCCCGTCTGGCCTCCGGCGTGCGTGCGGCGCTGCGTGCGCGTCGTACGACGGCGGTGTCGGTGGGCCTGCTGCACGCGGCCCTGGACGGCTGGGCGACACCCGAGCTCGCGGCCTTCGTCGAGGCACCCGGACCGGTCACCGAGGCGGCCCTGCTCACCCTCGGGCACTCCTCGGGCGCTGCGCTGCGAGACGGCGCGGCGCACGTGCTGAGCGGCACCCCCGCGGTGCTGGAGGGCGCGGCATGAGGCGGGTGCAGCTGCGTCGGGGCGCCTACGTCGACTCGGTGACGCTGATGCAGGTCAGCCGCCGGGTGGCCGCTGTCGACGGCGTCACGGCAGCGCTCGTCGCGATGGCCACCGAGCTCAACCTCGACCTCGCCGCGGGGATGGGGTTCGAGGTCGGCGACTCCTCGCCCCAGGAGATGCTGGTCGCCGTCGAGGCGACCTCCGAGCCCGCCGTGGCGACGGCGCTGGCCGAGGTGGACGCCGCGCTGGTCGAGGCCTCCCGACCGGTCTCGCGTGGCTTCGGGAGTGCGCCGCCACCGGTGACGGTCCGCTCGGCCGCCGCCCGCTCCGACGCCACCGTCGCGCTGATCTCCACCCCCGGCCGGCACGCCTTCGCCGACGCGATCGACGCCGTCGACGCCGGGCTGCTGACGATGGTGTTCAGCGACAACGTGGCGGTGGAGCAGGAGGTCGCGCTCAAGGACTACGCAGCGGCGGCCGGCGTCCTGGTGATGGGCCCCGACTGCGGCACGGCGGTGGTGGGCGGCGTGGGGCTGGGGTTCGCCAACGTCGTGCGCCCGGGAGCGGTGGGCCTCGTCGCGGCCTCCGGCACCGGTGCCCAGCACCTGATGGCGCTCCTCGACGGAGCCGACGTCGGCGTCTCGCACTGCCTCGGCGTCGGGGGCCGGGACCTGTCGGCGGCGGTTGCAGGCCGTTCGACGATCCGGGCGCTCGACCTGCTCGACGCCGACCCGGCCACCGAGCTGGTCGTCCTGGTGTCCAAGCCGCCGGCACCCGAGGTGGCCGAGGCCGTTCGCGCCCACGCCGCCACCCTGCGCACGCCGGTGCTCTTCGGCCTGCTCGGCGCCGGACAGCCCGACCTCACCGCGACCGCCGCCGCCGTGGTGTCGGCCGCGCACGGCACCTGGACGGCCCCCGAGCACTGGACGGGTGCCGTCGCGCAGGGACGGCCGGGCGGCCACCTGCGCGGGCTGTTCGTCGGCGGCACGCTGTGCGACGAGGCGATGCTGGTCGCCTCCGCGGCACTCGGCCCGATCACGTCCAACATCCCCCTCCAGCCGGACTGGTCGCTCGGCGACGACCTCGCCTCCGAGTCCCACACGATGATCGACTTCGGCGACGACCGGCTCACCCAGGGCCGGCCGCACCCCATGATCGACGGCTCGCTGCGCGTCGACCGGCTCCACGAGGAGATCGCCGACCCGTCGACCGGGGTGCTGCTGCTCGACGTGGTCCTCGGCCTCGGCGCGGCCGCCGACCCGGCCGGCGAGCTGGCGGACGGCATCCGTGCAGCGACCGCTGCCGACGTGCCGGTGGTCGTCTCGGTGGTCGGCACCCGCGACGACCCGCAGGGCCTGCGCCAGCAGGTCGCCGCGCTCACCGAGGCCGGCGCGTGGGTCCACCTGTCCAACGCCGCGGCGGCTCACCAGGCGGTCGCGCTGCTCACCCGGAGCACCCGATGAGCCTCGCTACTCCCCCGGCCGTGGTCACCGCCGGCGCCTCGATGTTCGAGGACACCCTGGCCCAGCAGGCCGTCCCGGTCTCGGCGGTCGCCTGGCAGCCACCCGCCGGTGACCCGGCCGACCTCGCTGCGGTGATGGCCGACCCGCGACGACGTGGCGCCAACGCGCAGGCGCTGAGTGCGATGCTCGCCGCGAACGCCCGCCTGGTCGACGTACGCCCGGCGGCGGAGGCGCTCGGACTCGAGCGCGGGCAGTTCCTGCACGCCGGCCCGCCCGTCGACTGGGAACGCGCATCGGGGCCGATGCGAGGTGCGCTCGTGGGCGCGATGCTGCTCGAGGGCCTCGCGTCCTCGCCGGAGGAGGCCGAGCGGCTGCTCGCCGCCGGGGACGGCGTCACCTGGGAGCCGTGCCACTCCCGCGGAGCGGTCGGGCCGATGGCGGGCGTCGTGACCCCGTCGATGTGGGTCTTCTGCCTGCGCGACGAGTCCACCGGACACGAGTCGTGGTGCACGCTGAACGAGGGTCTCGGCAAGGTGCTGCGCTACGGCGCCTACGGCCCCGAGGTGATCGAGCGGCTGGAGTGGATGACCGCCGTGCTCGGCCCGCTGCTGCAGCGCGCCGTGCGCGCCCGCGGAGAGGTCGACGTCAGCGCGATCATCGCGCAGATGCTCCAGATGGGCGACGAGGGGCACAACCGCAACCGGGCCGGGACCCTGATGTTCCTGCGTGAGGTGCTGCCCGCGATGATCGACTCCGGCTTCGCGACCTCCGACGTGGCGCAGGCCGTCGCCTTCGTCTCCGGCAACGACCACTTCTTCCTCAACCTGGTGATGCCGGCCTGCAAGCTCACCACGCGTGCGGCCGCCGGCCTCCCCGGCTCGACCGTGGTCACCGTGATGGCGCGCAACGGCACCGACTTCGGCATCCAGACCTCCGGCACCGGCGACACGTGGTTCACCGCGCCGGCGAACACCCCCGAGGGCCTGTTCCTCGGCTCCTACGGCCCCCAGGACGCCAACCCCGACATCGGCGACTCCGCGATCACCGAGACCGCGGGCATCGGCGGCCTGTCGATGGCCGCGGCGCCGGCGATCGTGCGGTTCGTGGGCGGATCCGTGCCGGACGCGCTCGCGACGACCCAGCGGATGTACGACATCACGGTCGGCGAGAACCCGTCGTACGCCATCCCGATCCTGGAGTTCCGCGGCGCTCCGACCGGCATCGACGTCACCTCGGTCGTGCGCAGCGGCGTGCTGCCGCAGATCAACACCGGCATGGCGGGCCGGGTCGCCGGCACCGGCCAGGTCGGCGCCGGGCTGGTCACGCCGCCGATGGCCTGCTTCACGCAGGCGCTGGCCGCCCTCGCCGCCGCCACCCCCGCCGCCCTTGTAACGCGGGGTTATGGACGCAGAAGCAGGCGTATGACGCTGGCAAACCGTCCACGGGCCTGGCAAAGCTGGGGCTCGGCGGGGCTCAGCCGAACTCAGCCGCGCTCGGCCACCAGCCGCCGCAGCTGCTTGGCCTGCGTGACCGCCCGCGCGCCGTCGCTGCCCTGGATGCCCATCGCCGGCACGGTGCTGCCGTCGGAGAGGTCGAGCATCGCCCAGGGGCTGCCGCTGCGCAGCGAGACCGCGAGCACCTCGCCGTAGTCCCAGCCGGCGCACCTTGTAGCCGTTGACCACCGTCACGCCGTCCTCGCGCACGACGACCCGGCTGCGGGCCAGGGCGAACCCGGCCGCGTAGAACATCGCGCCGAGGGCGAGGATCGTGACGATCTGGAAGGGCGTGAACTTCGCGCGGATCTCCGGAGGGAACGCGAACCACATCGCCACGGAGACCAGCCCGAGCGCCAGACCCAGTAGGTAGAACGCGATCCGCACGCCGCGCGGCCGGAAGGTGTGCGGCAGCACGGGCACCAGCGGGGGTCCCGACTCAGAGCCGGCAGGCATGGATGTCCGTCGTGAGGATGCCGCGCGCGCCGAGGTCGTAGAGCTCGTCCATCACCCGCTGCGCCTGGTCCCGCCGCACCATCGACCGTACGGCGAACCAGCCGTCGCGGTGCAGGGGGGCGACCGTCGGGCTCTCGATGCCGGGGGTCAGCGCCACGGCGGCGTCCACGCGCTCGGCGGTGATGTCGTAGTCCATCATCACGTAGGACCGGGCGACCAGCACGCCCTGGACGCGACGCAGGAAGACCTCGAACCCGGCCGGCGCCGCAGCACCTGCTCGGGTCACCAGCACCGCCTCGGACTCCAGGATCGGGGCGCCGAAGACCTCCAGTCCGGCGTTGCGCAACGTGCTGCCGGTCTCGACGACGTCGGCGATCACGTCGGCCACGCCGAGCTGCACGCTGGTCTCGACCGCGCCGTCGAGCCGCGTCACCGACGCCTCGACGCCGTGCTCCTCGAGGTGGCGGCGGACCACGCCGGCGTACGACGTGGCGATCCGCTTGCCGGCCAGGTCGGCGACGCCGCTCGCCGTACCGGGCGGGGCTGCGAAGTGGAAGCGCGACCGGCCGAAGCCGAGCGGGAGCGCCTCCTCGGCCTTGGCGCCGCTGTCGAGCAGCAGGTCGCGGCCGGTGATCCCGGCGTCGAGCGTGCCCTCGCCGACGTACAGCGCGATGTCGCGCGGGCGCAGGTAGAAGAACTCCACGCCGTTCTCGCCGTCGGTCAGCGTCAGACGCTTGGCGTCGGTGCGCTGCTTGTAGCCGGCCTCGCGAAGGATGTCGGTGGCGGCCTGGGACAGCGAGCCCTTGTTGGGCACCGCGAGGCGGAGGTAGGTCTGGTCGGCCATGGTCGGCCCTTTCGCGTGGGTCAGAGGTGGGCGTAGACGTCGTCGAGCGTGAGTCCGCTGGCGAGCATCAGGACCTGTGCGTGGTACAGCAGCTGGCTGAGCTCCTCGGCGGCCCGCTCGGGCCCCTCGTGCTCGGCCGCCATCCAGGACTCCGCAGCCTCCTCGACCAGCTTCTTGCCGATCGTGTGCACGCCGGCGTCGAGAGCGGCGACGGTGCCGGACCCCTCGGGTCGGGTCGCGGCCTTCTCGCTGAGCTCGGTCCAGAGCTCCTCGAACGTCTTCATCTCTGCCTATCGAGTCGGGTGTCGGGCGGTCTCAGGGTACGGCGTGGGGCGCGCGCCACGCGCACCGCCGGTGGCCGTGGCCGGCCGGCTTTGCCAGGCCTGTGGACGCTTTGCCAGCGTCGTACGCCTGCTTCAGCGTCCATAACCCCGCGTTACAAGGGGGGGTGGGGCAGCGAGCGGAGCGTCAGCGCGGTCACCAGCGCCGCCGACGTGGCCTCGTAGCCCTTGTCCTCGTGCGACCCCTCGAGCCCGGCCCGGTCCAGCGCCTGCTCGTCGGTGTCGCAGGTGAGCAGCCCGAAGCCGACCGGCACGCCGGTGTCGAGCGCGATCCGGGCCAGGCCGTCGGTCGTCGCGGCGCAGACGTAGTCGAAGTGCGGCGTGCCGCCGCGGACCACGACACCGAGGGCGACGACCGCGTCGTAGCCGTCGCGGGCGAGCGCCCCGACCACGACCGGCAGCTCGAAGGACCCGGGCACCCGCACCACCGGGGCGTCGGCGACCTGGTAGGCGCTCAGCGCGCGACGGGCACCTGCGACCAGGCCGTCCATCACCTGCTCGTGCCAGCGCGCGGCGACGACCGCGACCCGCAGGGCGCTGGCATCGACCGGCCTCTCCTGGGGTGCGCCTGCTCCACTCATGACGGTCCTTCCGTGGGCGG
Organism: uncultured Actinomycetota bacterium; assembly: GCA_963845655.1. Taxonomy (GTDB): domain Bacteria; phylum Actinomycetota; class Actinomycetes; order Propionibacteriales; family Nocardioidaceae; genus Nocardioides_B. The sequence continues at coordinate 35,659 of CAWJTB010000011.1, read as the reverse complement.
TTCGGCGGGTGCGCCGACGGGCGAGAGGCCAGGCAGCTGGTGGCCCATCCGGTCCCGCTTGGTCAGCAGGTAGGCCAGGTTGTGGTCGTTCGGGTGCGGCGTGAGAGCGACCCGCTCGGCGACCGGGACGCCGTACTCCTCGAGGCCGGACACCTTCTCGGGGTTGTTGGTCAGCAGCCGCACCGACGCGATGTCGAGGTCGCGCAGGATCTGGGTGGCCGCGCCGTAGTGCCGCGCGTCGGCCGGCAGCCCGAGGTCGAGGTTGGCGTCGACGGTGTCGCGGCCGCCGTCCTGCAGCTGGTAGGCCTGCAGCTTGGCGACCAGACCGATCCCGCGCCCCTCGTGGCCACGCAGGTAGACCACGACGCCGCGACCCTCCTCGGCGATCCGCCGCAGCGCCTCGTCGAGCTGCGGCCCGCAGTCGCACCGCCTCGAGCCGAGCACGTCGCCGGTCAGGCACTCCGAGTGCACCCGGGTCAGCACCGGCTCCTCGCCGGACACGTCGCCGAGGACGAGCGCGAGGTGCTCGCCACCGTCGACGGTGATGCGGTAGCCGTAGGCCGTGAAGTCCGCGTACGACGTGGGCAGGCGGGTCTCGGCCACCCGGACGACGTGGTTCTCGTGGCGGCGGCGGTGGTGGATCAGCTGCTCGATCGAGATCATCGACAGGCCGTGCTCGTCGGCGAACTCCCGCAGCTGCTGGCCGCGCTTCATCGTGCCGTCGTCGTTGACGAGCTCGGAGATCACGCCGGCCGGCTCGAGCCCGGCCAGCCGGGCCAGGTCGACCGCGGCCTCGGTGTGACCGGGGCGCACCAGCACGCCGCCCTCGGCGTACCGCAGCGGGAAGACGTGCCCGGGCTGCACCAGCTCGAACGCCTCGGTCGCGGAGTCGATCAGGGTGCGCACGGTGTGCGACCGGTCGGCGGCCGAGATGCCGGTGGAGATGCCGTCGCGGGCGTCGACGGAGACGGTGTAGGCCGTCCGCATGCGCTCCCGGTTGTGCGGCGTCATCAGGGGGATCCCCAGCCGGTCGAGGGTCGCGGCGGTCACCGGGGCGCAGATCACGCCCGAGGAGTAGCGCACCGTGAACGCCATCAGCTCCGGCGTGGACTTGGAGGCGGCGAAGATCAGGTCGCCCTCGTTCTCGCGGTCCTCGTCGTCGACGACCACGACCGCCTTGCCTGCCGCGATGTCGGCCACCGCCCGCTCGACGGTGTCCAGCCGGACCGCGGGGGCGCTCATGCGTCCACGACTTCGCGCTCGGGCTGCTGTTCGACCTTGCTGGCCTTGACCCACACCATGAAGCCCCAGATCACCAGGCCGCCGTACACCAGGTAGAGGATCGCGCTCGGGTAGTAGCCGGAGTGCCACAGCAGCGGGACCCCGACGATGTCGACGGCGATCCAGGCCAGCCAGAAGTCGTTCCAGCCGCGCGCCATGGCGTAGGTCGCGAGCATCGAGCCGACGAAGATCCAGGCGTCGCACCAGAAGTACCACCGCGGGGCCGGCCAGCCTGCCCCGATCACGCTGAACACCCACTGCAGCACGAGGATCGCGGCGACCGAGACGACCAGGTAGGCGATGCGTTCGCTCGCGGTGGCCCACCGGGGCGTGATCGCTGGCGCGCCGCTGACGCGGGTCTTGCGGACCTCGTTCCACCGGTACCAGCCGTAGAAGCTGGTGAGGATGAAGAAGACCTGCCGTCCGGCCTGACCGAACAGCGGCACCTGGGCGTGGTCGTCGAACGTCGCGGCGATGAACACCGTGAACAGCAGCACGTTGCCGACGATCCCCACCGGCCACGCCCACACCCGTCGGCGCAGCCCCCCGATGGCCGAGGCGAACCCGAAGGCGTTGCCGACGATCTCGCGCCAGGTGATGGGGTGGTCCGCGATCGTCAGCTGGGCGTCGTACAGCGTGGACACGAAGCTCATGAGGGGTCCTTCGGGGTGGTGGGGGCGAGGAGACGCTCGACGTACTTGGCGATCACGTCGACCTCGAGGTTCACGAGGTCGCCGGGCTGCTTGAGTCCGAGGGTGGTGCGGGCCAGGGTCTCCGGGATCAGCGAGACCGTGAACGAGTCGTCGCCGGCCTCGACGACCGTCAGCGAGATCCCGTCGACGGTGATCGAGCCCTTGTCGACGAGGTAGCGCGACAGCTCGCGCGGCATCGAGACGGTCACCACCTCCCAGTGCTCGGAGACCTCGCGGCGTACGACGGACCCGGTGCCGTCGACGTGGCCCTGCACGATGTGACCGCCGAGCCGGGAGGAGACCAGCGCCGCACGCTCGAGGTTGACCCGGCCGCCGGGCTCCAGCTCGCCGAGCGAGGTCTTGTCGAGGGTCTCGCGCATCACGTCGGCGGTGAAGGTCTCGCCGTCCCGCTGCGCGACCGTGAGGCAGCAGCCGTTGACCGAGATCGAGTCGCCGAGCCGGACGTCCGCGGTGACGTGCGGGCCGTGCACGGTCAGCCGCACCGCGTCGCCCTGGTCCTCGAGGGCCTCCACGACGCCGAGCTCCTCGACGATGCCGGTGAACATCAGCGGGTCTCCTTCAGCAGGGGGGTCGCGGTCAGTCGGACGTTGGTCTCGGGCCCGGTGCCGAGCACGGTGACGTCTCGCACGTCGAGGTGCAACGCATGTGGCATCGATCCGATGCCCAGGTCGCCCACGCAAGGGAGGCCGTCTCCCAGCAGCATCGGCGCGACGTAGGCCACCACCTCGTCCACGAGCCCCGCGCCCAGGAACGCCGCGGCCAGCGTCGGGCCGCCCTCCAGGAGCACGTGCTGCCGGTCGTGGGCTCGCAGGGTGGCGAGGGCCTCGTGCGGGTCGCGGGTGCGCAGCAGCAGGGTCGGCGCCGCGTCGTCGAGCACCCGGCGGTCGGCCGGGACGCCGCGCTCCCCCATGACGGCGCGCAGCAGCTGCTGGTCGCGCGGCAGGTCGGCGCCGGACTCCGAGCGGCGGGTCAGCTGCGGGTCGTCGACCAGCACGGTGCCGGTGCCGACCAGGATCGCGTCGCACTGCCGGCGCAGCAGCTGGGTGTCGCGCCGGGCCGGGGGCGAGCTGACCCAGCGGGAGGTGCCGTCGGCGGCGGCGCTGCGGCCGTCCAGCGTGGTGGCGAGCTTCCAGGTGACGAACGGTCGGCCGTGCGCGAGCGCGAAGGTCCACTCGCGGTTGACGGCGCGTGCGGCCTCGGCCATCAGCCCGCCCCGGACCTCGACCCCCGCGGCGCGCAGCGTCTCGGCTCCACCGGCCGCGACCGGGTTGGCGTCGTCCTGGGCGAAGACCACCCGGGCGACCTCGGCCTCCAGCAGCGCCTGGACGCACGGACCGGTGCGGCCGACGTGGTTGCAGGGCTCCAGCGTCACGACGGCGGTGCTGCCCCGCGCCGCGGCGCCCGCCCGGGCCAGTGCGTCCACCTCGGCGTGCGGCGTCCCGGCGCCCCGGTGGTAGCCCTCGGCGACGACCGTCCCGTCGGGAGCGAGCAGCACGCAGCCCACCCGGGGGTTGGGTCCGACGGGGACGCCGGGCGTGACGGCCAGCGCGAGGGCGCGCGTCATCGCGGCCTGCTCGAGGCTGTCGGTGACCGGGTCCATGTCCGGCGTGCCCTCTCGTCCGTGCGACGCGGACTCCGGGCTCGGGAAGGACGGCCGGCGCATCGACGTACCGGGGTGGACCGGTGCGCACGGCGACGCCGAGAGCTCTTCCCATCCGGACTTTGACCGTCGGTCCAGGAGTTCCACCTGGTCAACCGGCTGCTGGCCGCAGTCGGGTCGCGGACTTTCACCGCCGGCTCGGAATTGCACCGACCCCAGAGCTCGCGAGCAACTTCACTCGTCGGGGTCAGCCTGCCACACGGCGTACCGGGGCGGAATCGGGCGGCCGTCCTCTGACCCGCCCCCCACCCCGATAGTTTGTGACGTTGTGCAGGTTCTGAGCCAAGAAAACCTGCGCAACGTCACAAACTATCGGGGAAGGCGACCTCCGCCGAGGCCCGCAGCGACGCGATCATCGCCGCCGGGTCGTCCGCGCCGAACACCGCGGACCCGGCCACGAACACGTCGGCACCCGCCTCGGCACACCGCTCGATCGTCTCCGCCGACACCCCGCCGTCGACCTGCACCCACACGTCGAGCCCGTGGCGGGCCACCAGCTCGCGGGTGCGCCGGATCTTGGGCAGGCAGAGGTCGAGGAACTTCTGACCGCCGAACCCGGGCTCCACGGTCATCACCAGCACCATGTCGAGCTCGGGCAGCAGGTCCTCGTAGGGCTCGATCGGCGTGGCGGGCCGCAACCCCATCCCGGCGCGGGCGCCCAGCGCGCGCAGCTCGCGGGCCAGCCGCACGGGCGCCGCCGCCGCCTCCACGTGGAAGGTCACCGACCCGGCACCGGCCTCGACGTAGGCGGGCGCCCACCGGTCCGGGTCCTCGATCATCAGGTGGCAGTCCATCGGGGTCTCGGCGGCGCGGCCGAGGGCCTCGACGACCGGCAGGCCGAGGGTGAGGTTCGGGACGAAGTGGTTGTCCATCACGTCGACGTGCAGCCAGTCGGCGTCCTTGACCCGGGCGGCCTCCTCGGCGAGCCGGGCGAAGTCGGAGGCGAGCAGGCTCGGTGAGATCTGGATGCCCATGGTCGCCCACCCTAGTGGCGGCGACGGGCCACGATCTCGCTGACCACCACGAACACCACGCCCCAGGCGACCGCCGACAGGCCCGCGACCCGTCCGAGGCTCGCCTCGGCGTCGGGGTAGAGCGCCGAGACCGCGCCGAACCACGCGGCGGCGACCGCCGTCGTCCACGCGCACAGCCGCCCGCCGGCGACCCGGCCCACCGTCATCGCGGCGAGCAGGGCGACCGCGAGGATCGCCAGCGCCAGCCCCGCCAGCATCGGACGGTGGTCGAGGCCCCAGGTCACGTCGGGCGGCAGCTCGGGAGTCCGGTTCGCCTGCTCGACGGCGTAGGTGATCGCACTGGGCCCCGCGATGACCGACAGCGCCAGCAGCGACACGCTGCTGCGCCCAGGCACGTCCAGGAGCCGGGTCCGGGTCAGGACGCCGGCCAGGATCCCGGTCGCCGCGAGCCCGGCGGCGGGCAGGATCTGCCGGGGGTACGCCGCGAGCACGGCCGCCACCGCCACGGCCACCGAGACGGCCAGCACCTGCAGGACGAAGGCCGGGGTGCGCGGCCGAGCCACCAGCGCGACCAGGGGCACGGCGACCAGGATCGTGAACAGCAGGCCCCATCCGGTCTCGAGCAGGTAGAACGACGCGAAGCGCTCGTCCTGCAACGGCACCACGGCGAGCGCGACGACGCCGTAGAACCCCAGGCCCCAGGCCAGGGCCCCGGCCAGGGCGAAGCCCCTCGCCGGCCAGCTGCGCGTCTCCCCCGTCATCTGCCTGATCCTGCCAGTCGGGTCAGGTGCGCCGCAGCAGGGCGAGGAACATCGCATCCGTGCCGTGCCGGTGCGGCCACAGCTGCACCGTGCCCTCGAGCGGGCCCGCGGCGTCGGCGAACGGCACCAGGCCCCCCGCCTCCTCGAGGCGTACGTCGTCGCGTGCCGCCAGCACGGACCCGACGACGCCGGCCGTCTCGGCGAGGACCGGCGAGCAGGTCACGTAGGCCACCACCCCACCCCGTCGTACCGAGTCGAGCGCAGCGCCGAGCAGGGCCTCCTGCAGTGGCACGAGCTGTTCGACGTCGCGCGGGAGACGGCGCCAGCGGGCCTCCGGACGACGACGCAGCGCCCCGAGCCCGGTGCACGGGCGCGTCGACCAGCACCCGGTCGAAGGTCTCTTCGGCCCAGGGCGGCTGCGTGCCGTCGGCGGTCAGGACGCCGGCCAGCCCGGCGCCGGAGCGGCGGGTGGCGCGGGCGACCAGCCGGGCCCGGTGCTCCTGCCGCTCGGAGGCGACCACGCGGGCGCCGCGGGGCCGGGCCAGGGCCGCCAGCAGCGCGGACTTGCCGCCCGGTCCGGCGCAGACGTCGAGCCAGCGTTGGTCGCGGCCGTCGAGCCCGGCCGTGACCAGGGCGGTCGCGACCACCTGCGAGCCCTCGTCCTGCACACCCGCGCGTCCGTCGCGAACGGCCGCGATGGCGCCGGGGTCCCCGCCCGTCAGGATCACCGCGTGCGGCGAGCGGCCGACCTCTCCGCCCGCTGCCACCAGCTCCTCGACGGTGCTCACCCCGGGCCGGGCCACCAGCGTCACCCGGGGAGCGGCGTTGTCGGCCTCCAGCAGCGCGTCGAGCTCCTCGGCCCGCGCACCGAGCGCCTCCCGCAGCGCCTCCACGACCCAGCGCGGGTGCGACCGCGTCACGGCGGAGTAGCCGTCGGGGTCGCTGACCGGGTCGGGCGCGACCCGACGCAGCCATCCCTCCAGATCGTGGCGGGAGACCTTGCGCAGCACGGCGTTGACGAACCCCGACGGTCCGTGCCCGATCTGCGAGCGCACCAGGTCGACGGTCGTGCCGACCGCGGCGTGCGAGGGCACCCGCATCGCGAGCAGCTGGTGGGTGCCCAGGCGCAGGGCCGCGAGGACCGGGGCGTCGACCTTGTCCAGGGGGCGGTCGATGTTCGCGGCGATCACCGCGTCGTAGCTGCCCTGCCCCCGGATCGTCCCGGAGACCAGCTCGGTGACGAACGCCGCGTCCCGTCCCGACAGGCCCCGCTCGCGCAGCAGCGGTGGCAGCACCAGGTTGGTGTAGGCGTCCTGGTCGCGCACGGCGGCGAGCACGTCGTACGCCGCGAGCCGCGCCGGGTCGACCTTCGATCCGGGACGGCTCACGTGAACGACGCCCCGGACTCCAGCCGGGCGCCGCGGGCCCAGTCGGCGGCCGGCATCTGCCGCTTGCCGACAGGCACGACGTGCCCCAGGCGTACGGCGGTCGTGGCGGTGCCCACCAGGACCGTGCTCTTGGCGATCTCGAGGACGCCCGGCGCGAGGTCGGGACGGCCGACCTCCGGGGTCACGGGACCGACCTTGATGCGCTCGCCGGCGTAGGTCGTCCAGGCACCCGGGGCGGGGGTGCACGCCCGGACGCGGCGGTCCACCGCGCTGGCCGGGTGCGACCAGTCGACCCGGGCGTGCTCGGTGCTGATCTTGGGGGCCAGGCTGACGCCGTCGGCGGGCTGCTCGCGCGCCTCGAGGGTGCCGTCCTCGATGCCGTCGAGGGTCTGCACCAGCAGGTGCGCTCCCCCCTCGGCCAGCCGGGCGAGCAGGTCGCCCGCGGTGTCGGAGGGTCGGATCGTCTCGGTCATCAGCCCGAACGTCGGTCCGGCGTCGAGGGCCGCCACGATGCGGAACGTGGTCGCGCCGGTGACCTCGTCGCCGGCGATCAGGGCGTGCTGGACGGGCGCGGCGCCGCGCCAGGCGGGCAGCACCGAGAAGTGCAGGTTGACCCAGCCGTGCGGCGCGAGGTCCAGGACCTCGGGCGGCAGCAGCGCGCCGTACGCGACGACCGGGCAGCAGTCCGGCCGTAGCGCGCTCAGCGCGACGGCGAAGTCGGGGTCGCGCGGGTGCGCCGGCTTGAGCACGGGCACCCCGAGCTCCTCGGCGCGCAGCGCCACCGGCGAGGCGAGCAGCCGGCGGCCCCGGCCGGCGGGGGCGTCCGGACGGGTGACCACCCCGACCAGCTCGTGGCGACTGGCGGCCACCGCCTCGAGCGCCGGGAGGGCAGGCTCGGGCGTGCCGGCGAAGACGACGCGCACGCGCTCAGAGCCCCAGGCCGCGCGTGGGGTGCGGTGAGACCTTCACCGGGGGCGCGTCGGCACCGAACCACGCCGCCTCGCGGATCTCGCGCATCGCCGCCCTGCGGGCCTCGCGGTCGAGCCGGTCGATGAACAGCACCCCGTCGAGGTGGTCGGTCTCGTGCTGGATCGCCCGGGCCAGCAGCTCCGAGCCGTCGATGACGACGGGTTCGCCGTGCATGTCGAAGCCGCGGGCGACCACGCTCAGCGCACGGCGGCAGTCGAACGTCAGGTCGGGCAGCGACAGGCAGCCCTCGGGGCCGTCCTGCAGCTCCTCGGACAGGTCCAGCGTGGGGTTCACCAGATGACCGAGCTCGCCGTCGACGTACCAGGTGAAGACCCGCAGGCCGACCCCGATCTGCGGCGCGGCCAGACCGGCGCCCGGAGCCTCCAGCATCGTGTCCGTCAGGTCCGCGACGAGCCGTCGCAGCTCCTTGTCGAAGACCGTGACCGGCACCGCGGGGGTGCGCAGCACAGGGTCCCCGAAGAGGCGGATCGGCTGGACGGGCACGGGGCGGCTCCTGCGGGACGAAGGGGGTGGGTGGGAGCGACCAGTCTACGGAGGCTCACTCGAGCGCCAGCGGGTCCACCTGCACGCGGATCGACGGAAGCTTGCGGGCGTCGCGCACGCCCTGCATCTCGACCAGGGTGCGCGAGAGCGCGGCTCCCGAGGCGCGGGGCACCCGGACCACCACGCGGTGCGGTGGCGGAGCGTCCGAGGGTGCCGGGCCGGGACCGGTGGCGCTCACCGCGACCGGTCCGAGCACCTCCGCGCCCGGCGGCAGGTCGAGCGCCGCCACCGCGGCGCTCAGGTCGTCCTCGCCCGCCATCAGCGAGGCCAGCCGGGAGGCCGGGGGCAGGTGCGCGGACTGCCGCTCCTCGAGCTCGCGGCGGGCATGACCGGCCGGGTCCCAGCGGACCAGCGCCTGCAGCACCGGCTCCGAGGGCTCGCCGACCGCGACCACCCGACCGCCCGCCTCCGCGCTGCGGGCCAGGGCGGCGGCCGCCAGCCAGCGGCGCAGCGCCTCCTCGGCGGTGCGCAGGTCGCTGCGCGCCAGCATCAGCCAGGTGTCGAGCAGCACGACGCAGGCGTAGCCGCCCTCGGCGACCGGCTCCGCGCCGGGCGTCGCGACTACGACCGACGGCACCCCCGGCACGGTCGCGAGCACCCGCTCACCGGCCGAGGTGCGCACCGGCACGGCCGGGAACGCCCGGCCGATCTCCTCCGCGGTGCGCTGCTCTCCCAGCACCGGCGCCCGCAGGCCGTGGCCGCCGCAGGTCGCGCAGGCCCAGGCCGGCTGGGCGGTGCCGCACCACCGGCACGAGGGAGGCTGGTGCGCGGCGGTGAGCCGCAGCGGACCGGTGCACACCGGGCAGCGCGCCGCCGCCCGGCAGCGGTCGCAGGCCAGCACGGTGGCGTAGCCCTGCCGGGGCGTCTGCAGCAGCACCGGGCCCTGCTCGAGACCCGCGCGGATCGCGTCGTAGGCGGTGCGCGGCAGGCGTGCCGTGCGCGCGTGCGGGTCGCGCTCCAGCTCCCGGTCGGTGGCGCCGGTGACGGCGACCTGCGGGGCCTCGCGGCGAAGCGTCGCGCGGTCGGGGGCCAGCTCGGTGGCCCACCCCGTGCGCAGGAGGTACTCCGCCTCCACGGTGCGCGCGAACCCGCCGACCAGCGCGGCCGTGCCCTCGTCCTCGGCCCGGGTGAGCAGCACCTCCCTCGTGTGCGGGTAGGGCGCCCGCGGCTCGGCGTAGAGGTCGTCGCCGTCGTCCCACAACGCCACCAGCCCGAGGTCGTGAACCGGGGCGAACGCCGCCGCGCGGGTGCCGAGCACCACCCGTACCGCCCCCCGCGCCACCGCCAGGAACGACCGGTAGCGCTGCGCCGGGCCGGCGTCGGCGGTCAGCACGACGTGCTGGTCGGGGCCGAGGACCTCCCTCAGGGCCGCGTCGACCCGGACCACGTCGCGGTGGTCGGGCACGCACAGCAGCACCCCACGCCCCGCCGACCGGGTCGCCGCGGCCGCCTGCGCCAGCAGCGTCGGCCAGCCTGCCCCGGGCAGCGCCGACCACACGACGCGCGGGTCCTCCCCCGCGGCCAGCGCGTCCACGAACCTCTCCCCACCGGCGTACGGCGTCCAGGAGCGCCGCGCCTCGCCGACGTCGAACGTGGCCTGGGGGCTCGGCGGGGACTCCTGCCTCTCGACCGTGGCGTGCCGGGCGGGGACGGCCAGCCGGAAGACGTCGGAGCGGGTGCCGGCATAGCGGGCCGCGACCCGCGCGCACAGGCGCGCCACCTCGGGCGACAGCACCGGCTCGGCGCTGACCGCCCGCCGCAGCGGCGCCAGGCGTCCCTCGTGCTCGCTGCCCGCCACGCGCTCGAGGACGAAGCCGTCCACGTCCTGACCGGCGAAGCGGACCTTGACCCGCGACCCCGCCCGGACGGCGTCGTCGAGCTTCGCGGGCACCAGGTAGTCGAAGGGGCGGTCGAGGTGCGCCAGCGGCACGTCGACCAGCACCCGCGCCACCGGCAGCTCGGCGGCCAGGGCCGTCGGGGCGGCGGCCTTGGTCGCGCGGGTCGCCTTGGCGCGGGCCGCCTTGGCGCGGGCGCGCGCCAGCTCGGGCATCAGCTCCGGCTGGTCGTCGGCACCCTGCTCGTCCGTCGGCACGGCGTCAGTCCTACCACCCGGGACCCCTCGTTCTCAGCGGCGTCCCGGTGGCTGTGGACGGCGGCGCGCGGCGTCGGCCGCTTCGGGTGGCGCGGGCGGCGCGGGCGGCGCGGGCGGCGCGGGCGGCGCGTGCGCACGGCGTACGTCCGGCGTCCCGCTGCCCGCTGACCGCTGCCCGGGGAGAACTGTCGCTGCCCACGGGAAGTTTCCCGTGGGCAGCGAAAGATTCTCGGCATCCCCTGGTAATCAGAGGGGCCGCGGAGCGTCAGACGCCGGCGGCGGCCTTCAGCGCGTCGACCCGGTCGGTGCGCTCCCAGGTGAAGTCCGGCAGCTCGCGCCCGAAGTGCCCGTACGCCGCGGTGGCGGCGTAGATCGGCCGCAGCAGGTCGAGGTCGCGGATGATCGCGGCCGGGCGCAGGTCGAAGACCTCGAGCACGGCCTTCTGGATCGAGGAGACCGGGACCGTCTCGGTGTCGAAGCAGTCGACGTAGAAGCCGACCGGCTGCGCCTTGCCGATCGCGTAGGCCACCTGCACCTCGCAGCGACGGGCCAGGCCCGCGGCGACGACGTTCTTGGCCACCCAGCGCATGGCGTAGGCCGCGGAGCGGTCGACCTTGGAGGGGTCCTTGCCGGAGAAGGCGCCGCCACCGTGCCGCGCCATGCCGCCGTAGGTGTCGATGATGATCTTGCGGCCGGTCAGGCCGGCGTCGCCCATCGGGCCGCCGACCTCGAAGCGGCCGGTCGGGTTGACCAGCAGCCGGTAGCCGTCGGAGGCGATGTCGAACCCGTCCAGGACCGGGTCGACGACGTGCTGCTTGATGTCGGGGGTGAGCATGCCCTCGAGCGAGATGTCCTTGGCGTGCTGGCTGGAGACCACGACGGTGTCGACGCGCACGGGACGGTTGTCGTCGTCGTACTCGATGGTGACCTGGGTCTTGCCGTCGGGACGCAGGTAGGACATGGTCCCGTCCTTGCGCACCGCGGACAGCCGCTCGGAGAGGCGCTGGGCGATCGTGATCGGCAGCGGCATCAGCTCGGGGGTGTCGTCGCAGGCGTAGCCGAACATCAGCCCCTGGTCGCCGGCGCCCTGCTGGTCGAGCTCGTCCTCGGAGGACTCCGCGCGCGACTCGTAGCCGGCGTCGACGCCCTGGGCGATGTCCCCGGACTGCCCGCCGATGGCCACCATGACGCCACAGGAGTGCCCGTCGAAGCCCTTGACCGACGAGTCGTAGCCGATCGCCAGGATCCGGTCGCGGACGACCTGCTTGACGTCGACGTAGCCACCCGTGGTGACCTCGCCGGCGACGACGACGAGCCCGGTGGTCAGCAGCGTCTCGACTGCGACCCGGCTCTTCGGGTCCTGGCGGAGCATCTCGTCCAGGACGGAGTCGCTGATCTGGTCGGCGATCTTGTCCGGGTGCCCCTCGGTCACGGACTCGGAGGTGAAAAGGCGTCCAGCCACGTCGTTAGTGCCCCTCTGGTCGGCGGCGGACGTCGGCTCTCGACGCGCGCGCGGTCGTGCTGTGCGGTATGTGTGCCAGCAGGAAAGATAACCCGCTCGCGCGGCAATCATCGAACCGTCTCGTGCGGTGTCAGGCGCCGGGGGTCCCCCAGCGTTGCGCCACCCGGTCCCAGACCACGTGCGCGAGCGCAGCCTTGGACCCCCGCGGCACGGGCACGGCGCCGCCCTCGGCGTCCAGGACGACGGCCTCGTTGTCGTCGCTGCCGAAGACCGCGCCCCCGCTGACGTCGTTGACGACCAGCAGGTCGCAGCCCTTGCGGACCAGCTTGGCCTGCGCCAGCTCGAGCACCGAGCGGGTGCCGTCGCCGGTCTCCGCGGCGAACCCGACGACCACCTGACCGGACCGGGTGCGGTCGCGGGAGAGCTCGGCGAGGACGTCGGGGTTCTGGGCCAGCTCGATCGTGGGCGCCGATCCGTCGTCGGCCTTCTTGATCTTGGTGCCGCTGACGCTGGTCGGTCGGTAGTCGGCCGGGGCGGCCGCCATCACGATCGCGTCGGCGCCCGGCGCGGCGGACAGGACGGCGTCGCGCAGCTGCGCCGTGGTCTCCACGTGCAGCACCTTGACGCCTGCGGGGTCGGGCAGCGTGACGTTGGCCGCCACCAGGGTGACCTCGGCGCCCCGGGAGGCGGCCGTCCGGGCGAGGGCGTAGCCCTGCAGGCCCGACGAGCGGTTGCCGAGGAACCGGACCGGGTCGAGGTACTCCCGGGTGCCGCCGGCCGAGACGAGCAGGTGCCGGCCGGCCAGGTCCTGGTGGGCGCCGCCGCGGGCCAGCACGTCGCGGGCGACCTCGAAGATCTCGGCCGGGTCGGGGAACCGGCCCTTGCCCGTGTCGGCGCCGGTCAGGCGGCCCTCGGCGGGCTCGATCACCAGGGCGCCCCGGCTGCGCAGCGTCGCGACGTTGGCCTGGGTGGCCGGGTGCTCCCACATCTCGGTGTGCATCGCGGGGGCGAACACCACCGGGCAGCGCGCGGTGAGCAGGGTGTTGGTCAGCAGGTCGTCGGCCAGCCCGTGGGCGGCCTTGGCCAGCAGGTCGGCGGTGGCCGGCGCCACGACCACCAGGTCGGCGCCCTGCCCGATCCGGACGTGCGGCACCTCGTGGACCCGGTCCCAGACGTCCGCGGAGACGGGCTTGCCCGACAGCGCCGCCCACGTGGGGGCGCCGACGAAGCCGAGCGCCGCGGCGGTGGGCACCACCGTGACGTCGTGACCGGACTCGGTGAGCCGGCGCAGCAGCTCGCAGGCCTTGTACGCCGCGATGCCGCCGCTCACGCCCAGGACGACGCGCGGCCGTCCGGTGGCGTCGGTCTCGCTGTCGGCCACGACGGTGCTTCTGCCTAGGCCTTGGTGCTCGTCGAGCCCTCGGCGGCGGCCGCGGCGGCCTCGGCCTCGGGGTCGATGTCCTCGCAGGTCAGCAGGTCCGCGTTGATCTCGCGGAGCGCGATCGAGAGCGGCTTCTCCTGCACGTGGGTGTCGACGAGCGGACCGACGTACTCCAGCAGGCCCTCGCCGAGCTGGGAGTAGTAGGCGTTGATCTGACGAGCGCGCTTGGCGCTGTACAGGACCAGCTTGTACTTCGAGTCCGTCTTCGTCAGCAGCTCGTCGATCGGGGGGTTGGTGATGCCCTCGGCGACGGCGCCGGATGCAGACACGGAAGACACGGTGACAGCCTCACAGAATGGGGGTTGGTGAAGAGAAGATGGTCCGCCGCGCGTCAGGTGCGGGGGCGGTCCGTCATCAAGGCTACCAACTCATCGGCTGCGAGGTGAACTTCGGTGTTCACGACCGTGACGTCGAACTCCGCCTCGGCGGCCAGCTCGGCCCGCGCGGTGTCGAGGCGGCGGGTGCGCTCCTCCTCCGTCTCGGTGCCGCGGCCGACCAGCCGGCGCACCAGCTCCGCCCACGAGGGCGGCGTCAAGAAGACGAACAGCGCGCCCGGCATCGTGGCGCGAACCTGCCGCGCCCCCTGCAGGTCGATCTCCAGCAGCGCGGGCCGGCCCGCCGCCAACGCCTCCTCGACCGGACGCCGCGGCGTGCCGTAGCGGGCCGCGCGGTGGACGACCGCCCACTCGAGCAGCTGACCGTCCGCGATCAGGCGGTCGAACTCCTCGTCGGACACGAACCAGTAGTGCCGGCCGTGCTCCTCGCCGGGGCGGGGCGGGCGGGTGGTGGCCGACACGGAGATCCAGACCTCGGGGTGGTGCTCGCGGACGTACGCCGCCACCGTCCCCTTGCCGACCGCCGTGGGTCCCGCCAGGACCGTCAGGCGGCCCTGTGAGTCACTCATGTCTCAGCGCGACCCGAACTCGCGCTCGAGGGCGGCGATCTGGTTGGCCCCGAGCCCGCGCACGCGGCGGCTCTCGGAGATGCTCAACCTCTCCATCATCTGGCGGGCCCGCACCTTGCCCAGGCCCGGCATCGACTGCAGCAGGTCGACGACCCGCATCTTGCCGATCACGTCGTTGTCCTGACCCTGCTGGAGCACGTCGACGATCGAGGCGCCGGAGTGCTTGAGCCGGTTCTTGATCTCGGCTCGTTCGCGACGGGAGGCGGCGGCCTTCTCCAGGTTCGCCTGGCGCTGTTCCGGCGTGAGTCGCGGCAGTGCCACAGTGCTGACCTCGTCCAAATGGGATGTGCTCGTCGGGTGGACAAGCGAAATCTAGTCATGGTCACGCCGTGGTCGCAACGCGGCCGGCACTCCGGTCGGTCTTCGTGGTGCGCAGCTCAGCCCGTCGGTCCGGCGAGCCCGCCACCCAGGTCGACCTTGCAGACGTCGCGCGCGTGCTGCTCGATGCTGGCCCCGGCCTGCTGCACCCGGGTGTCGGTCAGCTCCTCGGCCGCCTGCTGCACGGCCTTGAGCTGCCCCTCGGTGACCCCCTCCGGGGCCTTGCCGGAGGCGAACGCCGGGAAGTCCGCCCCGGAGGCGCGTACGGCGGCCACGAGGCCCTCCAGCGACGAGACCAGCGTGCCCCACTCGTCCTCGATGTCGTCGGGGGCCTTCTCGCCCAGCTCCGCGAGGATGTCGACGCTCTTCACCAGGGCGTCCGACCCGGGCTCGGCCGCGGACCTCGACAGCTTCTGGAGACGGGGTTCGTCCTCCCGCAACGCCGAGCAGTAGGACTCCTCGGCGCTGGAGCAGGCGGCGAGCCCGCCGGTAGCGAGGAGGGTCGCGACGACGACGCCGACGACCCTGCCCTTGGTCACAGCAACCCTCGGCGACGCAGCAGCGGCTCCGTGCTCGGTGCTCGGCCGCGGACGGACGCGAACGCCTCCAACGGGTCGACCGTGCCGCCGACCGACAGCAGCCCCGCGCGGAACCGGTCCCCGTTGGCCCGGGTCAGCCCCCCGTTGTCCGCGAACCAGCCGACCATGTCCGCGTCGAGCACCTCGCTCCACAGGTAGGAGTAGTAGCCGGCGTCGTAGCCGCCTGCGAAGACATGGGCGAAGTAGCCGCTGCGGTAGCGCGGCGGCACCAGCGCCGACCGCACCCCGTGCCGCTCGAGGGCTGCCTCCTCGAAGGCCTCGACGTCCTCCGGCGCGACCTCGGGGGCGCCCGGCACCAGCCGGTGCCACTCCTGGTCGAGCAGCGCGGCGGCCAGCATCGAGACGGTGTCGAACCCCTGACCGTGCTCCCGGGCGGCGCTCAGCCGGTCGACGACGTCCTGCGCGAGCGGCTCCCCGGTGACGTGGTGCCTGGCGTAGTTGGCCAGCACCTCGGGCCACCACGCCCACATCTCGTTGACCTGCGAGGGGAACTCCACGAAGTCGCGCGGCACGTTGGTGCCGTGCAGGCGCGGGTGGACGGTGTCGGAGAACAGCCCGTGCAGCGCGTGACCGAACTCGTGGAAGCCGGTGCGGACCTCGTCCATGGTCATCAGGGCCGGCGCACCCGGCGGCGGCTGCGGCACGTTGAGGCACACGACGACCACGGGCGCCGTACCCAGCAGGTGGCTCTGGGGCACCAGCTCGTCCATCCAGGCGCCGCCCTGCTTGGTCGGCCGGGCGAACCAGTCGCAGACGAACAGCCCGAGCGTCGCGCCGTCGTGGTCGAAGACCTCGAAGACCGTGACGCCCTCCGCATAGACCGGCAGGTCCTCGCGCGGTGCGAACGTGACGCCGTAGAGCCGGGTGGCGGCGAAGAAGATGCCGTCGTGCAGCACCCGCTCCAGCTCGAAGTAGGGGCGTACGGCGGCCTCGTCGACGTCGTAGGTCGCCGCCTTGTCACGCGCCGTGTAGTACGTCCAGTCCCACGGCTCGACGGGGCCCTCGACGCCGTCGTCGTGCAGCAGCCGCTCGATCCGGGCGCGCTCGGACTCCAGGTTGCGCATCGCCGGCGCGGCCATCTCGTCGAGCATGCCGAGCACGGCCTTGCTGGATCCGGCGGTCTGGTCCTCGACGACGAACGACGCGTGGTCGTCGTACCCGAGGAGCGCGGCGCGCTCGGCCCGGAGCGCGGCGATCCGGGCCAGCGTGGCGCGGGTGTCGTGGTCCGTGCCGCTCGTGCCGCGGCCGGTGGCGGCCTCGTGGAGCCGGCGGCGCACGTCGCGATTGCGCAGCGAGGCCAGGGCGGGCTGGATCGTGGGGAGCACCAGGCGGATCAGGTAGCCCTCGAGCCCGGCGGACCGGGCAGCGGCGGCGGCCGCCTCGACCGCGTCGGCAGGCAGGCCCTCGAGGTCGGCGGGATCGCTCAGGTGCAGGGCGCGCTCGTTGCGCTCCGCGATCACCCGGTTGCCGAACTCCGTGGTCAGCGAGGTGAGCTCGACGTTGAGCCGGCGCAGCCGGTCCCGGTCGGCCTCGGGGAGGCCGGCTCCGGCGCGGACGAAGTCGAGGTGGTAGCGCTCCACGACCCGCTTCTGCTCCGGGGTGAGGCGGTGGTCGGGCTGCGCGTGGACGGCGTCGATGCGCGCGAACAGGCGCGGATCGAGCAGCAGCTCGTCCCGGTGCTCGGCGACCAGCGGGTTGAGCTCGGCCTCGAGCGCCTGCATCTCGGGGGTGGCCATCGACGCACCGAGGTTGCTGAGCACCCGCAGCACCCGCGCCAGCGTGCGCCCCGACACCTCGAGCGCCTCGATGGTGTTGGCGAAGGTCGGTGCCTCCGGGTCCTCGACGATCGCGGCGACCTCGATCCGCTGCTCCGCGATGCCGGCGTCCAGGGCGGGGCGGTAGTGCGCGTAGTCGATCGCGTCGAAGGGCGGAAACGCGAACGGCAGGGGGCTGGGCGCGAGGAACGGGTTGGTCGCCGCAGCGTCGGAAGCGAGGGACGGCTGGGCGCGCTCGGTCATGGCCCCTGTTCTACACGCCGACCCGGCGCGTTGGCTGGTCCCCACCCCGCCGAGTCGGCGCGTTGGCTGGTCCCCACCCCGCCGAGTCGGCGCGTTGGCTGGTCCCCACCCCGCCGAGTCGGCGCGTTGGCTGGTCCCCACCCCGCCGAGTCGGCGCGTTGGCTGGCCCTGTGGCCAGCCGACGCGCCGGGTCGGCGGGTTTTCGGCCAGCCGACGCGCCGGGTCGGCGGGTTTTCGGCCAGCCGACGCGCCGGGTCGAGGTCAGAGGTCGGAGAAGGAGTCGATCGCGCGCAGGGCCGCCTGGTGCAGCAGCACCTTGTCGGGGCCGGCAGCCAGCAGCTCGCGTGAGCTGGTCGGCAGCACGTGGCGAGCCGCCGACCCGAAGACCCGTCGTACGTCGTCCACGGTGCCGCCCTGCGCGCCGATGCCCGGCACGAGCAGCGGGCCGTTGATGTCGAGGGTCTCGGTGGTCACGTCCGGCGGCGGCGCCACGGTCGCGCCGACGACGGCGCCGAAGGACCCGAGTCGGTCGGCGCCGACGTTGCGGGAGGCCACCAGGTCGAGCACGAGCGCGCCGACGCTCCGGCCGTCGGCCGTCATGGCGTGCTGCACCTGCGGTCCCTCGGGGTTGGAGGTCAACGCCAGCACGAACACCCCGGCCTCGTTGGCGACGGCGGTGTCGAGGACCGGCGCGAGCGAGCCGATGCCGAGGTAGGGCGACACCGTGATCGCATCCGCGCGCAGCGGGGAGTTCTTGTCGAGGTAGGCATCGGCGTAGCCCTGCATCGTCGAACCGATGTCGCCCCGCTTCACGTCGAGGAGCACCAGTGCGCCGCGCTCGCGGCAGCCCTCGACGACCTGCTCCAGGACCGCGATGCCCCGGGAGCCGAACCGCTCGAAGAACGCCGACTGCGGCTTCACGACGGCGCAGACGCCGCCGAGCGCCTCGACCGCCGAGAGGGAGAACTTCTCCAGCCCGTTGACGCTGTCGGTCAGCCCCCAGGCGTCCAGCAGCGAGGGGTGCGGGTCGAGGCCTGCGCAGAAGCGGCCCCGTCCCTCGATCGCCTCGGCCAGGCGGGTCCCGAACATCATGCGCTGCTCCGATCGGTCGGCCGGCGCAGGTCGCGCTGAACACGGGAGGGCCACAGCGCGCCCTCGTAGACGAACGCGGTGTAGGCCTGCAGCAGGGTCGCCCCGGCGTCGAGCCGCTCGCGGGCGTCGGCGGCGGTGCCGATGCCCCCGACAGCGACGATGCGTCAGGTCCGGCCCGACCCGGTCGCGCAGCAATCGCAGCACCTCGAGCGCGCGCTCTCGCAGCGGTGCGCCGGACAGTCCTCCGGCGCCGGCCGCCTCGACCTGCGCGGGCGTGGACGCCAGACCCGCGCGGCCGATGGTCGTGTTGGTGGCGACGATGCCGTCGAGGCCGAGCTCGACCGCGAGGTCCGCGACCGCGAGCACGTCCTCGTCGGACAGGTCCGGGGCGATCTTCACGAGCAGCGGCAGGTGCCGGCTCGTCACGGCGTCCGCCGCCGTCGTACCGCGGTCGAGCAGCGGTCGCAGCCGGTCGACGGCCTGGAGGTCGCGCAGGCCCGGAGTGTTCGGCGAGCTGACGTTGACGACGAGGTAGTCGGCGTGCGGCGCGAGCAGGCGGGTGCTCTTCTCGTAGTCGGCGAGCACCGCGGCGCTCGTCGTCGGGGACGACCTTGGTCTTGCCGATGTTGACGCCGAGCACGACGTCGCGGTGCGCGGTGCGCTCCCGGGCGGCGAGCCGGCGGGCGACCACCTCGGCCCCGTCGTTGTTGAAGCCCATCCGGTTGACGACCGCGCGGTCCGCCGGCAGCCGGAACAGCCGCGGCGTGGGGTTGCCGGGCTGTGGCTCACCGGTGACGGTGCCGATCTCGACGAAGGAGAAGCCGAGCGCGGCCAGGGCGTCGATGCCCTCGGCGTTCTTGTCGAAGCCGGCAGCCAGCCCGAGCGGGCCGGGGAAGGTCAGCCCCATGGCCCGCACCTCGCCGATTCGTCTGCGATCCTGCGGGTCCCGCCCACCCAGCGATCGCAGACGAATCGCGGGCTGCGCCGCGCGCAACGCCGCGAAGCCCACCCGGTGCGCCCGCTCGGCGTCGACCCGGACCAGCACCCGGTCGAACAGCAGCCGGTAGGGACCGGTCATCGACGCGCCCAGTCCTGCAGCGAGCGCACCCCGATGTCGCCGGCACGCATCGCCTCGATGCCCTGCACCGCGGCACCGAGCCCTTGCACGGTGGTGATGCACGGGATGTTGGCCATCACCGCGGCGGTGCGGATCTCGTAGCCGTCGATGCGCGCCGACCCACCCCCGGACGAGCCGTTCGGGGTGTTGATGATGAGGTCGATCTCGCCGTCCTGGATCAGCTGCACGGTGGTGCGCTCCCCGTGCGGGCCGGGCCCCTCGAAGTGCTTGCGTACGACGCTCACCTGCACGCCGTTGCGACGCAGCACCTCAGCCGTGCCCTGCGTCGCGAGGACCTCGAAGCCGCGGTCGGCCAGCACCTTGATCGGGAAGATCATCGAGCGCTTGTCGCGGTTGGCCATGCTGACGAACACCTTGCCGGAGGTGGGCAGCGACCCGAAGGCCGCGGTCTGCGCCTTGGCGAAGGCGGTCCCGAAGTCGGCGTCGAAGCCCATCACCTCGCCGGTCGACTTCATCTCCGGGCCGAGCACGGTGTCGACCTGCTTGCCGTCGGGCGTGCGGAACCGGTTGAAGGGCATCACCGCCTCCTTGACCGCGATCGGCGCGTCCGCGGGCAGCAGGCCGCCGTCCCCGGTGGCCGGGAGGCAGGCCCGGCCAGGCGCAGGTCGGCGATGCTCTCCCCGAGCATCACGCGGGCGGCCGCGCTCGCGAGCGGGGTCGCGGTCGCCTTGGACACGAAGGGCACGGTGCGCGAGGCCCGCGGGTTGGCCTCGAGGACGTAGAGCACGTCGGAGCCCAGGGCGTACTGGATGTTGAGCAGGCCGAGCACGCCGATCCCCGCGGCGATCGCCTCGGTGGCCGCGCGGATCCGGGCGATCTCGTTGGCGCCGAGCGTGATCGGCGGCAGGGCGCACGACGAGTCGCCGGAGTGGATGCCGGCCTCCTCGATGTGCTCCATGACGCCACCCAGGAACAGCTCCGTGCCGTCGTACAGGGCGTCGACGTCGATCTCCACGGCGTCGTCGATGAACCGGTCGACCAGCACCGGGTGCTCCGGGCTGATCTCGGTCGCGCGACCGATGTAGGACTCCAGCGCGGTGTCGTCGTAGACGATCTCCATGCCGCGGCCGCCGAGCACGTAGGACGGCCGCACCAGGACCGGGTAGCCGATCTCGGCGACGATCGCCAGCGCCTCGGGGAAGGACGTCGCCATCCCGTGCTTGGGGGCGGGCAGCCCGGCCCGGGCCAGCACCCGCCCGAAGGCGCCGCGCTCCTCGGCCAGGTCGATCGCCGCCGGGCGGCGTGCCCATGATCGGCACCCCGGCGTCCTCGAGTCCCTGCGCGAGCCCGAGCGGCGTCTGGCCCCCGAGCTGGCAGATCACGCCGACGACGGGTCCGGCCTGTCGTTCGGCGTGCACCACCTCGAGCACGTCCTCCAGCGTCAGCGGCTCGAAGTAGAGCCGGTCGCTGGTGTCGTAGTCGGTCGAGACGGTCTCCGGGTTGCAGTTGACCATCACGGTCTCGTAGCCGACCTTCGACAGCGCCATCGAGGCGTGCACGCACGAGTAGTCGAACTCGATGCCCTGACCGATCCGGTTGGGCCCGGAGCCGAGGATGATCACGCGCCTCCTTGGTGCGCGGCATCACCTCGGACTCCTCGTCGTAGGAGGAGTAGTGGTACGGCGTCCGCGCGGCGAACTCCGCGGCGCAGGTGTCGACGGTCTTGTAGACCGGGCGGATGCCCAGGGCATGCCGGACCCCACGCACCACGGCGGCCGGCATGTCGCGCATCCGGCCGATCTGCTCGTCGGAGAAGCCGTGCCGCTTCGCGCGGCGCAGCAGCACCGGGGTCAGCTCGGGGGCGTCGATGACGCTGAGCGCGACCTCGTTGATCAGCAGCAGCTGGTCGACGAACCACGGGTCGATGCCGGTGGCGTCGTGGAGCTCCTGCGGTGTCGCTCCGGCCCGCAGGGCGTCCATCACCTTCTTGAGGCGACCGTCGTGCGGGGTGCGGATCTCCTCGAGCAGCGCCGCGCGGTCGAGGACGACGTGCTCGTGGCTCCAGTCGAACGGCGCCGACGCGGACTCCAGCGAGCGCAGCGCCTTCTGCAGCGCCTCGGTGAAGTTGCGGCCGATCGCCATCGCCTCGCCCACCGACTTCATGTGCGTGGTCAGGGTGCGGTCGGCGTTGGGGAACTTCTCGAAGGCGAAGCGGGGCACCTTCACCACGACGTAGTCCAGGGTCGGCTCGAAGCTGGCCGGCGTGCCGACGCCGTGGGAGGAGGTGATGTCGTTGGGGATCTCGTCGAGGGTGTAGCCGATCGCGACCTTGGCGGCGATCTTGGCGATCGGGAAGCCGGTCGCCTTCGACGCCAGCGCACTGGACCGGGAGACGCGGGGGTTCATCTCGATCACGATCAGGCGACCGTCGGCCGGGTCGACCGCGAACTGGATGTTGCAGCCGCCGGTGTCCACACCGACCGAGCGGATGATCCCGATCGACAGGTCGCGCATGGCCTGGTACTCGCGGTCGGTCAGCGTCATCGCCGGGGCGACCGTGATCGAGTCGCCGGTGTGCACGCCCATGGGGTCGAGGTTCTCGATGCTGCACACGATCACCACGTTGTCGGCGGTGTCCCGCATGACCTCGAGCTCGTACTCCTTCCAGCCCAGGATCGACTCCTCGAGGAGGACCTCGGTGGTCGGGCTGGCCGCAAGGCCCGCACCGGCGATGCGGTGCAGGTCGCGCAGGTCGTAGGCCATCCCGGAGCCGGCGCCGCCCATCGTGAACGACGGCCGCACCACCATCGGGTAGCCGAGCGTGTCGGCGGCGGCCACGCAGTCGTCCATCGTGTGGCAGACGACGCTCTTGGCGACCTCTCCCCCGAGCTCCTCGACGATCTTCTTGAACGACTCGCGGTTCTCGCCCCGGTCGATCGCCTCGATGCTGGCGCCGATCAGCTCGACGCCGTACTTCTCGAGCACGCCGTTGGCGTCGAGCTGCACCGCGCAGTTGAGTGCGGTCTGGCCGCCGAGCGTGGCGAGCAGGGCGTCGGGCCGCTCCTTCTCGATCACCTTCTCGACGAACTCGGCCGTGATCGGCTCGACGTAGGTCGCGTCCGCGAACTCCGGGTCGGTCATGATCGTGGCCGGGTTGGAGTTGACCAGGATCACGCGCAGCCCCTCGGCGCGCAGCACCCGGCAGGCCTGGGTGCCGGAGTAGTCGAACTCGCACGCCTGCCCGATCACGATCGGGCCGGACCCGATCACGAGCACGCTCTGGATGTCAGTCCTCTTCGGCATCAGCGGTCACCTTCGGCGGGTGTGGCAGGGACGTCGCCGTCTGGACCCATCAGGTCGCAGAAGCGGTCGAACAGGTACGCCGCGTCGTGCGGGCCCGCCGCGGCCTCCGGGTGGTACTGCACCGAGAACGCCTTGAGCACGCCCTCGCGCCGCAGCTCGAGCCCTTCGACGACGTCGTCGTTGAGGCACACGTGGCTCACGGTGACGTCGCCGTACGGCGTGGTGGTGGTCGTGTCGAGCGGGGCGTCGACGGCGAAGCCGTGGTTGTGGGCAGTGACCTCGACCTTGCCGGTGGTGCGGTCCATCACCGGCTGGTTGATGCCGCGGTGGCCGTACCTCAGCTTGAAGGTCCCGAAGCCGAGCGCCCGACCGAACAGCTGGTTGCCGAAGCAGATGCCGAAGTAGGGAATCTCCTGCTCCAGCACGGATCTGAGCAGCTCGACCTGCCCCTCGGTGGCCGCCGGGTCGCCCGGACCGTTGGAGAAAAAGACACCGTCGGCGCCGGTCGCGCGGACGTCGTCGATCGTCGAGCCGGCCGGAAGCACATGGGTCTCGATGCCGCGCTGCGCCATCATGCGCGGGGTGTTGGCCTTGATGCCGAGGTCGACCGCAGCGACGGTGAAGCGTCTCTCCCCCACGGCCGGAACGACGTAGGTCTCGCTCGTCGACACCTCGCTCGCCAGCTCGGAGCCGGCCATCTGCGCGGAGTCGAGGACCCGGCGCAGCAGCGCGGCGGGGTCGGTCTCGGTCGTGGAGATGCCCACGCGCATCGCGCCGCGCTCGCGCAGGTGCCGGGTGAGGGCGCGGGTGTCGACGCCGGAGATGCCGACGACGCCCTGCTCGCGCAGCTCGTCGTCGAGCGAGCGGGTGGCGCGCCAGTTGGACGGGACGCGAGCGGGGTCGCGCACGACGTAGCCGCTGACCCAGATCCGGCGGGACTCCGGGTCCTCGTCGTTCATGCCGGTGTTGCCGATGTGCGGGGCCGTCATCACGACGACCTGCCGGTGGTACGACGGGTCGGTCAACGTCTCCTGGTAGCCCGTCATGCCGGTCGAGAACACCGCCTCGCCGAACGTCTCGCCGGTTGCGCCGAAGCCCTCGCCGTGGAAGGTCCGTCCGTCCTCGAGCACGAGGATCGCCTCTTGGGTCATGCCGCGTTCTCCTTGGCCCTCTTCGAGATCGTCCGCACCCAGGCGGTGTGCTTGTCCTTGACCGTCTTCTGGTCCGGCTGCTGCTTGGCGACCTCGGCGACGGTGAGCCGGAAGCCGGTGTCGAGCAGCAGGTCGCCGTGCTCCCAGGTGACCACCAGCACGCCGTGCGGCGGGACCACCTTGCCGGCGATGCCCTGGTCGTGGCGGGCGCCGCGCAGCGCGGCGGCCGGGATCCGGAACGACCCCGCCAGCCGGACCACGTCGAGGCCCTCTCCGGACAGCGAGAGCCGGCAGGTGCTGCGGGCCCCGAGCCCGCGCGCCACGACCCGCTCGAGCCACTCGCCGCTGACGGTGGTGCCGAAGTAGCGCGCCCCCGACTGCAGCGTCGCGGCGGGCAGGTCGTCGACGGCCGGCACGGCCACGAGCGGCGGCAGGTCGTGCTTGCCGGCGCGACGCCGCCAGCCACGCCACATCCCGAGGTAGGCCAGGACCAGGAGGGAGAAGAGGATGACGACCGGCACCCAGGTCGGGGTGTCGCTCACTGCAGCTTCCCGTCGAGCACGGTCGGGTTGCCCCGGAGGAACGTCGCCACGACGCGGCCGGGCAGCTCGCGGCCGACGTACGGCGTGTTGCGCGACAGCGAGGCCAGGTCGGTGGAGTCGACGACCCTGCTGAACGTGGGGTCGTAGAGCACCACGTTGGCGGGCTCGCCCACCTCCACCGGACGGCCGTGGCCCTCGAGCCGACCGATCCGCGCAGGTGCGTAGGACATCCGCTCGGCGACGCCGCCCCAGTCCATCAGGCCGGAGTCGACCATCGTCTGCTGCACGATCGAGAGGGCGGTCTCGAGGCCGAGCATGCCGAAGGCGGCGGCCTGCCACTCGCAGTCCTTGTCCTCGTGCGGGTGCGGCGCATGGTCGGTGGCGACGGCGTCGATGGTGCCGTCGGCCAGGCCCTGGCGCAGGGCGTCCACGTCGGTCTGCGAGCGCAGCGGCGGGTTGACCTTGTAGATCGGGTCGTAGGTCGCGGCGAGCTGGTCGGTGAGCAGCAGGTGGTGCGGGCAGGCCTCGGCGGTGACGTTCCAGCCCTTGCCCTTGGCCCAGCGCACGATCTCGACCGAGCCGGCCGTGGAGACGTGGCAGACGTGCAGCCGGGAGTCGACGTGCGCGGCGAGCAGGCAGTCGCGCGCGATGATCGCCTCCTCGGCCACGGCGGGCCAGCCGCGCAGGCCGAGGCGACCGGACAGCTCGCCCTCGTTCATCT
Organism: uncultured Actinomycetota bacterium; assembly: GCA_963845655.1. Lineage (GTDB taxonomy): Bacteria > Actinomycetota > Actinomycetes > Propionibacteriales > Nocardioidaceae > Nocardioides_B. Next base: position 10,568 of record CAWJTB010000011.1, on the reverse strand, counting down.
GCGCCTCCTCGGTGAGCCGCGGCTCCTGCGCGTGCTGGGCGATGACCCCGTCGAACGCCTTGACGTACTCCAGGGCGCGGCGCATCAGCACCGCGTCGGAGACGCACTTGCCGTCGTCGGAGAACACCCGGACCCGGGCGGCCGAGTCGGCCATCGCGCCGAGCTCCGCGAGACGCTCCCCGCCGAGCCCGACCGTGACGGCACCGACCGGGAAGACGTCGCAGTGGCCGGCCTCGCGGCCCAGCCGCCAGACCTGCTCGACGACGCCGGCGGTGTCGGCGACCGGGTCGGTGTTGGCCATCGCGTGCACGGCGGTGAAGCCGCCCAGGGCGGCGGCCTGGGTGCCGGTCTCGACGGTCTCCGCGTCCTCACGGCCCGGCTCGCGCAGGTGGGTGTGCAGGTCGACCAGGCCGGGCAGCGCCACGAGCCCGCTCGCGTCCACGACCTCGGCGCCCTCCGCGGACAGGTCGGCACCGATCGCCTCGATCACGCCGTCGCGCAGCAGCAGGTCGGTCGGCTCGCCCCCGAGGACGCGGGCGCTCTTGACGAGGTAGGTGCTCACAGGTTCGTTCCGTCCGTCGTACCGACTGCTGGTTGGCTGCCCCCGAGGAGCAGGTAGAGCACCGCCATCCGGACGGCGACGCCGTTGGTGACCTGCTCGACGATCACCGAGCGCTGGGAGTCGGCGACGTCGGCGGTGATCTCCATGCCGCGGATCATCGGGCCGGGGTGCATCACGATCGTGTGGTCCTGCAGGGTGTCCATCCGGCGGCCGTCGAGGCCGTAGCGGCGGCTGTACTCCCGCACCGTCGGGAAGAACCCGCCACCGCTCAACGTCATCCGCTCGCGCTGGACCCGCAGCATCATCACGACGTCGGCCTTGGGCAGCACCGCGTCGAGGTCGTACGACGTCTCCACGTCCCAGCCCTCCACGCCGACCGGCAGCAGCGTCGGCGGGGCCACGAGGGTGACCTCGGCGCCCAGGGTCTTGAGCAGCAGCGCGTTGGAGCGGGCGACCCGGCTGTGCAGCACGTCGCCCACGATCGCGACCCGGCGACCGTCGAGGTTGCCGAGGTGGCGCCACATCGTGAAGGCGTCCAGCAGTGCCTGCGTGGGGTGCTCGTGGGTGCCGTCGCCGGCGTTCACCACCGAGCTCTTGGACCAGCCGGCGTTGGCGAGCAGGTGCGGCGCGCCCGAGGCCCAGTGCCGCACGACGACCGCGTCGGCGCCCATCGCCTCGAGGGTCAGCGAGGTGTCCTTGAGGCTCTCGCCCTTGGACAGCGAGGAGCCCTTCGCGGAGAAGTTGATGACGTCGGCCGAGAGCCGCTTGGCGGCCGCCTCGAAGGAGATCCGGGTCCGGGTGGAGTCCTCGAAGAAGAGGTTCACGACCGTGCGTCCGCGCAGCGCGGGCAGCTTCTTGATCGGCCGGTCGGCGAGCGAGCGCATCTCCTCGGCGGTCTGCAGGACCAGCTCGGCGTCGTCGCGGGTCAGGTCCCCGGCGCTCAGCAGGTGCCGCTTCATCGGGGTGCTCCCTCGGTGTCGGTGCTCGCGCCGTTCGACACGGTCCCGCTGATCGTCACCGCGTCCTCGCCGTCGAACTCCGAGACCCGCACCGAGACCTTCTCGACCAGCGAGGTGGGGAGGTTCTTGCCGACGAAGTCCGCGCGGATCGGCAGCTCGCGATGGCCACGGTCGACCAGGACCGCGAGCCGGACGGCCTGCGGCCGGCCGACGTCGTTCATCGCGTCGAGAGCGGCCCGGATGGTGCGCCCGGAGAAGAGCACGTCGTCGACGAGGACGACGACCTTGCCGTCGATGCCGCCGTGCGGGATCTCGGTGGGGAGCAGGGTGCGCGCGGGACGCATCCGGAGGTCGTCGCGGTACATCGTCACGTCGAGCGACCCGACCGGGACGTCGACCCCCTCGACGGCGGCGATCTTCGCGGCGATCCGCTGCGCGAGCGGCACCCCGCGACTCGGGATGCCGAGCAGGACCAGGTCGCGGGACGCCCTTGTTGCGCTCGAGGATCTCGTGCGCGATGCGAGTGAGGGCCCGGGAGACGTCACGGGGGTCGAGAACGGTGCGGCCGGCGGGGTCGGTGCTCTCCGCGGGGCGGGTCGGCTGTGCTGACGGGGCAGGCACGAGCAGTCCAACCTCCTTCTCCGCCTCACAGGACGGCTCGTTAAAGGATGTTCGATCGGGCGCGACGCTATCAGCCGAGGGGCGTCCCGAGCGACCCGACGCGGCCACCGTGAGACGCCGCGCCGGCCGGTCTCAGGCGAGGTCCTTCAGCGCGTCCTCGATGTGCCGGTGGAAGGTCGGGTAGGCATAGATCATCGTCAGCAGCGTGGCCGTCGGGACCTTCGCGTGCACGGCGGTCGTCAGCATCGACAGCATCTCCCCACCGGACGGTCCGACCGCGCAGCCGCCGACCAGGTGCCCCGCGTCGGCGTCCTCGACGACCTTGACCAGACCGGTGGCCTTGGCGATCCACCCTCGGGTGGACACCGCGAGGTCGGCGTACCCGACCCGGACGTTGAGCCCCGCCTCGCGGGCCTGCTGCTCGGTCATCCCGACGCCGCCGACCTCGGGGTCGGTGAAGGTCACGTGCGGCATCGCGTCGTACGACGCCTCGGGGCCGTCCTGGCCCAGGATGTCGCGGACGGCGATCGCCGCCTGGTACATCGCGGTGTGCGTGAAGGCGCCCTTGCCGGTGATGTCGCCGATGGCCCACAGACCGTCGGCGCCGACCGCGCGCAGCCGGCCGTCGGTCTCCACCGAGCGAGCCGAGGGGTCGAGCCCGACGCTCTCCAGGCCGAGCCCGTCGAAGCTGGGCTTGCGGCCAGCGGCGACGAGCAGCTTGTCGGCGGTGACCTGCTGATCGCCGAGATCGACGCGGAAGGTGCCGTCGGCGTAGGACACCCGCTCGATCTTCACGCCGGTGAGCACCTGGATGCCCTCGGCGGCGAACGCCTCGGCGACGGTCTTGCTGGCCTCGGGCTCCTCCGGACCGAGGATCCGGTCCCCGGCCTCGAGCAGCGTGACCTGGACGCCGAAGCGGGCGCAGCCCCTGGGCGAGCTCGGCGCCGATCGGTCCGCCGCCGATGACGATCAGGCTCGCGGGCAGCTCCTCGGTGTCGCGCAGCACCTCGCGGTTGGACCAGAACGGCGTGTCCGCCAGCCCGTCGATGGGCGGCGGCACCGGGTCGGTGCCGGTGTTGAGCAGGACCCCCTTGCGGGCGGTGTAGGTGGTGCCGTCGACCTCGACGGTGCGTGGGCCGGTCAGCGTCGCGTCTCCGCGCACGAAGGTCACACCCGCCTCGACGAGCCGGTCGACCGCGATCTGGTCGTCCCAGCCGGTGGTGGCCTCGTCGCGGATCCGGGCGTGCACCGGCGCCCAGTCGGGCTGGACGGTGCTGGTCCCGGCGAAGTCGGAGACCCGGCGGGCCTCGGCGATCACCCCTGCGGCACGGATGATCATCTTGCTGGGGATGCAGCCGTAGTACGGGCACTCGCCGCCGACGAGGTGCCGGTCCACCCCGACCACGTCGAGCCCGGCCTGCGCGAGCTGCGTCGCCGCCGACTCTCCTCCCGGGCCCAGTCCCACCACGACAACGTCGACCTCGTGAGCGCTCATGCGGGACAGCCTGTCACCGCCGCGCAACCCCCCGGTCGGTAGTTTGTGACGTTACGCAGGTTTTCTCGGCCCAGAACCTGCAGAACGTCACAAACTATCGGGCCGGCTGGGGAAGGTGGACGACCCGCATGTCCCGACGCCTGCCCGCCGCGGTGGACGTACCGCCGGCGGACCCGTCCACCACCTCGGTGCCCCGCCTCGCGACCGCCTTCCTGGGCGAGTGGCGCTCGGCCACGCTGCCGCTCAAGCTGCTCACCCACGCCCCGCACCTGCTGCGCGCACCGCGCGGCGACGGCCCGGTGGTGGACGTGCCGGGCTGGCTGGCCCCCGAGTCGAGCAACCTGCCGCTGCGTGGCTACCTCCGCTACCTCGGGTACGACGCCCGCGGCTGGGGTCGCGGCACCAACACCGGCGACCCGCGCCGCAACGCCGAGGCGCTCGCCGTGACGGTCCGGGAGCTGGCCGACGAGACCGGTCGCGAGGTTGCTCTGGTCGGCTGGAGCCTGGGTGGCGTGGTCGCCCGTGAGGTCGCGCGGCAGCTGCCCGACGTCGTACGACGCGTCGTCACCTACGGCTCGCCCGTGGTCGGCGGCCCGGCCTACACGATCGCCGCCCGGTCCTACTCCGACCCGGCCGGGCTCGTCGCCCAGATCGAGCGGCACGAGCGCGCCGACCCGGTACGGGTGCCGATCACGGCGCTCTACACCAAGCGGGACGCGGTGGTGCGCTGGTCGGCGTGCATCGACCGGATCTCACCCGACGTCGAGCACGTGGAGGTCGGCTCGACGCACCTCGGCCTGGGCTTCGACGCCGACGTGTGGCGCGTGGTCGCGGACCGCCTCGCCCGCTGAGCGCACGCCCGCGCCGCCGGGGCCTAGGGTGAGCCGCATGGCCACGGGCACCCACGACCACGCACGACGACCCGCGCAACGCCGAGATCCTGGTCTGGGTCAACGGCGACCTGCTCCCCCGCGACCGCGCGATGGTCTCGGTCTTCGACTCCGGCTTCGTGCTCGGCGACGGCGTCTGGGAGGGCCTGCGCGTGCGCGGCGGCCACCCGGCCTTCCTCGACCAGCACCTCGACCGGCTCTTCGAGGGCGCGCAGGCGATCCTGATGGACCTGCAGATGACGCGCGCCGAGCTCACTGCGGCGATCTACGCGACGCTGCGGGCCAACGAGATGGTCGACGGCGTGCACGTCCGGCTGATGGTGACGCGCGGCCTGAAGTCGACGCCCTACCAGGACCCGCGGGTGACGATCGGTCCGCCGACGGTGGTGATCGTGGCCGAGCACAAGGAGCCGATGCCCGCCACGGTGCGCGACGGCATCACGCTGTTCACCACCCACGTGCGCCGCGCGACGCCGGACACCCTCGACCCGAAGATCAACGCGCACAGCAAGCTCAACGACATCGCCGCCTGCATCCAGGCCTACACCGCGGGCGCCGACGAGGCCCTGATGCTCGACCCGCACGGCTTCGTCGCGACGTGCAACAGCACGCACTTCTTCATCGTCGAAGAACGCGAGGTGTGGACCTCCGACGGACGCTTCTGCCTGGCCGGCATCACCCGCAGCAACGTGCTGCGCGTCTGCCGCGAGGACGGCATCACCGCGCGCGAGACGACCTTCAGCCTCACCGACGTCTACAGCGCGCAGGAGGCGTTCGTGACCGGGACGTTCGCTGGCGTCGTACCCGTGCGGACCGTGGACGGGCGCACCATCGGCACCGGGGAGCGCGGACCGATGGTCGAGCGCCTCCAACGGCTGTACGTCGACCTCGTCGACCGGGACGTCGCGGGGCGCACGGCGCCGTGAGCCCGGTGCGCGTGGCGATGTGGTCCGGGCCCCGCAACCTGCAGCACCGCCATGATGCGCGCCTGGGAGAACCGGCCCGACACGGTCGTCGTCGACGAGCCGCTGTACGCCGCCTACCTCGCGCGCACCGGCATCGACCATCCCGGCCCGCGACGAGGTGATCGCCAGCCAGCCGACCGACGTCGGGGCGGCGGTGCGGGCGCTGCGGGCACCGCTGCCGGACGGTGTCGAGGTGCACTACGCCAAGCACATGACCCACCACCTGGCGCCCGACGACGACCTGCGCCTGGACGCGCGACTTCCGCAACGTGCTGCTCGTGCGCGACCCGGCCGAGGTCGTGGCGTCCTACGTCCGCTCCCGCGAGGCCTGCGAGCCCGAGGACATCGGGCTGCTCCAGCAGGAGCGGCTGCTCGACGGCTGGGACGTCGTGCCCCCGGTCATCGACGCCGGCGACTTCCTGCGCGACCCCGAGGCGCACCTGCGCTGGCTGTGCGACTGGCTGGGGATCGGGTTCACCGAGCGCGATGCTGCACTGGCCGGCGGGTCCGCGAGCCAGCGACGGCGTGTGGGCGCCGCACTGGTACGACGCGGTGCTCGCGTCCACGGGCTTCGAGCCCTGGCGGGCCCGCGACCTCGACCTCTCGCCGCACGACGCGGCGGTCGCGGAGGCCTGCCGCCCGTCGTACGAGCGGCTGCACGCGCTGCGCGTGGACGTGCGCTGAGTCGGACCGGCTCGTCAGGCCGAGAGGGCCGGCTTGTTGCGCAGGATGTTGCCGAGCACGCCGTTGACGTAGCCCGCGGACTCGTCGGTCGACAGGTCGCGCACCAGCTTCAGGGCCTCGCTCACCGCCACGGCGTCGGGGATGTCGTCGACGTAGAGGATCTCGTAGATCGCGATGCGCAGCGCGTTGCGGTCGACGGTGGGCATGCGGTCGATCGTCCACCCCTGGGCGTACGTCGCCGACCAGCTCGTCGAGCCGGGCCTGGTGCTCGGAGATGCCGCGGATCAGGTGCACGGTGTACTCGTTGACCGGCGGCTCGGCCGCGATCACGCGCTCGTCGAGGGTCTGGCCCGAACGGGAGACCGCGAACCTCGCACTCGAAGAGCACGTCGAGAGCCCGCTTGCGGGCCTTGGACCGGGCCGCCATCAGAGCGCCGCCTTCACTGGGAGACGCGACCCAGGTAGCTGCTGTCGCGGGTGTCGACCTTGATCTTCTCGCCCGTCACGATGAACAGCGGCACGTTGATCTGGTGCCCCGTCTCGAGCTTCGCGGGCTTGGTGCCGCCGGTGGAGCGGTCGCCCTGGAGACCGGGCTCGGTGTACTCCACCACGAGCTCGACCGAGGCGGGCAGCTCGATGTAGAGCACCCGGCCGTCGTTGGTGGCGACGATCGCGTCCTGGTTCTCGAGCATGAAGTTCGTGGCGTCGCCGACGATCTCCGGCGGGACCTCGAGCTGCTCGTAGGTCGAGGTGTCCATGAAGACGTAGGACGTGCCGTCGTTGTAGAGGTACTGCATCGTGCGCTTGTCGACGTTGGCGACCTCGACCTTGACGTCGGCGTTGAACGTCTTGTCGACGGTCTTGCCGGACTCGATGTTCTTCAGCTTGGTGCGCATGACCGCGCCGCCCTTGCCGGGCTTGTGGTGCTGGAACCAGATGACGGACCACAGCTGTCCGTCGAGGTTGAGAACCATGCCGTTCTTGAGGTCGTTGGTCGTCGCCATGCGCGTGGAGTGCCCTGTCTGGTCGTCTGGTGGAGCCGGCGTCCCGCCGGTGGGGCGGAACAGCGGCCCAGTCTAGCGACGGGCCTCGGAGCCCCCGAAATCGAGAACTGTCGGTGGGTCGCCGTAGCCGTCGCCACCATGCAGACCAGGGACAGCACTCACCCGCTCCGCATGGTGGTCGCGGCCGACCTGCGCGCGGTCTCGGCCGGTCCGGACCCGACGCGGCCGACCCGACGCGTCGCCACGCGTCGGACCCGGACCGGGAGGACTACTGGGCGCGGGTGCAGGCGCTGCGCGCCGACCTGGCTCGGCTCCGCCCGGTCTCCTAGTCGCTCAGCGCTCAGCGCTGGCGCTCAGCGCTTGGGGCAGCGAGGCAGCGGCGTGTCCCCCGACTTGTCCTTGGACTTGCCTTTGTCGTCACGGGGGCGACAGGTCGGTGCCGGCTGAGAGCTGGGGCGGGGCTGGGCGCTGTGGCTCGGCCGCGGGGGATGGCCGCGGTTGCGTGCTGGGACGGGGCTGCGTGCTGGGGCGGGGCTGGGCGTCTGGCTCGGCCGGGCGGCGAGCCGCGGCGCGCGCTGGGGCGACGGCTCGCGGCCGTCGGCCGGCGAGCCTGGCGCCGGTGCCGCCGACCTGGGCACGGGGCTGGCGTCGCCGCCGCCGAGGCTTCGGGGGCAGGCACTCGGTCGCGGGCGTCGCGTTCGGCAGGTCGCGTCACGGTCGGCACCGGGGCGTCGAGCCAGGCGTCCGGGTCCTCGTCCGCTGCGCGGGGCGTTGCTGGAGACGCGGTCCCGCTCGGTCGCGGCGACCACGGTCGGCGTGGCGCGCCCGGGTCGGCACCTTGCCCCGGGCCGATCACCAGCCGCACGCCGACCACCAGGCGCGAGCACGAGTCCGGCCGACAGCGGCGACGGTGACCAACACGATGCGCGTGCGGCTTGCACCGGTCGCGGCCGGCTCCGTGGGCTTGGACACGACCCCACGCTAGGCCCCCCGGCCGAGGCGCCGCCAGCGATCGCGCCGAACTCGTCCTGGCGCGTCACCGCTGCAGACCGGCCAGGTGCGCCAGGGCCTGGCGATAGCCGTCGATCCCCTGTCCGGCGATCACGTGGGCGGCGTACGGCGTGACCAGCGACGTGTGCCGGAACTCCTCCGGTCGCGCCGCCGGGTCGGAGATGTGCACCTCGACGAGCGGCGCCTCGAGCTGCGCGCAGGCGTCGAAGAGCGCGTAGGAGTAGTGCGTCCAGGCGCCCGCGTTGAGCACCACCGCGATGGCCTCGTCGGCGGCCCGGTTGAGCCAGTCCAGCAACTGGCCCTCGTGATTGGTCTGCCGGACCTCGACGTCCAGCCCGAGCTCGCTGCCCCAGTCGCGGCACAGCGTGGCGAGCTCGTCGTGGGTCGTCGAACCGTAGATCTCCGGTTGGCGACGACCGAGCCGGCCGAGGTTCGGGCCGTTCAGGACCAGGACGCGGGTCATCACACGTCCCGGGTGATCTCGGCGAACGCCGCGGTGAGCAGCGCCGGGTCGGGTGCGGTGAGGACGGCCGGCCGGGCCAGTCCGTCGAGGACCACGAAGCGCAGCTGGTCGCCGCGCGACTTCTTGTCGACCCTCATCGCCTCGTGCAGCTCCCAGGCAGCGCCGCGGTACGACGTCGGCAGGCCGACCAGCTCGAGGACCGAGCGGTGCCGGTCGGCGGTCGCCTCGTCGAGCCGACCAGCCATCCGCGCCAGCTCGGCGACGAAGGTCATGCCGATGGCGACCGCGGCGCCGTGCCGGAACTTGTAGCGCTCGGCCTTCTCGATGGCGTGGCCGAGCGTGTGCCCGTAGTTGAGCGCCTCCCGACCCGGGTGTCCGGCGCTGCCGCCGGTCTCCTTGAGGTCGCCGGCGACGACGTCGGCCTTGACCCGCACCGCACGCTCGATGAGCTCCCGCAGCGTCGGCGAAGCCGGGTCCACGGCCGCAGCCGGGTCGGCCTCCGTCAGGTCGAGGATCGCGGGATCGGCGATGAAGCCGGCACTTGACCACCTCGGCGAGCCCGCTGACCAGCTCGTTGCGTGGCAGCGTCTCCAGGGTGGCCAGGTCGCACAGGACGCCGGCCGGCTCGTGGAAGGCGCCGACGAGGTTCTTGCCCTCGGTGGTGTTCATGCCGGTCTTCCCGCCCACCGCCGCGTCGACCATCGCCAGCAGCGTCGTCGGCAGGTGCACCACCTTGACGCCGCGCAGCCAGGTCGCCGCGACGAAGCCGCCCATGTCGGTGGTCGAGCCTCCGCCGACCGTGACGACGGCGTCGCTGCGGGTGAACCCGGTCTGTCCCAGCACCTGCCAGCAGAACGACGCGACCGGGGCGAGCTTGGCCTCCTCGCCATCGGGGATCTCGATGGCGTGGGCCTCGTAGCCCTGGCCGGTGAGGTCCTCCCGGATCGCCTCGCCGGTGCTCGCGAGCGCCCGTGGGTGGATCACCGCCACGCGTCGTACGCTCTCGCCGAGCATGGCCGGCAGCTCGCCGAGCAGCCCGCGCCCGATCACCACGTCGTACGGCGCCGGGCCGGCGACGCGCACCACGGTCCGGGGGCTCTCGCTCGTCATACCTGCTCCTCGTGGGCGGCGACGTCGGCGTCCACCAGGGCCGCCACCTCGCCTGCGACGTCGTCGGGGGCGCGGCCGTCCGTCACCACCGTGAACGCGGCCACCTCGCGGTAGACCGGCAGCCGTTCCTCGAGCAGGGCCTTGATGCGCTGGCGCATGTTGCCCATCAGCATGGGGCGGGTGATGCCGAGGCCCACGCGCTTCACGGCGTCGGAGACCCCGACCTCGAGGAAGACGACCCGGTGTCCGACGAGCGCCGCCCGGGTTTCGGGGTCGAGGACGGCGCCGCCGCCGAGAGCCAGCACGCCGGGGTGCGCGGCCAGCGCCTCGGTCACCGCCGTCCGCTCCCGAGCCCGGAAGCCGACCTCGCCCTCGTCGACGAAGATGTCGGAGATCGAGCAACCCGCCGCCCGCTCGACGTCCGCGTCGGTGTCGCGCACGGCGAGGTCCAGCGGGCGCCGAGCAGCTCGGCGACCGACGTCTTGCCGGCTCCATCGGCCCCACCAGCACCACGCGTGGGCGCCCTCCCGGATTCGTCTGCGATCCAGCGGGTTGCGCCCGCGGGGCAGTCGCAGACGAATCGGGGGTCATGCGAACCTCAGCGAGGCGCGGAAGCTCTCCACGTTGCGCCGGGTCTCGGTCACCGAGTCGCCGCCGAACTTCTCCAGCACCACGTCGGCCAGCACCAGGGCGACCATCGCCTCGGCGACGATCCCGGCGGCCGGCACGGCGCACACGTCGGAGCGCTGGTGGTGCGCGACCGTGGCCTCCCCGGCAGACGACGAACGAAGTAGACCAGCACAT
>CAWJTB010000010.1:0-33884 GCA_963845655.1 uncultured Actinomycetota bacterium | reverse complement strand
AAGCAGGCGCTGTCCGACCTCGAGGGGCTCAAGGCCCGCTACGCCAACGTGTCGGTGCAGGACAAGGGGAAGCGGTTCAACACCGACCTCCTCGAGGCGCTGGAGCTCGGCTTCCTGCTCGAGCTGGCCGAGGTCCTCGTTGTCTCCGCGCTGGCCCGCAACGAGTCGCGCGGCGGTCACTTCCGGGAGGACCACCCCACCCGCGACGACGTCAACTTCATGCGCCACACGATGGCCTACCGCACCGAGGACGGCAGCATCCGCCTCGACTACAAGCCGGTCATCGAGACGCGTTACAAGCCGATGGAACGGAAGTACTGATGTCGACCGACACCGACGTGACGCCGGTCCCCGACGCGGAGGCCGGCAACGAGCCGGCCGCAAGCACGACCACGCTCGAGGTCACCGTCAAGATCCTGCGCTACAACCCGGAGGTCTCCGAGGAGTCGCACTGGGAGAGCTACCAGGTCACGGCCGAGCCGACCGACCGGGTGCTCGACGCGCTGCACAAGGTGAAGTGGGACCTCGACGGCTCGCTGACCTTCCGCCGTTCGTGCGCGCACGGCGTCTGCGGCTCCGACGCGATGCGGATCAACGGCAAGAACCGGCTGGCCTGCAAGACACTGCTCAAGGACGTCAACCCGAGCCAGCCGATCACCGTGGAGCCGATCAAGGGCCTGCCGGTGCTCAAGGACCTCGTCGTCGACATGGAGCCGTTCTTCGCGGCCTACCGCTCGGTGATGCCGTTCCTGGTCACCAGCGGCAACGAGCCCACCCGCGAGCGGATCCAGACGCAGGCGGACCGCGAGCGCTTCGACGACACCACCAAGTGCATCCTGTGCGCCGCGTGCACCACGTCGTGCCCGGTCTACTGGACCGACGGCCAGTACTTCGGACCGCAGGCCATCGTGGGTGCGCACCGGTTCATCTTCGACAGCCGCGACGAGGGCACCGACCTGCGGCTGGAGATCCTCAACGACAAGGAGGGCGTGTGGCGCTGCCGCACGACCTTCAACTGCACCGAGGCCTGCCCCCGCGGCATCGAGGTCACGAAGGCGATCCAAGAGGTCAAGCGCGCCCTGATCTTCCGGCGCTGAGCTGACCGGTGGTGGGTCAGGCGCGCTCGCCGGCGCGCCAGGCCTTGACGCCCAGCCGGGCCAGGACGGCCGCGATCACGACGTTGACCACGATCAGCACGGAGTGCGCGACCCAGTAGCCGGTCGGGCGGTCCTCGCCACTGGCGTGCGCCGAGGCGAGGTTCTTGGTGAACATCGCGTAGGTGACGGCGTTCCAGGCGGCGATGCCGAGGAACAGGACGGCGTGCTTGCGTCGGAGCCTCACGGTCTCATCCTCTCAGGCGCCGCGGATCCGGCGCACCAGCCCGGCCGCGACGGCCGTGACGATGCCGACCCCCAGGAGGGCGCGCCACGTGCTGGCGGTGTCGGGCGCCGCGACCCGCGGCGACGCGACACCGGGCGGGTCGGTGACCGGCGGCGGCTGTCGCTGGTCGGGCGTGCCGGTCGACGAGGTGCTCGCAGAGGCCAGCGCCGCTCCGGGTGCGATCATCGCCTCCGCCTCGCGCAGGGCCTGCGCACGCGGCGAGGTGTAGGCCCAGGACGCGGCGTACATCACCAGCCGGGAGAAGTAGTTGATCCAGACCACCAGGATCAGCGCGACCCCGAACGCCTGGAACGCCGGTGAGCCCGCCGTGCCGCCCAGCAGCAGGTTGGCGACCAGCTTGAGCCCCTCGAAGCCGATCGCGCCGAGCAGCGCACCCTCCTGCATGGAGCGTCGCGGCAGGTAGGAGTGCGTGATCAGGAGCTTGAACATGGCGAGCAGCAGCACCGTCGAGGCCACGATCGCGAGGGCATGGCCGAGCACGGCGAGCACGATGTTGGGCACCAGCGACTCGGGGTCGATGCCGATCAGCCGCAAGATCGCGGAGGAGAAGCCGGTGACGGCCCCGGAGATGGCCACCGAGGTCAGCAGGATCAGGCCGATGAGCAGCAGGGTGCCGAGGTCGCGCAGCTTGCCGAGCACGAAGTTGGGCTGCTCCCCGCGCGGCGTCACGAACATCACCCCGAGCGCCTGCCGCATGCCCGAGAGCCAGCCGAGGCCGGAGTAGATCACGCCGACGAGCCCGAACAGGCCGACCGTGGCGGCGTAGTCCTCGATGTCGCGGATCCGCACCTGGCCGTCGCCGGTGCCGACCACGCCGGGCAGCAGGTTGTTGATCTCCTGGGCCATCTGGGGTCGGATCCCGGGGTAGATCCCGGCGACCTTGCCGACCACGAAGAACGCGAGCGCCAGGATCGGGAAGACCGCGAGGAAGCCGAAGAACGTGACCGCACCCGACTGGGCGTTGCCGTTGACGCTGCCGTAGTGCTGGACCATCCGGATCGTGTGGTCGATCCAGCCGTGCTGCTCGCGCAGGTCGGCCAGCTTGGTGGTCACGCGCTCTTTCAGTGAAGCCATACGAGGGCCTTACCCACCGTGGGCGGCAGCCAACACGAAGTCGCGCGTGGGCACCCAACCGGTGGCGTCGTCGTGGACGTAGAGCGAGAACCGGTCCACCGGGAACGCGCAGTCGAAGTACGCCATCTCCTCGAAGGCCCTGTCCAGGCGCTCGTCGGGGAGGTCGTGGGCCACCGTGACATGCGGGTGGTAGGGGAAGGTGAGGTCCGCCACCAGCGGGCCGCGACGCACGGAGCCGGCCAGCTGCTCGCAGGCCGAGATGCCCTCGGCGACGGTGATGAACACGACCGGGGAGACCGGGCGGAAGGTGCCGGTGCCGCGCAGGTGGATCTGGAACTCGCGGTTGACCGCGGACGCCTCGGCGAGGTGGCGCTCGACGTCGGGCACGGCGTCCACGGGGACGGCGAAGGGCGGCATCAGCGTGATGTGGGTGGGGATGCCGTGGGCGGTGTCGTCGCCGAGGGCGGTGCGGTACTCCTGCAGCTCGGCGCCCCAGGGGTCGGGCACGGCGATCGCCACACCGATGGTGGTGCTCGTCGCGGAAGGGCTCGTCACGGCGCTCGTCACGGGGGCGACCCTAGCGGGCGGCGACGAAGCCGACACGGTCGTAGACGTCGGCCAGGGTCCGCTCGGCCACGGCTCCGGCGCGCTCGGCTCCGTCGCGGAGCACAGCGTCCAGCTGGGCGCGGTCGTCGAGCAGCGCGAGCGTCCGGTCGCGGAAGGGGGTGACGACCTCGACCACGACCTCGGCGAGGTCCTTCTTGAGGTCGCCGTAGCCGCGACCGTCGTAGGAGGCGACGAGGTCGTCGATGCTGCGGCCGGTGAGGGCGGCGTAGATCGTCAGCAGGTTGGAGACCCCGGGCTTCTCGTCGCGGTCGAAGCGGATCTCGCTGCCGGAGTCGGTGACCGCCGAGCGGATCTTCTTCGCCGAGATCGTGGGGGCGTCGAGCAGCTCGATGATGCCGGCGGGCGAGGAGGCCGACTTCGACATCTTGGCGGTCGGCTCCTGGAGGTCGGCGATCTTCGCGGTCGCCTTGAGGATGTAGGGCTCGGGCAGCCGGAAGGTCTTCTTGTAGCGATGGTTGAACCGTTGCGCGAGGTCGCGGGTCAGCTCGAGATGCTGGCGCTGGTCCTCGCCGACCGGGACGTACTGCGGCCGGTAGAGCAGGATGTCGGCGGCCTGGAGGACCGGGTAGGTGAACAGCCCGACGGACGCCGCGCCCTCACCGCCCTTGGCGGACTTGTCCTTGAACTGCGTCATCCGGCGCGCCTCGCCGAAGCCGGTCAGGCACTGCAGCACCCACCCGAGCTGGGCGTGCGCGGGCACCTGCGACTGCACGAAGATCGCGGACCGCGCGGGATCGACCCCCATCGCGAGCAGCTGTGCGGCGGCGACCAGGCAGCGTTCGCGCAGCTGCCTGGGGTCCTGCTCGACCGTGATCGCGTGCAGGTCGGCGATGAAGAAGAACGGCTCGTGCTCGTCCTGCAGCGCCACCCACTGCCGCAGCGCGCCGAGGTAGTTGCCGAAGTGGAAGGAGTCGGCCGTCGGCTGGATCCCGGACAGGACCCTCGGGCGGGAGGTGGGCGCGACGTCGGGCATGTCGTCATTGTTCCAGGGACGCCCGGAAGGTCAGGGCTGCGGGGTGATCCCGCGGGCGGCGAGCAGCTCCTCCCGCTTCCAGGCGTAGCCGATCATCCAGGTCGGCACGTAGCGGTAGAGCCTGATGTCCTCGCCCCAGGTGTGGGGGTCGGAGCCGTAGTGCCGGATCCAGTGGTCGAGCGTCTCGTCGTGGTCGGCGTCGGCGTCGGCCACCTCCTGGACGTGGCCGTGGCTGAACACCGCGAGCTCCTCGTGGTCGATGTGCGCGACGCTGACCGCCGGCCGGTCCCGCATGTGCCGGGCCTTGGCCGCCGTACCGGAGGTCGAGAAGGACCAGGTGGCGTGCAGGAAGTGCCCGTCGAGCGCGCTGATGCCGGGGCTCGCCCCGGGCCGTCACGGTCGCCACGCTGAGCACCCGCATGCCGGTGAGCAGCGCGACGAGGTGACGGGCCGACAGCGCCCGGTCGTCGTCGATGATGCTGCGCAGGTGGCCGGTGGCGCGGGCGTGTGAGGCGTCCAGGAAGCTCCTGCAGCCGGGTGATCTCGTCGTCGGTCTCGTACATGGAACCGACGCTAGCCTCGCGCGTCGACGACGGGAACTACCTCGTCGCCTGCTCCGGCTCCGGCTCCTCCTGCTGCTCGCGCTCCTCGAGCGGCAGCGCAGGGTCGAGCATCGGCGGGATGCCGGTGACCAGCACGCGCCCCACCCGCCGACCGTCGACCTCGCGTACGACGATCCGGCGGTCGCGGTAGTCGACCCAGTCGTCGACGTCCGGGACCCGGCCGAGCTGTTGCATGAGGAACCCGGCGACGGTCTCGTAGGGCCCCTCGGGCAGCTCGATGCCGGTCTCGTCCTCGAAGTCGTCGAGGTTGAGCAGGCCGTCGACCTCGACGTCGCCGCCGCGGTGCACCGTGGTCTCGGCCTCGTCGAGGTCGTACTCGTCCTTGATGTCGCCGATCAGCTCCTCGACGAGGTCCTCCATCGTGACGATGCCGGCGGTGCCGCCGTACTCGTCGGCGACGATCGCGAGGTGCATGCCCTCCCGGCGCATGTCGGCCAGGGCCGCCAGGATCGGCCGCGTCCACGGCAGCACCAGCGTCTGCCGCGCCAGCTCACCGACTCGCACGTTGCGGGTCGCCATCTCGGGGTCCAGCAGGTCGCGCACGTGCACGAAGCCGATCACGTCGTCGGCCGAACCGCGGATCACCGGGTAGCGCGAGTGCGGCTGGGTCAGCGCCTCGCGAGCCGCCCGGTGGACGGCCATCGAGGAGTCCAGGAAGTCGACCTCGGTCCGCGGGATCATCACCTCGCGGATCTGCCGGTCCCCTGCCTCGAAGACGTCCTCGACGATCCGCCGCTCCTCCTCGCCGAGGGTCTCGTGGGTGTTGACCAGCTCGCGCAGCTCCTCGCCGGACATCTGCTCGCTCTTGGCGTCGGGGTCGCCGCCCACGAGCCGGACCACGACGTTGGTCGACGCGGACAGCAGCCAGATGACCGGTCGCGAGACCTTGGCGATCCGGTCGATGGTCGGGCCGAGGGCCAGCGCGAAGCCCTCCGCGCGCTGCAGCGCGAGCCGCTTGGGTGCCAGCTCGCCGAGCACCAGCGACAGGTAGGAGATCGCGATCGTCACGAGCACCAGCGCGACCACGTCCGCCGGACCGCTCGGCAGCCCGAGACCGACCAGCTTCGGCGCGAGGTCGCCGGCCAGGGTGGCGCCACCGAACGACGCGGACAGGAAGCCGGCGAGCGTGACGCCGACCTGGACCGACGCCAGGAAGCGGTTGGGATCGGCGTTGAGACGGGCGACCGCCTCGCCGCGCTTGCCCCGGGTGGCGAGCGCGCGCGCCTGACCGTCGCGCAGCGAGACCAAGGCGATCTCGGCCGCGGCGAACACTCCCCCCGTGAGGACGAACAGCACGACGAGGCCGATGTTGGCGATGGTGCCGCTCACTGGCGCACCTCTCGCGGCTCGGGCTCGTCGTGCCCGGGACAGTGACCGGGACTGTGATCGTCGTCCATGCGTCCACGATAAGGGTTTGCCCGCCGGACGACGCTGTCGGCAAGGTAGCGCCCATGCCCCGCTTCCCCGACGACGTGCCCGTGCTCACCGACGGCGTCGTGACGCTGCGCGCCCACCGGGCCTCCGACGCGCAGGGCAGCCTCGAGCAGGGGCAGGACCCGCTGTCGCAGGAGTGGACGACCGTGCCGGTGCCCTACACGCGGGCCGACGCCACGCAGTACGTCACCGAGATCATCCCGTCCGGCTGGGCCGAGGACCGGTGGGCCTTCGCGGTCGAGGCACCCGACGACGAGGGCCGCGTCCGGTGGGTGGGGACGGTCGAGCTGCGTTCTGAGGGCGCCCGGCGCGCGGAGATCGCCTACGGCGCCCACCCGTGGGCCCGTGGGCGCGGGCTGGTGCAGCGGGCACTCACCCTGCTCCTCGACTGGGGCTTCGAGACGCAGGGGCTGGAGACGGTGATCTGGTGGGCCAACCGCGGCAACTGGGCCTCACGCAGGACGGCCTGGCGGCTCGGCTTCAGCTGCGACGCCACCCTCGGGCGGTGGCTCCCTCAGCGGGGCGAGCTGATGGACGCGTGGATCGGGGTGCTGCACGCCGACAGCCCGCGGGAGCCGCGCGGACCGTGGCTGGACCTGCCGCGCCTGGAGGGCGACGGCGTGGTGCTGCGGGGCTTCGCCCCGGTCGACGCCCGGGAGATCCGGGAGGCGTGCACCGACGTGCGCACCCGGCACTGGCTCGCGTCGCTGCCGTCGCCCTACACGGACGCCGACGCCCTGGCCTACGTCGACTCCCGCACCGAGCAGCAGGCGAGGGGCAGCGGTCTCACGTGGGCGGTGGCCGACCCTCGCACCGACCTCGCCGTGGGGGCGGTCTCGCTCTTCGACCTCGAGGCCGGAGGCGACGCCGAGGTCGGCTTCTGGACGCACCCGCGGTCGCGCGGCCAGGGCGTGATGACGGCAGCGTGCCGAACCGTCGTCCGGCACGCCTTCACCCCCAGGGACGCGGGTGGGCTCGGTCTGGTGCGCCTGCACGGAGGGGCCGCCGCGAGCAACGCGGCCTCACGGCACGTGGTCGCGTCATGCGGCTTCGTGCAGGTCGGGCAGGAGCGCCGCGCCCTGCGGCTCGGGGACGGCACGCAGGAGGATCTGGTGCGCTACGACCTGCTGGTCGACGACGCGAGCTGAGTCAGCCCGCGAGACTCAGCCCGCGAGCGCGAGGAGCTCCTCGTCGCGCCGGACCCGGCGAGCCACCTCGCCGCGGCGCTCGACCCGCAGCCCGAGCAGGAAGACTCCCAGGCCGGCGAGTGCGAGGACGGCACCCAGCAGGCTGGGCGCCCGGTAGCCGAAGCCCTGGGCGATCACGATCGAGCCCAACCAGGCGCCGAGTCCGTTGGCGATGTTGAGGGCGGAGTGGTTGAGCGCGGCGCCGAGCATCTGGGCATCGCCGGCGGCGTTCATCAGCCGCAGCTGCAGGTTGATCGCCAGCACCGAGCCGAGGACGCCCACCGCGAAGACGAGGAAGACCGCCGTGACGACGTACGGCGAGAGCCACATCATCAGCACCAGCGTGACGATGCTGGCCACGAACGAGGCGACGATGGAGCGGTTGACGTCCCAGTCGGCAAGTCGGCCGGCCACCCAGGTGCCGAGCACCGAGCCGACGCCGAAGGCCAGCAGGAAGATCGGGATCGAGGCGCGGGACAGACCCGTGACGTCGGTGACGATGGGTGCGATGTAGCTGTACATCGCGAACACGCCGCCGAAGCCGACCATCCCGGTGGCGAAGGCGAACAGGACCTGCGGCTTCTTCAGCGCCGACAGCTCCCCGCGCAGGGAGGCCGAGCGGTCGGCCGGGATCCGCGGCACGAAGGCCCAGATCAGCCCCGCCGTCAGCACGGTGAAGCCGAGCACCGCCCAGTAGGCGCTGCGCCACCCGAGGCTCTGCCCGAGCCACGTGCTGGCCGGCACCCCGGCCACGGTGGCGACCGACAGGCCGAGCATCACCGAGGAGATCGCCCGGCCGCGGACCTGCGGCGCGACCATCGACGCGGCGATCAGGGACGCGACGCCGAAGTAGGCGCCGTGCGGCAGACCGGCCACGAAGCGGGCGAGCATCACCGGCCAGTAGCCGTGCGCGGTCGCGGTGATGGCGTTGCCGACCCCCAGGGCGAGCACCAGCCCGACGGCCAGGGCCCGCTTCGGGAGCCGGGCGGCGAGCGACACGATCACCGGGGCGCCGACCACCACGCCCAGGGCGTAGGCGGAGATGATGTGCCCGGTCGTCGGAATCGACTCACCGATGCCCTCGGCGATGTCGGGGAGCAGGCCCATCGTCACGAACTCGGTGGTGCCGATCGCGAACCCCCCGGCTGCCAGCGCGATCAGCGCCAGTGCCAGGTGCGGGGTGCGGTTCTGCACGGGAGTCTGCACGCGAAGTCCTTCGAAGCGGTAGTGCCGGGGGTGGGGTGGGCGCACGCCGATGGGCGCCCCTAGGTGCAAGGGACCAGTCTCGGGACCTATTCCCTTGATCGCTACAGAGAACACGTGACGCGCGAGTAAGCAACGCACGTCACACCCCCGTCCCCCGTCCCCCGTCGCCCGTCCCCCGTCGACCCGGGTCCCGTCCCCCGTCGACCCGGGTCCCGTCCCCCGTCGACCCGGGTCCCGTCCCCCGTCGACCCGGGTCCCGTCCCCCGTCGACCCGGGTCTCGTCCCCCGTCGACCCGGGTCTCGTCCCCCGTTGACCCGGGTCTCCCGTCCTCCCGGTTGACCCGGGTCTCGTCCCTAGTTGACCCGGGGGATGGACCTGTTTCAGCACAGGTGTTGCTCGCGAGCATGTCAGTGCTGCGCTCAGCGACGTCGAGTCGCATCAGCGTGCGGGCGCGGGCATGCGGACTCAAAGCACGCGTGCGTGAAGACGGGCGCGGACGTGCGGTCAGGGTGAGGTGGTGAGCTCGACGAGGTGTCGTTGGCGGGGGACGTCGATCACGATCGGGGCTGGTTCGTAGGCGGTGAGGTCGGGGTCGCGTCCCAGGGGGTGGGTGCCGTCGTTGTCGACGCGGTACCAGTAGCCGTGCGGGGTGCGCCAGAGGTAGGTGCCGGGGGTGGGTTGTCGGTGGATCCAGCCGTGGCCGTGGGTCTTGATGCGGTGTCCGCGTCGGTCCAGGGGTCCGAGGTTCGCGACCCGCGTCTGCTTCGCCTTGCGACCGGGGACGAACGGTTGGGTGTGGTCGAGGTCGGGGTGGGTGGTGCGGGTCCAGGGGAACACACTGGTGGGGCGTGCGAGGAGGAGTGCTTCGCGCATCGCGGCGGGCACTTCGTAGGCCTCGACCGGGACCTGACCCCGCAGATCCAGGACGGGGCGGACGGTGACGTGGTGGTGGCCCAGCAGGTTCCGCAGTCCTGGGACGCTGAGGGACCCGAGGTCCTCGACGTAGGCGACACCGCTGCGCCCGTCCAGGGCGTGCTGGCTGATCCGCACGTGCAGCACCGCCTTGGGCCGGAACCGCTCCGGATCCAACCCAGCCACGTCCACCACATCTGCCACATCTCCCGCCGGCAGGCGGTCGACAGTCAGGCAGGGTCGTGACATCGGTGCCGGGGTGCAGGGGGCTGCGGTCGGGGTCTTCGGGGTGGGGTTCGGTGGTGGTGTGGCGGGTGAGGAGTTGGAGGGCGCGGACGGGGTTGGCGAGGATCGCGAGTGCTTTGGAGCGGCGGACCTCGACCGGGTCGCGATCGCCCTGCAGGGACAGGATCGCGGCGATGCGGTCGCACATGGCCACGAAGTAGACGACCTCACCGGCGTTGGCTCGGGCGATCAGGGTGATGATGCCGTGTTCGCTGGTCGCGCCGGTGCGCACGAACCGGGCCAGCTCGTGCGCGAGCCGGCGGGCTTCGGCCGCGGTCGGGTCGGCCTCGATGATCTTGGCCTCGACCAGGCGGGTGAACGCCGACCAGGTCAACGTCTCCAGGTAGGGGGTGGTGACCGCGTCCACGAACCGGGCCTGGTCGCGTGACAGCCCCGCCGCATGGGTGAGCTTGGCGACCTGGCGGGCCTTCCACACCCGCCCCCGCCCCGCGCCGAGTGCCGCCCACAGCACGGGGTGGCGGTGGCGCAGGTCGACCGCGTCCCGCACCAGCGCTTGGGCCGTGAGTGGGCCGACGCCCATCACCAGGCCCAGCTCCGCGCAGGCGAACTCCATGACCAGCGGGGTGCCCGCACCCCCGACCCGGACCGCCCGCTCCACCCCCACCCACACCGACCCCACCCCGTCACGCGGGTCGTGGGGGTCGTAGGTGGGTGGGGCCGGGTGCAGGTCGGCCCAGTGCGCGGCCAGCGCGAGCTCGCGCCACTCCTGCTCCCGCAGCCCGGCTTGGGTCGCGGCCATCGCCTCGCACGCCGACTCGGCGTCCAGGTCAGCGATCCAACCGGTGTCGAACATGTGTTCGATTCTACCCTAGCCCGCGGACAATCGAGAAGGGAGAATGCCGTTGTCCACAAGGGGAATCTCGCCATCCGGGCATCCGAAAGCGGAGAGACAAAGACGACTTCGGGTCGCCATCCCGCGCCCGATCGGGACAAGCACAAGCGACCACTCGACGGTGCGCGAGCGACCACTCGACGGAGCGCGAGCGACCACTCAACAGTGCGCGAGCGACCACTCGACGGAGCGCGAGCGACCACTCAATCAGGCGCGAGCGTCGCTGCAGGCGACAACACAATGCACCCCAAAGACTGCGCGGAGCTCGACGCTCACGGGCAGCTCACGGGCAGCCCACGGGCCGACCCGGCCCGCGCCCGCACGAGGCGAGCGAGGGCTGAGCCAGCCGCGCTGCGTCAGCCGAGCTTGTCGGCCAGCACCTTGAGGATGTCGTTGAAGGTCTTCGACGGACGCATCACCGTCTCGGCCTTCTGCACGTCGGGACGGAAGTAGCCCCCGATGTCGGCCGGCGAGCCCTGTACGGCGAGGAGCTCGGAGTTGATGGTGTCCTCGTTGTCCTTGAGGGACTGGGCGATCTCGGCGTACGCCGACGCCAGCTCGGCGTCCTCGTCCTGCTTGCTGAGCTCCTCGGCCCAGAACAGTGCGAGGTAGAAGTGGCTGCCGCGGTTGTCGATCTCGCCGACCTTGCGCGAGGGCGACTTGTTCTCGTTGAGGAAGCGACCCGTGGCGGCGTCGAGGGTGTCGGCGAGGATCTGCGCGCGGGCGTTGTCGGTGGTCTGCGCGAGGTGCTCGAAGCTGACCGCGAGCGCCAGGAACTCACCGAGGCTGTCCCACCGCAGGTGGTTCTCCTTGACCAGCTGCTGCACGTGCTTGGGCGCGGAGCCGCCGGCACCGGTCTCGAACAGGCCACCGCCGTTGATCAGCGGCACGACCGACAGCATCTTGGCGCTGGTGCCGAGCTCGAGGATCGGGAACAGGTCGGTGTTGTAGTCGCGCAGCACGTTGCCGGTGACCGAGATGGTGTCCTCGCCCTTGCGGATCCGCTCCAGGGAGTACGCCGTCGCGTCGGCCGGCGCCATGACCTCGATGGTCAGCCCGTCGGTGTCGTGCTCGGGAAGGTACTGCTCGACCTTGGCGATCAGGTTGCGGTCGTGCGCACGCGTCTCGTCGAGCCAGAAGATCGCCGGCGTCTCGCTGGCGCGGGCGCGGGTGACGGCGAGCTTGACCCAGTCGCGGATCGGCTCGTCCTTGGTCTGGCAGGCGCGCCAGATGTCGCCGGGCTGCACGTCGTGCGACATCAGCACGTCACCGGCGGCGTCGACGACCTGGACGGTGCCGGCGGCCGGGATCTCGAAGGTCTTGTCGTGCGAGCCGTACTCCTCGGCCTTCTGCGCCATCAGGCCGACGTTGGGCACCGAGCCCATGGTCGCAGGGTCGAAGGCGCCGTGGGCGCGGCAGTCGTCGAGGACGGTCTGGTACACGCCGGCGTAGGAGCTGTCCGGGATCACCGCGAGGGTGTCGTCCTCCTCGCCCTCAGGGCCCCACATGTGGCCGGAGGTGCGGATCATTGCCGGCATCGAGGCGTCGATGATCACGTCGGAGGGGACGTGCAGGTTGGTGATCCCGCGGTCGGAGTCGACCATGGCGAGCCGCGGCCCGTCCGCGATCCCCTGCTGTACGGCGGCCCTGATGGCCTCACCGTCGGGCAGACCCTCGACGGCGTTGAGCAGCGCGCCGAGACCGTCGTTGGGAGAGATGCCCGCGGCGCGCAGCTGCTCGCCGTACTGCTCGAACAGCGTGGGGAAGAAGGCCTGCACGACGTGGCCGAAGATGATCGGGTCGGAGACCTTCATCATCGTGGCCTTGAGGTGCGCGGAGAACAGCACGTCCTCGGCCTTGGCCCGGGCGATCTGCTCGGTCAGGAAGCGACGGAGGGCGGCGACGTCGAGGAACGTCGCGTCGACGACCTCACCGGCCAGCACGGGGATGGCGTCCTTGAGGACGGTCTCGGTGCCGTCCCCGGCGACGTGCTTGATGGTCAGGGTGTCGTCGGCGTCGAGGACGACCGACTGCTCGTTGCTGCGGAAGTCGTGCTCGCCCATCGTGGCGACGTTGGTCTTGGAGTCGCTGCTCCAGGCACCCATCGAGTGCGGGTGGGCCTTGGCGAAGTTCTTGACCGACGCGGGCGCGCGGCGGTCGGAGTTGCCCTCGCGCAGCACGGGGTTGACCGCGCTGCCCTTGACCCGGTCGTAGCGCGTGCGGGCGTCCTTGTCCTCGTCGGACTGCGGGTCGTCGGGGTAGGCCGGCAGGTCGTAGCCCTGCTCCTGCAGCTCCTTGATCGCGGCCTTGAGCTGCGGCGTCGAGGCGCTGATGTTGGGCAGCTTGATGATGTTGGCCTCGGGCCGCTTCGCGAGGTCGCCGAGCTCGGCGAGCGCGTCGTCGACCTGCTGCTCCTCGGGGAGCCGGTCGGTGAACTGCGCGATGATCCGGCCCGCGAGCGAGATGTCGCGGGTCTCGACCGCGACGCCGGCGGTGGAGGCGTAGGCCGAGATCACCGGCAGGAACGAGTGCGTCGCCAGGGCAGGCGCCTCGTCGGTGTGGGTGTAGATGATCACGGCTTCGTTCGTCTGGGGGTCCGTCACCGGGGCTCCGTTCGCGTCGCGACAAGAAAGTTTCTTGACGTCAAGATACCTGAGGCGTCTGTCGCCAACCTAACCGCGTCCGGAGGCGCGGGCTACTCCCCCGCGGCCGTGACGGACACGGTGCCGTCGGCCGCCACGTCGACGCTCAGGGCGGCGCCGCCCGCCCGGACGCCGTGCACGGTGAACGGCCCCAGCCGGGTGCTCACCCGGACCGGATGGGTCACGCCGTCGCGGTCCACCTCGAGCCCGGTCGCCGCGACCAGGCAGGCGAGCGACGCGGCGGCCGCCCACGCCTGGGGCCGGCAGGACGCCGGGTAGTCGACGGGGTGGTCCCGGTCGGTGGCCGCGTCGCCGCCGTACAGCTCGGGCAGCCGGTAGGCGGTCGGTCGCTGGCCCTCCGACGCCGCGACGAGTCCCGCCGCCAGCTCCGCCGCCTCCGTGACCCGCCCCTCGAGCGCGAGACCGCGTACGGCGACCGCGGTGTCGTGCGGCCACACCGAGCCGCCGTGATAGCTCAGCCGGCTGTAGCGCGGCGAGGCAGACGTGAGCGTGCGCAGCCCGAAGCCGCTGCTCAGGTCGGGGCCGCCGAGCACCTCGACGCAGCGCGCGACCTGGGCCTCGCTGAGGATGCCGGTGCCGAGCAGGTGCCCGATGTTGGAGGTCACCGAGTCGACCTGGCGGCCCTCGCCGTCGAGGGCGATCGCGACGTGACCGCCCTCGGTGGTCTCCACCCAGAACGCGTCCTGGAAGCGGGCGCGCAGGTCCTCGGCCCAGGCGGCCAGCCCCTCCACCTCCGGCTCGTCGAAGGCCGCCAGCAGCGCCGCGCCGCGCACCGCCGCCTCGTAGCCGTAGCCCTGCACCTCGCACAGCGCGATCGGCGCCTGCGCCAACCGCCCGTCGGCGTGCTGCACGGAGTCCACGCTGTCCTTCCAGCCCTGGTTGGCCAGCCCGCGTCCCGAGACGTCGACGTAGCGCAGCCAGCCCGACGCCGAGGACTGCTCCATGACCCACGCCAGGCACCGCCGTACGGCGGGCAGCAGCGCGGCCACCTCGTCGCGGTCGGCGCCCCACTGCCACGCGTCGGCGAGCGTGCACACGAACAGCGGCGTGGCGTCGACGGTGCCGTAGTAGACCGGCGGCAGGCTCATGCCGCCGAGCTCCAGGGTGGTGTTGCGGACCTCGTGCAGGATCTTGCCGGGCTGCTCCTCGCTGTCCGGGTCGCTCGTCTCGCCCTGACGGCGAGCCAGCGTGCGCAAGGTGGAGAGCGCGAGGTCGGTGCCGAAGGGCATCAGCAGCCGGGCGCCCCACAGGGAGTCCCGACCGAACAGCGTGAGGAACCACGGGCTGCCCGCGGCCAGGAAGGCGTCGTCCCCGTCGCGCAGCAGCAGACCGGCCAGGTCCGCGAGGCTCTGCTCGACCAGTCGCGACAGCCGGAGGTCCGCGGCGTCGACACGGGTGTCGGCCGCCCAGGGCGGCGTGCCACCGGGACCGAAGGCCGGCGTGGCGTGCGCCGTGCAGGTCAACCGGGCCGTGAACGAGGTGCCGGGCTCGAGGGTGGCCCGCCAGGTGACGCGGCGCCCGTCGTCGAGGGCGTCGGGCGCCGGGTCGCACGCGACCGCGAAGGCGTCCCAGGCCACCCCGGTCTCGGTGCGCTCCCCCGCCACGTGCGCGGTGCGACGGCCCTGCCGGACCTCGGCCATCGGCGCCAGGTCCGCGGCCAGGTCGATGTGCAGGGTGAGCGACACGGTCTCCTGCGCCCGCGACTCCACGACGATCTCCTCCACCAGCTCGGTGGCGCCGAGCGTGCGGCGTCGGTCGAGGGTGACCTGGGGGTCGTGGATCCAGCCACCGAGGTGACGCGCGACGTGCGTGAACAGCTGCGTGTCCGCACCGGTGGTGGTGGAGCCGACCGGCTCGAGGTCGCTGCCCGCGACCGACACCACGACCTCGTCGAGCAGCCGGACATCGTCGACGTACCAGCCGGTGACACCGCCGCCGTGCATCTGTCCGTCGGGGTCGGCGATCACGATCGCCGGTGCGGCGACGGAGACGACGAGGTCGTTGAGCAGGGGGGTCAGATGCGGGGTCACGGTCGCGAGCCTATGAGGGGGCCCACCCGGGCGCGCGTCGGCCTTGCTAGCGTCGGCGGGATCGGACACCTAGAACCCTGGAGCGTGTGATCGAGTACTCCCGTCAAGGTCGCCGTCACCGGCGCCGCCGGCCAGATCGGCTACAGCCTGCTCTTCCGCCTCGCCAGCGGCGACCTGCTCGGCAAGGACACGCCCATCGAGCTGCGCCTGCTCGAGATCGAGCCGGCCCTCAAGACCCTCGAGGGTGTCGTGATGGAGCTCGACGACTGCGCCTTCCCGACGCTCGCGAACGTCGAGATCGGCCACGAGGCCGAGAAGGTCTTCGACGGGGTCAACCTGGCCCTGCTCGTGGGTGCTCGCCCCCGCACCAAGGGCATGGAGCGAGGCGACCTGCTGGAGGCCAACGGTGCGATCTTCACCGCGCAGGGCAAGGCCCTCAACGCCGTCGCCGCCGACGACGTCCGGGTCGGCGTCACCGGCAACCCGGCCAACACCAACGCCCTGATCGCGCTGACCAACGCGCCCGACATCCCCCAGGAGCGCTTCTCCGCGCTCACCCGCCTGGACCACAACCGGGCCCTGTCGCAGCTGGCTGCCAAGACCGGCGTCCCCGTCTCGGAGATCAAGAAGCTGACGATCTGGGGCAACCACTCCGCGACCCAGTACCCCGACATCTTCCACGCCGAGGTCGCGGGCAAGAACGCCGCCGAGACGGTGGACGACCAGGCCTGGATCGAGAACGACTTCATCCCCACCGTCGCCAAGCGCGGTGCCGCGATCATCGAGGCCCGCGGCTCGTCGTCGGCGGCCTCCGCCGCGTCGGCGACCATCGACGCCGCCCGCGACTGGCTGCAGGGCAGTGCCGGCGGCGACTGGGTGTCGATGGCCGTGCGCAGCGACGGCTCCTACGGGATCCCCGAGGGCATCGTCTACAGCTACCCCGTCGTCACCAAGCACGGGGACTGGGAGATCGTCTCCGGCCTCGACATCGACGACTTCTCGCGCGGCCGCATGGACGCCACCGCCGCCGAGCTCGTCGAGGAGCGCGACGCGGTCAAGGAGCTCGGCCTGATCTGAGCGCGGTCGCCGTGCCCTACGTCTGGTCGGGTACGGCGATCGCCAACGCGATCAGGGCGAGGCCGGCACCGACGAGCATCAGCACGTCGGACCACTTGCGGCGCACCCGGAGCATCCCGGCGCCGCGCTCCGAGAGCCCGGTCCGGGCCACGGCGGCGACGAGCAGCCCGGCGCCGATCCAGCTGACCCCGGTGCGCCACGCACCGAGGACGACGATCACCAGCCCGATGACGGCCGCGGCGAGCACGCTGAGGTAGACCACGCCCCCGAACGTCTGGGGGCGGCGGAGCGGGCTGTCCTCACGCACCGCCGACCTGCTGCTCCGCCGCGCTCACGATGTTGGACAGCAGCATCGCGCGCGTCATCGGGCCGACCCCGCCGGGGTTCGGCGAGACCCAGCCGGCGACGTCGAAGACGTCCGGCGCTACGTCACCGGCGAGCCGGCCGTCGACGCGCGACACACCGACGTCGAGCACGGCCGCCCCGGGCTTGACCATGTCGGCGCTGATGATGCCGGGCACACCGGCCGCGGCGACGACGATGTCGGCCGTGCGGGTGTGCGCCGCCAGGTCGCGGGTGCCGGTGTGGCACAGCGTGACGGTGGCGTTCTCGCTGCGCCGGGTCAGCAGCAGACCCAGCGGCCGGCCGACGGTGACCCCGCGTCCGACCACGACGACCTCGGCGCCCCTGATCTCCACGTCGTGGCGGCGCAGCAGCTCGACGATGCCGAACGGCGTGCACGGCAGCGGCGCCGGCCGCCCGAGCACCAGCCAGCCGAGGTTCGTCGGGTGCAGCCCGTCCGCGTCCTTGGCCGGGTCGATCTGTCCCAGCACGGCGTTCTCGTCGATCTGCTGGGGCAGCGGCAGCTGCACGATGTAGCCGGTGCAGGCCGGGTCGGCGTTGAGCCGCGCGAGGTGCTCCTCGAGCTCGGTCTGCGTGGTGGTGTCGGGCAGGTCGACCCGGATGGACTCGATGCCGACCTCGGCGCAGTCCTTGTGCTTGCCGTTGACGTACCACGTCGAGCCCGGGTCGTTGCCGACGAGCACGGTGCCGAGGCCCGGCACCACGCCCCGGGCCCGCAGGGCGTCGACGCGGGCGGTCAGCTCGCCCTTGATCGCCTTCGCGGTCGCCGTACCGTCCAGGATCTGTGCGCTCATGGTGCCCCTTCGTGCTGGGTGAGAGGTCAGTGGAAGAAGTGCCGGGTGCCGGTGAGGTACATCGTGACGCCCGCCTGCTCGAGGGCCGCCACCACCTCCTCGTCGCGCACCGAGCCGCCGGGCTGCACGATCGCCGTGACGCCGGCGTCGACCAGGATCTGCGCCCCGTCGGCGAAGGGGAAGAAGGCATCCGAGGCGGCCACCGAACCGGCCGCCCGTTCGCCGGCACGCTCCACGGCGAGCCGGCAGGAGTCGACCCGGTTGACCTGGCCCATGCCGACGCCCACCGACGCACCGGCGGAGGCGAGCAGGATGGCGTTGGACTTCACCGCGCGAGCGGCCTTCCAGGCGAAGGCCAGGTCGGCGAGGGTCTCGGCAGAGGCGGCCGCACCGGTGGCGAGCGTCCACGTGGTCGGGTCGTCGCCCCCGTGGTCGGCGACGGCGTCGACGTTGTCGCGCGCCTGCAGCAGCATGCCGCCCGAGATCGCGCGCGTCTCGATGCCGCCGCGGGCGAGCGGGCCGCACGCGAGCACCCGGATGTTCTTCTTGCGAGCCAGCACCTCGACCGCACCGTCCTCGTAGCCCGGGGCGACGACGACCTCGGTGAAGATCTCCGCGACCTGCTCGGCCATCTCGACGGTGACCGGCACGTTGCTGGCGATGACGCCACCGAACGCCGAGACCGGGTCGCAGGCGTGCGCCTTGCGGTGCGCCTCGGCCGCGTCGGCGCCGACCGCGATGCCGCACGGGTTGGCGTGCTTGATGATCGCGACGGCCGGCTCGTCGAAGTCGTAGACCGCCCTGCGGGCCGCGTCGGCGTCGACGTAGTTGTTGTAGGACATCTCCTTGCCGTGGTGCTGAACCGCCTGCGCGAGACCGCCCTCGGGGGCGACGCCGCTGGTGTACAGCGCGGCCCGCTGGTGCGGGTTCTCGCCGTAGCGGAGCACCGCGGCCTGCTCCCAGGTGCCGCCGATCCACGCGGGGAAGCCGGTGCCCTCGGAGGTGTCGGTGACGACGCTGCCCATCCACGAGGCGACGTGCACGTCGTACGTCGCGGTGTGCACGAACGCCTCCGCCGCGAGCCTGCGGCGCTGCGGCAGCGTCGTGCCTCCGGCGCGTACGGCGTCCAGCACGTCGTCGTACTGCGCGGGCGAGGTGACGATCGCCACGGAGGGGTGGTTCTTGGCGGCGGCGCGCACCATCGACGGACCACCGATGTCGATCTGCTCGATGCACTCGTCGGGTGACGCACCGCTCGCGACGGTGTCGGCGAAGGGGTAGAGGTTCGAGACCACGAGGTCGAACGCCGCTATGCCGAGCTCCTCGAGCTGGGCGCGGTGCGCCTCGAGGCGACGGTCGGCGAGGATGCCGGCGTGCACTGCGGGATGCAGCGTCTTGACCCGGCCGTCGAGGCACTCGGGGAACCCGGTGAGGTCCTCCACCTGGGTGACCGGGACGCCTGCGGCGGCGATCCGTGCCGCGGTCGAGCCGGTCGAGACCAGCGCGACGCCGGCCTCGTGCAGGGTGCGTGCCAGGTCGTCGAGACCGGTCTTGTCGTAGACCGAGACCAGGGCCCGCAGCACCGGCAGGCGGGCGTCGTCGGGGTTGGGCATGTGACTCCTCATCGCGTCGTGTCTTCGATGAGGCACCCAGGCGTTCGATGCGCTCGACGTCACTCCCTGGTGGTGTCCCACCTGCGCCAGTCGTGTGGGCGCCAGCCTAGGTGACCGGCCCGCCGATGCGCACCTTGCGCCCGGACACCGCGAACCCCTCGCGCGCCATCGCGCCCACGGTCTCCACGAGCATCCGGCGCTCGGCGACCTTGATCCGCTCGTGCAGGGCCTCGACGTCGTCGTCGTCCTCCACGGGGACCGCGGTCTGCGCGACGATCGGGCCGGTGTCGACGCCGGCGTCCACGACGAACAGCGTCGCGCCGGTCACCTTCACGCCGTACTCCAGCGCGTCGGCGGGGCCGCGCATGCCGGGGAACGACGGCGACAGCGCCGGGTGCGTGTTGAGGGTGCGGCCGCCGAAGACGTCCAGGAACGGCGCCCCGGTCAGCTTCATGAAGCCGGCCAGCACCACGAGGTCGGGCTGGTGCGCAGCGCACGAGGCCGCCAGGGCTGCGTCCCAGTCCGCCCGGGTGTCGTAGTCGCGCACCCGGTGCACGAAGGTCGGTACACCGGCCCGCTCGGCGCGCGCCAGCCCCTCGATGTCGTGCCGGTCGGCGCCCACCGCGACGACCTGCGCGCCGTACGTCGGGTCCGCGCCCGCGTCCAGCAGCGCCTGCAGGTTGGTCCCACCCCCGGAGACGAGCACGACCAGGCGAGCGGGGGGACGAGGCATGCGGCAGAGGCTACCGACCCGGTCCGCTCAGGAGCGGCGCGACCACCAGGTGGCGACGACCCCGCCCACGAGACCGCCCACGCCCATCGCGACGGTCGCGGAGACCAGCGTGGGCAGCAGGTCCGCTCCGACGTCGGCCATCCGTCCGGGTCCGACGGCTCCGCCGGCGAGCGCGACCATGGCGGTGAGCAGCAGGCCGCCGCCCACCCCCGAGCCGAGCCCGCGAACGGCGCCCGCCTCGTAGTCGAGCACCGGGTGCCGACGGACGACCAGGACGGCGGCGAGCACCCCGGCGAGCACCGGAGCGGCCGCCAGCGCGGTCAGCCAGGCGGGCTGCGTGCCGCTCTCGGGAAGGGCCGCCAGCAGCGGGAACGCCGGCACCGGGCCGAGGGCGACCACGGAGGGTGAGACGAGCGTGCCGGTGCCGACGGCGAAGCCGGGACCGAGCAGGTAGGACGAGCCGAGCAGCGCCGCGTTGGGCGCGACTGCGGCGACCAGCCCGGTCGAGAGCAGGCCACCCGAGGTGCCGGCGTGCAGGCGGGAGAGCACGCTCGCCGCGGAGCCGAGGTCGAGCAGGAGCGCGACCGCGACGAGCAGCGCGCCTGCGGCGACCATCAGCAGCGCGCCCGCGAGCGTCCCCTGCACGATGGCGCGCAGCCACTCGGGCACCGCCTCCCGCCAGGCCAGCGACCGGCTGCCCGCGACCAGACCGGTCCCGCCGCCGACCAGTGCGATCACGAAGGAGCCGACGAAGGCGCGGAGCAGGCTGGGCTCGGCCTCCGGGGTGGCGGCCAGCACGGCCGTCGTCAGGGCGACCACGGCGTAGATGCCCGCCAGCACGATGGCGCCGAGCGCGACCCCGCGGACGTCCTCGACGGCCGAGGTCTCCGCGGCCCAGCGACCGAGCCGGTGTGCGACGTACAGGCACAGCAGGGTCAGGCCCAGCGGCAGCACGGTCACGGTCGCGCTGACCCCGCCGACGGCGAGGTCGAGCCCCGCGCCGTGGCCGAGGAGCCAGCCGTCCGCGCCGACCCGGATCGCGTCACGCGTGTCGCCGTGGGTGCCCGCGTCGGAGGCGAACCAGCCGACGAGCCCCAGCGCCATGCAGCCCAGCAGGACCGCGCCGGAGGCGACCACACCGGCCAGGGCGGCCCCCAGGGCGAGGGGTCGCATGGGGACGCCGCCCGGTGGTGCCGGGGGCGTCCGCAGGTCGGGTGAGCGCAGCAGGTCGGTCATCTCGACCCATCCTCGCCGAGCGTGATGTCGCTCTCGGGGTGCCACGCCGAGTTGGCCCCGCCCCACCAGCCCTCGTACCGTGGAGGCCTCGCAGGGGGGTGCGCGGGGCGGCCTGCCCGCATGCGAGAGCCGGCAACGAGAGGGGACCACCGTGGAGGAGCACTACGACTCCTTCTACCGTGCGACCCGCCGTGACCTGCTGCTCCAGACCTTCGCGCTGACCGGCGACCTGACCGCTGCGCGGGCCGCCGTGCGGGACGCCTACGTCGGCGCCTGGCAGCACTGGCGCAAGGTGTCGCGCCTCGACGACCCGCTGGAGTGGATCCGTCCCCGCGCGTGGCAGCTCGCGCAGCGCCGGCACACCGGCCGCATCTGGCACCGCAACAGGGGCCTGGCCGAGCGACACCGCCGGGTGCTCGACGCCCTGTCCCACCTGCCCGTGGCCCACCGCCGGGTGCTCCTGCTGGTGCGCGTCGCCGGCCTCGAGCCGACCGATGCGGCCCGTGAGCTCGGCATCACCCTCGAGACCGCCGAGCGCGAGCTGCGGCTCGCCACCGCGGCGTACGCCGGCGCGCTCGCCCTCCCAGCCGACGACGTCGCGCGCTCCGTGCACGTCCTCGACGACGTGCTCGACGCCGCGGCCCTGCCCCGGGGCCCGATCGTGCGACGCTCCGGCCGCAAGCGCCGGCAGGCCCACACGGTGATCGGCGCCGCCGCCGCCGTCGTGGTGGCGCTCGCCTCCGGGGCGCTGGCCTACGAGCCCGAAGCGACCAGCGCCGAGTCGGTCCGCAGGGTGACGCCGACGGCCGAGCCGACGCCGCGCTCCACGATCCCGTCCGAGGACGACCTGCTCACCCCCGGGCAGATCCGCCGGCTCGGACCGACCAACACGTGGGTCGAGACGCGCACCGACAACAACACCGAGGGCGACGGCATCAACACGATGTGTCAGCAGTCCCGGTTCGCGGACCCCGACGGCTACACCGCGTTGGTCCGTGGGTTCCGCACCGCGCGCGGCACGCAGCGCTCGGCGCTCCAGATCGTCGAGGTGTCCCGCTCGGCGAAGCAGGCGGCCACGGGCTTCCGCACCGCGGTCGGCTGGTACGCCGGCTGCAAGGTCGGGCGGCTCCAGGTGCTCAGCGCCTACAAGATGGGCAGCATCGGAGACGAGGCCGAGGTGCTCACGCTCAAGGTCTGGAACAAGCCGGTCACCACCATGACCGTCGCGATCGCCCGGCTCGGGTCGGTGACCACCACGACCGTGAGCACCGTGGTGGGGGCCGCTCCCCCGGACGCCCGCGCCGTCGCCTCCTCCCTGGCCGACTCCGTGTCGCTGCTCTGCGCACGCACCGGCGCGGAGAGCTGCGAGGCCACCCCCACCTTCCGGGTCGCACCACCGCCCCCCTCCGGCGACGAACGCGGCATCCTCGCCGTGCCCGACCTTCCCCCGGTCGGGCGCATCGACAAGCCGTGGGTCGGCACGGAGCCCACGGCTGGTGCCGTCAACCCGTCGCGCACCACCTGCGACCGGGCCAACTTCGTCAAGGGCGGCGCGACGCGCACCCGCACCCGCACCTACCTGATCCCGCAGGCCTCCCTGCCCGCGCGCTTCGGGCTGTCGGAGACCTACGGCGTGTTCCGCTCCCCCCGGGCCGCGTCGAAGTTCCTGTCCGGCATACGGGGCACCGTCGCCGGCTGCGAGAAGCGGGACCTGTCCACCACCGTGAAGAGTGCCGGCTCGCTGGACCGCTCCGACCCGCAGCTGGAGTTCTCCAGCTGGGACCTGCGCACCGAGATCGCCGAGAAGCGCTTCGTGGGCTTCCGGGTCGGGTTCGTCCGGGTCGGGCGCACCGTCGCGCAGCTGACGTTCGCGCCCACCCCCGAGGACGACATGTCCGACCTGGCGTTCCGGGCGCTGCTGGTCCGTGCCGGCGACCGGCTGCGCGAGCTCGACACGTAGCCTCGCCCGGTGACCCGTCCCCTGACCCGCGCCACCGCCGAGGCCCTCGACGACGCGAGCCCGCTGGCCCACCACCGTGACGACTTCGACCTGCCCGACGGCGTGGTCTACCTCGACGGCAACTCGCTCGGCGCACTGCCGCACGGGGTCGCCGACCGGCTGCGCACCGTGGTCACCGAGGAGTGGGGCACCGGGCTGATCTCGTCGTGGAACACCGCCGACTGGGTCGGGCTGGCTCGTCGGGTCGGCGCCCGCATCGCGCCCCTGATCGGGGCCGACGGCGCCGACGTGCACGTCGGCGACTCGACGACGGTCACCCTGTTCAAGACGTTCGTGGCGGCGAGCCGCCTGCGCCCCGGTCGCCGCGTGCTGGTGCTGGAGCCGACCACGTTCCCCACCGACGCCTACGTCGCCGACGGGGTCGCGCGCACCCTGGACCTCGAGGTCCGCTGGTGCGACCCGGCCGACCCCGCGGCCTCGCTGGACGACGACGTGGCGCTGCTGGCCCTGACCCACGTCGACTTCCGCTCCGGCTCGATGTTCGACCTCGAGGCCCTCACCCGGGCTGCCCACGACGCGGGCGCGCTGGTCCAGTGGGACCTCTGCCACTCCACGGGCGCGGTGCCGGTCGACCTGATGGGTGCCGACGCGGACATCGCAGTGGGCTGCACCTACAAGTACCTCAACGGCGGCCCCGGCTCACCCGCCTTCTCCTGGGTGCACCCGCGCCACCAGGCCGCGTGGGACCAGCCGATCACCGGCTGGTTCGGCCACGCCCGGCCCTTCGACATGGACCGCTCGTTCGCGCCCGCCGACGGCATCGCCCGGATGGCGTCCGGCACCCCGCAGGTGCTCGGCCTGTCCGCCCTGGACGCCGCGCTGGAGGCCTTCGACGGCGTGCCGGTCGACGTGCTCCGGGCCGCCTCCCTGTCGCTGACCGACTTCTTCATCGCGCTCGTCGACGACCGGCTCGGCGACCTGGTCGAGGTCATCACGCCCCGCGAGCACGCGCGCCGAGGCAGCCAGGTCTCGCTGCGGCACGACGCCGCCTACGGCCTGGTGCAGGCGCTCGTCGAGCGCGGGGTGGTCGGCGACTTCCGGACCCCCGACGTCGCGCGCTTCGGCTTCGCGCCGTTGTACGTCAGCCACGTCGACGTCCTCGACGCCGTCGAGCACCTCGCCGAGGTGATCTCCCACGAGGAGCATCTCCGCCCGTCGTACGACATCCGCAACGCGGTCACCTAGCCGCGGTCACCAACGCGCGGCCCGTCGGGCTATCACCTCCCGGGCCAAACGGCCCCGGAGTGGCTGAATCACGCAGAGGTGATAGCCCGGCGGGTCGGTCAGAGAGTCGACAGGATGTCGCGCAGCAGCTGGGCGGTCTCGGACGGCGTCTTGCCGACCTTGACCCCGGCGGCCTCGAGGGCCTCCTTCTTGGCCTGCGCGGTGCCGGACGAGCCGGACACGATCGCGCCGGCGTGGCCCATCGTCTTGCCCTCGGGGGCGGTGAAGCCCGCGACGTAGCCGACCACCGGCTTGGTGACGTTGTCCTTGATGTAGGCCGCGGCACGCTCCTCGGCGTCGCCGCCGATCTCGCCGATCATCACGATCGCCTTGGTGTCCGGGTCCTGCTCGAAGGCGGCGAGCGCGTCGATGTGCGTGGTGCCGATGATCGGGTCGCCGCCGATGCCGATGGCGGTCGAGAAGCCGTGGTCGCGCAGCTCGAACATCATCTGGTACAGGTCCAGCGTGCCCGACTTCGACACCAGGCCGACCGGACCCAGCCCGAGATGTTGGAGGGCGTGATGCCGACCAGGCACTCGCCGGGCGTGATGATGCCGGGGCAGTTCGGGCCGATGATGCGGGTGCTCTTGCCCTCGGCGTAGGCCCAGAACTCCGCGGAGTCCTGCACCGGCACGCCCTCGGTGATGATCACCAGCAGCGGGATCTCGGCATCGATCGACCTCGATCACCGCGTCCTTGGTGAAGGCAGCCGGGACGAAGGCGATCGACACGTCGGCGCCGGTCTCCTTCATGGCCTCCGCGACGGTCCCGAAGACCGGGAGCTCGAGGTCGCCGTGGGTCACGGTGGTGCCGGCCTTGCGGGCGTTGACGCCACCGACGACGTTGGTCCCGGCCTTGAGCATCAGCGCGGTGTGCTTGGTGCCCTCACCGCCGGTGATGCCCTGGACGATGACGCGGCTGTCCTTGTTCACGAAGATCGACATGGGTCAGGCTCCCTTCGAGCCGGCGGCGGCGGCGAGCTCGGCGGCCTTGTCGGCCGCACCGTCCATGGTGTCCACGAGCGTGACGAGCGGGTGGGCGGCCTCGTCGAGGATCCGACGGCCCTCCTCGACGTTGTTGCCGTCGAGGCGTACGACGAGCGGCTTGGTGGCCTCGTCGCCGAGGATCTGCAGCGCACCCACGATGCCGTCGGCGACCGCGTCGCAGGAGGTGATGCCGCCGAAGACGTTCACGAACACCGACCGGACCTGCTCGTCGTGGAGGATCACGTCGAGGCCGTCTGCCATCACCTGCGCGGACGCACCGCCGCCGATGTCGAGGAAGTTGGCGGGCTTCTGGCCGCCGTGCGCCTCGCCGGCGTAGGCGACGACGTCGAGGGTGGACATCACCAGCCCGGCGCCGTTGCCGATGATCCCGACGGACCCGTCGAGCTTGACGTAGTTGAGGCCCTTCTCCTTGGCCTTGGCCTCGAGCGGATCGGCTGCCGCCTTGTCCTCGAACGCCGCGTGGTCCTCGTGCCGGAACTCCGCGTTCTCGTCGAGCGACACCTTGCCGTCGAGCGCCTCCAGCTTGCCGCCGGCGAGCTTGGCGAGGGGGTTGACCTCCACCAGCGTGGCGTCCTCCTCGACGAAGACCGTCCAGAGCGACTGAGCCAGCTGCACGGCCTGGTCGGTGAGGTCCTCGGGGAAGCCGGCCGCGGCGACGATCTCGCGCGCCTTGGCCTCGTCGACACCGGTGCTCGCGCTGATCGGGATCTGCTTCACGGCGTCGGGGTTGGTGTGGGCGACCTCCTCGATCTCCACCCCGCCCTCGACGCTGGCGATGCAGAGATAGGAGCGGTTGCTCCGGTCGAGCAGGTAGGAGAAGTAGTACTCCTCCTCGATGGAGGCGGCGGGGACGATCGAGACCCGGTTGACGCTCAGGCCCTTGATCTCCATGCCGAGGATGTTCGAGGCGTGCTCCTCGGCCTCCTCGGGGGTCTTGGCGACCTTGACGCCCCCGGCCTTGCCGCGACCGCCTGCCTTGACCTGCGCCTTGACGACGACGACGCCACCGATCTCCTCGGCCGCCGCGCGGGCCTCGGCGACGGTCTCGACCGTTCGGCCGAGGGTCACCGGTACGTCGTGCTTGGCGAAGAGCTCCTTCGCTTGGTACTCCATCAGGTCCACGTGTCGACCGCCCTTGGCTCGCTGGTTCGGCTCTTGCTGTGCCGAAGCCGACCCTAGCCCTGGGAGACGGTCAGCGGCCATCACGGGTCCGTACCCTTCGTCACATGCCCGCTCGCCCGCGACCGCAGTCCGTCCGCTCCGGCGACGTCGCCCTCGACGTGCGCGAGCACAGCCCCGCGGGTCCCGACCGGCCGACCGTGGTGCTGGTGCACGGCTACCCCGACCGGCAGGAGACCTGGCAGGCGCTCGTCGCGCTGCTGCCCCTCGACCGCTGGCACGTCGTGACGTACGACGTGCGGGGCGCGGGTGGGTCCGACGCGCCGCCGGACCGTTCGGACTACCTGATGGACCGCCTGGTCGACGACCTCGTCGCCGTGCTCGACGCCGTGCGGCCCGAGGGCCCGGTGCACCTGGTCGGGCACGACTGGGGGTCGGTGGCGCTGTGGGAGGCGGTGCGGGTGGAGGCCACCGATCCCCGGCTGCGTCACCGGATCGCGTCGTTCACCTCGATCTCCGGACCGTCCCTCGACCACCTGGCCACGGTCGTGCGCAGCCCCCGCGGGCGGCGAGGCGCCGTGCTGTGGCAGGCGCTGCACTCCACCTACGTGCTGGCTTTCCACGTGCCCCGGCTGCCGGAGCTGCTCTGGGGCCACGGTCACCGCCTGCTCTCGGCCCAGCTGACCCGGCTCGAGGGGGTGCCGCGCGGCCACTTCGGCGCGGGTCTGCGCGACGATGCGCGGCACGGCCTGCACCTCTACCGCGCCAACGCCCTCCCGCGGCTCCGAAACCCGCGACCCGTCCGCACCGACGTCCCGGTGCTGGTGGTGCGACCCACGCGGGACCGCTACCTCGGCCCGCTGGTGCACGCCGATCTCGAGCGGATCGGCCCCCACGTGCGCGCGGTCACCGTCGAGGCCGGCCACTGGGCCATCGTCACGCACGCCGACGAGATCGCCGGCCTCGTGCGCGCGCACGTCGAGCGAGGCTGACCGTGCTCGCCGGACTCTCGCCCGCCCGCCGTCGAGCGGTGCTGATGCTGGTGCTGGCCGTGCTGCTCGTCGTCGTGGTCGCCACGGCGGTCGCGGTGGTGCAGGCCGTCGGCTCGCGCGTCCGGCCGGTGACCCAGGACCGGCTTGGGCCGGTCCTCCTGGTCAGCGGGTACGGCGGCTCCACCGCCGCACTGACCCCGATCCGCGCGGCACTCCGCGACGCCGGCCGCGACGTCGTGGTGGTGCCCCCGGTCGGCCGGGGCACGGGCGACCTCGACGAGCAGGCGGCCGCCCTCGCGGAGCGGGCGCAGGACGCGATGCGAGACGCCGACGCGTCCTCGGTCGACGTGGTCGGCTACTCGGCCGGCGGCGTGGTGGCGCGCCTGTTCGTGGCGCGACCACGGCGGCGACTCGATGGCGCGGCGGGTGCTGAGCGTCGGCTCGCCGCAGCACGGCACCGACGTCGCCGAGCTGGCCGCGGGCCTGGCGGGCCGCTGCCCCGAGGCGTGCCGGCAGCTCGCACCGGGCAGCGACCTGCTGCGTGGCCTCAACGCGCGCGACGAGACGCCGGACGGGCCACGGTTCGTCTCGGTGTGGTCCGAGGCCGACGAGACCGTCGTACCCACCGACTCGGCGCGGCTCGAGGGCGCGCTCAACCTCACCGTGCAGTCGCTCTGCCCGGACCGGGCCACGGCGCACGGCGCGCTGCCGTCCGACCCGGTCGTGCTCGCCCTGCTCGACACCGCCCTGGGCACCGGCCCACCGCGCGTGCCGACGGTCACCTGCTCAGCTGGTGATGTCCTTGGTCGTGAAGTTGGCCCAGGCCGCGCCGAGCAGGACCAGCACGTACGACCGCCCTGCAGCAGCACGCCGCGCACGAGGTCGCGCCACAGGATCGGATCTCGGAAGAAGTCGACGAACGACAGCCAGTACCGGGTCGGCAGGTAGGGCTGC
Source organism: uncultured Actinomycetota bacterium (assembly GCA_963845655.1). GTDB lineage: Bacteria > Actinomycetota > Actinomycetes > Propionibacteriales > Nocardioidaceae > Nocardioides_B. The sequence continues at coordinate 5,483 of CAWJTB010000010.1, read as the reverse complement.
GAGCCGGCCGCCGCGTCGAGGGTGAGCAGCAGCGAGGACGCGATCAGGAACGCGAGCGCGCCCAGGTCGCGCCGAGCGCCGAGTCGGTGAAGGTCGAGAGGAACAGCGCCATCGCCGCGACGCCGAGCATCGACAACGTCACGTAGACGATCGCCATCAGGGTCCGGGCGATGAGCTGGTTCGAGGTCAGGCTGCTCCCGGAGATGCCGGTGACCACGCCTGTCGCGTCGCCCTGGCCGAACAGCAGCCGTCCCGACGACGTACCCGACCGCGGCGACGACGACGACCGCCACCAGCACGAAGGCCAGGACCGTGACGAGCTTGGCGACCAGCAGCTGCGTCCGGCCGACCGGCCGGGTCAGCAGGTAGCGCAGGGTGCCGCGCCTGGGCCTCGCCGGCGATTGCGTCGCCCGCCACCACCGCGACCGCGACCGGCAGGAACAGCGGCAGCACGATCGCGAGCGCGGCCAGCGGGAACAGCGTGCCGTTGGTCAGCACCGCCGACAGGAACGCCGGCCCCTCGCCGGGCCGCGGGCCGATGTCGGTGACCGCCAGCAGCACCGCCACGAGCGTGCGGCAGCGCGTTGAGCATCGCGATGGTGATCCAGGTCCGCGGCCGGCGGAACAGCTTGAGCAGCTCGACGCCGGATCATCGCGACGCCCCGACGTGGTGCGGCGCTCGGCGGTCGGCCTCGAGCACGACCTGCTCCAGGTCGCGGCGCTCGGGGGCCAGCTCGCGCACGCGCACGCCCTGCGCCACCAGGTAGCGCGTTGAGCGCCGCCGGGTCGTCGGCGCGTACGACGAGCCGCCGCGCCGTCGCGGCGCCGCCACCCGGCCGTCGAGCAGCGCCGACGACCGGTCGCGGGTCCGGGGTCACGCACGACGGTGCGCCCGGTCGGCGCCGCGCAGCGCCTCGAGCTCGTCCTGCACCACCAGCCGGCCCCGGTCGAGCACGCCGACCCGGGTGCACAGCTGCTCCACCTCGGCCAGCAGGTGCTGGACAGGAAGATCGTGGTGCCTCGCGGTTGCAGCTCGAGCAGCAGCTCGCGGATCTCGCGGATGCCCTGCGGGTCCAGGCCGTTGGTCGGCTCGTCGAGCACCAGCAGCCGCGGCGCGCGCAGCAGCGCGGCGGCGAGGCCGAGGCGCTGCCGCATGCCGAGCGAGTAGGCCCTTCACCGGCCGGTCGCCCGCCACCGCCGAGGCCGACCTGCTCCAGGACGTCGTCCACGCGTCCGGCGCGGCCGCGCCGGCGGGTCGCCGGCGCCCATGGCGTCGAAGAGCGCAGGTTCGCCCGGCCGGACAGGTGCCCGTAGGCGGCCGGGCCCTCGACCAGCGTGCCGACCTGGGGCAGCACCGCGCCGCGCGGCCTGCGGCATCGGCTCGCCCGAGCACGTCGACGTCGCCCGCTCGTGGCGAGCACCAGGCCGAGCAGCATCCGCACGGTGGTCGTCTTGCCGGAGCCGTTGGCGCCGAGGAAGCCGTAGACGTCGCCCTCGCGGACGTCGAGGTCGATGGCGTCGACCGCGGCGACCGCGCCGTACCGCTTGGTCAGCCCGTGGGTGCGGATCACGGCAGCCGCAGCCCGGGTCGCTCCGCGGCGAGCTGGTCGGCCGCGTCCTCGAGCGCCTGCTCGGTGACGGTGCCCGCGAGCAGCCAGGCGGCGCCGTTCGGCTCCGGCTCGGCGAGCAGCAGCCGCAGGGGCCGCGCGGCGAGCAGCACGCCCCGGTCGGTGGTCAGCACGCCCGGTCGCCCTTCGAGGTCGGCGCGGACGCGCTCGGCGGAGCGGCTCCACAGCGGGATCGCGAGCAGCACCGTCGGCCCGCGGCCGTAGACGCCGACGGAGCCGGGGGTCGCGTCGACCGGGAGGTCGCGGGCCGGCAGGCCCGCGAGCCGCTTCGGCGGCACCCGCGAGGCGAACCGGTCGGCGGCCGAGGCCAGGTCGACGACCCGGTCGAAGCGGACCTTCGCGTCGTCGGGCGGCTCGAACGACAGGGCCGAGGCGTCGGGCTGCTCGAACGCCACGTCGCGGAACACCGACGACACCGCGGGGATGCGGGCCCCGCGTGCGAACAGCTCCACGCTCAGGGGCACGGCGGTCTCCCGGTCGACGTACACGTCGACGCGACCGATCGAGGACTGCTCGTCGGCCGGCCGGAGCCGCAGTCCCAGCGCGTCTCGTCCGGCGACCCGCCGGGCGGGCAGCCGCTCCAGCTCGGAGGCACGCGCCCCGGCGAGGCTGCGACGGGCGAGCTCGGGCGGCAGCAGGTCGACCGTCGTGGGCAGCCGGACCGACACGTCGGGGTAGACGGTGACGTTCTTCGACTCATAGACCCAGCGGAGCGTGCGGTCGCCCCGATGCACCAGGTCGGTCTCGCCGGTGGTGCGGAGCGTCGAGACCCGCCACGTGTCCGGGTCGCGCCACCACACGCGCACCCGGTTGCTGTCGCTGAGCAGCTTGGCGAGACCGGACAGCGCGTCGTTGGCCGGCAGCGCGACGTTGCCCGCGGTCTCGGCGTAGCCCGTGAAGGGCTCGTCGCGCGAGGACCGCACCCGCTCGAGCAGCGCGGAGGCAGCGACCGCGGACTCGCTGGCGGGCAGCGCCCGCACGATCACCGGGGCCGCGACCAGCAGCAGCACGACCAGGCCGACACACCCCCAACGCCGCACAGCGGTCATCTGCTCACCGTACGGCCGGGACCTGAGCGGGCGCTGAGTTTGGCTCCGCGGTGCACGGGGCACCCCTCACACGCAGAGGCTACGTAGCGATTCGGGTCGTGCGTCGTTAGTCACTGCATCGACCCGACCGGACGGATCCCCATGCCCTTGACTCGACGGCTCATCGCCTCCCTCACCGCCGCCACCCTGGCCGGCAGCACCCTGGCCCTGGCCGGGATCACCTCCGGGGGGGCCGCACAGGCGGCCGACAGCACGCCCGGCTACTCGCTGCAGCACATCACCGTCAACGTCAAGATCGGGCCGAACAACGACCAGAGCTGCCTCGTCGACGCCGACATCTACAAGCCGGACTCCGCGTCCCGGTCGCGCAAGAAGTCGGCGATCCTGACGACCAACGGGTTCGGCGGCAGCAAGGACGACAGCAACGAGTCGGCCATCGGACGCGGCTTCGTCAAGCAGGGCTACGTGGTGCTCGCCTACACCGGGCTGGGCTTCCCGAACTCCGGCTGCAAGATCTACCTCGACGACCCGGACTACGACGGCAAGGCCGGCAAGCAGATGGTCTCGGTGCTGGCCGGCACGAAGTCCTACCAGGACGCCAACGGCGTCTCGCGGCGGATCAGGTACGTCGCCAAGGAGCGTCGCGGCGACCCCCGCGTCGGCATGATCGGCGGGTCCTACGGCGGTCAGATCCAGTACGCCGTCGCGATGCAGGACAAGCGCGTCGACGCCCTGATCCCGATCATCACCTGGAACGACCTGTCCTACTCACTCGCGCCGAACAACACCGACCTCGCGCGCGGCGTCACCTACCGCACGCCGGGCGTCGCCAAGAAGCAGTGGGTCGACCTCTTCTTCTCGGTCGGCATCACCGACGGCGCCCAGGGCTCGTCGGTCGACCCCTCGCGCAACTTCCCGCCGTGCCCGAACTTCGCGGACGAGGCCTGCCCCGCGGCCGTGCGGCTCAACACCCTCGGCTACCCCGACCAGGGCACCCTCGACCTCGCCCGGCACGCCTCGGTGTCGACGTACATGAAGCGGGTCACCGCTCCGACGCTGGTCGTCCAGGGCCAGAAGGACACCCTGTTCAACATCCAGGAGGCCGTCGCCACCTACCGCGGGCTGCGCGCCCAGGGCACCCCCGCCCGGATGATCTGGCAGTCCTGGGGCCACTCCGGCAGCGAGCCGGCCCCCGGCGAGCTCGACTTCGGCGCCACCTCCCTGCGGGACTCCTACCTCGGCAACCGCTTCCTCAACTGGATGAACCACTACGTCAAGGGCCAGCGGACGGCCCCCGTCGGCGCCCGGTTCTCCTACTTCCGCGACTACGTCCCCTACGACACGCGGCCCGGCCAGGCCGGCCGCGCGATCAGCAAGGCGTACGCCGAGCGCCGCTCGTTCTCCGACAGCCCGACCGCGTCGTTCTACTTCACCGGCACCGACGGCCTGACGACGAGCAGGTCCCGCGTGGTCGACGGCCAGGCGTCCTACGCCAACGCCGGTCCGGCGCCGACGTCCTACTCCGAGACCTCGGGCCTCGAGGGCGACGTCGTCAACCAGGAGCCCCGCGACGCTCCTGGGACGTTCGCCGCATGGACCACGCCGGTCCTCGACCGTGCGGTCGACCTGGTCGGCTCCTCGGACCTGACGCTCCACCTCGACGCACCGACCGCTGCGGCGACGCAGGGCACGGGGCCGGGCGGCAAGCTGGTCCTCTTCGCCAAGATCTACGACGTGGCTCCCGACGGCAGCAAGACCCTCCAGCACCGGCTGATCTCGCCGGCACGGGTGGCCGATGTGACCAAGCCGGTGAAGGTCGAGCTGCCCGGTGTGGCCCAGCGGTTCGCCGCCGGGCACCGCATCCAGGTCGTGGTCGCAGCCAGCGACTTCGCCTACGCCGGCAACCTCGTCACCCATCCGGTGACCGTCACGACCAGCGAGGAGTCGCCCAGCGTGCTCCGGATGCCGTTGACCAGCACGCCGCAGTTCCGCTGACGCTCACGCAGACGCGGTGTCCCCAGCGACGTGGTCGCGGACCCACTCCACGATGCGCGTCGTGGGGGCACCGGGCGTGAAGACCTCGGCCACCCCGAGCTCCTTGAGCAGCGGGATGTCCGCCTCGGGGATGATGCCGCCGCCGATCAGCACGATGTCGCGGGCGTCGCGCTCGTCGAGCAGGGCGACCAGCTTCTTGAACAGGGTCATGTGAGCCCCCGACAGCACCGACAGGCCGATCACGTCGGCGTCCTCCTGGATCGCCGTCTCGACGATCTGCTCGGGAGTCTGGTGCAGGCCGGTGTAGATGACCTCGTGCCCCGCGTCGCGCAGCGCGCGGGCGATCACCTTGGCCCCTCGGTCATGGCCGTCGAGGCCCGGCTTGGCCACCACGATCCGGATCGGTGCGACCACGGCGCTCACCACTTCCTCGACGTCTCGACACTTGACCGGGACTCCGCCGACGGCGGGGCGTCCCGCGCCGCACGATAGCCCACCGCACGGCCACCGGCCCGACCCGCGAGGTGACGTCGCACACACGCAGGGCGGGCCGAGGCGCTTTTGGCAGCGTGCCGGAGCCAGGCTAGGGTGGGCCGGGTCACACAGGCGGCGCATCGTGGCGTGACCTGTCGGGGGTGTGTGCCGTTATCGTTGGCAGTTGCGTGTCCCCGACGTAAGGACTTCTCTTCTCGTGTCGAACCATCGTGCAGACAAGCGCGCCTCCCGGCGCCCTGCTGGCGACGTTCGGGGAACGATCGACCCCTCGGCACCTACCCGCTCCGCCTCGGCCGGTGGCCGGCGCCGGGCCAGC
>CAWJTB010000009.1:0-136674 GCA_963845655.1 uncultured Actinomycetota bacterium | reverse complement strand
TACGTGTCCCGGATCTGCTCGGGCTGGAGGTGAAACGCGAGCATCCCCGCCGCCACCAGCACCGCGAGCACGATCGCGATCTGCATCGCCAGCAGCTGCACCGTCAGGGGGATCCGTCTCACCCGGCCATCGTGCCTCAGCGCGAGGTGACGCGCATCACGACCAGAACGACCAATACGACCCGTACGACCGAAGGTCGTGCGCACGGCCTTCGCGCGCCTAGCGTCCGGACATCTCCTGCCGTGCTCATCCCCGACCCGAAAGGCCAGACCGATGGTCTCGTCCTCCAGCAACTCCCTGCTCCAGCGCTCGCGCCGCGTGCGCCCCCTCGCGGCGGTCATCGCCGCCGCCGCCCTCTCGCTCTCGGCATGCGGCACGTCCTCGTCGTCGTCCGACGGCGGTTCCGGCGACCAGCCGGTCTCCCGGCTCCAGCTCATGGCACCGGCCGACCCCGGCGGCGGCTGGGACGGCACCGCCCGCGCGATGGCCTCCAGCCTCGAGGGCGCCGGACTCGCCACGTCCACGCAGGTGAGCAACGTCCCCGGTGCCGGCGGCACGATCGGTCTGGCCCAGCTCGCCAACGAGAAGAGCGAGGAGTACCTCATGGTGATGGGCCTGGTGATGGTCGGTGCCATCGAGACCAACCAGTCCGAGGCGACGCTCGACGACGTCACCCCGATCGCGCGGCTGACCGCTGAGGACGAGATCGTCGTCGTCCCGGCCGACAGCCCCTACGAGACCATCACCGACCTCACCGACGACCTGGCCGCCAACGGCCGCAAGGTCGCCATCGCCGGCGGCTCGGCGGGCGGGACCGACCACATCGTGGCCGGTCTGCTCGCCGAGGCTGCGGGCGCCTCGCCCTCGGACCTGAACTACATCGCCTACTCGGGCGGCGGCGAGAGCCTCGCGGCTCTGCTGGGCAACAACGTCTCGGCCGGCATCTCGGGCGTCAGCGAGTATGCCGAGCAGGTCAAGGCCGGCAAGCTCCGGGCGCTCGCGGTGACCGGACCGAGCGGGTCGAGGGCATCGACGCCCCGACGCTGACCGAGGCCGGACTCGACATCGAGTTCATCAACTGGCGCGGCGTCGTCGCCCCCGCGGGCCTCTCCGAGGACGCCACCCAGCGTCTGGTCGACCTCGTCACCGACATGCACGATCCCCGGAGTGGGAGGAAGCCCTCGAGACCAACGGCTGGGACGACACCTTCCTCACCGGCGACGAGTTCGCCGACTTCATCGAGGAGGAGCGCACGGTGACCAACACCGTCCTGCGTGACCTCGGACTCGTGAGCTGACGATGTCGGAACCTGTCGGCACCCCGTCGGGGGCGGCGAGCTCCGTCGCCCCCGACGCGGTGGTCTCGGTCGGGGTCATCCTCCTGGGGGCCGCGACGCTCATCGGCGCCACGCAGATCACGATCCCGCTCAGCTCCAACGTCGTCGGGCCGCGGGTGTTCCCCTACGCGGTCGGGGTCGCCCTGCTCCTTCCGGCGCGTTCGTGCTCGTCGGCGCGCTGCGGGGCAGGCTCGGCGCCCCCGAAGAGGGCGAGGACGTGGACGCCGATGCGCCCACCGACTGGGTCACCCTGGCCAAGATCTTCGCGGCCTTCGCCGTGCACATCGCGGTCGTCGACCTGATCGGCTGGGCCCTTGCCGGTGCGCTGCTCTTCACGCTGGTCGCGTGGTCGCTCGGTGCCCACATCGGCAAGGCCGCCGTCGCCGGGCTGATCCTGGGCTTCACGGTGCAGGCCCTGTTCGTCACCGCGCTCGGCGTCACCCTGCCTGCGGGCCCGTTCGAAGGGGTGAGCTTCCTCGATGGGTGACTTCGCCCCCCTCATGGACGGGTTCGGCGTCGCGCTGCAGCCGGCCTACCTCCTCTACGCACTCGTCGGCGTCACGCTCGGCACCGCGATCGGCGTGCTGCCCGGCATCGGTCCGGCGCTGACGGTCGCGCTGCTGCTGCCGATGACGTTCGGGCTCGACCCGACGGCGCGTTCATCATGTTCGGCGGCATCTACTACGGCGCGATGTACGGCGGCTCGACCACGATCGATCCTGCTCAACACGCCGGGCGAGACCGGCTCGATCGTCGACCGCGATCGACGGCCACCAGATGGCGCGGCAGGGCGCGCGCGCCGCAGCGCTCGCCACCGCGGCGATCGGCTCGTTCGTCGCGGGCACGATCGCGACGGTCGGCCTCACGCTGTCGCGCCCGCTGGTCGCGACCTGGCGCTGCAGTTCGGGCCGGCCGAGTACTTCGCGCTGATCGCTGTCGCGTTCTCGACCGTGTCGGCGCTGCTCGGCGCGTCGCTGCTGCGTGGCATGTTCAGCCTGTTCCTCGGGCTTTGCGCTCGGCCTCGATCGGCATCGACCAGCTCACCGGCAACGCCGCTTCACGATGGGCATGCCGCAACTGCTCGACGGCATCGACGTCGTCGACCCTCGTGGTCGGCCTCTTCGCCGTGGGCGAGACGCTTGTAGCGTCGCAGGTCGCGGCACGGCCGCCCGTGCGAGATCGCGTGGCGCATCACGGGTCCATCGGATGACGCGCGACGACTGGCGCCGCTCGTGGAAGCCCTGGCTGCGCGGCACCGCGATCGGCTTTCCGCTCGGCGTGCTGCCGGCGGGCGGCTCGGTGATCCCGACGTTCCTGTCGTACGCCACCGAGAAGCGGCTGTCCCGAAGCATCCGGAGGAGTTCGGTCACGGCGCGATCGAAGGCGTCGCCGGGCCCGAGGCTGCGAACAACGCCTCGGCCGCCGGCGTGCTCGTGCCGCTGCTGACGCTCGGCCTGCCGTCGTCGGCGACGGCCGCGATGCTGCTCGCGGCGTTCCAGCAGTACGGGCTGCAGCCCGGCCCGCTGCTGTTCGCGACGCAGCCCGATCTGGTGTGGGCGCTGATCGCGAGCCTTACATCGGCAACGTGATGCTGCTGGTGCTGAACCTGCCGCTGGTCGGGTTGTGGGCGCGGCTGCTGCCGGTGCCCCGGCCCTACCTCTACGCCGGGATCCTGATCTTCTCCTCGCTCGGCGGCTACGGCCTCAACGCGTGCGCATCGACCTGCTGCGTGCTTCTCGGGCGTCGGCGTGCTCGGCTACCGATGCGTCGGTTCGACTACCCGGTCGGTCCCGCGGTCATCGGCCTGATCCTCGGCCCGATCGCCGAGGAGCAGCTGCGACGCGCGTTGGCGATCAGCCAGGGCGACCCCTCCGCGCTGATCTCCAGCCCGTTCGCAGCAACCGTCTACATCCTGCTGGCGCTCGGGGTGGTCGTGACCGTGGCGCTCCGACGGCGTTCGGCGCGGTCGCCGTACCCGGTCCACTAGCGTGTGCGCCATGCCGTCCGCTGCCTCGCCTGCCCCGGGGTCGGACGGCGTGGGCCGGCTGACCCTCGATCCGGACGCATGAGCCGCTACGCCATCTGCGACCGCGGGCACCGGCACTGGGGCGAGCGCGGAGCAGCCGGACTGCTGCTGATCCATGACGGGCACGTGCTGCTGCAGAAGCGCGCCGAGGGCACCCACATCGGCGGCACGTGGTCGACGCCCGGCGGTGCGATCGACCCCGGCGAGGACGTGCTGGCCGCGGCCGCCCGCGAGGCGCACGAGGAGCTCGGCGTCGAGTCCGACCTGTACGACGTCCGCGAGCTGTTCGAGGCCGTGTGCGGCGGCTGGTCCTACACGACCGTCATCGCCACCGTCGCGGAGCGGCCGAGGCTGATCGACCAGTGGAGTCCGAGTAGCTGCGCGTGGGTAGCCCCCGGAGACGTGGACGCCCTGCCGCTGCACCCGGCGTTCCGTCGGGCCTGGCGCGAGCACCTGGCGTCCCGGGTCTGATCCACCCCCTACCCCCAGAAGACCCGCTCCACGACCTGGCGGGCCCGTCGTGTGACGCGCAGGTAGTCGTCGACCAGCCGGTCGGACTCACCCGGCGGGTAGCCCCGGATCGCGGCGACCGCGGCCTTCTCCCGGGCGTCACGGGCAGCGAGTCCGCGCGGGCCGGCCGCGCACCTGGGTGATCGCGTTGCGCAGCCCGCTCGCGGTGCGCCAGGCGGTGGCCAGGGACTGCGCGTCGACAGCCGGCGAGCAGGTCGGCGGCCACCGCGGCCTCGAGCGCCTCCAGGGTGCGGGTGGTGCGCAGCGCCTCGACCTGCCCGGCGTGCTGCATCTGCAGCAGCTGGACGGTCCACTCCACGTCGGACAGGCCGCCGCGACCGAGCTTGAGGTGCGTAGCGGGGTCTGCTCCGCGCGGCAGCCGCTCGTTGTCGACGCGCGCCTTGATCCGGCGCACCTCCAGCACGTCGTCGTCGCTGATCCCGTCGGCGGGGAACCGCAGGGGGTCGATCAGCTCGCGGAAGCGGCCGGCCAGGGCCTGGTCCCCGACGTTGGGGCTCGCCCGCAGCAGCGCCTGCGCCTCCCAGACCGCCGACCACTTCGCGTAGTAGGCGGCGTAGGACTCGATGGTCCGCACCAGCGGCCCCTGCTTGCCCTCGGGGCGCAGCCCGGCGTCGACCTCGATGGCCGGGTCGGTGCCAGGCAGGGACAGCAGCCGTCGCAGCTCGTTGGCCACGTCGCGTGCGGCGCGCGCCGCCTGCTCGGCATCGGCACCGGCGACCGGCTCGTAGACGAACATGACGTCGGCGTCGCTGCCGTAGCCGAGCTCGCCACCGCCGTACCGGCCCATCGCGACGATGGCCATCCGCATCGGCAGGTCACCGCGCCGCTCCGCGGCGATGGCGGCGAGCGCGGCCGCCAGCGCGCCCTCAAGGGTGGCGTGCATGACGTCGGTGAGGGCGTAGCCGACCTGGTCCACGTCGAGCAGGCCGAGCAGGTCGGCCACCGAGATCCGGAACAGCTCCCGGCGTCGGATGGCGCGCACCGCCGTGACCGCCTGGGTCGGGTCCGCGTGCCGTTGTCCGGCGGCGACGGTCTCCTTCTGCAGCGCCGCCCGCGTCAGCGGCTGCAGCGCCGCGTCCGAGGCCAGCATCCGCACGCCCTCCGGGGCGCGCTGCAGCAGGTCGGTGGCGTAACGGCTGGAGGCCAGCACCAGCGCGAGCCGCTGGGCGACCTGGCCCTCGTCCCGCAGCGTCTGGAGATACCAGTGCGTCGAGCCCAGCGCCTCCGAGATCTGCCGGAAGCCGAAGAGCCCGGCATCGGGGTTGGGAGCGTCGGCGAACCACTGCAGCATCGCCGGCAGCAGCGTGCGCTGGATGCTGGCCGATCGCGACAGGCCGTCGGTCAGCGCCTCCAGGTGGCGCAGGGCTCCCGCCGGGTCGTCGAAGCCGAGGGCGGCCAGCCGCTGTTTCGCGGACTCGGGCGAGAGGCGGGCCTCGTTGCCCGGCAGCTTGGCGACGGCCGCGAGCAACGGACGGTAGAAGAGCTTCTCGTGCAGCCGGCGCACCTCCTTGCTGTGCTGGCGCCACTGCTTGTCGAGCTCCGCGACGGGGTCCTTGGTCAGGCCCATCGAACGGCCCAGCGCCCGCAGGGACGCCTCGTCCTCGGGCAGCACGTGGGTGCGTCGCAGCTGCGCGAGCTGGATCCGGTGCTCGAGGGTGCGCAGGAACCGGTAGGCCTCGTCGAGGGCGGCGCCGTCCTCGCGCCCGACGTACCCGCCGCGGGTGAGGTACTCCAGCGCCGAGAGGGTCGTGGACGCCCGGATCGACTCGTCGGTGCGCCCGTGCACCAGCTGCAGCAGCTGCACGGCGAACTCCACGTCGCGCAGCCCCCCGGCGCCGAGCTTGATCTGCCGCTCGGCCTGGGCGGCGGGGATGTGGTCGACGACCCGCCGACGCATGGCTTGTACGTCGGTCACGAAGCCGTCTCGCTCCGAGGCCGACCACACCAGGGGCGTGATGCGCTCGTGGTACGCCGCGCCGAGGGCGAGGTCCCCGGCGACCGGCCGGGCCTTGAGCAGCGCCTGGAACTCCCAGGTCTTGGCCCACCGCTGGTAGTAGCCCTCGTGGCTGGCCAGCGAGCGGACCAGCGGACCCGACTTGCCCTCGGGACGCAGCGCGGGGTCGACCGGCCAGATCGTGCCCTCGGCGGTGTGGTCGGAGCAGACCCGGATCAGGTGGGAGGCGAGCTGGGTCGCCGCGCGCAGCGCGACCGCCTCGTCGGCGCCCTCCACCGGCTCGGCGACGAAGATGACGTCGACGTCGCTGACGTAGTTGAGCTCGTGCCCCCCGCACTTGCCCATCGCGACCACGGCGAGCCGTGCGGACAGGGCCGGCTCCCCCACCCGCTGCCTGGCCACCGCCAGCGCGGCGTCGAGGGTGCCGGCGGCCAGGTCGGAGAGCTCGGCCGCCACGTCGTCGACACCGACCGCGTGCGACAGGTCGCGGGAGACGAGCCGGAGCAGCAGTCGCCGGTAGGTCACCCGCAGCGCGTCCGGGCCGTCGTCGCCGCTCGCGACCGGGTCCGCAGCGCGGGGGTCGGCCCCGACGGCACGGAGCAGGTCGGCGCGCACGGCGAAGGCCGGCGGTCGGGTCGACCCGAGCACGGGATCCCGCAGGTCGCCCCAGTGGTCGGGGTGCCGCAGCAGGTGGTCCCCGAGCGCGGAGCTGGCGCCGAGCACGGACAGCAGCCGCATCGCGGTGCCCTCCTCGGCGGCCAGCGCCTCGAGCAGCTCCTCGCGGCTCTCCACCCGGTCGGCGAGCTCGGCGAGGTAGCCGGCGGCCTGGTCGGGGTCGGCGGTGGCGGCGATCAGGTGCACGAGCTCGTCGGCGTGGTCGCCGAGCCGGGCCAGCGCGGCGGCCGACCCGTCGGCGTCCTGGAAGCCGAGCCGGGCCAGGCGCCCCGCGGCCGTCGAGACCCGGCCTGCGCTCATCGGGGCACCTCGGCGGGACGGGGCAGACACAGGTCGGCGAACCGGTGGGCCAGCAGCCGCCAGGTCACCCGCAACCGGTCGTGGGCCTCGGCGATGTCGCGCAGGTAGGCGTCGAGGTCGACCCCGCGCTCCACCGCGTCGTCGCGGTCGTGCTCGGCCCACGGCGCGATGATCTCCACCCCCGCCTCCGGGTGCCACTGCACGCCCCACACCGACGGCGCGAGCCGGGCGGCCTGCAGCTCGCCGCGGGGGGTCCAGCGCAAGCCCGGTGGCACCCTCGGGGAGCGCGGTGACGACGTCGTTGTTCCACTGCACGGCGGGCACGTCGCGACCCAGGGCCGCGAGCGGGGCGAGCAGCGGGTCGTCGTGGGCCTGCGCCGTCCAGCCGACGCCGAGCACGCCGATCTGCTGGCCGTGCACGTTGCGTGCGATGGACCCGCCCAGCGCGACGGCCGCGAGCTGGTGCCCCAGACAGATGCCGAGCACCGGCGGACCGTCCTGCGCGTGCCGGCGGACCAGCTCCTTGACGTCGCTCAGCCACGGGTGGTCGGCGTCGTCGAGCGCCCCCATCTCGCCCCCGAGCACCATCATCCCGGCGTGCGCCGACAGGTCCTCAGGGAGTGCGTCGCCGACGTACGGACGTCGTACGTCGATCGCGGCACCGGCCTCGAGCAGCCACTCACCCATCCAACCGGGGGGGCACTGGTCCTCGTGCTCGACGACGAGGATCGGACGGGGCTCGGTCACCCGCCGAACCTATCGGCTCCTCGTCCGGACCGGCAGCCGGGCGCTCAGAGCAGCGGGAGCATCCGGTCCCGCTCGAAGGCGGAGACCTGCACGCGGTACTCCTCCCACTCCGAGCGCTTGTTGCGCAGGAAGAAGTCGAAGACGTGCTCGCCCAGCGTCTCGGCCAGCAGCTCGGACCGCTCCGCGACCTTGATCGCGTCCTGGAGGCTGTGCGGCAGCGGGTCGATGCCCAGGGACTGCCGCTCCCGCTCGGTCAGCGACCACACGTCGTCCTCCGCCTCGCGCGGCAGCTCGTAGCCCTCCTCGATGCCCTTCATCCCGGCGCCGAGGAGCACCGCGAACGCGAGGTAGGGGTTGGCGGCGGAGTCGATGGTGCGCAGCTCCATGCGGGTCGACTGGCCCTTGTTGGGCTTGTACATCGGCACCCGGATCATCGCGGAGCGGTTGTTGTGGCCCCAGCAGATGTACGACGGCGCCTCGCCGCCCCACATCAGCCGCTTGTAGGAGTTGACCCACTGGTTGGTGACGACCGCGATCTCGGAGGCGTGCTTGAGGACGCCGGCGATGAACTGGCGCCCGGTCCGGGAGAGCTGGTACTCCGCGCCCGCCTCGTAGAAGGCGTTGCGGTCTCCCTCGAACAGCGACACGTGGGTGTGCATCCCCGAGCCCGGGTGGGTCGTGAACGGCTTGGGCATGAACGTCGCCCAGATGCCCTGGCTGAGCGCGACCTCGCGCACCACGGTGCGGAACGTCATGATGTTGTCGGCCGTCGAGAGCGCGTCGGCGTAGCGCAGGTCGATCTCCTGCTGGCCCGGGCCGCCCTCGTGGTGGGAGAACTCCACCGAGATGCCCATCGCCTCGAGCATCGTGATCGCCTCGCGGCGGAAGTCCGAGCCCATGCTCTGCGCGGTGTGGTCGAAGTAGCCGCTGCGGTCCACCGGCACCGGGTCGCCGCCGGGCGTGGGGGTGTCCTTGAAGAGGTAGAACTCGATCTCGGGGTGCGTGTAGAAGGTGAAGCCGTTCTCGGCCGCCTTCGACAGCGTGCGCTTGAGCACGAAGCGCGGGTCGGCGTACGACGGGGAGCCGTCGGGCATCACGATGTCGCAGAACATCCGCGCCGTGCTGGGGCCCTCGCCGCGCCACGGGAGGATCTGGAACGTCGACGGGTCGGGCTTGGCCAGCATGTCGGCCTCGTAGACGCGCGCGAAGCCCTCGATGGCCGAGCCGTCGAAGCCGATGCCCTCGCTGAAGGCGCCCTCGAGCTCAGCAGGAGCGATCGCGACCGACTTGAGGTAGCCGAGCACGTCGGTGAACCACAGCCGCACGAACCGCACGTCGCGCTCCTCGAGTGCGCGGAGCACGAAGTCCTCCTGCTTGCCCATCCGGGCGCCTCCCTTGCGTCGATGTGGCCCGCCACGTCCGGTCGGGCGTCGGCCAGTCTGACTCTCGCATGTTTCCCCGGCGTAACCGGCCTCGCCCCGCGTTGTCTCCTAGCGCAAGGGGACGTTGCGGTCGAGCTCGGCCAGCCAGACGGTCGCGTTGCCGTCGGAGGGCGCCCGCCAGTCGCCGCGCGGCGACAGCGAGCCGCCGGCCGACACCTTCGGGCCGTTGGGAAGCGCCGACCGCTTGAACTGGCTGAAGGCGAAGAACCGCCGCACGAACACCTCCAGCCAGTGCCGGATCGTGGCCAGGTCGTACGCCGTGCGCCGGCTGTCGTCGAACCCGGGAGGCCAGGCTCCGACGGACGCGTCGGACCAGGCGTGCTCGGCGAGGAAGGCGATCCGGCTCGGCGGGAAGCCGTAGCGCAGGACGTGGAAGAGCGTGAAGTCCTGCAGGGCGTAGGGGCCGATCGCCTCCTCGGTGCTCTGCGGCCGCTCCCCCTCCTCCACCGGCACCAGCTCCGGCGAGATCTCCTGGGCGACGATCTCCAACAGCACCGCCGAGGTGGCGGCGTCGACCTGGTCGGTGCCGGCGACCCAGCGGATCAGGTGCTGGATGAGGGTCTTGGGCACGCCGGTGTTGACGGCGTAGTGCGACATCTGGTCGCCGACGCCGTAGGTGCACCAGCCGAGCGCCAGCTCGGACAGGTCGCCGGTGCCGAGCACGATCCCGGTGCGGTGGTTGGCGAAACGGAAGAGGTAGTCGGTGCGCAGGCCGGCCTGGACGTTCTCGAACGTCACGTCGTAGACCGGCTCGCCCTCGGAGAACGGGTGCCCGAGATCCTCGAGCATCTGCGTCGCGGCAGGTCGGATGTCGACCTCCTCGAAGGTCACCCCGAGCGCCCGGGAGAGCCGCGTGGCGTAGGACTTCGTGGTGTCGCTGGTCGCGAAGCCGGGCATCGTGAACGCGTGGATGTCGGTGCGCGGGCGTCCGAGCCGGTCCATCGCGTTGGCCGCGACGATCAGCGCATGGGTGGAGTCGAGGCCTCCCGAGACGCCGATGACGACCTTCGGGTGCCCGATCGCGGCGAGCCGCTGCTCGAGCCCGGAGACCTGGATGTTGTAGGCCTCGTAGCAGTCCAACGCGAGCCGCTCGACGTCGTCGGGCACGAACGGGAAGCGGTCGACGTGGCGCCGCAGGCCGATGTCTCCCGTGGGCGGGTCGAGGACGAGGTCGACGATCCGGTAGTCGGCAGGACTCACCTGCGAGGAGTGCCGGTTGTCGTCGAACGTCCCCTGCCGCAGCCGGTCCTGCCGGATCCGCAGCAGGTCGACGTCGACCGTCGTACGCCGAGGACCGTCGGGGAACCGCTCGCTCTCCCCCAGCAGGTCGCCGCACTCGTAGACCATCGTCTGCCCGTCCCAGGACAGGTCGGTGCTGGACTCCCCCAGCCCGGCCGCGGCGTAGAGGTAGGCCGCGAGGCAGCGCATCGAGGCCGAGCGCACCAGCAGCCGCCGGTCCTCCGCGCGCGCCACGGTGATCGGAGAGCCCGACAGGTTGGTCAGCACCGTCGCGCCCGCGAGCGCGGCCTGCGCGCTCGGCGGCACCGGCACCCACATGTCCTCGCAGACCTCGACGTGCAGGACGAGGTCGCGCACGTCGACGGCCCGGAACAGCAGGTCCACGCCGAACGGCACGTCGACGCCACCGAGCCGCACCGTCGCGTCGCGCTGGTCCTCGCCCGAGGCGAAGTGCCGGCGCTCGTAGAACTCCCGGTAGTTGGGCAGCATCTGCTTGGGTACGACGCCCAGGACCGCGCCTCGATGGATGACCACGGCGCAGTTGTAGAGCCGCAGGTCCTTGCGCACCGGGGCTCCGACGACCAGCACCGGCAGCAGCTCGCGCGAGGCCTCGACGAGGGCGCCGACGCGCGTCCTCGACCGCATCGAGGAGGACCTCCTGCAGCAGCAGGTCGTCGATGGCGTAGCCGGTCAGGCACAGCTCGGGGAACAGCGCGACGGCGACGCCCTCCTCGTGACATGCGCGCGCCTGCGCGACGACGGCGTCCGCGTTGGCCTGCGGGTCGGCGATCACGGTCGTGAGCGTGCAGGCGGCCACGCGTGCGAAGCCCTGGTCGTAGGCGGAGGTGAAGTCCACGGTGCGAGTCTGCCCTAACGGCCTCGGGCCATGCGGCGGTGATCGACGACACAGCGGCACGTGAGCGAGCGAGGTCTAGCCTGAGAGGCTCCGGGGACCCGGCCAGGCGGGCCTCGAGGACATCGCTGGAGGACACGCATGAGCGAGACGACGGCGCCGTACGGCAGCGGACCCACGGGCGGCTCCGAGAAGGCCGCGCCGGTGAGGCGGATCCGGACGCACCACCTGCGGGAGATGAAGGAGCGCGGGGAGCGGTGGGCGATGCTCACCGCCTACGACATGTACACCGCCGCGACCTTCGACGAGGCCGGCATCCCGGTGCTGCTCGTGGGCGACTCCGCGTCGAACAACGTCTACGGCAACGAGACCTCGCTGCCGGTGACCGTCGACGAGCTGATCCCCCTGGCCCGGGCGGTCTCGCGCTCGGTCCGGCGCGCGCTGGTCGTGGCGGACCTGCCGTTCGGCTCCTACCAGGGGTCCGCGGAGCAGGCGTTCCACACGGCGGTGCGCTTCATGAAGGAGAGCAACGCGCACGCCGTGAAGCTCGAGGGTGGTGCCGAGATGGTGCCGCAGGTCGAGAGGTGCACGCAGGCCGGCATCCCGGTGATGGCGCACATCGGCTTCACCCCGCAGTCCGAGCACAACCTCGGCGGCTACCGCGTGCAGGGCCGGGGGGAGACCGGCCGCCGCCTGCTCGCCGATGCGCAGGCGATGGAGGCCGCGGGCGCCTTCGCGATCGTGATGGAGATGGTCCCCGGCGACGTCGCCGCCGAGATCACCTCCACCCTGAGGATCCCGACCATCGGCATCGGCGCGGGCGTCGACTGCGACGCGCAGGTGCTGGTGTGGCAGGACATGGCCGGCCTCCGCACCGGCCGACTGCCGCGTTTCGTCAAGCAGTACGCCGATCTGCACGGGGTGCTGCTCCAGGCAGCGACGGAGTACGCCGCCGACGTGGCGGCCGGCACCTTCCCCGGGCCGGAGCACACGTTCTAGCCGATCACGCGTCCGGACCGAAGCCGATGATCATCGCGAACCACACCGCGACGGCCACGAACGGCAGCCACACCACCCGTCGTGGTCGTGGCGTGAACCAGGCGACGGCCAGGAAGAACAGCACGAACCAGATCAACGGCATCACGAGGCTGTGCAGCCAGCTCGGCAACGCGATCGCTGAGTAGCCGAAGAGGAACGCGGCGACCGCGAGGCCGCCAACGCCGATGAACGGGCCCGACTCGTCGAGGTTGAGCCTCATCGTCTTGCGCCACTCGCGGACTGCGCACCTGACGTCGCGCAGGTCGGATTCCCCTGTGGGGCAAGGGGATCGAGGACCTGCGGGGGTGTGGCGTCATCGAAGTCGGTGGCCCGTGGCAATTGCGACACGCAGATCTACTTTCACGAATTCGTTCACTTCACGCCTCGATGTTGCCAAGATCATAGGCGGGGCGACCGCTTGGCCGTCCACGCCTGATGTCGTCCGGCCCCGTGCCGGCACATAGAAACGGGAGGCCCTGATGGCTGCAGCGAAGAAGACCACCGCCAAGAAGACAACGGCCAAGAAGTCGCCGGCCAAGAAGACCACCACGAAGTCGCCGGTGAAGAAGGCCGTCACCAAGACGGCTGCCGCAGCGAAGAAGGCGGTCAAGACGGCGAAGGCCCCGGCCAAGAAGTCGCCGGCCAAGAAGACCACCGCCAAGAAGTCGCCGGCCAAGAAGACCACCACCAAGAAGGCCACCGCGAAGAAGTCACCGGCCAAGAAGGCGACCACGAAGGCCGCCGCCAAGAAGACCTCGGCGAAGAAGACCGCCGCCAAGAAGTCACCCGCGAAGAAGTCGCCGGCCAAGAAGTCCACCGCGAAGAAGTCGCCGGCCAAGAAGGCCACCGCGAAGAAGTCGCCGGCCAAGAAGGCCACCGCCAAGAAGTCGCCGGCCAAGAAGACCACCACCAAGAAGGCCGCCAAGAAGTCCTGACCGGCGTTCCCCGGACAGCAACTGAGCCCCCGCCGTCGGCGGGGGCTCAGTGCTGTCGGGGGTCAGTCCTCGAGCTTGTCGTCGTTCCACTTCGAGTCGGAGTCCCAGTCCTCGTTGCGCTCCTCGACCTTGTCGAGAGCACGGGACGCCTCCTCGGAGGTGGCGTAGGGACCCAGACGGTCCTGGTTGCGGCAGCCCTCGCGGGGTTCGACCGTGTGGTGCTTGAGACAGAACCAGTACTCCGCGTCGTCGCTCATCGCCTGCTCCTTGCGCCGTGCCGGCAGATCCGAGAGGAAGGTTTCCCCCTGGACCGGAAACTACACTCACCCGGTGCCTCCCCTCGCCCCCGCCGTCGTGTCCGGCCGACGCTCCGTGCCCCCGCACATCGAGCGCCCGGAGTACGTCGACCGGCCCGCTCCCGCGCCGTACGACGGTCCCGAGGTCAAGGACGCCGACACCATCGCGAGGATGCGGGTCGCGGGGCGGATCGCGGCGCAGGCGCTGCAGCACGTCGGCGCGCACGTGGCGCCCGGCATCACCACCGACGAGCTCGACCGGATCGGTCACGAGTTCCTGGTCGCCCGCGACGCCTACCCCTCGACGCTCGGCTACCGCGGCTTCCCCAAGTCGCTGTGCACGAGCGTCAACGAGGTGGTGTGCCACGGCATCCCCGACAGCCGGCCGGTGCGGGACGGTGACATCGTCAACGTCGACATCACGGCGTACGTCGGCGGCGTGCACGGCGACACCAACGCGACCTTCCTCGCCGGTGACGTCGACGAGCAGTCCAGGGCGCTCGTCGAGCGCACCGAGGAGTCGCTGCGCCGGGCGATCAAGGCGGTGCGCCCGGGTCGGCAGATCAACGTGATCGGCCGGGTCATCGAGTCCTACGCGAAGCGCTTCGGCTACGGCGTCGTCCGCGACTTCACCGGGCACGGCATCGGCACCGCCTTCCACTCCGGCCTGATCGTGCCTCACTACGACGCGGCACCCGACCACGACGACCTGATCGTGCCCGGCATGACGTTCACGATCGAGCCGATGCTGACGCTCGGCACCGACCGCTGCGCGCAGTGGGACGACGGCTGGACCGTCGTGACCGCCGACGCGAGCCGCTCGGCGCAGTTCGAGCACACGCTGCTCGTGACCGAGACCGGTGCCGAGATCCTGACGCTCGCGTAGCGCTCAGACCAGGTCGTCGTACGACGTCGCGCCGGTCTCCGCGAGCCGTCGCTCGACACGCAGCACCGCGGCCTCGTGCTCGGTCTCGCCCGACATGACGGCGGCGAGCCGCAGGTGCGGCAGCGCGTCGGCGTACCGCGACTGCCTCTCCAGGACGCGACCGAGGGCGAAGCGCGCCCACACGTCGGTGGGGCACTCCTCGACCAGGATGGCGAGCTCGTCCTCGGCGCGCTGCAGCTGCGCGGCCTGGAAGTAGGCCCAGGCCCGCAGGGTGCGCAGGCTGGTGGAGTCGGGCTCGACGTCGATCGCGGGGTCGAGCAGGGCGATCGCTCCGCGGGGGTCGCGCTCCTCGAGCAGCGACCAGGCGCGGTGGTAGGCCTCGACGGGGTGGGTCTGGCGGGTGGGCGGGAAGTTCACGGCTCATCTCCTATCGCCTGGACAACACCCGAGGTGCTGCCCGGATTCCGGGCGAGGGATGAGCCGGCCTGTAGGCCGGGTTCTGTCTCCGCGCACCTTGCGGTGCTGCGGTCGGCGACCATCCATCTAGGGCTGCCGTTGCCGACAGCCTCGTGCGGTCTACCCGTGAGCTCGGGCGGGCCGCCCTCGAACGCTCACGCGGAGAGCGAGCTCTCCTTCTTGACCTTGCTCCAGGTGGGGTTTACCGAGCCGTTCCGGTCACCCGGAACGCTGGTGGTCTCTTACACCACCGTTTCACCCTTACCCCGCAAGCGGGGCGGTCTGTTCTCTGTGGCACTGTCCCGCGGGTCACCCCGGGTGGGTGTTGCCCACCACCTCGCCCTGTGGAGCCCGGACCTTCCTCGACGGGTTGCCCCGCCGCGGCCGCCCGGCCGGCTCATCCACCGTGAGTCTAGCCGCGATTCGTCTGCGACGTCCTCGCGAGCGAGACCCTCCAGATCGCAGACGAATCGGGGGGTCAGCGCTCGAAGCGGACAGTCCGCGTCTGCACGTCGACCTCGGCCAGCCGGACCTCGACCTCGGTGCCCAGCGGGAGGTCCTGCGCCGAGGTCACCCGGGCCTCCACGGCCGGCTCCTGTACGACGACCACGCCGCGCTTCGGGTCGTCGGAGTCGACCTGGACCACGACACCGGTGAAGGTCTCCCCGGCCCGGGAGGCGAGCAGCACCGCCTCGGCGAGGTCGAGCACGGACCGCTCGTACTGGTTGGCCCGGCGACCGGACTCCCGCATCGTCTCGGGCAGCTCGTCGAGCTTGTCCAGGACCCAGGACGGCACCTCCGTCCCGGCACACAGCGCGACGCAGATCTCGCCGGCGTAGCGGTCGACGAGCCGGCGCAGCGGGGCGGTGACGTGGGCGTACTCCGAGGCGAGGGCCGCATGCAGCGGCTGCTCGGGCAGCTCGCCGTCGAACCCGACGTAGCCCGAGCCGCGCAGCAGCCGGGTGCAGGCCACGACCATCGCCGCGTGAGCCGGCTTGCTCGGGTCCAGCGAGCGGATGAAGTCGGGGTAGAGCTGCTCGTCGGGCCACTCGATGTGCAGCGCCTTCGCGGTGCGGTGCAGCCGCTGCACGTCGCGCGGGTCCGGCGGCGGCAGCGTGCGCAGCAGCCCGACCCGGGCGTGCACCATCAGCGAGGCGGCGGCCATCCCGGTGAGCAGGGAGATCTGCGCGTTCCACTCCTCGACCGGCAGCATCGACCGGAAGGTCAACGAGGCGCGGCCGTCCTCGAGGTCGACCTCCTGCTCGGGCAGCGGCAGCGACACGCCCCCGCGGGCCGCCTCGCGCTTCTTGCGCAGCTCGCCGACCTCGCCGAGCAGCGCGAACATCTGCTGCGCCGTACCCGCGTCGATCTGCTGCTGCAGGCCCTCGTAGTCGAGCTGCGCCCGGCTGCGCACCAGGGCGCGCACCACGTCCACGGCCGTGCCCTCGCCCTCACCGTCGACCTGGATCGTCCACAGCAGCGCGGGGCGCACCTGCTCGGGCAGCAGCGACGCGGCCTCCTCCGAGAGCGCCTTCGGGTGCAGCGGCACCTTGGAGTCGGCCCCGTAGAGGGTCTCGCCGCGGCGGTTGGCCTCCTCGTCGACCGGGTCGCCCGGCGACACGAAGGCCGCCACGTCGGCGATGGCGTAGTGCACGACGTAGCCGTCGCCGGACCGCTCGACGTGCAGCGCCTGGTCGAGGTCCCGGGCGCCCACGGGGTCGATCGTCACGAACGGGATGTCGGTGCGGTCGAGGTCCGGCAGCCGGGGCGCGGCCGCGGCCCGCTCGGCCGCCTGCTGCACGGCGGGGGGGAACTCCGGGGACAGGTCGTGCTCCTGCTGGATCCGGGCGACCCCGTCGGACACCACGTCTGCGTCGGCGCCCCCCTGGGGAGCACGGACCTTCACCACTCGCCTGGGCACACCGTCACCTCGTCCATCCGTCTGGGTGCCTGCAGCATAGGGTGACCGCCGTGCTGATCCTGCTGCCTCCGTCCGAGGGCAAGACCGCCCCGGGCCGTGGCAAGCCGCTGGACCTGGCCGCACTGTCGTTCCCGACGCTGGAGAGGCAACGGGCCGAGGTGCTCGACGCGCTCGTCGCCCTGTGCGCCGACGGGACGCCGGACACCGCGGTCCGCACGCTCGGGCTCGGCCCCACGCAGGCCGACGCGGTCGCCGCCAACGCCCGGCTGCGTACGGCGGCGACGGCACGCGCGGACCGGGTGTACTCCGGGGTGCTCTACGAGGCGCTCGACCTGCCCGGCCTCGACGCCGGAGCCCGGCGCCGGGCGACGGCATGGCTGGCGATCACCTCGGGTCTCTTCGGGCTGCTGCGTCCCGCGGACCGGATCCCGGCCTACCGGCTCTCCGGCGACGTGTCCCTGCCCGGGGTCGGCGCGGTGTCGACGTACTGGCGACGGCACCTCGACGGCGCCGTGCGTGAGGCGGTCGGCCGTGGCCTGCTGCTGGACCTCCGCTCCACGACCTACGCGTCGTTCTGGCGGCCGCAGCCGGACCTGGCGCGCCGGGTCGCGACCCTGCGCGTGCTGCACGAGAAGGACGGCCGGCGGACGGTGGTGTCGCACTTCAACAAGGCTACGAAGGGCCGGATCGTGCGCGCCATGCTCGAGGACGGCGCCACGCCCACGACCCCTGCGCGGCTCGCCCACCAGCTCGAGCGCCTCGGCTGGGACGTCGAGGTCGATGCGGCCGGCCCCCACGGCACGCGGCTCGACGTGGTGGTCCGCGAGCTCTGAGTCCCGCTCAGAACGAGAGGTCGGTGGGCCGCGCGTTGAACATCCGCAGGCTGGCCCGGCCGTCGGAGTAGAACGACACCACGCTGACCGAGGCCGGCGTCAGCTCCATCCGGTAGACCGACTCCAGCGGGGCGCCGAGCGCCTGCGCGACGATCACCTTGATCGGCGTGACGTGGCTGACCAGGAGCGCGGTGCTCCCGGCGTGCGCGGCGAGCAGGTGGTCGAGGGTGGCGAGCACCCGCTTCTCGACCGCCCGGAAGGACTCCCCGCCGCCGGGGGTGGCGTCCAGCGACCCGAGCCAGGAGTCCAGGTCGTCGGGGTAGGAGGTGCGGACCTCCTCGAACGTCAGCCCCTCCCAGGTGCCGAACTCCATCTCCGCGATGCCGTCGTCCGTGGCGAAGTCCTTGCCCAGCCGGGCTGCCAGGATCTCGGCCGACTCCTGGGTGCGTCGCACCGGCGAGGAGACGACCACGTCGATGGCCTCGGCGAGCGGGGACAGCCAGTCGGCCGTCGCACGGATCTGGGCCCGGCCCTCCTCGGTGAGACCCGGGTTGCGGCCGCCGAGCCCGCCGGAGAAGCGCTTGCCCGCGGTGTGCTCGGTGACGCCGTGCCGCACCAGCACCAGCGTGGTGCCGAGCGCGTCCGCCGCCCAGCCGCGGGAGGAGCGGGTGGGCGCCTCGGTGCGCGCCTCGGTGCGCGCCTCGGTATCGACTGCGCGTGAGCGCCCGTCCAGCGCCTCGTTGAGGATCCGGTCCGCGTGCTTGTTCTGCTCCCGCGGGATCCAGGTGTAGGTCGTCCCGGCCGGGGCGAGCGCAGCGGCGCGGGCCGCCAGCGGCTTCATGTCCGGGTGCTTGATCTTCCACCTGCCCGACATCTGCTCCACGACGAGCTTGGAGTCCATCCGGACCTCCACGGTCGCGCCGGCTGCGTGCTCGGCGGCCAGCTCGAGACCGGCGATGAGGCCGGAGTACTCCGCGACGTTGTTGGTCGCGCGCCCGATGCCCTGCGCCCGTTCGGCGACGACCTCGCCGGTGTCGGCGTCGAAGAGCACCGCGCCGTACGCCGCCGGGCCGGGGTTGCCGCGGGAGCCGCCGTCGGCCTCGATCCGGACCGAGCGGTGCGCCACCGTCAGATTCCCGACTCGGAGGTGCGCACCAGGATCCGGTTGCACTCCTCGCAGCGCAGCACGTCGTCGGTCGGCGCCTTGGCGATCACGCCGAGGTCGGAGGCGTTGAGGTCCATGTGACAGCCGGTGCAGCGACGCGCGCGCAGCGCCGCGGCGCCCACTCCGCCCTTCTGGGCCCGGATCTTCTCGTAGAGCGCCAGCAGGTCGTCGGGCACGCCGCTCGCCGTGGTCGCGCGCTCCCGGGTGACCCGCTCCACCTCGTCGTCCATCGCCTCGAGCGAGCCGTCGCGGCTGGTGATCAGCTCGGCCCGGCGGGTCTCGATCTTCTCGAGCGCGGCACTGAGCTCGGCGTACTCGCCCTGCACCGTCTCGAGCTTCTCCATGACCTCGAGCTCGGTGTCCTCCAGGTCGGAGATCCGGCGCGCCAGCGAGACCAGCTCCTGCTGCATCCGCTCCAGGTCCTTGGGGTTGCTGACGAGCCCCTTGTCCATCCGGTCCTGGTCGCGGACGCGCCGCGCCTTGACCTGCTCGACGTCGGCGTCGGCCTTCTTCTGCTCCCGGTTCAGGTCGTCCAGCTCGATCTGGGCGTCCCGTGTGCGTCCGGACACGTCGCTGCGCTGGGTCTCCAGGGCCGCAAGCTCGGCGATCTCAGGCAGCGTGCCGCGGCGGTGCCGGAGCTGGTCGAGCTGGGCGTCGAGCTCTTGGACGTCGAGCAGCTTGAGCTGCGAGAACGCGTCGGCTTTCAGCGGGATCTCCTCACGTGCGGGGTGGTCGCCCCGTGTCGACTCTGAAGTCCCACGGGTCGGTGACGAGCTGGCTCACCCGTGTCGCCACCGTATCGCCCTCTGCCTCCACCGCCCGCACCAGTTTGCGTTCGACGACCGGCAGCCAGGTCCACTCCGCCGCCCAGTGGGCGACGTCGATCAAGGTCGGGCCAGTGTCGCCGGCCGCCTCCCGGAACTCCGCGGCCCGATGGTGGCGCAGGTCGGAGGTGAGGTAGACGTCGGCGTCGGTGCCGAGCACGGTGTCGAGCAGGAAGTCGCCGGACCCGCTGCCCACCACGACGGTCTCGACCCGTCGCGTCGGGTCACCGGAGACCCGCACGCCGTGCGCAGTGGCCGGGAGGACGTCGCCGACCCGCTGCGCGAACTCCCCCAGCGTCGTCGGCTCGGCAAGCCGCCCGATGCGCCCGTGGCCTCGCGACGCCGGCCGCTCACCAGGCACGTCGGCCAGCTCCACGACGTCGTAGGCGACCTCCTCGTAGGGGTGCGCCGCCGACAAGGCCTGCACGACCTGGCGTCGCCGGGACCGCGGGAGCACCATCTCGATCCGGGCCTCCGGCACCACCTCGTGCTCGCCGACCCGGCCGATCACCGGAGCGGCCCCGTTGCCGGGGCGGAAGCGGCCCTCCCCCTCGCCGGTGAAGCTGACGGCGTCGTAGTCGCCGATCTGTCCGGCCCCCGCAGCCGCGAGTGCATCGCGTACGGCGGCGGCGTCGGCGTGCGGCACGAAGGTGACGAGCTTGTCGCGGTGCTCGTCCCCGCTGGGCAGCACGACCTCCGGGTCGACGATGCCCACGGCGCGCGCCAGGGACTCGTTGACGCCGTCGGCCGGCACGTCGGCGTTCGTGTGCGCGGTCAGCAACGCCGTACCAGCGCGCTGCAGGGTGTGCACGATCCGACCCTTCGGCGTGGTCGCCGCGACGCCGTGCACGGCGGTGAGCAGCAGCGGGTGGTGTGCGACGACGAGGTCGGCGCCCCACTCCAGCGCCTCCGCCACCACCGACGGCGCGGGGTCGACGGCGAACAGCACCTTGCCGACCGGCTGATCCGGATCGCCGCAGACGAGCCCGACGGCATCCCACGACTCCGCCCAGCGGGGGTCGTACCAGCCGTCGAGCAACCGGGTCACGTCGGCCAGGCGAAGCGTCATGCGCCCGACAATAGGGCCCGGCGCGGTCAGTCGTTCGGTCGGTAGGCGCAGGTGTCCTTGGCGTCCTGGGCCTTGCCTGCATCGTCCGGGTCGGGCGTCGCGGACGGGCTCGGCGAGGCGGACGGGGACGGCGTGGCGCCGCTGCGGTCGTCGGCCGTGGGCTTGCGCGGCGGCGGCGGCGCGATCGCCTTGCGCACCACCTTGCGCATCCAGGCGAAGTCCGGGTCGGACGGCGAGAAGCGCTCGGAGGGCTTGAACACCACGGACGTGAGCTGGCTGTTCTTGGTCTTCAGCGCCAGGTCGACGAACGCCGGCAGCAGCGAGGCGGGGATGTCGCTGCGGATGATCTGCTTCCCGGCCGACGCCAGCGACTGGTAGCGGCGCAGCAGGTTGAGCGGCTTCGCCTCCTCGACGATCGCCCCGATCATGCAGCGCTGCCGGTCCATCCGCTGGTAGTCGTCGCCGCCGTAGCGACCACGGGAGTACCACAGCGCCTCGAAGCCGTTGAGCCGCTGGCTCGGGCCCGGGTCGAGGTAGTCGTCGGGAGGGATGCCGAGATCGGTGTTGCCGCCGATCGGGACCGGGGAGTTGATGTTGACGGTGACCCCGCCCATCGCGTCGACGATCTGCCGGAACCCCTTGAGGTTGACCAGGACGTAGTAGTCCACCGGCTGCCCGAGCGTGCCCTCGACGGCCTGCTTGAGGGCGTCGGCGCCCTCGTTGTCGGTGCGCCCGAGCACCTTCGGGTGCTCCTCGGGGACCACCCGGTAGACCGCGTTGAGCAGGTAGCCGCCCGGGTCGCCGCTGCTGCCGTTGAACCCGTCGGGGTAGAGGTCGTGCAGCGGGCTGTCGCGCGGGAACGGCGCGTTCATCATGTTGCGCGGAAGGCTGAACATCGTCGTCCGGCCGGTGCGGGTGTTGAGGCTCATCAAGATCATCGAGTCCGTGCGCACCCCGACCCGGTCCACGCCGCCGTCGCCCCCGAGCAGCAGCACGTTGACGCGGTCGCGACCCATCCAGGGGTCCTCCACCGTGACGTTCTTCGGGGCCGTGGCGCTCTGGTTGTCCTGGAAGACGGTCTCCACCAGGTCGGCCTGCACCAGCGAGTAGCGGGCCGTCAGCGCGACCGGAGCGGCGACGGCCAGGCAGAGCAGCAGCACGAACGCCGTACCCACCACGGTGTGGGAGCGGCGCCGGGTGCGCGGTCGCACCATCAGGTAGGTCGTGAGCACCACCAGCGCCCACAGCGCGAAGACCGCGCTCACCACGATCGCGACGGTCTTGAGCCGGCCCGGGGCGAAGGCGATGTCGAGGGCCGCGCGGGGGTCCTGGGCGACGTACCAGACGGTCGCGCCCGACTGCCGCCAGGCTCACGGCCATCAGCAGCAGCCCGAGGACCTTGCGCCCGCTCCAGAGGTAGCCCGCCCCGGGCCACAACGCGCCCAGCGCCGTGACCCCCAGCGTCCCGCGGAGGCTCTTCGCCCGCCGCCACGGCCGTGGGCGCCGGCGCGCCCCTGGTCGGGTGGGCGGCCTCGACGGCGCCTGGGGGGTCTCCCCGGTGTCCCTCGGGTCACGGTCCCCGACACGTCCCTGCCCTCCAGGAAGGTCCCGCCCCTGGGCGGACACACCGTCTCGGTCCGCATCGGCGATACGGCCGTCGGTCAGCCTAACAAGCCGGCGCGCGCCGTTCGGCGCGTTCGCGCCCACCCACGTGGGGAGCGCCGCCACCTGATTACCAGGGGATGCAGCGAATCTTTCGCTTCCCATGGAGATATCACCGTGGGAAGCGAAGATTCGCTGCATCCCCTGGTAAACGGTCACCCCGGCCAGGGCGTACGGCGGGGCGGGCCGCGCGGGCGGGCGCACCGGGACGGCCGGTGAAACGGTGGGCGCAGCAGGGATCGAACCTGCGACCACCTCCTTGTAAGGGAGGTGCTCTACCGCTGAGCTATACGCCCCAGAATCGCGGGTCAGCCTACGGGCCCGGCGCCCGGGCACGCACCACGGCCGCGACAAAGCGCAACGACCGCCGGCGTCTCGGGTCACCAGCGGTCGTTGCACCAACTATTCAACTACCCCGCACAAGTCCTGTCAGGGGGAATCCCCGCAAAGCCGGATTTCTTTACCTAGGACCCGGGTTTGTCGAGCAGCGCCGCCACGGCGGCGACGAGCTGGTCGGGGTCGCGGCTCTCGGCCATCGCCGCGTGCACCGACCAGCGGACCACGCCGTCGAGGTCGAGCACGAACGTCGACCGCCGGGCGCACCCCCGCTCCGCGTCGAGGACGCCGTACGACGACGCGACCGCGCCGTGCGGCCAGAAGTCGGACAGCAGCGGGAAGGTGAGACCGTCGGCGTCGGCGAACGCCCGGAGGGCGAACATCGGGTCGCAGGAGAGGGCCAGCACCTGCACCCGCTCGGGGTCGAGCGACGGGAGGACGTCGCGGACCCCCGCGAGCTCGCTGCTGCACACCCGGCTGAACGCATACGGGTAGAACATCACCACCGCGAGTCGATCGCCGCGCAGCGACGCGAGCTCGACGGTGGCGCCGTGCTGGTCGCGCAGTGCGAAGTCAGGAGCCCGGTCGCCGACCTCGACGCTCACGAGTCGTCGTCGTCCCCGCTGTCGTCGCCGTCCTCCGCCAGCTCACGCTTGAGCACCTTGCCGGTGGCGTTGCGGGGCAGCTCGTCGAGGAAGACGAACTCGCGCGGCACCTTGTAGCGGGCGAGGTTCTTCTTCACGAAGTCCTTGAGCTCGTCCTCCGACACCTCGGCAGGTGGTGACCACGAACGCTTTGAGGCGCTTGCCGTAGTCCTCGTCGTCGACGCCGATCGCCGCGGCCTCGGAGACCTTCTCGTGCCGCGAGAGGCAGTCCTCGACCTCCTTGGGGAAGACGTTCTCACCACCGGAGACGATCATCTCGTCGTCGCGGCCCTCCACGATCAGCCGCCCGCCCTCGTCGAAGCGGCCGACGTCGCCGGTGGCCATCAGGCCGTCGATGGTGTCCTTGCTGCCGCCGCCGGTGTAGCCCTCGAACAGGATGCTGTTGCCCACGAAGATCCGGCCGGCCTCGCCCTGCGGCAGCTCCTGCTCGTCGTCGCCGTAGATCTTGACGACGGTCGCGAACGGCGGGCGACCCGCCGTACCCGGCGCCTCGCGCAGGTCTGAGGGGCTGGCGATGGTCGCGTAGGCGACCTCGGTGGAGCCGTAGATGTTGAAGAGGTTCTCCCGAACTGGTCCATCCACTCGATCCGAGAGGTCGCCGGGCAGCGCAGAGCCGGAGGCGGCGACGACCTTCACCTTGGACAGGTCGTAGGAGTCCCGGGTCTCCTGGGGCAGCCCCATGATCCGTTGCAGCATCACCGGGATCACGACCAGCGAGTCGCAGCCCTCCTCGGTCAGGACCGTGAGGCACTGCTCGGGGTCGAAGCTGCGGCGCAGCACCACCGTGGAGCCGAGGAGCATCGCCAGCGCGAAGTGCGCCCAGCCCCAGGTGTGGAACAGCGGCGCGGCGACGTGGCAGCGCCAACCGGACCGCAGCGGCAGCCGCGACAGCAGCGCGGCGGCCGCCTCGATGCCGGCCTCGCTGCGGGCGCGCCCTTGGGGTCCCGGTGGTGCCCGAGGTCAAGATGATGATCCGGCTTGCTCGTCGGGAGCCGGTTGCTCGACCGCCTTGCCGGCCCGGCGATCAGGCTCTCGATCGCTCGGGTGTCGCCCGCGGCGTCCTCGTCGTCGACCCAGGCCGAGGATCCGCTCCGGGCGTCGGCCTTGTCGATGAGCTCGGCGAACTCCTGCGTCGTGCACGACGACCTTGGGCTTCTCGCGTTCGAGCACGTCGACGAGCTGCGGCCGGCGAAGGCGGTGTTGAGGTAGAGGATGTCGGCGCCGAGCTTGGCGGCGGCGATGCTCACGTCCACGAAGCCGCGGTGGTTGCGGCACATCACCGCGATACCCTCGCCCGCACCGACGCCGTGGTCGCGCAGGGCGTCGGCGAGCCGGTTGCTGCGCTCGTGCAGCTCGCCGAAGGTCAGCTCACCGAGCTCGTCGACGACCGCCGTACGGTCGGTGCGCAGGATCGCCATGGCGGCGAACCCACCCGCCGGGCCGGTGCCCCAGGAGGCCAGGGTCTTGGCCACCCGGGCCAGCTTGAGTGGCGGGTAGGGCTTGATCACGCCCGCCCGGGCCAGGTCTTGAGCATCGTGGGCGCCTGACCGGCGCGACCGAGAGCCTGCGAGAGCTGAGTCAACGAGGGACCTCCTGAGCGGGGCGGGTGAAGGCAATGTAACCAGCGGTTACACCGGCGGCCACCCCGGCCACGCACGAAGGCCCAGGCACACCCCTGGGCAGGTGCCGCACGCGGAGCGAGGTCGATCCTCAGGCCGGGCCCTTCGGGGCGACCAGGCGGGTCGCGGACCAGTCCTGCGACACGGCGGCGGTGGTCGTCGTCGCCAGTCCCGCGACGGGCGCTGCCTCGGCGATGTCAGCGGGGTCCACGGCCTGCGGGCGACCCACCTTCGGGGTCAGCAGCCAGATCACGCCTCCGGCCACGAGGTCGGTCAGCGAGTCCACGAGCGCGTCCACCAGGTCGCCGTCGTCGTCCCGCCACCACAGGAGCACCGAGTCCACGACGTTGCCGTAGTCGCCGTCGACCAGGTCGCCGTCGACGGTGTCCTCGATCTGGCGGCGGAGGTCGTCGTCGACGTCCTCGTCCCAGCCCAGCTCCTGGACCACGGTGCCGGTCTTGAAGCCCAGCCGTTCACCGGCGTCCTGGGTGGCCGTTCGATCGCCGCCACCCGAGGTCGCGCTCACAAGGACTCCTCCGTACGTTCAGGCTGGTGCATCAGACTGCGCTCGTCGTGCTTCCGCTCGTGCGCTGCGGGTAGTCCATCGGAAGACGACCCGGTGCGCAAGGTCACAGGTCGGGAGGCAGGCTACCCGGCCCACCCGACGTGCCGGCCCGAACGCACGAGTCTGCACAGCAGGCGCCGGCCGGGACCCGGGCAGGGCGCGACGCCGTACGACGAAGACCGCGCCGCAGGTCGGGACGACTGCTCGGTAGATTCTCTGGGTCGGCCGGCCGTGACACGATGCAGGGGTGACGCCCCCGGGACCCGGGCACGTCCGAGGTAGAGGT
The DNA here is from genome assembly GCA_963845655.1 of uncultured Actinomycetota bacterium. Classification (GTDB taxonomy): domain Bacteria; phylum Actinomycetota; class Actinomycetes; order Propionibacteriales; family Nocardioidaceae; genus Nocardioides_B. The sequence continues at coordinate 111,015 of CAWJTB010000009.1, read as the reverse complement.
TGGATCGTGACAACGCGAGAGCAGAGGCATCGTGGCTACTGGTTCTGAGCACAGCAACCCGACGAAGGCAGTCGGTCGTCCCGTCGTCATCCACGAGGGGCTGCCCACCCAGCTCCCCGACATCGACCCCGACGAGACCAAGGAATGGCTCGACTCCTTCGACTCGATGGTCGACGACCGGGGCCGCGGCCGCGCGCGCTACCTGATGCTGCGGCTGCTCGAGCGGGCCCGCGAGCAGAACGTCGGCGTTCCCGGCACTGCGCAGCACCGACTACATCAACACGATCCCGCCCGAGCGCGAGCCGTGGTTCCCCGGCGACGAGGACATCGAGCGCCGCATCCGCGCGTTCCTGCGCTGGAACGCCGCGGTCACCGTGTCGACCGCGAACCGCAAGGGCCTCGAGGTCGGCGGCCACATCGCGACCTACCAGTCCTCCGCCTCGCTCTACGAGGTCGGCTTCAACCACTTCTTCCGCGGCAAGAACCACGAGGGCGGCGGCGACCAGGTCTACATCCAGGGCCACGCCTCCCCCGGCATCTACGCCCGCGCCTTCCTCGAGGGTCGGCTCAACGAGACCCAGCTCTCCCGCTTCCGGCAGGAGGTGCAGCACGGCGTGGGCCAGGGCCTCTCCTCCTACCCGCACCCCCGGCTGATGCCTGACTTCTGGGAGTTCCCGACGGTGTCGATGGGCCTGACCGCCCTCAACGCCATCTACCAGGCCCGGTTCAACCGCTACATGGAGAACCGCGGCATCAAGGACACCAGCCAGCAGCACGTGTGGGCGTTCCTCGGGGACGGCGAGATGGGCGAGCCTGAGTCGCTCGGCGCCATCGGCGTCGCGGCCCGCGAGGAGCTCGACAACCTCACGTTCGTCATCAACTGCAACCTGCAGCAGCTCGACGGACCCGTGCGCGGCAACGGCAAGATCATCCAGGAGCTCGAGTCCACGTTCCGTGGCGCGGGCTGGAACGTCATCAAGGTCGTCTGGGGCCGCGAGTGGGACGACCTGCTCGCCCGCGACGTCGACGGCGTGCTGGTGAACAAGATGAACAGCACTCCCGACGGCCAGTTCCAGACCTACTCGGTGGAGTCCGGCGACTACATCCGCGAGAACTTCTTCGGCGGCGACCCCCGGCTGCGCAAGATGGTCGAGCACATGAGCGACGAGCAGATCGCGAAGCTGCCCCGCGGCGGCCACGACTACCGCAAGGTCTACTCGGCCTTCGACGCCGCGACCAAGCACGTGGGCCAGCCGACCGTGATCCTGGCGCACACCGTCAAGGGATGGACGATCGACGCCCTCGAGGGCAAGAACGCCACCCACCAGATGAAGAAGCTCACCAAGGCCGACCTCAAGAAGTTCCGCGACCGGCTCTACCTGCCGATCAGCGACAAGGAGATCGACGAGTCGGAGATCGCGCCGTTCTTCCACCCCGGCAAGGACTCCCCCGAGATCGAGTACATGCTGTCGCGGCGCGAGGCGCTCGGTGGCTCGCTGCCGGCGCGCGAGGACCGCTCCACGCTGCTCAAGCTGCCGGGCGACAAGGTCTACTCCGAGCTCAAGCAGGGCTCCGGCAAGCAGTCCATCGCCACCACGATGGCGCTGGTGCGGCTGCTGCGCGACCTGATGCGCGACAAGGAGATCGGCGCCCGCGTCGTCCCGATCGCCCCCGACGAGTACCGCACCTTCGGCATGGACGGCATGTTCCCGACCGCCAAGGTCTACAACCCGATGGGCCAGCGCTACGAGTCGGTCGACCGCAACATGCTGCTCGCCTACAAGGAGTCGGCGCAGGGCCAGATGCTGCACGAGGGCATCTCCGAGGCGGGTGCGATGGCCTCGGCCACGGCCGCCGGCTCGGCCTACGCCACCCACGGCGAGCACATGATCCCGTTCTACCTCTTCTACTCGATGTTCGGCTTCCAGCGCACCGGTGACTCGATCTGGGCGATGGCCGACCAGCTGGCGCGGGGCTTCCTGATCGGCGCCACCGCGGGCCGTACGACGCTGACCGGCGAGGGACTGCAGCACGCCGACGGCCACTCACCGCTGCTCGCGGCGACCAACCCCGCGGTCGTGCACTACGACCCGGCGATGGCCTACGAGATCAGCCACATCGTGCAGTCCGGTCTGCAGCGGATGTACGGCAAGACCGAGGGCCACCCCTCCGGCGAGGACGTCATCTTCTACCTGACCGTCTACAACGAGCCGACCGTGCAGCCCAAGGAGCCCGACGATCTCGACGTCGAGGGCCTGCTCAAGGGGATCTACCACGTCGCCACGCCGCCGAAGGTGAACGCGAGCGGTGGGAGCACCCGCCCCGCGTGCAGCTGCTCGCCTCCGGCGTCGGCTTCCCGTGGATCACCGACGCTGCCCGGATGCTGGCCGAGGACTGGGGCGTGGCCGCCGACACCTGGTCGGTCACGTCGTGGAACGAGCTCGCGCGCGACGCCGTCGCGGCCGAGGAGTGGAACCTCCTGCACCCCTCGGAGCCGGCCAAGGTGCCCTACGTCACCGACAAGCTCAAGGAGGCCGAGGGACCGGTCATCGCCGTCAGCGACTACATGCGCGCGGTGCCCAACCAGATCGTCAAGTGGGTCCCCGGCGACTACCACGCCCTCGGTGCCGACGGCTTCGGCTTCGCCGACACCCGCCCGGCGGCCCGGCGCTTCTTCCACATCGACGCCCAGTCGGTGGTGGTGCAGGCGCTGCAGGCGCTCGCCACTGCGCGGCGAGATCAAGCCCGAGGTCGTCCAGGACGCCTTCGACACCTACCAGATCGACGACCCGACGGCCGTGCGCGACGTCAAGCAGGAGGGCGGCGACGCCTGAGCGACGGCGTCGTCGTCGCGGGCCAGTGCCCGACGGCCGGTGCTCAGGCGATCTCGACCTGGCGCACCGGCCGGACCTCGGCCGGCACGGGCGTGGCGCGACCGTTCTTCAGCAGCGAGCGCCAGCGTCCGCGGTGGTAGGCCGCCGGCGGGTTGCGGCGGACGAACTCGTCGAGGATCTTCGACGAACCGCTGCGGATGGTCCTTGTGCGGGAAGTGGCCGGCGTTGGCGATGACCTCGACCGTCGCGCCGGGCGCGAGCTCGGCGACGATGCCGGCGTGCCGCACCGGGATGACCGAGTCCTCGGTGCCCCAGATGACGCACATCGGCATCGCCTGCGTCAGGTAGGCCCGGTCGACCATCGTGACGACCTGCCCGCGCCAGTCCACGACGGCCGACACGACGTGCCGGATCGCCGTACGGGTGCGGGGGTCCTTGAAGGAGTCGACGATCTCGGCGACCTCGTCGAGGTCGCGCACCATCGGAGACGCCGGATGCCGGCGAGCGCCCGCATGCGACGGCCTTGCGTCAGGTGCCGGATGCCCGGGCAGGGTCACCAGGCCCATCAGGGTGTGGAAGCCCGGGCAGCGTGATCGCCCGGATCGCCGGGCTCACCTCGGGGCCGAGTCCGCCGGGGGCGACCAGCACCATCCGCTCGGTGCGCTCGGGGAACTGGTAGGCGAACTGCATCGCGACGCCGCCCCCGAAGCTGTGCCCCACCACCGTCACCTTGTCGATGCCGAGCACCGTGAGCAGGTCGCGCATGCCGTTGGCGTAGCCGCCGACGCTGTAGTCGGCGCGCGGCTTGGCCGACCGCCCGTGCCCGAGCAGGTCCGGGGCGATCACGGTGTAGCGCCGCGAGAGCGCCGCGATGACCGGCAGCCAGGTGGTGTGGTCGCAGCCGAGGCCGTGCAGCAGCAGCAACGCGGGCCCGGAACCCGATCTTCACGAACGCACGCTTGTGCCCGTGGATGGTGAGGTACTGGACCTCGATCGGCTTGGGCATACGGCTCCTCTACCGGGTGCGTACCCGCGACTCTAACCAAACGTCCGGCAAACCGCGCATAACCCCCGCTGTCCGGGGTGGAAACCCCGCTCCGGACCAGACGGCTCCCTCACTCGCTCCCGGGGTCGTCGTGGGACCACCGCCGCCGGGCAGGTCGCCGGCAGCCGGGGGCAACTAGGCTCGTTCCATGGCCACGGGCACGCCGCAGGGCGGTGACGACGACCGGGGGGAGATCGCCGCCCGGCTGCAGCGGTCCGTGGGTGCCCTGAGCACCTCCACGCTTGCCCGCATGGACCAGGACATGCCGTGGTTCCGCAACCTCTCGGCCGAGGACCGGTCGTGGATCGGGCTGATCGTGCAGGCCGGCATCCGCGCGTTCGTGGCGTGGTACCAGGAGCCTGCGGGCACCACCCCGGTCACCGCGGAGGTGTTCGGCGTCGCTCCCCAGACCCTCACGGGTGTTGTGAGTCTCCACCAAACGGTGGAGATGGTCCGGCTGACCATCGAGGTGGTCGAGGAGAACGCCCTCGCCGCGGTCGGCGAGGAGCACGCGGCCTCCGTGCGGGAGTCGATCGTGCGCTACGCGCGCGAGGTCGCGTTCGCCACGGCCGAGGTCTACGCCCGGGCCGCGGAGATGCGCGGCGCCTGGGACGCCCGGCTCGAGGCGCTGGTCGTGGACAGCGTGCTGCGCGCGGAGGCCGACGAGACCGTGCTGTCGCGCGCGAGCGCCCTCGGCTGGGAGTCCGAGGGCGACGTCGTGGTGGTGCTGGGCCGCATGCCCGCCTCCGACGCCCCCGGCCGCGGCTCGATCATCGACGACGTACGCCGTGCGGCGCGGCACGTGGGGCTGGACGCCCTGTGCGCGGTCCAGGGAGACCGCCTGGTCGTGATCCTGGGCGGCGTGGACAACCCCGACAAGGCGGGTGCCGCGGTCGTGGCCCACTTCGGAGCGGGTCCGGTGGTCGTGGGGCCGGTCGTCCCCGACCTCGTCCGGGCGAGCGTCTCCGCGCGCGCCGCGACGGCGGGGCTCCGGGCCGCACCGGGCTGGCCCCACGCCCCCCGCCCGGTGACCAGCGACGATCTGCTGCCCGAGCGCGCACTGTCCGGGGACGGTCACGCGCGGCGCCAGCTGGTGCAGGAGGTCTACCGGCCGCTCGCGGACGCCGGGGCCGCCACGATCGACACCGTCTCGACGTTCCTTGACCACGGTGGCTCCATCGAGGGCACCGCGCGGGCGATGTTCGTGCACGCCAACACCGTGCGCTACCGGTTGCGCGGCGCCACCGAGCGGACCGGGCTGTCGCCTTCCGACCCGCGCCAGGCCTACACCTACCGGGTGGCCCTCACCCTGGGTCGGCTCACGTCCCCGGACTCGACGCCGCCCAGCGCCGTGTAAAGAGATCTTTGTGGGGTTCCTACAAGAACACCCCGGCAATCTTCGTCTGCGTCGAGGGCGCGCCCGCGCCCTCGGGCACGCGAGGCTAGAGAGGTGCTCGTTATTGTCGCTCCCGGTCAAGGCGCCCAGACGCCTGGCTTCCTGACGCCCTGGCTCGAGCTGCCCTCGTTCGCCGAGCGTCTCGCGTGGCTCTCGGCCGTCAGTGGCCTCGACCTGGCCCACTACGGCACCGAGGCCGACGCGGAGACCATCCGGGACACCGCCGTGGCCCAGCCACTGCTGGTCGCCTCCGGCCTGCTGGCCGCGCTCGAGCTGTTCCCGCACCCCGCGGACGCCTTCGCCACGATCGGCGCCGTCGCGGGACACAGCGTCGGTGAGCTGACGGCTGCCGCCGGAGTTCGCGCCATCACGGCCGAGCAGGCGATGGTCCTGGTCCGCGAGCGCGGCCGCTCGATGGCCGCGGCCTCCGCCGTCACCCCCACGAGCATGACCGCGATCCTCGGCGGCGACCGCGACGAGGTGCTCAGCACGCTCGAACGGCACGGCCTGACCCCTGCCAACGACAACGGACCCGGGCAGATCGTGGCCGCCGGCACCGTCGAGCAGCTCGCCGCCTTCGCCGACGACGCGCCGGCCAAGGCGCGCCTGATGCCGCTGTCGGTCGCGGGCGCGTTCCACACCGAGCACATGGCGCCGGCGGTCGACGTCCTCGGGCGGCTGGCGCGCTCGGTCTCCACCCACGACGCCCGCACGCCGGTCATCTCCAACCGCGACGGTGCGGTCGTGCGCGACGGCCAGGAGGTCCTGGACCGGATCGTCAGCCAGGTCGCCAACCCGGTCCGCTGGGACCTGTGCATGGAGACGATGCGCGACCTGGGCGTCACCGGCATCCTCGAGCTGCCGCCCGCCGGCACCCTCACCGGGATCGCCAAGCGCCAGCTGAAGGGCGCCGAGACCTTCGCGCTCAAGACCCCCGACCAGCTCGACGACGCCCGCGCCTTCTGCGATCGGCACGGCGTCGCCTCCGAGGACGGCGACCTCGTCTCCCCCGGCCAACCGCTCACCCGTCATGACCCCGAGGGAGTTTCTTCATGAAGAGCCTGAACCCCGCCACCGGTCCGCAGCACGCGGCGATCCTCGGCTTCGGCAGCTACCGCGCCAGCCGGCTGATCCCGAACTCCGAGATCGTCGACGCGATCGACTCCAGCGACGAGTGGATCCAGCAGCGCTCCGGCATCAAGACCCGCCGGTGGGCCAGCGCCGAGGAGACGGTGCAGTCGATGTCGGTGGGCGCCGCCCGCAAGGCCATCGAGGCCTCGGGCCTCGAGGTCGCCCAGATCGACGCGATCGTCGTCGCGACCGTGTCCCACATGTTCCAGACCCCGGCCGTCGCGACCGCGATCGCCCACGAGCTCGGCACCGACCGCCCGGCGGCGTTCGACATCAGCGCCGCGTGCGCGGGGTTCTGCCACGGCGTCGCCCTCGGCTCGGACATGGTCCGTGGCGGCAGTGCGAAGTACGTGCTCGTGATCGGCGTCGAGCGCCTGTCCGACCTGACCGACGTCGGTGACCGCGGCACGGCCTTCATCTTCTCCGACGGTGCCGGCGCGTGCGTGATCGGGCCGTCCGACGAGCCCGGCATCGGACCCGTGGTCTGGGGCTCCGACGGCGAGCAGTTCGACCTGATCCGGCAGCGTGAGGACTGGCGCGACGTGATCGAGATGGACCAGCCGACCATGCCGCACCTGGTCATGCAGGGCAACGCCGTCTTCCGCTGGGCCGCCTTCGAGATGGCCAAGGTCGCCCAGCAGACCCTCGACCAGAGCGGGGTGTCGGTCGACGACCTCGACGTCTTCGTCCCGCACCAGGCCAACATGCGCATCATCGATGCGATGGCGCGCTCGATGAAGCTGCCCGACCACGTGAAGATCGGGCGCGACGTCGCGGACCAGGGCAACAGCTCGGCCGCCTCGATCCCCCTCGCGCTCGACCGGATGATCGCCGAGGGCGACGCCAAGAGCGGCGACCTGGCCCTGCTGATCGCCTTCGGCGCCGGTCTGGCCTATGCCGCGCAGGTCGTCCGCGTTCCCTGACCCACCACCTGTCCGGTCGTCGTACGACGTCCGGTGCACGACCCGTCCAACGCACACACCCCAACAGCAAGGAGCCGCCACCATGGCAACCACCGAGGAAATCCGCGCCGATCTCGCCGAGATCGTCAACGAGGTCGCGGGCATCCCCGCCGACGACGTCCAGCAGGACAAGTCCTTCGTCGAGGACCTCGATGTCGACTCGCTGTCGATGGTCGAGGTCGTCGTGGCCGCCGAGGAGAAGTTCGACGTCAAGATCCCCGACGACGAGGTCAAGAACCTCAAGACCGTCGGCGACGCGGTGGCGTTCATCGAGCGCGCCCAGAACGGCTGAACCAGCACCACCCATCAGCACGCCGGACGCACCCTGCGACATCGTGAGCCGCACGGCTCCGATGTCGCAGGGCCCGTTCCCCGCTCGACCCGCACAGCACGACTCCTGACCCGAGACACCCCGAGGTGAACAGACAGATGAGCACCACACGCGTCGTCGTGACCGGACTCGGCACCACGTCTCCCGTGGGCGGTGACGTGCCCAGCACCTGGGCCGCACTGGTCGCCGGGCAGTCCGGTGTCACCACCCTGCCCTACGACTGGGCCGACACGATCCCGGTGAAGGTAGCCGCCGTCGCGGCCGTCGAGCCCACCGATGTCCTCGAGCGGGTCAAGGCCCGCCGGCTCGACCGGTCGACGCAGTTCGCGATGGTCGCGGTGATGGAGGCCTGGGCCGACGCCGGCCTCGACGTGTCCCCGCCCGACCCGGAGCGCACCGGTGTCGCCCTGCCCTCCGGCATCGGCGGCGTCCAGACGCTGCTGAGCAACTACGACGTGCTCAAGGAGAAGGGCTACCGCCGGGTCTCGCCGCTCGCGGTCCCGATGCTGATGCCCAACGCGCCGGCGGCCAACGTCGGCCTCTACGTCAACGCCCAGGGCCCGGTGCAGAGCCCGGTCTCGGCGTGCGCGTCGGGCAACGAGGGCATCGCCCTCGGGGTCGACCAGATCCGTCTCGGCCGCGCCGACGTGGTCGTGGTCGGCGGCACCGAGGCCGCCATCCACCCGCTGCCGATGGCCGCGTTCGGCCAGATGATGGCGCTGTCGAAGAAGGAGGGCGACCCGGGCGCGGTCTCCCGCCCCTGGGACACCGACCGCGACGGCTTCGTGCTCGGCGAGGGCGCAGCAGTCCTCATCCTGGAGTCCGAGGAGCACGCGAAGGCCCGCGGCGCGCGGATCTACGCCGAGGTCAAGGGAGCCGGCCTCACCGACGACTCCCACGACATCGCGCAGCCCGACCCCTCGGGTCGCGGCGGTGCCCGCGCGATCGCCCGGGCGATGATCGAGGGAGACTTCGCCGCCTCGGACGTCCGCCACATCAACGCGCACGCCACCTCCACCCCGCAGGGCGACATCGCCGAGGGCCTGATGATCCACGCGACCCTGGGCAAGGCGGCCGAGCAGGTCGTCGTCACCAGCACCAAGTCGATGACCGGGCACCTGCTCGGTGGCGCGGGGGCGTTGGAGTCGCTGGCCACCGTGCTGGCGATCTACCACCGCATGGTCCCGCCGACGATCAACCTCGACAACCAGGACCCGGCCGTCGACCTGGACATCGCCACCAAGCCGCGCGACCTGCCGGCCGGTGACTTCGTCGCGCTGAACAACTCCTTCGGCTTCGGTGGCTCCAACGTCGCCGTCGCCTTCGCGACCGCCTGAGCGACAACCGCCGGTTCTCCGTTGAGTGGGCGCTCGCGCTCCGTTGAGTAGGCGCTCGCGCTCCGTTGCGTAGGCGCTCGCGCTCCGTTGCGTAGGCGCTCGCGCTCCGTTGCGTGGGCGCTCGCGCTCCGTTGAGTAGGCAGTTCTGCCCCGGGCGACCCCTTGGCCGTCGTACGACGTGCAGGAGCTCCCGCGGAGCCAACAACTGCCGGCTCAATGGGCACGACTGCCTACTCAACGGGGCACGACTGCCTACTCAACGGGGCGGAAGTGCCTACTCAACGAGCGGGGCAGAGACGGGGCTCAGACGACCTGGTGGAGCCAGCGGACCGGTGCCCCGTCCCCGGCGTGCCGGAAGGTCTCCAGCTCGTCGTCCCACGGCTTGCCGAGCAGCTTGTCGATCTCCAGGTTGAGCGTGGTGTCGCCGAGGGCGGCCTTGACCACGGCGGCCTTGAGCCGGTCCTCGGGGATCATGATGTCGCCGTGCAGGCCGGTGACGGCGTGGAAGACGCCGAGGTCGGGGGTGTAGGAGTAGCGGGCGCCCTCGGTGCCGCCCTGACCGGAGGCGGTGGGCTCCTCGGTGATCTCGAAGCGCAGGTGGTTCCAGCCGCGCAGGCCGGAGGCCACGGCCGCAGCCGTGCCGACCTCGCCGGACCAGGAGAACTCGGCGCGGTAGGTGCCGGCCTGGGCGCCCTGCGGGGTCCAGTCCAGGCTCACGGCAGCACCGAGCACACCGCCGACGGCCCACTCGATGTGCGGGCACAGTGCGGACGGTGCGGAGTGGACGTAGAGCACGCCCCGTGTGGAAGTGCGTGTGGACACCGTGGCCTCCTGTCGATCCGGCGCGAGATACGCCTTCCCCAGCGGTCTCAGCTCGATCGACAACGTGGCGTGCGGTGGGCACGAACTCGTCGGTGTTCACTTGTCGGTGCAGTGTTCGTGACCATTGTGCCCCGAATCAGGTCACACGCGCCACAGTTGCCTCAATTTTACCAAGGTTGCGTCGGCCGCGGTCAGCGGCGACCACGCGGCTTCAGCAGGGTGTTCGGCATCGGCGGCGCGAGCAGTCGGTCGCCGTCGAAGTCGCGGACCACCCCGAAGCGGTCGGGCTCGAAGGCGATCCCGCTGCCGTTCCAGTCCTCCCGCGCAGCGACGATCTCCTCGTGGCTGCGGCCGATGAAGTTCCACCACATGACGATCTGCTCCTCGAACGGGGCACCGCCGATCAGCATCACCACCGTCTCCTCGTCCGGGTCGCCGCGCACGGCCAGCTCGCGCCGCCCCTCCCCCAGGTAGCTCATCGCGTTGCGCTCGATGCGCACGCCGTCCACCTCCACCGCGCCGGCGGCCACCAGGACGCCGTACTCGAAGCCCGGCTCGAGCGGCAGCACGGCGGCGGACCCCGCAGCGAGCGTGAGCTCGGCCCCGACCAGCGGCGTGTGCGTCGGGGCCGGCGACGTCTCACCGGCGAGCGAGCCGACCAGCACCCGCACGGTCACGCCGTGCTCGTCGTACGTCGGCAGCTCGGCCAGGTGCGTGAAGTCCGGCGGCGTGCTGTCGCGCACCGCCTCCGGCAGGCACACCCACAGCTGCACGCCGTGCAGCCGGGGAGGTGCGTCCTCGGGCGAGACCTCGGCGTGGCAGATGCCTTCGCCGGCGGTCATCACGTTGAGCTGCCCGGGGCGGATCAGCTGACGCGAGCCGAGGCTGTCGGTGTGGAGACCGAGGCCCTCGAACAGCCAGGTCACCGTCTGCAGGCCGGTGTGCGGATGCGGCGGCACCCACATGCCTCCGGTGGACGCGACGTCGTCGGGCCCGTAGTGGTCCAGGAAGCACCAGGCGCCGATCATCCGGCGTGCGTTGCTGGGCACCAGGCGACGCACGTGGGTGGTGCGGCCGATCAGCACGTCCCGCGCCACCAACGGCTCGTGGATCGCCTCGAACGTGCTCACCTCGTCAGTCTTCCAGTCCCGGTCAACCTGTTCGTCGTATCGAGGAAACATCCCTGTTCGTGAAGGAGAACCAGGGCCGAGCACCCTGGGTGCATGACCACCGCCCCGGTCCGCACCCGGCTCGCGACGCAGCTCGTGATGCCGCTGCCAGGCCTGGACGTCGCCCTGGGGCGACCTGCCCGAGGTGGGATTCCGGGCTACTGTCGAGCTCGTGTCCAGACCCGAGGGAGACGCCATGCCGGAGCCGTTCGTCGTCGTCGGAGGCGGCCTCGCCGCCGCCAAGGCCGTGGAGGGGCTGCGCGCGGCCGGGTACGACGGCCCGGTCGTCCTGTTCGGCGAGGAGCACCACCTGCCCTACGAGCGCCCACCGCTGTCCAAGGGCTACCTGCTCGGCGACGACGAGCTGGAGACGGCCTTCGTGCACGACCCCGACTGGTACGACGAGCACGACGTCGACCTGCGGCTCGGCGAGTCCGTCACGTCGATCGACACCGCCGCGCACGTCGTACGCACCCGCGACGGGCAGCAGCGCTACGCCCGGCTGCTGCTCGCGACCGGCGCGTCGCCGCGCCGACTCGCCCTGGCCGACGACTCGCGGCGCCCCCGTCGCCTACCTGCGCACGATCGAGGACAGCCAGCGCCTCAAGGACGTCGTTCGGCGAGGGCCGCTCGATCGTCGTGATCGGTGCTGGCTGGATCGGGCTCGAGGTCGCCGCGGCCGCCCGCACGGCCGGGTCGTCGGTGACCGTGCTGGAGTCGCTCGACCTGCCCCTGCTGCGGGTCCTCGGTCCCGAGGTCGCCGAGGTCTTCGCCGGCCTGCACCGCGAGCACGGTGTCGACCTGCGCACCGGCGTCGAGGTGTCGGCCGTCGAGCAGCGACGGTGGACGCGCCGTCGTACGCCTCGCGGACGGGGAGCACCTCTCCGCCGACCTGGTCGTCGTCGGGCGTCGGCGTCGTACCGAACGTCGCCCTGGCCGAGGCGGCCGGTCTCGGCGATCGAGCGACGGCGTGCTGGTGGACGCGTCCCTGCGGACCTCCGACCCCGACGTGCTCGCCGCCGGCGACGTCGCCGCCCACGACCACCCCGTCCTCGGCCGCCGGATCCGCGTCGAGCACTGGGACACCGCAGTCGGGCAGGGCGAGACGGCGGCGCATGGTGATGCTCGGCCAGGACGTGACCTACGACCGGCTGCCCTACTTCTTCACCGACCAGTACGACCTCGGGCATGGAGTACGTCGGCAGCGTCGGCCCCGACGGCTACGACGAGGTGGTGCTGCGCGGCGACACCGCGAGCCGCACGTTCACGGCCTTCTGGCTGGCCGGCGGGCGCGTCGTGGCGGCGATGCACGCCAACGACTGGGACGCCACCGACCACCTGCGCCGGCTCGTCGGCCGCGACGTCGAGGCCGACCGGCTGCGCGACGAGTCGGTCCCACTCGAGGACCTCGGCTGATCGCCACCACCCGCGTCGGCATCTCCGGGTGGCGCTACGCCGGTTGGCGTGGCGACTTCTACCCGGTGGGACTGGTGCAGCGACGCGAGCTGGAGTACGCCGCGAGCAAGCTGACCTCGATCGAGATCAACGGCTCCTTCTACTCGCTGCAGCGGCCGACGTCGTACGCCTCCTGGCGGGCGGAGACCCCCGACGACTTCGTCTTCTCGCTCAAGGGGCCCGCGCTACGTCACGCACCTCAAGCGGCTGGTCGACTGCGAGACCGCGCTGGCGAACTTCTTCGCCTCCGGCGTGCTGGCCCTGGGACCCAAGCTCGGGCCGGTGCTCTGGCAGCTGCCGGAGAACCTTCGCTTCGACGCCGTCGTGCTCGAGACCTTCCTCGCCCTGCTTCCTCGTACGACGGGCGCGGCGGCCGCCCTCGCGGCGCGGCACGACGACAAGGTCGCCGGCGACCGGGCGCTCACGACGACCGAGGTCGGACCGGCCGCTGCGGCATGCGCTGGAGTTCCGCAGCGCGACCTTCGCCACCGATGCGGCGTCCGACGTCCTGCGCCGGCACGCCGTGGCCGGGGTGCTGGCCGACACGGCGGGCCGGTGGCCGAAGGTGGAGCAGGTCACCGCCGACCTGATGTACGTGCGGCTGCACGGCGACGTCGAGCTCTACGCCAGCGGCTACACCGACGCGTCGCTGCGCACCTGGGCAGAGAAGTGCCGGCACTGGAACGCGAGGGTCTCGACTGCTTCGTCTACTTCGACAACGACGTCAAGGGGCGGGCGCCCTATGACGCGATGCGGCTGATCGAGCTCCTCTGAGACTCAGAACGTCGCGCCCTGCTCGACGAGCCGCTGGCCGCGCTCGTAGTCGTCGTCGGCCTCGTGGGTCAGCACCCCGACCGTCGTACCGGCGCGGCCGTACCAGACGGTGAACCCGCCGTCCTCGTGGTCGACGAACCGCGTGCTGTCGTGGCCGTCGCCCCAGGCGGAGTACTTCAGCGTGTGCGTCCCGATCTCGCTCCAGAACCCGGGCGCCTGGGACCAGGAGTCCTCGCCGCCCGCGGCCGTCGTCCCGGCGACCTCACCCATCCGCAGGGCCTCGCCCCAGTGCTCGACCACGAGCCGGCGCCCGGCTGCGGCGTTGTGGGCCGAGCGCGACGTCCCCGGCGGCCAGGACGTCCGCCCGGCTGGTGCGCATCGCCGCGTCGACCAGCACCCGGCCGCCGTCGCAGGCCAGTCCGGCGGCGCGGGCCAGCTCGTCGTGCGGCGTCACGCCGGTGGCCAGCAGCACCAGGTCGCCGTCGTACGACGTGCCGTCGGCCAGCACGACCCGGCGGCCGTCCTCGATGCGCTGCACGTCCACGCCGCCGACGACCCGCACGCCCGCCTCGGTCAGCCACGCCGCGATCCGGGCTCCAGCCTCGTCGCCGAGCCGGTCACCCTGCGGCACCTGCCCGTGGGAGACCATCACGACGTCGAGCCCGCGGGTCGCGAGCGAGGCTGCCGCCTCGCAGCCGATGAAGCCGGAGCCGACCACGACGGCCGACCCGGCCGCTTCGGCTCGGGCGCGGAGGACCTCGCCGTCGTCGCGGGACCGCAGGTAGCGCACGTCGGGATGGTCGGCGCCCTCGACCGGCAGCGGCGTCGGGTCGGCGCCGGTCGCGAGCACGCACACGGTGTAGTCCAGCGTGCTGCCGTCGTCGAGCACCACGGCGTGATCGTCGGGCCGCAGCTCGGCCACCCGCACCCCCAGCCGGACGTCGATCTGCTGATCGGCGTAGAAGGAGGCCGTCCTCGAGCGGCAGCCCCTCGGCGTCGCTCTCCCCGCGAAGGTGGTCCTTGCTCAGCGGCGGTCGGTTGTAGGGCGGATGACGGTCGGCGCTGACCAGCGTCACCGGGCCGGCGGCACCCGCCGCGCGGTAGGCGCGCGCCGCCTCCAGGGCGGCGGGGCCGCCGCCGACGACCACGAGTCCGGGCAGGTTCATCCCGGGCCAGTGCCCACTTGCGCGTCCGGTAGCCACCGCTTTTACAGCGGGCGGCTTTGCCGATACCTTGTGCACAAGTTTTCTCCTTCGCACCCTGCCGAAAGGTCCGCCATGCCCACCCGCACCTCCCGCACCGCTTGGAACGGCACCCTCGAGACGGGCTCCGGCCAGGTCGAGCTCTCCTCGTCGAAGGTCGGCACCTACGACGTGTCCTTCCCCCAGCGCGCAGCCGACGACGCCGACGGCACCACCAGCCCTGAGGAGCTCATCGGCGCGGCGCACTCCGCGTGCTACGCCATGCAGCTGTCCGCGTTCATCGCGCAGGCCGGCGGCACCCCGCAGCACCTCGACGTGCAGGCGGACGTCTCGCTCGGTCCGGACGAGGCCGACGGCGGCTTCAAGATCACCGGCATCACGCTCACCGTGCGCGGCGAGGTCGACGGTCTCGACGACGCCGGCTTCGCGGAGGCGGCCGACAAGGCCAAGGACGGCTGCCCGGTCAGCAAGGCTCTCGCCGGCGTGGACATCACGCTCGACGCCGCCCTGGACCGCTGAGCACGACGCGCCCCCGTCCCTTCGCGGTAGGGGACTACACCACCCGCGGCGACATAGGTTGATACCAGACTAAACCGGGCACAGTCTGTTCTACTTCACCTGTGGCTCAGGACTCGGTGCGTCAGCCACCATCGAGGCGACGCGTCCGCGTCCCGTGCGGGCCCGAGCCTGACTCGCGACCGGCTCGCTGAACCTCTTCAGCCTGCTGATGTGGCTCGTCGCTGGGTGCGTTCCTGATCGGGCTGACGTGCAGGGAGACGAGTTCTCGCTCCTGGTCGACGGCGTGATGGGCGTGGCAGCGCTGTGGCTGCCCGTCCTCGTGTGCGCGGCCGCCCTGACCCTGCCGGGCGGGCGCCGCCTCGAGATCGTGCTGGCGACCGCCGGAGCGGTGGCCTTCGCGCTGGGCAACACCTACTACGTGGTCGGCTCGCAGCTCGTCGCGGAGTTCCCCTTCCCGTCCTACGCCGACATCGGCTACCTGGCCTTCCCCGCCGCTGATGATGGGCGTCCTGGTCGTCGCCTCGCGCCGCCGCCTCAGCGGCCTGCCCTCGTCGCTGTGGCTGGACAGCGCGGTCGGCTCGCTGGCCGCGGCCTCGGCCATCGCCGTCGTCCTCGCGCCCGTCCTCGACTCGGCGGCCACCGGCCCCCTCTCCGTCGCCACCGTGGTGTCACTCGCCTACCCCGTCTCCGACCTGCTCCTCGTCGCGACGCTACCGGCATGATCGTCGTCCAGGGGTGGCGGGTCGGGCGTCAGTCCGCCGTACTCGTGGTCGGCCCTGGGGATCTACGCGGCCGGCGACGTCGTCTACGCCCTGCGAGTCACGAACGAGACCTACACCGTCGGAACCCTGCTGGACGCGACCTGGGCGATCGGCATGTGCCTGGTCGCTCTGTGGGTGGTCCGGATCACGCGCGCCGAGCCCGGTACGACGACCGTCGCCGCTCCGCACGCACCACGCGGCCCTGGCTGTCCCCGCCGTCTCGACCGCGGTCGGCCTGGGAGTGCTGGTGCTCGGCACCCGAACGCCGCTTCCGGACATCGCCGTCGTGCTGGCCGGGATCTCCGTCCTCATGGCCGCGGCCCGCACCCAGCTGGCGTTCACGCAGCTGATCCGGATGGCGGATCTCAAGCGTCAGGCGACCACCGACGATCTGACCGGACTGCCCAACCGGCGCGCCCTGTACGCCGAGACGCCCGAAGCCTCCTCGAGCGGCACACCACGACGTCGGCGCCCTGCTGCTGCTCGACCTGGACAAGTTCAAGGAGGTCAACGACTCCCTGGGCCACCACATCGGCGACCTGCTGCTCGTCGAGGTGGGCGATCGGCTGAGGGCTGCCTGCGCGAGGGAGACCTGCTGGCTCGCCTCGGCGGAGACGAGTTCGCCGTGGTGCTGCCCGGTGCGAACCGGCCGCCGCCGAGAGGGTCACCGCCAAGCTGATGGCCGCCGTGGAGGAGCCGTTCACCCTGCGAGGGCTGACGTTGCACAGCCAGGTCAGCGTGGGGATCGCGCATGTACCCCGAGCACGGCGGAGACCTCAGCGTGCTGCTGCGCCACGCCGACATCGCGATGTACCGCGCCAAGGCGACGCGCTCCGGTTGGCACAGCTACACCCGGGAGGACGACGTCCGCGGTGCCGTCCGGCTGCGCACCCAGAACGAGCTCCGCGTCGCCCTGGAGAGCGACCAGCTGACTGTCTACTACCAGCCGAAGGTCACCCTGGCGACGGACGAGGTCGGGGGCGTGGAGGCCCTGGTCCGGTGGGACCACCCCGATCGCGGCCTGCTCTACCCCGACAGCTTCCTCTCCGTGGTCGAGGACGCCGGGCTGATGAACCAGCTGACCCGGATCGTGCTGGGCAAGGCTCTCGACCAGGCCGCCGCGTGGCACGCCGAGGGCCGCGACCTCGCGGTCGCGGTCAACCTCTCGGCGAGCTCGCTGGGCCAGGCGTCCCTGGCCGACGCGGTGACGGCGATGCTCGTCGAGCGCTCGCTCCCCCCGCGCTTCCTCCAGCTGGAGATCACCGAGGACTTCCTGATGGCCGACCGCGAGGGCGCTCGCGAGGTGCTGAGCCAGCTGCGCGATGCGGGCATCCGGATCTCCGTGGACGACTTCGGCACCGGCTACAGCTCCCTGGCCTACCTGCGCGACCTGCCGATCGACGAGCTCAAGCTCGACAAGTCGTTCGTGCTCGAGATGGCCGACGACCAGCGGTCCGCCGCGCTCGTGGCCGCCACCGTCGCGCTGTCGCACAGCCTGGGCCTCCACATGGTTGCCGAGGGCGTCGAGAACGAGGCCGCCCTCGCCGAGCTCGTGCGGCACGGCTGTGACGTGGGGCAGGGCTTCTTGTGGTCCCGCGCTGTGCCGGCGGCGGAGCTCGAGCTCTGGCTGGACCAGCGCGCGGCCGCGAAGGCGCTCGCCGTCATCTGAGCCGTACCCCGAGGGGCCTGGAGCACCTGACGGCGCTGCCTACCGGGACGGCGGCGCGGGTCATCAGGCCCCTCTCACTCCGTACGACTTCCGCCTGAACAAAGAGAAGGCGTCGTGGTCAGGCGTCAAGGCGATCACCGAAGGCGACTGCGTGTTCGCCGTAGCGTTCCTTGTGCTCGGCAGCCAGTTCGCGCTCCCGTTCGAAGTCGATGGAGCGGGCCAGCAGCAGGTAGCTCAATCCGGACGCGATGAGGCCGACGAAGAGCGCGAGGTCGGCTCCACCGAGCGCTTCGGCAACCGGCCCGGTGTACCAACTCGTGACAGCGAACGGAACCATCGCAACGATGCCGATGCCGTAGGCGCCCGAGCCCGAGCGCCCCATGTTCCGTAGATTCCGTCGCGGTTGAAGATCTCCCGGATCGCGTACGTGCCACGACGGACGAAGTAGTAGTCCACGAGGTTCACCGACGTCCACGGCACGAGTACGTACAGCAGCACGACCAGGAAGCTGCCGAAGTTGTCCAAGAACGCGCCCGTGCTCAGCATGTTTCCGATGAACGCGGCCGCACCGATGATGACCGCTGCCGACGATGCGGATGCCGCGCGTCGGGCCTGATCGGGTGAACGGAGTCCGACCATGGTGATCAGCTCCATGCGCGGCGGCGTAGATGTTCACCGTGATGACGGCGATGAGGCCCGGGAGGGCGAAGACGAGCAGCCACCTCCCGCTGCCCGGGAGGATCTGGTCGGCGCATCTCGCACCCCCTCGAGCGGTGCCGTGCCGGTGAATGCGGCGGCAATGAAGGCGCCGAGGTCATCAGCCAGGCTGCGCCGACGAAGACGCCGCCATAGGTGTAGGCAGAGGCCTTGGCCGGGTTGGTCTGCGGCGGGAGGTAGCGCGAGTAGTCGGAGACGTAGGGCGCCCAGCCGAGTGCGTAGGCCGCGGCTGCGCCGAACTGGACGAGGAACGACGGCCAGGTGAAGTCCGCCGAGCGCCGAACTGAGCGGAGTCGAGCGGCACGGAGAACAGCGCCAGCGACAGTGAAGATGCCGAAGGTCATCAGGAAGAGCAGGGTCAGCCACTTCTGCGTCGAGTGGATCCAGTGGTAGCCGAAGATGGCGAGGGTGACGGCCAGCGCGCTGCTGCACGAGGTACCAGAGCCAGTTCGCCTCGACCCCCGTGGTCATCGTCAGGATCTCGGCGCCGAGCATCTGGTTGAACATGTTGAAGCCGACCAGGCTGAACACGACGATCGCGCAGATCAGGATGACGCCGCGGTACCCGAACTGTGCGCGTGACTGGATCATCTGCGGCAGGCCGAGCTGTGGGCCCTGGGCGGAGTGGAACGCGGTGAAGACGGTGCCCACGGCGACGCCGAGGAGGATGGCGAGCACCGAGGTCAGGAACGTGGCACCGAGGGCGGCTCCCAGCATCCCGGTGGCCAGGGTCGTCACGTTGGCGTTGGACATGAACCAGAGCGAGAACAGCGACCAGGGCTTTCCGCCGCGCTCGCTGACAGTGGCACCCAGTCGATCGACCGCGACTCCACGCGCTTCCCGAGCGGCGTGGATGCAGCTGCTGGCACATCTGCGATGTTCTCGTTCACTGGGTTCCCCCATGTCGTGGGCGTGGGGCGGCCCGTGGTCAGCCCTCTAGGCGGCGTAACCTAGCAACGCGATTTGTCATAGCACAACGCTATGCATACCGATGCCGGTCATAGGGTCACCCTTGACCAAAAGAGACTCATCGCTCCTCAGTCTTCCGTCCGAGCAGCATCGAGGTCGCCATGGCGGCGAGCTCCGCGGTACCTGGAGACAG
This sequence comes from uncultured Actinomycetota bacterium, assembly GCA_963845655.1. Lineage (GTDB taxonomy): Bacteria > Actinomycetota > Actinomycetes > Propionibacteriales > Nocardioidaceae > Nocardioides_B. Next base: position 91,789 of record CAWJTB010000009.1, on the reverse strand, counting down.
CGTTGCGTGCCGCCTCGTCACGAGGGCGATGGTGTCGAAAAGAGGGTCTGCGAACGGGCTCGTATGGAGGTTCTGGCGGGAAGGTGTGATGCTCGGTGACGGCTCGCGAGGCGATCGTCTGTCCGACCCCCCGAGCGACCAGTGCGAGCGCGGACTCCACGCTCTCGACCTCGATCGACGGCTCGAGCCGGACGCCCGCGGCCTGGGCGCGCTCCAGCAAGCTGACGGCGGGTGGGATCGCTCCACCCGTAGTGGGCGTCGTAGAGCACGAGGTCGGCGCTCGCCAGGTCTTCGATTCTCACTGGAGACGCCGTCTTGACCGAATCGGCGCTGACCCAGAGGACCTCATCACGCATGATCGGCTCGACGTCGAGATTGTCCGCCTGGATCGGCAGGACGACGAGGCCTGCCTCCAGTCGGCCGGACCGCACTGCCTCCGCGACCTCCACCGAGTTCTGGCCGACCAGGCGGATGTTCATGCCCGGGCGAGCATCGTGGAACCGCTGCACCAAGTCTGAAAGGAAGTAGAAGGGGGCATTGCGTAGCACGCCGAAGGCGGCGACGCCCCCTCCAGGCCCTGGAGTGCCTGAAGGGACTGGACAGCCCCGTCGGCGCCGTCGACCGCCCGCTGTGCCCACGGGCAGCAGCTCCTCGCCGGCCGCTGTCAAGGTCAAGCGCCTGCTGGAACGGGCGAAGAGGGGTAGCCCACTCTCATCCTCGAGCTTGCGAACCAACTCGGAGACTGTTGGTTGGGTCGTCTGCAGTTCGCGGGCCGCCGCGGTGAACGATCCCGTCGTGGCCGCAGCGAGGAAGGCGCGAAACTGCGTAAGGGTCATAGGTTGAGACTATGTCATCTGAAGGTTCCTATCGTCTTGTCCTTCAGAACTGTGGTTCCTAGACTCCCGGCATGCTCTTCACCGCTTCGGTTCTCCACTCCCTCGGGGGGTCTTTCAGCCTCCTCAAGACACCGTCCATCTCCGGACCCGCCGCTCAGCGTGACCCAGCCGTCATCGACACGGTCTCCCGGATGCTGCTGGACATCGAGAAACGTGGGATCGATGCTGTCCGCGACTACGCGCGCGAGCTCGACCGGTGGGGTGATGGGGAGTTCGAGCTGTCCGCCAGGGAGATCGCAGCCAGCAGGGACCGGCTTCCCGCCGATCTCCGCGAGTCCATCGAGCTCGGCTCGACGCGAACACGGGCCTTCGCACGCGAACAGCGCTCCCGGATGCACGACTTCGAGGTAGCCCTCGAGGACGGCCTCGTCACCGGGTTGCGCTACGTCCCTGTCTCGCGCGTCGGCGCCTACTTGCCAGCGGGGCGCTTCCCACTCACTGCGAGCGCGTTCATGACGGTGGGGGTAGCGAAGGAGGCCGGGGTACCCAGCGTCATGGCATGCACGCCACCACAGCCCGATGGATCGGCCAATGCGGCAGTCCTGTACGCGGCCTTCCTGAGCGACGTCGATCGCGTGTTCGTTCTCGGTGGGGTGCAGGCGCTTGCGGCCATGGCGTTCGGGTTGCTCGAGGAGATGCCGGCGGACATGCTGGTGGGCGCGGGCAACGCCTACGTTGCGGAGGCCAAGCGGCAGCTCTTCGGCACGGTCGCCATCGACCTGCTCGCGGGCCCCTCGGAAGTGGCTGTACTCGCCGACGAGACAGCCGACCCCGAGCTCGTGGCGGCGGACCTGCTCGGTCAGGCAGAGCACGGCACTGACTCCCCGGCTGCTCTGGTGACTACCTCCGAGGAGTTGGGTCGGGCGGTGCTGGCCGCCGTCGACAAACAGCTGGAGAGCCTCGAGACGTCCGACATCGCCGGTCCGGCGTGGCGTGACTACGGCTCCATCACTGTCGCCGCAGACCGACCGACGGCCCTTGTCTTGATGGACGACCTGGCACCCGAACACCTTGAAGTCATCACCGCCGACGATGACTACTACCACGAGAATCTGCGCAATTACGGCTCGATCTTCCTGGGGCCGTGGAGCACCGTTGCGTACTCCGACAAGGGCATGGCCGGCACCAACCACGTTCTGCCGACTGCTGGCGGAGCCAAGCACAGCGCCGGCCTCTCGGTTGCGCGCTTCCTCAAGCCACTCACCTACCAACGCATCTCGAGGGAAGCGACACCGCTCCTCGCTGATCCGGTCCGGGTCATCTCTGATTCCGAGGGCATGGCCGCTCATCGCAACACCGCCACCATGCGGCTGGCACGATTCCAGTCGTGAACCCTGCAACTCCGAGGGCTCTGTCCGCGGACCGCGCGGTGGTAGTCCGTTGTCACGAGCTGGCGCCTGAGGTGGGCGAACTGGACGTCAACCTCAGTCTCGTCAGACAGGCCATCCTGGATGCCGTGCGCGCCGACGCGCAGTTGCTCGTGCTTCCCGAGCTGGCGACCAGTGGTTACCACCTGACGAGTCACGAGGCGCGCCGATGCGCACTCACCGCAACCGCTGAGGTCTTCGACGAGTGGGCATCCTTGCTCCAAGAAGACACCGTTCTCGTGGTGGGATTCTGTGAGTCAGCGGATGACGGGCTCTACAACAGCGCCGCTGTGATAACCCGTGGCGGCGTCGCGGCAACGTACCGAAAGACGCACCTGTGGGATTCCGAGAAAGAGATCTTCAGACCCGGTGACGCAACCCCCGCGCTAGTCGAGACAGCGCTCGGGCGCCTCGGGGTCCTGATCTGCTACGACCTGGAATTCCCTGAGCTGCCGAGGGCGCTGGCCCTCGCCGGCGCTGACATCATCGCGGTCCCGACCAACTGGCCGCGCGTCCCCCGTCCCCCAGGTGAGCACCCGCCCGAGGTGATCCAAGCCATGGCTGCGGCCCGGGCATCTGGGGTTGCGATCGTCTGCTGCGACAGGGCGGGTGTGGAACGCGGCACCGTATGGACGCAGGGAACAGCCATCATCGGCACCGACGGTTGGTCCCTCGGAGAGAAGGACAGCAACGGCAGGCTGCAGGCCACGGTGCCGATCTCGGGTGACCGGCACGCGATCAGCTCCCGCAACCACATCCTCGATGACCGCAGGCCCCTGCTCTATCTGTGACGGCCAGCGAACCAAGCGCCGCACGGCACGTCACTCTCAAGCTTGACGGCCGGTTCGTTTCGGTGGGGCGGGTGGGGCTCGAACCCACGACACAAGGATTATGAGTCCTCTGCTCTAACCGACTGAGCTACCGCCCCGCGTTTTCTGTTTTTGCAGGTCAGAGGTTGTTTTGGTGGTCTCTTGCCGACCTTCAGAACGCCCTGGCTTGGCTGCGGTCCGCAAGTCGTCCACGCGCGCCGCCAGAGCGACCTCTCCGAGCCGGTCGACGCACAGGTGGACGTCGCCCGGGTAGAGGTGACCATATCGGTCGAGGGCGATGGCTACGGAGGTCGTGGCCGAGCATCGTTGACAGCACCTTCGGTGGGTCCCGTGGCTGACGTGGAGCGACGCGCAGGTATGCCTGCGGACAATTGCCGATGAGCGGTCGTTCCCATCTACCCTGTGGGCTGTGAGCGACGCCGACTTCGATGAACGCCTGGCACGGCTGATCGCGAATCTCGATGAGACCGCGACCCTGTTGCGAGACCACGGCGAGACACATTGGCTGCGGTGGGTCACGAAGTGCCGCAGCGAACTGGCGAAGTTCAACGCTGTGGCGTTCGACCATGTGCTCGGCTCGTTCGGGGGTTCGGGAAGTCTCAACGATCTGCTGATCTTGGGCGCCAACGGCCACGTCGTCCGACCAGAAGAGGAGTCGGCGGTCAACGACCGGCTCAGGGACTTGCTCAGGGCGATCTACGAGTGACGCGCAAGCACTTCGGCATGACCTTTCGTGAGTCGAAAGCGGGACAGTGACCAGCACCTGAGGAGGCAGCGCCTGTGATCTCGAACCCCATCGACTTCGACGCTACGGCTGAGCAGCTGCGAGCCGTCGGTGGCCTCAAGTGGGCTCAGCACCCGGACGCGATCGGGGCGTTCGTGGCCGAGATGGACTTCGGTACGGCGCCGGTGATCCTCGACGCGGTGCGCGACAGCATGGAGCGCGGGCTGACCGGCTACCTGACCGCGTCCCTGACGGCGCGACTCGGCGAGGCATGGACCGGCTTCGCCCGGCGGCGCTTCGGGTGGGACGTGGAGGCCGAGCGGGTCCGGCCGATCGGGGACGTGGTCGCCGGGCTGGTCGCCGCGATCGAGCACTTCTCGGAGCCCGGCGCTCCGGTGATCCTGCCGACGCCGGCGTACATGCCCTTCCTCGACGTCCCCGGCGAGCTCGGCCGCGAGGTGCTCCAGGTCCCGCTCGCACGCGACGACGCCCGGCACGTCTACGACCTGGACGCGCTCGACGCAGCCTTCGCCCGGGGCGGTGGGCTGCTGGTGCTGGTCAACCCGCACAACCCCACGGGCCGGGTGCTGGAGCCCGCGGAGATGCTGGCGATCTCCGAGGTCGTGGAGCGGTACGGCGGACGAGTGTTCGCCGACGAGATCCACGCGCCACTGACCTTCGCACCCCACCGGCACGTGCCGTACGCCTCGGTCGACGCGACCACCGCCGCGCACACCGTGACCGCCGTGTCCGCCTCCAAGGCCTGGAACATCCCGGGACTCAAGTGCGCGCAGCTCGTGCTGAGCAACGACGCCGACGCCGCGACGTGGACGCCGGTGAGCCTGCGCCCCGAGCACGGGCCCTCGATCCCCGGTGTGGTCGCGAACATCGCGGCCTACGAGCAGGGCGAGGCGTGGCTCGAGGAGGTGCTGGCGCACCTCGAGGGCAATAGGCGGCTGCTCGGCGAGCTGCTGGCCGAGCATCTGCCGGAGGTCGCCTGGACCGCGCCCGAGGGCACCTATCTCGCCTGGTTGGACTGCCGCGGACTCGGCCTCGGCGATCACCCGGCCAGCCACTTCCTGGAGCACGCCGGCGTGGCCCTGACCGACGGTCCGCTGTGCGGCGAGGTCGGGGCAGGGTTCGTCCGCTACAACTTCGCCACCCCGCGTGCGCTGATCCGCGAGTCCGTCGAACGGATGGCGGCATCGTTGCGACATCGGTGATCGGCGTTCACCGACCCCACGCGTCCTTTACTGTGAGCCGGTGACACGGCTGGGCGGAGCGACACGGGGAGCGGCGTCTGCCGTCATGCTCGCGGTGCTGCTCACCGTCACCGGCTGCAGCACGGGCGAGTCCACTGCCGCGTCCACCTCGGGTACGGCGGCCTCGACCGCCGCATCGGACGCGCCGATCAGCGCCAGCCCTGAGAGCGCCGCAGGCAGCGCCACGGCCGACGCCCCGGAGGCCGGGTCCATGGACAAGCCGGCCACCTCGTCCGGCCCGCTGTCCAAGAGGTCGTTCCCGACGCCGTCGTCGCTCGGCGCCGGCTGGACCTACTCGATCGACGCGGGCGACGCCGAGGAGGGCTACTCCGGCAACGGCACGCCCGCGCTCGCCCGGCGCCCCGACGAGATCGTGCAGACGGCCGTGCCGTTCGGCTGCGACCGCGCTGCCGCGATGCCGGCCCCGACGCACGCGCTCGAGGTCGACTACTCCGCGCGAGGCACGAAGGTGATCGCCGTACGCGCCCGCTTCGCCGACGCCGACACCGCCCGCACGTTCTACGACGCACGCGCTGCCAACCTGCGCGCCTGTGTCGGGCGCTCCGGCAGCAAGGCGATCGGTCCGCTGGTCGCCGACCTGGCGGAGCCCGGCGCGGACGCGCTCGCGTCGGATCGCACCCCGCAGTCCGACCCCTATCGTGAGATCGCGATCGTCACGGGCCGTGAGGTCGTGCTCGTCGCCGCCCAGGGCCGCGCCCCCTTCTCCCCCGCCCAGACCCGACGGCTGGTCAGCCGGTTCCGATGATGAGGATGTATCCGTGAAGCCCAGAGGTCTCAGCGCCGCCGCCCTCCTGCTCGCCCTCGGTCTGCTCGCGCCGTCCGGGGCCGCTAACGCCGGCGACGAGACGACCAGCGACCAGACGACCAGCGACCCGGCGGCCGGCGAGACCGACGCGACCACGCCGTCCAACACCGCGCCGGTCGCGGTCGACGACGCCGCCACCGTCGACGCCGGGGTGGCCACGACGATCCGGGTGCTGGCCAACGACACCGACGCGGAGGCCGACGTGCTGAGCGTCGACGACGGCTTCGACACCCTGGGCGGCCGCGTCGCGCGCTCCAGCGACAGGACGACCCTGACGTTCACGGCCAAGGCCGAGGACGCCGGCCGGACGCTGACGTTCACCTACCGGGCCAACGACGGCCAGGCCCCGTCGGCAGCCGCCACGGTCACCGTCAAGGTCAACCCGCTGCCGACCCGCAAGGTCACCATCGGCCTGCCCGCCACCGTCGCGACGCTCCGCGACTACGCGATCGCCGGAGCGGTCAACCCGACCGTGCCCGGACCGGTCAGCGTGGCCGTGCAGCGCCGCTCCGGCACGACGTGGGTCGCCTACCGGACGACCCGGGCGTCCGACGGCACCTACTCGGTGCCGTTCAGCTCCAACCGGACCTCGACGTACACGTTCCGCGCCGTCGCCACCTGGGCCGACGGACGCAGGGCGATCTCCGGCTCCCTGACCCGCACGGTGGTCCCCCGTCAGGACATCGTGGTGTCCGGACCGCTCGACCGCAGCGACGTGCCCCACTCCTACCGCTCGGGCTGCCCGGTCGACCCCGACGGGCTGCGCCGGATCACGATGAACCGCTTCATCTACACCCGGGGCACGGTCGCGCGCGGCTCGCTGGTGGTCCGAGCGAGTGCCGTGGGCCCGATGCTCGACGTCTTCAAGGCATCGTTCGCGAAGCGGTTCCCGCTGCGGTCGATGAAGCCCTCGGACGCCTTCTACGCCGGCGGCAGCCGCACCCCGACCCAGTCCGACCTGGCCGCGATGAGGGCCGACAACACCTCGGCCTTCAACTGCCGTCCGGTGACCGGCAACCCCTACCGCGTCTCGCAGCACTCCTACGGCAACGCGATCGACATCAACACCGTGCGCAACCCCTACGTCGTCGGCAGCCGCGTCTACCCGTCGTTCGCCCGCACCTACCTCAACCGGCGTAACGTGCGAACCGGCATGATCACCAGTCGCGGTGTGGTCGCGAGCCGGATGCGCGCCGTCCGCTGGCCGTGGGGCGCACGATGGTCGCACCCCGACTACCAGCACTTCTCGGCCAACGGAGGCTGACATGACCCACGAGCCCACGCCCTTCAAGCCGCTGCGCGAGGACTGGGAGCGGGCGCTGTGCGTCGTTGCCCACCCCGACGACATGGAGTTCGGCAGTGCCGCGGCCGTCGCGCGCTGGACCGCGCAGGGCAAGCAGGTCGTCTACTGCATGGTGACCAGCGGCGAGGCCGGCATCGACGGCCTGGCGCCCGACGAGAGCCGTCGGGTCCGGGAGGCCGAGCAGGTCGAGTCGGCCAAGATCGTCGGAGTCGACCAGGTCGACTTCCTCGGTCTGCCCGACGGCGTCCTGGAGTACGGCGTCGCGCTGCGTCGCGCCATCTGCGAGGAGGTCCGGATCCACCGGCCCGAGATCGTGATCACCAACAACTTCCACCCGACCTGGGGCGGCAACCGCCTCAACCAGGCCGACCACATCGCCGTCGGCAAGGCGACCCTGGACGCCGTACGCGACGCCGGGAACCGGTGGGTGTTCCACGATCAGGTCGCCGCCGGGCACGAGCCGTGGGGCGGCGTCACCCACGTGTGGGTCGCGGGTTCGCCGGACAGCGCGCACGGCGTCGACATCAGCGACACCTTCGAGAAGGGCGTGGCCTCCCTGCGGGCCCACCAGGCCTACATCGACGGGCTCGGCTGGGAGCACTTCGACGCGGGAGAGTTCCTGGAGGGCATGTCACGCGCCGGAGGACAGCGGATGGGCGTCGCGCACGCGACCGGCTTCCAGGTCTACCCGATGGGCTGGGACGCGGACGAGGAGTAGGGCTCAGGGGCCGGACTGCCGGTTAAAGAAGAAACGGGCCCTTGTGAGGCCCGTTCTCGCTCCCCCGGTTGGACTCGAACCAACAACCCTCCGATTAACAGTCGAATGCTCTGCCAATTGAGCTACAGGGGATCGTGCGTCGGCAAGGTTAGCAAGACACCGACGCTGCTGCTAAATCGGTTCCCCGGCGAGCCCCAGCTCCTCGCGGGCCTCCCGGACCGCTCGCTCCGTGGCCGCCACCACGGCGGGGTCGTCGGGGTCCAGGCCACGGTCGGTGCGGAAGGAGAAGGTGACCGTCCCGTTGCGACGCGGCGCCTTGCGCGCGATCACGGTGACGCCGCGCTTGCCGCTCACCAGCGAGCGCCGTTGCAGCAGCACGCTGGCCGTCACCCGCTCCCGCACGAGCTGGAGCAGCAGCCGCGGGTCGTCGAGTGCGAAGGTGTGGGCCGGACCGGGCTCGCCCACCTCGGTGACCCGGAGCTGGTTGGTGTCGCTGTCCCAGTCGGCCGCCTCGACCCGCTCCCAGGGGAGCCGGACGACGTGGTCCACCCCGACGCTGAGCAGGGCGTCGCGGGTGCCCAACAGCCAGCCGCCGTCACCGGTCGGGGCGTGCGCGAGCACCTTCTGGTCCGCGAGCGGCGCACGGGCGAGGACCTGGGCCGGGGGCTGCGGCGCACGACGGAACGGTGCTCTCACAGCTCGCCGCCGATGGCCTTCTCGCGCAGCGTGCGGCGGTGCTGCTCGAGGGCCACCAGCTCTCCGAACATCTTGTTGTAGTCCGTCGCGTGCTCCACCGGGTTGGTCCGCTGCAGCCGGGACTTGAGGTCCGCGATCCGGCGCAGCGCGGTCACCTCCTGCAGGCGGAAGACGTGCGCGGCGACGTACGCCGTCGTGGGGTCCTTGCTGGACAGCAGCGGCTCGACGGCCAGGGCAGAGAGGGCCTGCCGGTTGGCCGGGTCGGTCAGGAGGTCGCGCAGCTTGCCGACCCACACCTCCCCGCTGGGGGCGCTGGCCGGTCCGCCGCAGGCGGTGACCGCGTCCCACACCGCCCGGTAGGTCGGGTGCGTGAAGTCGTCGCCGTCGACGTCCTTGGCCATCCGGGCGACCGCGTCGGGGTGCTGCACGACGAGCTTCAGCGTCTCGCGCTCCAGGGAGAAGCGCGGGTCCCGCAGGTCAGGCAGCTGCTGGCGCGGCTGCTCCGGCGCCGGCTCGGCCGCGACCTGGGCGGGGCGGCCGCGGGGCTTCTCGGGACCACGCGCGGCGGCCCGGCGCACCTCGGTGCGCGCCTCCTCGATGTCCGCGCCGACCATCCCCGCCAGCTCCCGCGAGAAGGCCTCGACCTTGGACCGGTCGCGGATCGCCGAGACCAGCTTGGCGGCCTCCCGCAGCGCGTCGACCCGGCCGTCGGCCCGGTCCAGGTCGTAGCGGCCGACGACGTTGGAGAGCACGAAGCGGTAGAGCGGGATCCGCCGCGCGACCAGCTCGCGCACGGCGGCGTCGCCGTCCTTGAGGCGCAGGTCGCACGGGTCCATGCCGGACGGCTCGACTGCGACGTAGGTCTGGCCGGCGAAGTTCTGGTCGCCCTCGAACGCCCGCAGTGCGGCCTTCTGGCCGGCCGAGTCGCCGTCGAAGGTGAAGATGACCTCGCCCCGGAACTCGTCATGGTCCTGCAGCAGTCGGCGCAGCACCCGGCCGTGGTCCTCGCCGAAGGCCGTGCCGCACGTGGCGACCGCGGTGGGGACCCCGGCCAGGTGGCAGGCCATCACGTCGGTGTAGCCCTCGACCACCACCGCCTGGCTCGCCCGGGCGATGTCGCGGCGGGCCAGGTCGATGCCGTAGAGCACGTGGCTCTTCTTGTAGATCGGCGACTCCGGGGTGTTGAGGTACTTCGCCTCGATCCGGTCGTCGTCGAAGATCCGCCGGGCGCCGAAGCCGATCACGTCGCCGTTGGTCTCGCGGATCGGCCAGAGCAGCCGGCCGCGGAACCGGTCGTAGTGGCCGCGGTTGCCCTCCGCACACAGACCGCCGGTCACGATCTCCTCGTCGCGGAAGCCCTTCTGCCGCAGGTGCTTGTAGAGCTCCTCGCCGCTGCGGGGCGCGAATCCCAGGCCGAAGGTGGCGGCTGCGTCCTTGTCGAAGCCGCGCTCGTCGAGGAACAGCCGCGCCTGCAGGGCGTCGGGCGTCTCGAGCTGCTCGGCGTAGAACGCCTGCGCGACCTTGTGCGCCTCGAGCATCCGCGGACGCAGGTTGTGCTCCCGCTTGGCGGGACGCGCCGTGTCGCCCTCCTGGTAGCGCAGCTGGACGCCGTACTTGTCGGCGAGGCGCTCGACCGCGTCGGTGAAGCCGATGCCGTCGATCCGCATCAGGAAGGCGATGACGTCGCCGCCCTCTCCGCAGCCGAAGCAGTGGAAGAAGTTCCGCGACGGAGTGACGTGGAAGGACGGCGACTTCTCGTCGTGGAAGGGGCACAGGCCCTTGCGCGAGCCGCCGCCGGCGTTCTTCAGCGTCACGTAGTCGGAGACGATCTCCTCGATCCGGGACTTCTCCCGCACCAGGGCGATGTCGTCGTCACGGATCAGCCCAGCCACGCGGCCGAGTCTACGGGTCGCTCAGCCGACCGGGCGGGCGCCTGTGGACAGCCGGGTGTGCCAGGCGAGCGCGGAGGCGTCGGTGAGCGAGGCGACCTGGTCGACGACCACGCGGAGACGCTCGGCGTCGGTGCCGGCGGCCTCGAAGTCGATCCGGTGGGCGGGCATCAGCTCGGCCGGACCACGCTCCCGCAGCAGCGAGACCAGCTCGGCGACCACCTCGCGCTGCCGGTCGAGGACCAGGACCCGGTCGTCCGCGCGCATCACATAGTGCGCTGCGACGCCCTTGAGCACGGCGATCTGCTTGGCGGTCCCGCTCGGCGTCACCACCTCGGCCTGGTGGCGCACCAGCGGCCGGTCGCCGTAGGCGTCGTACGTCGCGTCGCGCACGCTCGTGCAGAAGCCGCCGATCAGGTCGGACGTGAGGTTCTTCAGCGCGGCCATCGAGGTGCGGCTGCCGTCGTACGGCCCGGTCGGCCAGGACACCGTCCGCCTCAGCAGCCGCAGCGCCTCGTCGAGCTCGGCGTCGGAGGCAGCGGGGAGGTACCAGTCGCGGACGGTGTCCCACACCTGCTCGCGCTCCTCGCGGTCCTCGAGGCGGGCCAGCTCGATCTTGCCGGCGACGACGCCGTCCTCGAGGTCGTGCACGGAGTAGGCCACGTCGTCGGCGAGGTCCATCACCTGCGCCTCGACGCACTGACGGGGCGAGTCGAGGCCCGCGCGGATCCAGGCGAACACCGGACGGTCGTCGTCGTAGACGCCGAACTTGCGCACCGACCGCCGGGTGCCGTCGGAGTGCGAGCCCACCGGGTCGCCGGCGTCGGTGCGCCCCCAGGGGTACTTGATCGTGGCGTCCAGCGTCGCGCGCGTCAGGTTGAGCCCGACGGAGTCCCCCGCGGCGTCCAGCGTCTTGGCCTCGAACCGGGTCAGGATCCGCAGCGTCTGCGCGTTGCCCTCGAAGCCGCCGCAGGACTCGCTGACCTCGTCGAGGACCCGCTCGCCGTTGTGACCGTAGGGCGGGTGGCCGAGGTCGTGCGCCAGCGCCGCGGTCTCGACCACGTCGGGGTCGCAGCCGAGCGTGCGCCCGAGGTCCCGCGCGACCTGCGCGACCTCCAGGGAGTGCGTCAGCCGGTTGCGCACGAAGTCGTCGGTCTGCGGCCCCACGACCTGGGTCTTGGCGGCGAGCCGGCGCAGCGAGGCCGAGTGCACCAGGCGAGCCCGGTCGCGCTCGAACGGCGTGCGCTCGCGCCGCTTGGGCGGTTCGTCCACCCAGCGGGCGGTCGCCGCCTCGTCGTACAGCTCGGTCGCCATCGAGCGTGACCCTACTGCGCGCCGCAACCGGACGTGCACAATGCCTCACAGCGGCGCGAACACCGCTCCGGACGCTGGATGTGCACGTCCGACTGCGGCCTCAGCAGGCGCCGGCGTAGGTCTTGCGGGTCAGCTGCGGCGCCGCGATCGACTTCGCGTTCTTGCGCTCCAGCGTGTAGTAGCGGGCCCAGTCCATCTGCATCCGGCCGGGGTTCATCCGCCGGCCCGGCGTCGCCTCGAGCCGGAAGCGCACCTTGAACGTCGTGCCGGCCAGCGCGGCGGGTCGACGCTCGGTGCGCTGCACGCGGGTGTCGACGAACCACGAGATGTGGCTCTTGGTCACCTCGACGGCGTAGGTGTGGAACGGCCCGGGGCGCAGGTCGAGCCGCTTGCTCGCCACGAAGCGGTTGGCCGGCTTGGTGCGCACGGCCATCCGGGCCACGCTCCCGCCGAGCGGGTAGCGCGCGGTGACCAGGCTCTTGGCGCCACAGCTGTACGACGACCCGGCCGGGATCAGCTCGGCGACGACCTTGTACGGCGTGTAGCGCGAGGTGTACTGCTCCGCCCGGACACGACTCTCCCAGCGACCGTAGGCGCGGGCGTGGTCGGTCACCGTGGCGCTCACGTCGCGGGCCCGCGAGCCGCCGTTGAGGGTGAGCATGCCGTGCTGGTTGCGGATGTCACCGTCGAGCTTCCACTTGCCGCGCTTGACCGGCCCGACGAAGTCGTCGTACCAGGACGCGTTGCCCCAGCGGTAGATCTTGGCGGCGTTGGTCGGCCGCTGCTGCGCGACCGTGCGCACGTCGCTCGCACGGAGCCGGCGTGGTCAGGACGGGTGCGACGAGAGCAGCGGCGAGCGCCAGCACGCCCACGGGCAGGAACGAACGGGTCCGAGGCATGCGGACCACCAAAGCACAGCGGGATCCGGTCTGCCACCCGAGGGGGGTAGGACTCAGTTCACCATGATGTGGACGTGGTCGAAGTGGTTCGCGGTGGCGGACCCACGGTCCGACATCGCGCGCCATCCCTCGCTCGCCCGCTGGATCGTCCAGATCCGCTTGGACCAGATGATGTCGAACAGGTCGAGCTCGCCGTTGTTGGCCAGCGCCCAGTTGGCGACGGCCTGCCCGAGGGCAGGGTCGCTGACCATGAAGTCGATCGACTTGCCGCCACCGTGCTCGCCGCGAGCGGCATAGCCGCCGTACGACGACAGCGCGGGGAACTCCGCGCAGACCGCCCGGTAGAGCCGCACGGCAGAGTCGGTCAGGCCGGACTCAACGCCCGAACCGTCCGCGCACGGGGCGCTGGAGATGCCGCCGCCGGAAGCCGCCGCCGCGGTCTCGGGCGTGGGCTTGGGCTCCTTGGGCATCTTGTCGGCCAGGTAGTCGCGGTTGACCCAACGGATCTGGTCGTCGAAGAGGATCTGGGCGAAGCCGTTCTTGGCGACCCCGGTCAGCGCGACCTTGTCGCCCTCGTCGAGGATGTCGATCGGCTTGCCCGCGGCCTTCGGCTCGGCCCACAGGTTGAGGTCGGCCGTCATGAACTGACGGTCCTTGACGTCGGGCTTCTCGGCCAGCGTCACGCGCTTGGCGGAGCGGGAGAAGGTGCCGATGCGGGCGGCCAGGTAGGGCGAGTCCGCCGGGTCGAGCTCGACCTTCATCGGCGCGCGCTTGGCGGGCTCGGCGGCGCGGGCCGCCTCGCCTGCGGAGGTCACGTCGGCGGGCTCGGTGCCGACGGCGACGGCGCCGCCCACCAGGGCGGTGGTCAGCAGGGCAGCGGCGGAGGCCGGGCCGGCGAGGCGGACGTAGCGACGCCGGGGGGCGTGCTCGACCACCTGGCGGTGGCGTGCGGAGGTCACGAAGAGATCACCATCAGGGGGTTGGGGATAGTTCTTCAGGTCGTGGGTGAGGCGGTTCCGTGCGCCGCAGGCGGGGTTCCGGCGGTGGGCACGAAGTCACGAGTGAAACACAGGACCCGAGCGCCCGTCACATCCGGACCAGACCCCTCGGAGCCCTCCCCGCCCAGGCGTGTGCCCGGCCTCACAGCCCGAAGGCCGCCTCAGCCGCCCGAGTGCAGGTCCTCCTCGACCACGCACCGGGTGCCGTCGGTGTCGTCGAGCCACCCCTGCGGGAGCACGACGCGTCGCGGGCTGCCCTGGCGACCGCGGGGTGTGCCGAGCGCCGCGACCGGGAACCGCTCGGCCGGGTCGAGCCGGGCCAGCAGGTCGTCCAGCGCGGCGAGGGACGTGACCAGCGCGAGGCTGTTGCGCAGCTCGCCACCGGCGGTGAAGCCCTTGAGGTACCACGACACGTGCTTGCGGAACTCCTTGCAGCCGCGCTCCTCCCCCATGTGCAGGCAGAGCAGCTCGGCGTGCCGGCGCATCATGGCGCTGACCTCGCCGAGGCTCGGCAGGGTGGCCACCTGCTCACCCCGGAACGCGGCCGCCAGGTCGCGGAACAGCCAGGGTCGGCCCAGGGCGCCACGCCCGACGACGACCCCCGCGGCCCCGGTCTGCTCGACCATCGCGATGGCGTCCTCCGCCTCCCAGATGTCGCCGTTGCCCAGGACCGGGATGTCGACGTGCGCCACGAGCTCGCCGATCGCGGCCCAGTCCGCACGACCCGAGTAGGCCTGGTCGACGGTCCGCCCGTGCAGGGCGATCGCGGCGCAGCCGGCCTCCTGGGCGATCCGTCCGGCGTCGAGGTAGGTCAGGTGCTCGGCGTCGATGCCCTTGCGGGTCTTGATCGTCACCGGGACGCCGTACGGCGTGGCCGCACGCACCGCCGACTCGAGGATCTCGCCGAGCAGGCGGCGCTTCCACGGCAGGGCGCCGCCGCCTCCCTTGCGGGTCACCTTGGGGACCGGGCAGCCGAAGTTGAGGTCGATGTGCGCGACGCCGTACTCCGCGCAGAGGATCTCTGCGGCCTTGCCGACATAGACCGGGTCGGTGCCGTAGAGCTGCACCGACCTGACGTCCTCGAGGTCGTCGAAGACGAGCATCTTCAGCGTGGTCTCGTCACGCTCCACGATGCCGCGCGACGTGATCATCTCGCAGACGTAGAGCCCCGCCCCCTGCTCGCGGCAGAGCCGGCGGTAGGCGGCGTTGGTGATGCCGGCCATCGGGGCGAGCACCACGGGTGTCTGCACGCGCAGCGGCCCGAGCACGAGCTCGCGGGGCAGGGTGGCGGTCACGGCTCCATTGTGCGACGGCCCCCGGGCGCGGGTGAAATCAGAAGGTGCCGTCGTCGGGGATGCTGCCGCCGGGCAGCACCACGGGAAGCGCGTTCTCCACCTTCGCCACCACGGTGCACGAGCCCGCGGGCAACGTGCAGCTCACGAGCGTGCCGGAGGGGCCACCCGTCAGCGAGACGTCGAAGCCCTCGAGCCGGCGCTTCGTGACCAGGAACGAGAGGGCGTCGGGGCCCAGCCAGCTGCCGGCGTAGAGACCGCGGCCCGGCGTGTCGAGGTCGATCTCCTCGCCCGTGTCGGGCCGGGTCACGCGGGGCGTGATGCCGTTGCCCTCGGTGCCCAGCAGCCAGCGGCCGTCCGGCGAGAGCCAGCCGGTCTCCGCGGCGTCCTGCTCCGGCAGCTCCTTGCCGTCGCGGACCGACACGCGGGTACCGCGCCGCGGGTCGACGAGGGCCCCGACCGCGACCGTGCTGGCCTCGGCTCCCGCCGGCGCGCTCCGTTCGGCCGCCTCGATGACTCCGGTCCCGAGGTCCGCCCGTCGCCGCCCCCCGCTGCCGCTGGCGTCGGACCAGTAGGCGCGGTTCTCGGCGTCGAAGCCGAGGAAGCGCGGGTCGAGCTCCTCGTAGAGGTCGCCGAGGTCGTCGGTGAAGTCGCCCATGCCCTCGCTGGTGCGGAAGACGGTGTCGCCGGTCTCCAGCTCCACCACGACGATGACCGCCAGCCGGCCGATCGGCCGCCGTGGTCCCTCGCGGTCCAGCCATCCGGCGTAGCGTCCGTCGGCCGAGACCTTCACGTCGTCCGGCTCGCCCGGAAGCTCGTGGGTCCGCTTCCCGTCGAAGAGCACCCAGCGGGGGATCACGTCGTAGCCCCGCTTCCGCGCGACCTCCAGGAAGATGCCGTGCGGCGACGGCGACATCCCCCGCACGTACGACGCGCCCAGGTCGAACGTCTTGTCGCCGTAGTGCAGGGTCGTCTCCGCGGCCCACAGCGGCTCGGGCCGGGAGAAGTCGACGGGACGCGAGGTGGCCTCGAGGTCGGTGTCCGGCGGCACGAACATCACCACGCTGGCCGTGGCGGCGAGCACCGCGACGACGACGCCCGCGACCGTCGACGCCGTCCTCCCCCGAGGCACCGGCTCAGCCCTTCTTCTTGGCCTTCGGCTTCGGCTTGGGCGTGGGCTTCGGGGTGGTGATGTCCCCGGTCCAGGAGATCGGGTCGAACTCCTGGCTCGGCCGGTAGCTGACCGACTCCAGGCCACCGGCGTTCGGCGACAGGAAGACCAGGCAGGTGCTCAGCTCGGCGCCCGCCGCGAACTTCGCGGGCAGCGTCTTGGAGGGGCACTTCTTGAAGCTCGTCAAGAACCTCACCGAGGGCAGCAGCGTGTTGGCGGAGTTGACGCCCCACAGCGGCACCGGGACACCCCCGACGTCGCCCTCGCCGACGTTCTTCACGCTCACCGTGGCGTAGTAGTAGTCAGCCTTCTGCTTGTAGGCGTCGTCGAGGATGAAGCCCTTGAAGTCGTCCAGGCTGCCCTTCGCGACGCTCTGCACCGTCAGCTCGAGCGTCGACCCCCGGCCCTGCGAGGGCTCGAAGATGACGGTGGCCGGCTCGTCGAAGGAGAGCCCGTCGCCCTGCTCGGTCAGCTCGACGTCGTCCGGGACCTGCACCGTCGAGGACGGCGACGGCGAGGCGGCAGCGCTGCTCGACCCCGAGGCCGCGCTCGAGGCGGACGCCGACGCCGCGGGCTTGCTCGACTCCTCGGAGCCGGAGCAGCCGCTCAGCGCGAGAGCGGACGACGTGACGACGGCGGCCAGGGACACGAGGGAACGACGGGGGCTGCGCACCCTCACATTCTGCACGGGCCCGCGGCTTCGCGGCCCAGGACCCGCAGAACCTGCCCGGTCAGCAACCCAGCAGGCGCTCGGCGAAGTAGGACCGGACCTGCCCGAGGGCGATCCGCTCCTGCTGCATGGAGTCCCGCTCGCGGATCGTGACCGCATCGTCCTGGAGCGTGTCGAAGTCGACGGTGACGCAGTACGGCGTGCCGATCTCGTCCTGGCGACGGTAGCGGCGCCCGATCGCGCCGGCGTCGTCGAAGTCGACGTTCCACCCGACTCCGCGCAGCTCGGTCGCCAGCGCCTTCGCCTTCGGGGACAGGTCGGCGTTGCGGGAGAGCGGGAGCACCGCGACCTTGACCGGCGCAAGGCGAGGGTCGAGCTTGAGCACGGTCCGCTTGTCGACACCGCCCTTGGTGTTGGGGGCCTCGTCCTCGGTGTAGGCGTCGATCAGGAACGCCATCAACGCGCGGGTCAGACCGGCCGCGGGCTCGATGACGTAGGGCAGGTAGCGCTCGCCGGAGGCCTGGTCGAAGTACGACAGGTCCTGGCCGGAGAACTCGCTGTGCTGCTTGAGGTCGAAGTCGGTGCGGTTGGCGACGCCCTCGAGCTCCTCGAAGTCACGCCCGGAGAAGCCGAAGCGGTACTCGATGTCGACGGTCCGCTTGGCGTAGTGCGACAGCTTCTCCTCCGGGTGCTCGTAGTGGCGCAGGTTGTCGGGGTTGATCCCGAGGTCGACGTACCACTGGGTGCGCAGGTCGATCCACTGCTGGTGCCACTCCTCGTCCTCGCCCGGCGGGACGAAGAACTCCATCTCCATCTGCTCGAACTCGCGTGTGCGGAAGATGAAGTTGCCCGGGGTGATCTCGTTGCGGAAGCTCTTGCCCGTCTGGGCGATGCCGAAGGGCGGCTTCTTGCGGGCGGCGTTCACGACGTTCACGAAGTTGAGGAAGATGCCCTGCGCGGTCTCGGGACGCAGGTAGTGCAGGCCGGACTCGTCCTCGATGACGCCGAGATAGGTCTTCAGCATCATGTTGAACTGCCGCGGCTCGGTCCAGGCGCCGCGGGTGCCGCAGTTGGGGCAGGCCAGCTCGTCGAGCTTGACGTCGTCAGGGTCGAGGTCGCTCTTCTTGGCCGCGTAGGCCTCCTGCATGTGGTCGAGGCGGAACCGCTTGTGGCACGACTGGCACTCGGTCAGCGGGTCGGTGAAGGTCGAGACGTGGCCCGACGCCTCCCAGGTGCGCGTGGGCAGGATCACCGAGGAGTCCAGGCCGACGACGTCGTCGCGGGCCGTCACCATCATCCGCCACCACTGGCGCTTGATGTTCTCCTTGAGCTCGACGCCCAGCGGCCCGTAGTCCCAGGCCGACCGGGTCCCGCCGTAGATCTCCCCGCACGGGAACACGAAGCCCCGGCGCTTGCAGAGAGAGACGACGGCGTCGAGCGTGGAGTTCTTGGACTTGGCCACGGTGGGGACTTCCTCTTGAGTGCGCCGGCTGGCTGACGGCGAAGCGCTCAGACTACCGAGACTCGCTCAGTCCAGCTCGCGCGGCCTCTGCTCGTTGGTGTCGCCGTCAGCCTCGACGCGCTCGTAGGCCGAGGGCTCGTCGATCGCCTGCGACAGCAGGGGTACGGCGCTCACCTTCACGTCGTAGGCCGACAGTGCGCGACGGTAGCTGCCGACGTTGGCCCAGGTGGTGGTGAGCAGCCACAACCCCGGGTCGTCGACGTTGCGACCGACCTGCCCGTCGACGTACCCGGGCTGCTGCGCGAGCGCCGCCAGCGCCGCGAGGGCCGCCTGCTGGAAGTCCTGCCCGCCCTGCCCGCCCTGCCCGACCCGGAACCGGTTCACCACGATCACGCCCGCACGCTACCCCGCCGACCCGGCGCGTCTGCTGGCCCCCAACCCCCCGACCCGGCGCGTCTGCTGGCCCCCAACCCCCCGACCCGGCGCGTCTGCTGGCCCCACCCCCGACCCGGCGCGTCTGCCGGCCCCCAACCCCCCGACCCGGCGCGTCTGCTGGCCCGCACCCCCGACCCGGCGCGTCTGCTGGCCTCAGCCCGACCCGGCGCGTTGGCCCACCCCCGACCCGGCGCGTCTGCTGGCCCAGGTAGACCTTGTGGACAGCCAACGCGCCGACTCGAGGTAGTTCCAGCCAGCCAACGCGCCGACTCGAGCCAGCAGACGCGCCGACTCGGCGTTTGACAATGGTTGTCATTAGCATTGAGAATGATTCCCATGAAGCTCCCGTTGCCGCTGCCGGTGCCGTTCCGCGCCCGCTCGGCCGTGCGTCCGCGGGTGGGCAGCGTCCGGCGCGCGCGCGTGCTGACCATCGCGGGCCTCGCTCTCGCCGCGCCGCTCCTCGCGGGGTGCGGGGGCGCGAGCGGCGGCGCGGAGGCAGGGACTCGCGTAGTGACCTCGTTCTACCCCCTGGAGTACGTCGCCCAGCGGGTGGCGGGCGACACCACCGACGTCGAGGTCGTGAACCTGACCCAGCCCGGCCAGGAGCCGCACGACCTCGAGCTGACCGTCCGGCAGACCGGCCAGGTGGCCGACGCCGACGTGGTCCTCTACGAGAGCGGCTTCCAGCCGGCCGTCGACGCCGCGATCGAGCAGAGCGGCCCGGCGCGCTCGGTGGACGCGGCCGAGGAGGCCGACCTCGCGGGCGACGATCCGCACTTCTGGCTCGACCCGACCCGGTTGGCCACGGTCGCCGAGGCTGTGGAGAAGGAGCTCGCCGAGGCCGACCCGGACCAGGCCGGCGCCTACGCCGACAACCTCGAGCAGCTGCAGGCCGACCTGGCCGCGCTGGACCAGGACTTCGAGAAGGGGCTGGCCGACTGCCGCATCGACACGGTGGTCGTCAGCCACGACGCCTTCGGCTACCTCGGCGCCCGCTACGACCTCGACGTGGTCGCGATCAACGGCCTCTCCCCCGGTGCCGAGCCGTCCCCGACCCACCTGCGCGAGCTGCAGGACCTGATCCGCACCGACCAGGTCACCACGGTCTTCTCCGAGGAGCTGGCCAGCCCGAAGTTCGCGCAGAGCCTCGCCCGGGACCTCGGTATCGAGACCGCCGTGCTCGACCCGCTCGAAGGTCTCAGCGACGACACCGCGGACCAGGACTACCTCTCGCTGATGCGCGCCAACCTCGAGGCACTTCGCGCAGCGAACGGCTGCTCGTGAAGCCGCCCGTGGTCGCGATCAGCGAAGGCGCCGTCGAGCTCGGTGGTCGCCCGGTGCTGCGCGGCATCGACGTCGAGGTCCACGAGGGCGAGGTCCTCGCCGTCCTGGGCGCCAACGGGTCGGGCAAGTCCACGCTCGTCCGCACGATGATGGGTCTGGTGCCGACGTGCCGCGGCGAGGTCGCCCTCTTCGGCACCCCGCTCGACGGGTTCCGCGACTGGCGCCGGGTCGGCTTCGTGCCGCAGCGGATCGGCGCCGGATCAGGTGTCCCCGCCTCCGTGCGCGAGGTCGTCGCGTCCGGGAGGCTCTCTCGTCGACGCCCGTTCCTGCCGCCCAGCCGGGTCGACCGCGACGCCGTGGAGAGCGCGATCGCCGCCGTCGGCCTGACCGACAAGGCGCGAGACGGCGTCTCGACGCTGTCCGGCGGCCAGCAGCAGCGCGCCCTGATCGCCCGCGCCCTCGCCGGCGTCCCCGACCTGCTCGTGCTCGACGAGCCGACGGCCGGCGTCGACGTACAGAGCCAGCAGGCCTTCGCCGACGCACTGACCGGGATCGTCGCCCGCGGCGCGACGATCGTCCTGGTCGCCCACGAGCTCGGTCCGCTCGGTCCGCTCGTCGACCGCACCGTGGTGATGCGCGACGGACGGGTGGCGTACGACGGGCCGCCGGTCGACGCGTTCACCGACGTGGTCCACGACCACGGACACCACCACGAGCCCGAGCGCCGCAGCGTCGACCACGCCCCGGGCGTGACGTCGCCCTTCGACGGCCCGGAGGCAGCCCGATGACCCCCTCCCCCGATTCGTCTGCGATCGAGCGTGGATCGCGGGCGGAGCACTCGCAGACGAATCGACGCCATGAGCCTGCTCACCTACGACTTCATGGTCCGCGCGCTGCTCGGCGCGCTCTTCACCGGGCTCGCGGCGCCCGCCGTCGGCACCTACCTCGTGCAGCGCCGGCAGGCCCTGATGGGTGATGGCATCGGCCACGTGGCGGTCACCGGCGTCGCGCTCGGCCTGCTGACCGGCACCTCCCCCACCGTCACCGCCGTGATCGTGGCGATCATCGGCGCCGTCATCGTCGAGGTGATCCGCGAGAACGGACGGACGAGCGGCGACGTCGCGCTCGCGCTGCTCTTCTACGGCGGCATCGCCGGCGGCGTGCTGATCACCGGCCTCGCCGGGCAGAGTGCGGCGACCCTCAACATCTACCTCTTCGGGTCGATCACCACGATCTCCGCCGTCGACGTGTGGGTGACCGCGGTGCTCGCCCTGGTCGTCGTCATCACCGCGACCGGTCTCGCGCCGCAGCTGTTCGCCGTCGCCCAGGACCAGGAGTTCGCGCAGGTGGCCGGCTTGAACGTCCGGCTGTACAACCTGCTCGTCTCGGTGATGGCGGCCGTCACGGTCACCGTCGCGATGCGCACCGTCGGGCTGCTCCTCGTCAGCGCGCTGATGGTGGTGCCGGTCGCGACCGCCCAGCAGCTCTCCCGGGGCTTCCGGGTCACCCTGTTCTCCGCCATGGGCATCGGGATGCTCGCCTCGCTGGGCGGGGTCACGATCTCGGCCTTCGTCGACGTCGCGCCGGGTGCCACCATCGTCCTGCTCGCCCTCGCGTGCTTCGCCGCGGCCTATCCCGTCGGCGTCCTGCTCCGCCGTCGGCAGCGGGTGCGTCAGCCGTTCGCCGCAGCACCCTTCGACGCCTCACCCCTCTCGGGCGTGCGGTACGCCGACCACGACGTCGTACCCGAGGAGCACGCGCACGAGCACGGCGAGGACTGCGGCCACACCGCCGTCCAGCACGGGGACCACGTCGACTACGTCCACGACGGACACCGCCACGCCGTCCACGGGAGCCACTATGACGAGCACTGAGCCGACCCTGCCGCAGGGCACCCGCCCGACCCGCCAGCGGAAGGCCGTCGCGGGAGCGATGCAGAGCTTCGAGGACTTCCGCAGCGCCCAGGACATCCACGACCTGCTGCGCACGAACGGCGACAACGTGGGTCTCTCCACGGTGTACCGCACCCTGCAGGCGCTGGCCGACGGCGGCGAGGTCGACATGCTGCGCACCGAGGACGGCGAGGCGCTCTACCGGCGCTGCAGCGCCGCGCACCACCACCACCTGGTATGCCGGGCGTGCGGGCGCACCGTCGAGGTGGAGGGGCCGACCGTCGAGCGGTGGGCCGACGGCGTAGCGGGAGAGCACGGCTTCACCGACGTCAGCCACACGCTCGAGATCTTCGGGACCTGCCCCGCCTGCTGAGGCGAGCGGCGCCGGCGAGCGGTCAGCCGGTCTCGTGCGGCAGGGCACCGCCGTACCGACGGTCGCGCGAGGCGTAGATCTCGATCGCCTTCCACAGGGCCAGCCGGTCGACGTCGGGCCAGAGGACGTCGGTGAACACCAGCTCGGAGTAGGCCGCCTGCCACAGCAGGAAGTTGGACAGCCGCTGCTCGCCCGACGTCCGCCAGACCAGGTCGGCGTCGGAGAGCTCGGGGACGTAGAGGTGCTTGGCGAAGGTGCGCTCGTCGACCTTCGCGGGATCGAGGCGTCCCGCGGCGACCTCGACGGCGATCGAGCGGGCCGCGTCGGCAAGCTCGGCGCGGCCGCCGTAGTTGACGCACATCGTCAGCGTCAGCACGTCGTTGTCGCGGGTCAGCTCCTCGGCGACCTCGAGCTCCTTGATCACCGAGCGCCACAGCCGCGGCCGTCGACCGGCCCAGCGCACCCGGACGCCGAGCTCGTGCATCTCGTCGCGGCGGCGACGGATCACGTCGCGGTTGAAGCCCATCAGGAAGCGGACCTCGTCGGGGCTGCGCGCCCAGTTCTCGGTCGAGAAGGCGTAGGCCGAGACCGCCTTCACGCCGATCTCGATCGCCCCTTCGACCACGTCGAACAGCGACGACTCGCCCTGCTCGTGCCCCTTGGTCCGGGGCAGACCGCGCTCCTTGGCCCACCGGCCGTTGCCGTCCATCACGATCGCGACGTGCCTGGGGACGAGCTCCGGCGGAAGCAGGGGTGGGCGGGCTCCGGAGGGGTGCCGGTCCGGTGTCCTGACCTCGCGTCGGGGCTTCGCGCGCATCCACCCTCCTCGGAACTGATCGTGGTTCAGGTTCGTTTTCGCCTACACAGGTCCCCGGGGATCTGTACCTTGCATCCAACACGACCGGGCACCGCGAAGGGCAGGCGGCATGGACACGGCCAACGAGCAGATCGAGCAGCAGCTCACGTGGCTGCTGAGGAGGGTGCAGCGCATCCATCTCTCCACCGCGTCGGGTGAGGTGAACCTCGAGCGGTCCGCCTACGGGATCATGTGCAAGCTGGTCGACGAGGGTCCGCAGCGACTCGGCGCCCTGGCCACCTCCTTCGGTCTCGACCCGTCCACCATCACCCGGCAGGTCCAGGCCCTCGAGGAGCTCAAGCTCGCCGAGCGCACCACCGACCCGTCCGACCGCCGCGCCTCGATCCTCGACCTCACCCCCAGCGGTCGCGAGGTCCTCGAGCAGACCCGGGACTACCGTCGCGACCGGCTGCGCACGGCTCTGTCGGACTGGCCCGACGTCGACCGTGATGACTTCGGCCGCCTCCTGAAGGAGTTCAACGCCTCCCTGGACCGCCTGATCGACGAGGCCTGACCCTCTCTCCCCGTCGAGCCGGCGAAACTTCCGCGCCGGTGCGGCCGGGCGGGGCGCCGTACGCCTGGCCGGGGAGGGACAATGGTCGCGTGGGGCTCTACCGGGACGAGGCAGTCGTGCTGCGCACCCAGAAGCTGGGTGAGGCGGACCGCATCATCACGCTGCTCACCCGCAGCTCGGGCCGGGTGCGTGCCGTGGCCAAGGGCGTACGGCGCACCTCGTCGCGCTTCGGGTCGAGGCTCGAGCCCTTCACGCACGTCGACCTGCAGATCGCCGAGGGCCGCTCGCTCGACATCGTCACGCAGGCCGAGACCCTGGCGCCGTTCGCCTCGCAGATGGGCGCCGACTACGAGCGCTACACCGCGGGCACCGTGATGCTCGAGACCGCCGAGCGCCTGGTGATCGAGGACAAGGAGCCGGCGCTGCAGCAGTTCCTGCTGCTCGTCGGAGCGCTGCGTGCGATCTGTGACGCGGGCCGGTCGCCGGGTCAGGTGCTCGACTCGTTCCTGCTGCGCTCCCTGGCCGTCGCCGGCTACGCCCCGACGTTCGAGGCATGCGCGCGCTGCGGACTGATGGGTCCGCACCGGTCGTTCAGCCCGGCGTCCGGCGGGATGCTGTGCTCGACCTGCCGGATGCCCGGCTCCGCGAACCCCGCTCCCGAGACGGTGCTGCTGCTCGGCGCGCTGCTCGCTGGTGACTGGCCGGTCGTGGACGCCAGCGAGCCCTGGCACCGGCGTGAGGCCACCGGCCTCGTGGCGGCCTACCTGCAGTGGCACCTCGAGCGTGGCCTGAAGTCGCTCGCGCACGTCCAGCGCTGAGCCGGCGCTGCCGGGGGCGTCAGGAGGTCGCCGCGCGGCGGCGTGGCGCCTTCCAGCACTGGCTGACGAACGCCACCGCCTCGGCGTCGAGCCGGGCCGGGCGAGAGCGCCACTCCACGATGCTGCGCGCGGCGACGAAGCGCGCCTGCGGCATCTCCTCCGCCAGCATCGCGGCATCGGCGGCCGGATGGATCGGGTCGCGGGGATGGCCGACGACCAACGCGGGTGCCTGGATCTGCCGGCGCCGCTTGCTCGACGGCGCGATCCGGCCGAAGAAGATGCCGTGGATCGCCGCCGCCATCGGGCCGGGCTGCTGGTTCAGCGTGTCGAGTCCGATCCCGGCCCAGAAGGGCACCAGGCCGCGGGGAACCAGCAGCGTGACCTTCCGCAGCACGTCGATGGTCAGCGGCAGGAAGCGGGCGGCGAAGAGCATCGGACCGAAGGCGATCAGCCCGGCCTCCAGCGCGTTGTCGAGCACCGGCATCTCCAGCAGGAGGCCGCGCACCCGGTCGGGTGCGGCGTCGGCGACCTCCAGGGAGACGTTCGCCCCCAGCGAGGTGCCCCCGATCACCGCCTGCTCGGCGCCGAGGTGGTCCAGGAGCGCGATGACCTGCTCGCCGAAGCTCGTCATCGAGTAGATCCGCGGGTCGCGCGGCCGGTCGGAGCGTCCATGGCCGAGGAGGTCGAGGGTGACGACGTGGAAGCCCTCGGAGGCGATCGCGCGTGCCAACGGCTCCTGCATCCGTCGCGGCATCAGCTGTCCGTGCAGCAGCACCACCCAGCGGTCGCCGCCGCCGTACTCGGTGTACTCCAGGCGATGCCCCTCCGCGAAGCACTGACCGACGCGCTCTGACACCAAGGTGGCCACGACTGCTCCTCTGGGGTGATACCGACGGGTAACCATGAGGGTAACGGTGCGCCGCTCAGGTCGAGGCACGACATGGTTGGGTGGGCCCATGCCTGGTTCACGACGCCGTCTGCTCCACGTGGTGGTGATGGGGGTCTCCGCGACCGGCAAGACCACCGTGGCCCGTGAGCTGGCCGAGGAGCTCGGCTGCGAGTTCATCGAGGGCGACGAGCTGCACCCGAGCCGCAACATCGCGAAGATGGAGGGCGGCACCCCGCTCACCGACGAGGACCGCTGGCCCTGGCTCCAGGCGATCGCCGAGCTCACCGCGGTCCGCGACTTCGAGGGCGTCTCGACGGTCGTCACCTGCTCGGCGCTGAAGAAGGCCTACCGCGACGTGCTGCGGGACGCGGCGCCGACGTTCTTCGTGCACCTGCACGCGCCGTTCGAGGTGCTCGAGCAGCGGATGCGGCAACGCACCAAGCACTTCATGCCCTCGACGCTGCTGCGCTCCCAGTTCGACACCCTCGAGGACCTCGGCGACGACGAGGCCGGCTTCGTGGTCGACGTCGGCCCGCCGATCGACGAGGTCGCCGAGGAGGCGCTCAACGCCGTACGCACCTTCTACACCGAGTAGGCGCGCCGGCCGAGGGACCCTGCGGGGCAACCGGCCTCAGCCGGCGTTGAGGACCGCCGTCGGCGCCGGAGCCCCGCCTCCCAGGTTGCCCACAGGACGGACCCGGAACAGCACCTCGCTGTACATCTGCTGCTGCTCCGCCTGCCCGTAGCTGGTCCACCCGGAACGGTCCTCCCGGTTGATCTGGTAGGACTCGATCCGCACGGACCCGCCTCCCTCGGTCGTCGTCCCGGCGGGCGCCGAAGCGTTCCACTCGCGGTTGTGATCGTCCCGGACCCGTCCGAAGACCCGCATCCCGGGCGCCAGGCTGGTGCCCCCCAACCAGGTCGCCGCGGTTCCGACATGGTCCATGGCGGCCGTCTCCACCCGGGCCAGCATCCGGATCAGGCGCTCGTCGACGTCGGTGGTGTAGCTGCCGGTGTCCATGCTGAGCCGGTTGCCGTTCGCGTCGATGATGCCGACGTTCTTGAGGTACTCGTCCGCGGTGTCGATCTCGTCGAGCTGGTCGTCGCCCAGCCGGCTGATCCACCGCAGCGCCATCTCCTGCTCCAAGTCGTGGCCCGTCTTCGCGGTGAGCAGGGGAAGCGCGGTGGACTGGAAGGTCTGCGCCGGGCCCGAGATCGTTCCAGGACCGATCGCGGCGAGCCGCGCGACGACGTCAGCGGCGTGCTCCGCCAACGCCTGCGCGGCCACCCCCTCGGGGCCGGTGCGCGCGTCGGCGCCCGGGTGGCTGCCGTCGCGGACGTGACCGAGGTAGCGCACGGTCCGCGTGCAGGTCTCGCTGATCGACTGCAACGCACGGTTCTGCTGCAGGCTCGTGCGCAGGGTGTTGATGGCCGTCGACATCGCGGCCGACCAGTCCAGGTCACGGGGCCGACCAGGGTCCAGCGTCGCCGGCGGAGGCGCAGGCAGGGTCGAGGCCGGCAGCACCGCGGTGCCGACCTGTCCGGTGGCGGTGAGCGCGTCGACGTACCCCTTGGAGTCGTTGACCGTCCGCAACATCGCCACGGTGGAATTGGAGGCGACCGCCCAGGGACCCGCCGCCGCGAAGAGCACGAGGCTGGCCGCCGCTGCGAGCCCGTCGCGGCGTTGCTGCTCGTTGGTCTGCGCGGTGCGCACTCCCCGGGTGAAACGGTCGGCGGCCTCGTAGTAGCGCGTCTCGAAAGCCGTGAACCCGGTCCGGACAGTGTCCAGCGAGGTGATGGCCAGCTCCGTGTCGGCGTTCAACCTCGTCTGCGCAGCGGAGACCGCATCCTGGACCCGTTCGACCGAGGTGTTGGAGGTCTGCGCCCAGGTGCGGTCCTCCGCACTGACCTCCCGCTGCACCGTCACCGGGGACCCGTGACCGGCGGTCAGGGTGGTGGCGGCCTGGTTGCCCGCGGAGCGCTGAAGCGCGAGCATCCCGGTCGGCGTGAGACCCGACCGCGAGGTCACCGCCCGCGACGCGGCTGCAGACCCCGCGTCGCTGGTCGGGACGGGCGCCGGCGACCTGTCCGTGACGGGACGCTCGCCGGGTCGCCCGGGCTGACGCTGCGGTGAGGTGGTCCGATGCTCGCCCAAGGGACGTCCTTTCGTGCACTCCGACGATCGATGACCTCCCTCAGGCGCTCACCGGCCAAAGGGCGACCGATGGGGCAGGAACCTCGGTGCGGCAGGGCACCGGGAGTCGCTAGGACGTCGACGTGCGCCGCGTCACGCCGTCGTCGCCGTACGCACCTGCTGCCCCGGGTAGGCACGCTCAGTCCGGAGCGGCTCAGCGGAAGGCCGGGATCCCGGTGACGGCGGCGCCGACGGAGAGCAGGTGCATCTCCTCGGTGCCCTCGTAGGTCAGCACCGTCTCGAGGTTGTTCATGTGCCGCATGACCGAGTGGTCGAGCGTGATGCCCGCTCCCCCCAGCATCGTCCGGGCGGACCGGGCCACGTCGATCGCGGCGCGGACGTTGGCGAGCTTGCCGAAGGACACCTGGGCCGGTTCGAGGCGGCCTTGCGTCCTTCAGCGCCCCGATGCGTACGGCGGCCAGGGACGCGTTGTTGACGGCGACGACCATGTCGGCGAGCTTGCGCTGCGAGAGCTGGAAGGACGCGAGCGGCTTGCCGAACTGCTCGCGCTCCAGCGAGTAGGACAGGGCCTCCTCGTAGCACGCCCGCGCCGCGCCGACCGCGCCCCAGAGGATGCCGTAGCGGGCCTCGTTGAGGCAGGACAGCGGCCCCTTGAGACCACGCACCTCGGGGAACACCGCGCCGCCCGGCAGCCGCAGGTCCTCGAAGGACAGCTCGGCCGTCACCGACGCCCGCAGCGAGAGCTTGCGCAGGATCTTGGTGGCGGTGAAGCCCGGGGTGTCGGTCGGCACCACGAAGCCGCGGATCCCGTCGTCGGTCTGGGCCCACACGACCGCGACCGCGGCGAGGGTGCCGTTGGTGATCCACATCTTGGAGCCGTTGAGCACCCAGTCGTCGCCGTCACGGCGGGCGCGGGTCCGCATCGCGCCCGGGTCGCTGCCCGCGTCGGGCTCGGTCAGCCCGAAGCAGCCGAGCGCCTCCCCGGTCGCCATCCTCGGCAGCCACTCGTCCTTGTGCGCGTCGCTGCCCCACCGGTGGATGGCGTACATCGCGAGCGATCCCTGCACGGACACGAAGCTCCGCAGGCCCGAGTCCACGGCCTCCAGCTCACGGCACGCGACGCCGTACGCCGTCGCGCTCATGCCCGCACACCCGTAGCCCTCCAGGTGCATGCCCAGCAGCCCGATCTTGCCGAGCCTGGGCCCCAGGTCGTCGGGCAGCGTGCCCTCGTCGTACCAGTCGGCGACGTACGGCGACAGCTCGGCCTTCGCGAAGTCGCGCACCGTGTCGCGCACCGCGCGCGACTCGTCGTCGAGGAGGTCGTCGACGGCCAGGAAGTCGTGGGGGTCGGTCATGCCGCCTGTTTACCAGGGGATGCAGCGAATCTTTCGCTGCCCATGGAAAGTTCACCGTGGGAAGCGAAAGATTCGCTGCATCCCCTGGTAAACGGTCAGGCCCGGTTGACCGCCGAGATCACGGCCTTCAACGAGGCGGTCACGATGTTGGCGTCGACGCCCACACCCCACAGGATCTGGTCCCCCACGGCGCACTCGACGTACGCCGCGGCGAGGGCGTCGCCGCCGGAGGACAGCGCGTGCTCGTGGTAGTCGAGCACCCGGATGTCGCTGCGGTTCTCGAACAGGGCGCTGCCGCGCGACAGCTCGTCGTCGGCGAGCCGTGAGACGCGCGTCGACGAACGCCGCGATCGGGCCGTTGCCGGTGCCGGTCAGGGTGCGCAGCTCGTCCTCGACGTAGACGTTGACCTCGAGGGCGTCCTTCTCCCCCGCGGCCGACGAGGTGTGCACCGAGTCGAGCTTCAGGGGCGTGGTCCGCTCGAGGTACTCGCTGCGGAAGGCGTCCCAGATGTCGCTCGGCGCCATCTCGCCGCCCTCGACGTCGGTGTGCTGCTGCACGGCCCGGCTGAACTCGATCTGCAGCCGACGCGGCAGGTCCAGCTTGTGCTCGGACTTCAAGATGTAGGCCACGCCGCCCTTGCCGGACTGGCTGTTGACCCGGATGACCGCCTCGTAGCTGCGGCCCACGTCGTGCGGGTCGATCGGGAGGTACGGCGCCTCCCAGGGCAGCTCGGCGACGGGTCGACCGGCCTCGGTGGCGATCTCCTCGAGCGCCTCGAGGCCCTTCTTGATGGCGTCCTGGTGGGACCCGCTGAACGCCGTGTAGACGAGGTCGCCGGCGTAGGGGTGGCGCGGGTGCACGGGCAGCTGGGTGCAGTACTCCACGGTGCGACGGATCTCGTCGATGTCGGAGAAGTCGACCTTGGGGTCGACGCCCTGGCTGAAGAGGTTCATGCCCAGGGTCACCAGGTCGACGTTGCCGGTGCGCTCGCCGTGACCGAACAGGCAGCCCTCGACGCGGTCGGCGCCGGCCATCATCGCGAGCTCCGTCGCGGCCACCGCCGTACCCCGGTCGTTGTGCGGGTGCAGCGAGATCGTGGTGTTCTCACGCCGGGTCAGCTGCCGGGAGAACCACTCGATCTGGTCCGCGTAGACGTTGGGCGTGGCCATCTCGACCGTCGCGGGCAGGTTGAGGATGATCTCGCGCTCGTCGTCGGGCTGCCACACGTCGGAGACGGCCTCGCACACCTCGACGGCGAACGGCATCTCGGAGCCGGTGAAGATCTCCGGGGAGTACTCGTAGCCGATCTCGGTCTTGTCGAGGTAGTTCTCGGCGTACTTCATGAACAGCTCGGTGCCGCGCGTCGCGATCGCCTTGATCTCGTCCTTGCCGGCGTGGAACACCACGCGGCGAAACAGGGGGGCGATCGCGTTGTAGAGGTGCACGTTGGCGCGGGGTACGCCGACCAGCGACTGCACGCTGCGCTCGATGAGGTCCTCGCGGGCCTGGGTCAGCACCGAGATCGTCACGTCGTCGGGGACCTTGTCGCCCTCGATGAGCTGACGCACGAACGCGAAGTCGGTCTCGCTCGCCGACGGGAAGCCGACCTCGATCTCCTTGTAGCCCATCCGCACCAGCAGGTCGAACATCCGCATCTTGCGCGACGGCGACATCGGGTCGATGAGGGCCTGGTTGCCGTCGCGGAGGTCCGTGGAGAGCCAGCGCGGCGCGTGCGTGATCGTCCCGGTCGGCCACGTGCGGTCCGGCAGGTCGATCGGCGCGAAGGGGCGGTAGCGGTGGAACGGCATCGGGGACGAGGCCTGGTGGTTCGCGGTGCGCTTGCTGGTCATGTGATGTCTCCGGCTGTGCGTCGGGGTGGTTCCCGGAACAGCGTCGAACCCCGCAGCGAGGAGGTCCGGGTTACGAGACCTCGCTGCGGCAGCCAAGGAGGAGCCGCTGGCGCGTCATGATGGCTCCACCATAGCCCCGGGTCCCCGGCGGGCGCACCCGACTCCCACCCACCGGGCAGCAGGCCTCGTCGCGCGGACCGGACCGGGTGGCACCATGAGCCGCGTGACGACGCGACGGCCCGACGTGCGGATCGGCGCCATCGTGCTGCTGGTCGTGGCGTGGGGCTCGACGTTCGCGGCGGTCAAGATCGGGCTCGAGAACGCCCCGCCCGTGCTGTTCGCCGGGCTGCGCTCGATCCTCGGCGGGTGGCATCGTGGCCGTCTTCGCGATGGTCCGCTCGGGGCTGCCGCCCCTGCGGGACGCGTGGCCGGCGTACGCCGTGCTGACGCTGCTCAACGTGGTCGTCTTCTTCACGCTGCAGACCCTCGCGATCCTGGAGCTGCCCTCGGGCCTGGCGGCGGTGCTGATCTACCTGCAGCCGGTGCTCACCGGGGTGCTCGCCGCCCCTCTGCTCGGCGAGTCGCTGACCACCCGCAAGGTCCTGGGCCTGCTGGTCGGCTTCGCGGGCATCGTCGTGGTCAGCGCGGGGGCGCTCGACGGGCGCGTGTCGGTGCTCGGCGTCGGCTACGCGGTGGGGGGCGCGCTGATCTGGTCGCTGGGCACGATCGCGTTCAAGCGGTACGCCGGTCGCGTCGACGTCTGGTGGGCGGTGGCGCTGCCGTTCGTCGTCGGCGGCCTGGTGCTCACGGCGGGCGGCGCCGCCGTGGAGGGCGTGGACATCACCTGGACCCCGGCGTTCGTGGCGGCGTTCCTGTACTCGTCGGCGATCGGCACCGGACTGTCCTGGACGCTGTGGTTCGGGCTGGTCGGCTCCGGCGAGGCGAGCCGTGCGGCGTCGTACATCTTCTTCGTGCCGCTGGTGTCGCTGGCGATCGGCTCCCTGCTGCTCGGGGAGACGCTCGGGATCTCGCTGCTCATCGGCGCCGCGCTGGTGATCCTCGGGGTGTGGCTGGTCAACCGACGCACCGCCGGTCCCGCCACATGACCCGGCTGCTGGTCGTGCACCACTCCCCCACGCGCAGCGTGCGGGAGCTCGTCGACGCGCTCCTGGCCGGCGCGAGGGACGATGCGATCGAGGACGTCGAGGTCGTCGTACGCCCGGCCCTCGAGGCGCACGCCGAGGACGTGCTGGCCGCCGACGGCTACCTGCTGGCGACCCCGGCCAACTTCGGCTACATGTCCGGCGCTCTCAAGCACTTCTTCGACAGCACCTTCCTGCAGGTGGGTGGGTCGCTGTCCTCGACAGGGGGCGCCGACGACTCCGCCGGGAGCACGGCGGGACGGCCGTTCGGGCTGCTCGTGCACGGGCGCTACGACGTGGAGGGCGCCGTCCGGTCGGTTCTCTCGATCGTGCAGGCGCTCGGCTGGCGGCAGGGGTACGACGTCCTCGAGGTGCTCGGCGACGTCGGGCCCGAGCACGTCGAGGCGGCCTACGAGCTCGGCGGTACCATCGCAGCACTGCTCTCCACCGCATCGTGAGGTCCTCGTCCGTGCCGCGCACTCCCCCAGCCGCCCCCGGGGCCGGCCCCTGGGGCACCCTGGTGGTCGCCCTGCTGCTGCTCGTCCTCAGCGGGTGCACGCAGAGCAAGGCCGACGACGACCCCGAGGCCAGCGTGGTGATGGACCCGCCCAAGATCGGGGCCTGCCGCTCCCTCACGCCGCAGGACATCGCGCGCGCCAGCAACACCACGGAGGTCGTCGCCTGCTCCGAGCCGCACACGGCGGAGACGTACGCCGTGGGCAACTTCCCCGACGACCTGGCGAGCGGCGATCCGGACTCCCCGAAGCTCGGTGCCTACGTCTTCGGCCAGTGCCAACCCAAGCTGCAGGAGTTCCTGGGCGGCAACGAGAGCCTGGTGCTCCGCTCCACGATGACCTGGGCCTGGTTCCGTCCGTCCGAGGCCGCCTGGGAGAAGGGCGCGCAGTGGTGGCGCTGCGACGTGGTCGGCGGCGGCGAGCAGTCCAAGGAGTTCGTGACGCTGCCGAAGACGGCCAAGGGGGTGCTGCTCGGCCGGCCCGACGACCGCTGGCTGGTGTGCGTCGACGGCCCGAGCGTGAGCGGGTCGGTGAAGATCGCCTGCAACGAGAAGCACACCTGGCGCGCGGTGACCACGATCGTGCTCGGCAAGAAGGGCGACCCCTACCCGGGTGACCGGCTGGTCGAGGTCCGCACCCGCGACTTCTGCTCCGACTCGGTCGGGGCGTGGCTGAACTACCCGGTCGACTACGAGTTCGGCTTCACGTTCTTCCACGAGGCCGAGTGGAAGGCCGGCAACCGCCGCTCGGTGTGCTGGGCCAAGACCGACCAGTGACCCGTCGCCGCTCCGCCGCGCTGGCCGGCACGCTGGTCTCGCTCGTGCTGGTCGCCGGCTGCTCCGGTGGCGCCGACCCGTCGGCGGCCCCCACGGCCTCCGGCTCCCCCAGCGGTACGACGAGCGCGTCGACGGCGAGCGGTTCGGCGACGCCTTCGCAGAGCCCCGCCGCAACCCGCCCGGCCGCCCCCGCGCCGTCGGCCTGCTACCGCGTCGGCACCCGCGACCTCACCCGGCCCACCAACGAGTCCGCCCCCGTCAGCTGCCGCCGTGCGCACACCAGCCGCACCATCCACGTGGGCCGTCTCGACACGGTCGTCGACGGGCACGCCGTCGCGGTCGACTCCGCCACCGTGCAGAGGCAGCTGTCCACGACGTGCCCGGCCAAGCTCGCGTCGTACCTCGGCGGATCGGAGGAGACCCGGCGGCTGAGCCGCTTCAACGTGGTCTGGTACAGCCCCACCCTCGAGCAGTCCGATGCCGGCGCCGACTGGTTCCGTTGCGACCTGATCGGCTTCGGCACCGGCGAGCAGCTGCTGCCCCTCCCGCGCAAGGGCTCGCTGAAGGGCGTGCTGGGTCGAGGCGGCGCACTGGCGACGTACGGACTGTGCGGCACGGCCGCGCCGGGCACGCCGGGCTTCACCCGGATCGTGTGCGGGCGCGGGCACTCGTGGCGCGCGATCGACACCATCGGCCTGCGCGGTGGAGCGGCCTACCCGGGCACCGCGACCGTCCGGCGCGCGGGCGACGGACCGTGCAAGGACCGGGCACGCGAGGACGCCGCGGACACGTTGAGGTTCAAGTACGGCTGGGAGTGGCCGACCAGGGCGCAGTGGGCGCGCGGCCAGCGCTACGGCTTCTGCTGGACCCCGGACAGCTGAGGACCTAGAACCCGAGGCGGCGCAGCTGCTTGGGGTCGCGCTGCCAGTCCTTGGCGATCTTCACGTGCAGGTCGAGGTAGACCGGCGTGCCGAGCAGCGCCTCGATCTGCTTGCGCGCCTCGGTGCCCACGTGGCGCAGTCGACTGCCCTGGTGGCCGATGACGATGCCCTTCTGCGACGACCGCTCCACGAACAGGTTGGCGTGGATGTCGAGCAGCGGTCGGTCGGCGGGCCGGCCCTCGCGCAGGCCCATCTCCTCGACCACGACCGCGATGGAGTGCGGCAGCTCGTCGCGGACGCCCTCGAGCGCGGCCTCGCGGACCAGCTCGGCCACCAGCTGCTCCTCGGGGGCGTCGGTGATGTCACCGTCCGGGTAGAGCTGCGGCCCCGCGGGAAGCCGGGCGACCAGCAGGTCCGCGAGGAGGCCGACCTGGTCGCCGGCCTGGGCGGAGACCGGCACGATCTCCTCCCAGTCGGTCCCGGTCTTCTCGCCCAGAGCGGCCACCGAGAGCAGGTGCTCGGCGAGCTGCTCGGACGTCACGAGGTCGGTCTTGGTGACCACTGCGAACTTCGTCGTGCGGCGGACCTTGGCCAGCTCGCTGACGATGAACCGGTCGCCGGGGCCGACCTTCTCGTTGGCCGGCAGGCAGACCGCGACGACGTCGACCTCGGACCACGTCGAGGTGACCAGGTCGTTGAGACGCTCGCCGAGGAGCGTCCGGGGCCGGTGCAGCCCCGGGGTGTCGACCAGCACCAGCTGGGCGTCGGGGCGGTGCACGATGCCCCGCACCACGGTGCGGGTGGTCTGCGGACGCGAGGACGTGATCGCGACCTTGGAGCCGACGATGGCGTTGGTCAGCGTGGACTTGCCGGCGTTGGGACGGCCCACGAAGCACGCGAAGCCGCTGCGGAACGGTTCCCCGTCGGACGGTCGGTCACCGGAGGACGAGGGGGCAGCGGGGTCGGGCACGGCTCGATCCTCCCACCGGGTCGTCCGCACGACCATGCGCGGGGCGGTTCGGGTCCCGGTGACGCCGGCCGGTGCGGCGGCGTCGTCACCCGAGCCAGGTGGGACGCAGCGGGAACCGGGCGTCACCGTCCGGGTCCGGCTTGACGGCCAGGACCTGGTGCAGCTGGATCTCGTTGCGCTCGAAGGACAGCCGCGAGCCGGCCATGTAGAGCCCCCACACCTTGGCGGTGCCCTCGCCGACCTCCTCCACGCACTCGTCCCAGTGCTCCACGAGGTTCTGCGACCAGCTCTTGAGCGTCAGGGCGTAGTGCTCGCGGAGGTTCTCCTCGTGCCGGACCTCGAACCCGACGTTCTGCATCTCGGTGATGATCCGCCCCGAGCCGGTCAGCTCGCCGTCGGGGAAGACGTAGCGGTCGATGAAGGCCCCGGTGTCGGTCGAGGTGTTCGCGGGTCGGGTGATGCAGTGGTTGAGCAGCCGTCCCCCCGGGACCAGCTTGTCGCGCAGGAACGAGAAGTACGCCGGATAGCTGCGCACCCCGATGTGCTCGGTGAGGCCGATCGAGCTGACCGCGTCGAAGCCGGTGTCGGTGACGTCGCGGTAGTCGCTGAAGCGCACCTGCGCCCGGTGCTCGAGACCCTCGCCTCGGATCGCGTCCTGGGCCCAGGCCGCCTGCTCGCGCGACAGGGTCACGCCGACGACGTGGACGCCGTACTCACGCGCGGCGTGCCGCACCATGCCGCCCCAGCCACTGCCCACGTCGAGCAGCCGCATCCCCGGCTCGAGCCCGAGCTTGCGCGCCACCAGGTCGTACTTCGTGGCCTGGGCCTCCTCGAGCGTGGCGTCCTCGGACGGGAAGCAGGCACACGTGTAGGTCATCGAGGGGCCGAGCACCCTCTCGTAGAACCGGTTCGAGACGTCGTAGTGGTGGTGGATCGCGCCGGCGTCGCGGCTCTTGGAGTGCCGGAAGCCCTCGACGAGCCGACGCCACCTGGGCAGTGCCTCCTGCGGCGGCGGGGGCGGCGGCTTGAGGTGGCCCCAGCCCAGGCTGCGCACGATGGCGAACGCCTCGGCCGGGGACGGGACCCGGATGCCGGCCTCGCGCTGCAGCACCCGCACCGCCTCGTAGGGGTTGCCGGGGTGGACGCCGGACAGCTCGAGGTCACCCGACACGTAGGCGCGCGCCATGCCGAGGTCGCCCGGCGCGGTCAACAGGTAGGAGAGCCCGCGCTCGGTGCGCAGGTGCAGCCGCACCGGCGAGTCCTCAGGGCCGGCCGTGCTGCCGTCGTAGGCCGTGAAGCGGAAGGGGACGCCGTCCGGCATCAACCGCGAGATCGCCTCACCGATGGTGATCTGGGTGTCGGGCCGGTTGAGTGTGCTGGTCATCGTCGAAGCACCGCCTTGTCGTAGAGGCTCGCAAGCCGCTGGTCGGGGTCGGTCACCGAGGCGACCTGCTGCAGGTTGTCGACGCCGTAGAGCCGCTCGAAGGTCGCGCGGTCGTAGTAGGCGTCCGCGTAGAGGGACTTGTGGCCGCCGAGCGCGGTCACCTGGGCCTCGACGGCCCGGTTGAGGTCGCCGTCGGCCGCGCCCGGAGCGATCGCGACGGTCCCCCAGAAGCCGACGTTGACGTAGGTCGCCCCCGGCTCCAACGGGTACGACGGCCAGCGGCGCCGCGCACGCAGCGGGCACAGCCACACCGGCCGCAGGCCCACCTCGGCGTCGAACCACGCCAGGAACGCGGCGACCCGATCGACGGGCACCTCGATGTCGGCGATCACCCGCTCGCGATCCGGGCGGCCGCGCCACCGGTCGAGGCGGGCGACGACACCGAGGCGCCTCTCCAGGCCCACCAGCCGGTGGTAGACGTCGCTGCGCCGCCAGCGCCGGGGCCAGAGCCGGCGCACGCGCGGGTCGTGCAGGCCGAAGGCGCCCGAGCACCAGAACCAGTCGGTGTCCCAGCGCCAGAGGTAGTCGTAGGTCGACAAGACGTCGGTCTCGCGCTCCTGGACGGAGCGGAAGTAGGGCTGCAGCCCGGTGTAGTCGCTGGTCTGCTCCGGCCGCTCGTCGCTCCAGGTGGCGAGCGTGAGGTAGACCTCGCCCGGCTCGAACGCCACTCCGTCGAGCCCGTCGACGCGCACCCCCTCGTGCTCGCCCTGCTCGACGATCGTCTCGATGGTCTTCCCGAGCGCCTCGAGGCCGTCGAGCCGGAGATGCCGCAGCCGCACGGACACCGGGGCCGCCTCGAGCCGGATCCGCAGACGCATCGCGTAGCCCAGCGACCCGTAGGAGTTGGGGAACGCGTCGAAGAGGTCCTCTCCGGGCCGCGTGGTGACCACCTGACCGTCACCGGTCAGCACGTCCATCTCCAGCACCGACTCGTGCGGCAGACCGCTGCGGAACGACGTCGACTCGATCCCGAGCCCGGTGACCGCGCCGCCCAGCGTGATGGTGCGCAGCTGCGGCACGACGTACGGGAGGAAGCCGTGGGCGAGGGTGACGTCGACCAGGTCCTCGTAGGTGCACATGCCCTGCACGTCCGCGGTGGCCGTGCCGTCGGCGGCGGTGTCGAGGGCGACCACTCCGGTGAGGCCGGAGACGTCGAGCCCCGGCGTACGGGTGCGGGTGCGCGCACGGAAGAGGTTCGAGGTGCGTTTGGCCAGCCGTACGGGGGCGCCCGGCGGGAGCGCGTCGTAGGACGTCCGCACCCGAGCGACCGCCTCGGCGTGGCCGTCCCAGCCGACGAGCGTGCTCACGCAATCCACGGTAGCCCCGTTCGTTTCCGGTCGGTGACGGGAAACGGTCGTCGAGGTGAAACCCGGGTGCGGCGACCCACTAGGGTGACCGCACGAGCGGCCGCGAGCAGCACCAGGGGGAACCGATGACGCAGCGCAGGTGGCGGCACTCCGTCGCCGGCCTCGTCGTCACCCTGGTCGCCCTCGCCGGCTGCGGCACCGACTCCGCCGCAGAGAAGGAGAGGCCGGACGTGACCAGCACCTCGAGCTCGGACACCCCCGGGGCCGACGTGGCCATGGAGACCGTCCTGGCCGACTACCGCGCGATGCGCACGGAGATGGTCGCCGCGCTCGACGCCGAGCTGGGCACCCGCGCGTGGGACGTCTCCGCGAACAACCCGACCGCCGTGCGCGCCGGCTGCCGGGCCGGCGAGGCCGAGGACGGCGAGCGGGTCGCACTGGAGAGCTTCTCGTTCCGCGGGACCTACGACAGCGCCGACTGGCGTCGGTCCGCGGAGATCGTCGAGGAGGTCGGCCGCACGCACGGCTTCACCACGACGGGCACGGTCGTGGACGCCGACGACGACCTGCAGGTCTTCGGCGAGGACGACCAGGGCGGACGCTACGTCTACGGCCTGTCCACCAACACCGTGCTGGGCATCTCGACCGGCTGCCACGTGTGGACCTCGAAGCCGACGGCAGAGAGTCCCGGCGGCGAGGACGAGGTCGAGATCCCGGAGTACGACAAGTCCGACGGCTGACGACGCGAAGGGGGGACGACGCATGGGCGACATCGAGGTGGTGACCGGCCAGCTCCGGAGCGCGGCGAAGCAGATCGGCGCCGCCGCCGACGGCGTGCGGGGGGCCGCCCCGCACCCGCTGCTCGACCCGGTGCCCGGCGCGCTCGCCGGCAGCTCCAGTGCCGGCGCGGCACGGTCGCTGGCCGCCGCGTGGCAGACCCGCTTCACCGACTGGGCGAGCGACGCCCGGGCGCAGCAGGGCCGGCTCGACGCCAGCGCGGCGGCCTACGACGGCACCGACGAGGTCTCCGCGCAGGGCTTCACCCCCCGTCACCTGCTGGGCCCGCGCGGCCCGATGGCGCAGTGAGCCGATGCCCAGCATCCACACGGTCCTGGACTGGCGCCCCGCCGAGCTCGACGGCGTCGCCGAGGCGATGACGCAACGGCGCCGCGCGCTGCTCGACCTGCAGGACGAGCTCGACGGTGGACGACCGCCCGGCACCTGGGTCTCCGCCGCCGCCACCGCCGCCCGCACCGAGCACGGCGACCTCCAGCTGCGGCTGGCCGACCTGGTCGCCGAGGTCAGCACCGTCGTGGCCGCCCTCGACACCGGTCGTACGGCGATCGGGGCCGCCCGCACGCAGCTGCAGGACGCCGTGGCGCACGCACGATCGCAGGGGTTCGCGGTGGACACCGTGACCGGCCAGGTCACCGACACCGACCCCGCGCCCGACGGCGACACCGCGCAGGCCGACCGTCAGGCGGTCTGCGACGGGATCGTCGACCGGATCGAGCAGGCGCTGCGCAACGCCGGGCACGCGGACACCGAGCTGGCGCAGGCGCTCCTGCTCGCGTCCTCCGGCGGCGTCGACGGTGGCAGCGGCACCCTCGCCGACGCCTCGGCCGCCGGCACCGAGGCAGGGGGACGCGACCTGCTCGAGCCACCCGACGGCGGCAGCCCCGCCGACCAGAACGCCTGGTGGGACGGGCTC
Source organism: uncultured Actinomycetota bacterium (assembly GCA_963845655.1). Classification (GTDB taxonomy): domain Bacteria; phylum Actinomycetota; class Actinomycetes; order Propionibacteriales; family Nocardioidaceae; genus Nocardioides_B. The sequence continues at coordinate 52,304 of CAWJTB010000009.1, read as the reverse complement.
ACCGACGACGAGAAGCGCACGGTGATCGCCGAGCACCCGCGCTGGATCGGCAACACCGACGGCATCCCGGCCTACGCCCGCGACCTCGCCAACCGCTCGCTGATCGACGACTACCGCTCCGAGCTGGAGGCCGAGGCCGAGCGGCTGCAGGACAACCTCGACGACAACCTGTTCGGGGGCACCTTCACCAACGACGACGCCCGACTCGACGACGTGCGCGGCAAGCTGGACGCCCTCGACCAGGTCGAGGAGACGCTCGCCCTGGGAGACCGCCAGCTGCTCGTCCTCGACCCGGACTCCGGGGAGCAGCTGCACGCCGCCGTGGCGATCGGCAACGTCGACACCGCCGACCACGTCGCGGTGTTCACCCCCGGCCTGACCAGCACCGTGCAGGACAGCCTGGAGGGCTACGACTCCGACCTGAACGAGATCCGCCTCCGGGCGGCCGACGAGGCCGAGCGCTACGGGCAGGGCGGCACCGTCGCGACGGTCACCTGGCTCGGCTACGACGCACCCCAGCTCGACTCGTCGGCGTTGCTCCCGTCCCGGTCGGTCGCCAACGACGACCTCGCCCAGACCGGCGCCGAGGACCTCAACGGGTTCTACAACGGACTCGACGCGGCCCGCGACACCGACCCGCACCTGACCGCGCTGGGTCACTCCTACGGCTCGCTCACGACCGGGCTCGCCCTGCAGCAGCAGAACGGCGTCGACGACCTGGTGATCTTCGGCTCCCCCGGCCTCGGCACCGACCACCTCGACCAGATCGACGTACCCGCCGACCATGCGTTCCGCATCGAGGCTAGGCGCGACGTGGTCGCCGACCTCGGGCAGTTCGGCATCGACCCCAGCCACCTGGACGGCGTGACGGGCCTGTCCGCCGAGCGCGCCGAGGTGGGTCTCGACGTCTTCGAGGAGTCGCTGGGGCACAGCGAGTACCTCTCCAACGACACCACCAGCCAGCACAACATCGCCAGCATCGTCGCCGGGTCCAGCGACCGGATCGTCCACGACGGCGGCAAGGGCATCGGCGACCTGCTCAGCTGGCCGGTGCCGGGGACCTACTAGCGCTCCGGGGCGCTAGCTCTCGACCGAGGCGATGACGGTGCCGTCGGGCGCGGCGAGGTGCACCGGCACCCCTGCCCCCGACAGGTCGCGTACGACGGAGAGGTCGGCCTCCGCGACGACCGCGGCATCGCCGAGCACCACCACCGCCTCGAGGCTCCGGGCGCCGCTGGTCACGGCCATCGCGACGGCCACCTGCACCGCGGTGAGTTCCAGGGTCGGCAGGGCCACCGTCGCGCCGGCGTAGGTGCGCCCGTCCTGGTCACGGACGCAGGCGCCCTCGGCGGCGCGGGTGCGCGCACGGGTGCTGCGCGCCAGCGTGACGAGCTTGGTGTCCTCGGGGTCGGTCAGGACGGTGGCGTCGGTCATCGGCTCACGCGGCTCTCGTCGTCGTGGGTGTCGGGCTCGTGCCGGTCCTGCCGGTCACCGCGTTCCTCGCGGCCGCGCTCGTCCTGCTCCGGCTCCAGGCGGCTGATCCGCACCGCGCCGATCCGGTTGCGGCGGCCGGACGGCGCCTCGGCCTCGAACCGGAGGCCGTGCACCTCCACCACGGAGCCCGTGATCGGGACCCGGCCGAGGTGCTTGGCCATCAGGCCGCCCACGCTGTCCACGTCGTCGTCCTGCACGTCGATGCCCGAGACCTGCTCCAGGTCGTCGACCGGGAAGCGGGAGCTGACGCGCACGACGCCGCTGGCGAGGTTCTCCACGTCGACCACGGCCTGGTCGTACTCGTCGGTGATCTCCCCGACGATCTCCTCCAGGACGTCCTCGATCGTGACCAGGCCGGCCGTGCCGCCGTACTCGTCGATCACCACGGCGACATGCTTGCGCTCGGCCTGCATCTCCCGCAGCAGGGCGTCGACCGGCTTGGAGTCCGGGACGTAGAGCACCTGCCGGAGCACGGAGTCGACCCGCTCGGTCGACTCGGCCTCGCGGCGGTCGAAGATCCGCTTGGTGATGTCCTTGAGGTAGGCGAAGCCGACGACGTCGTCGAGGTTCTCGCCGATCACCGGGATCCGGGAGTAGCCGCTGCGCAGCGCCAGCGACATCGCCTGTCGCAGCGTCTTGTGGCTCTCGATGAACACCACGTCGGTGCGCGGCACCATCACCTCGCGCACGATGGTGTCGCCGAGCTCGAAGACGGAGTGGATCATCTGCCGCTCGCCGGACTCGATGACGCTGCTCGCCTCGGCCAGGTCGACGAGCTCGCGCAGCTCGGCCTCGGAGGCGAACGGGCCCTCGCTGAAGCCGCGTCCGGGCGTGATCGCGTTGCCGATCACGATCAGCAGGCGGGGCAGCGGTCCGAGCACCTTGGTGGCGGCGATCAACGGCCCGGACGACATCAGGGCGACGCGCTCGGAGTGCTGGCGCCCCAGGGTGCGGGGCGCGACGCCGATCACGACGAACGACACGACGAGCATGATCGCGAGCGCGACCAGCATGGCCAACCAGCGACCCGAGTCGGACTCGGGTCCCGCCTCGGAGCCGCCACGCGGAACGATCAGGTCGAGCATCACGACGGTGACCGCGATGATCGAGGTGATCTCGGACAGCATCCGGAGGAACAGCGCGGTGTTGAGGTAGCGCGGCGGGTCCTCGACGATCACCAGCAACCGAGCGGAGCCGGACTTGCCGGCCGCGGCGATCTCCTCGGCCCGTGCCTTGGAGAACGACGAGAGGGCGGCGTCCGCGCTGCTGAACAGCCCGGCCACCAGCGCGGCGAGCGCCGCGGCGACCAGCAGCCAGATGTCGACGAGGCTCATCCGGAGGCCCTGTCCGCGTGCCACTCGGTGAGCAGACGCCCCTGGAGGCCGAACATCTCGGCGTGCTCGTCGGGCTCGGCGTGGTCGTAGCCCAGCAGGTGCAGGATCCCGTGCGTGGTCAACAGGTCGATCTCGTCGGCGGTGCTGTGCCCCGCCTCCACCGCCTGCCGCTGCGCGACGGCAGGACAGAGCACCAGGTCGCCGAGCACGCCCTCCTCGGGGTCCTCGTCGACCAGGCCGGGACGCAGCTCGTCCATCGGGAAGGCCAGCACGTCGGTGGGGCCCTCCTTGTCCATCCAGTGCTGGTTGAGCTCGGCGATGGTCGCCTCGTCGACGACCTTGATGCAGAGCTCGGCCTGGGGGTGCACGCGCATCCGCTCCAGCACGAAGCGCGACAGCCGGGAGAGCCCGCTCACGTCGACGTCGGCACCCGACTCGTTGAGCACCTCGACACTCATCGTGTCCTCGTCCTCCCTCTCGTCGCTCACGCGCGGGTGCTGCGCGGGCCGCGCCGGCCGTCGGCCGCGGGGTCGCCGGCGTCCGGGCGCCGGGAGTCGTAGTCGTCGTAGGCGGCCACGATCTGGCCCACCAGGCGGTGGCGTACGACGTCCTGGGCCGTCAGCCGGTTGAAGGACACGTCGTCGATCTCGGACAGGATGTTCTGCACGACCCGCAGGCCGCTGTGGGTGCCGGAGGGCAGGTCGACCTGCGTGACGTCGCCGGTGACGACCATCTTGGAGCCGAACCCGAGCCGGGTCAGGAACATCTTCATCTGCTCCGGCGAGGTGTTCTGCGCCTCGTCGAGGATGATGAAGGCGTCGTTGAGCGAGCGGCCGCGCATGTAGGCCAGCGGTGCGACCTCGATGGTGTTGGCGGCCAGGAGCTTGGGGATCAGCTCGGGGTCGAGCATGTCGTGCAGCGCGTCGTACAGCGGCCGCAGGTAGGGGTCGATCTTCTCGCTGAGCGTGCCCGGCAGGAACCCCAGCCGCTCGCCCGCCTCGACGGCCGGCCGGGTCAGGATGATCCGGTTGACGAGCTTGTTCTGCAGCGCCTGCACGGCCTTGGCCATCGCCAGGTAGGTCTTGCCGGTGCCGGCCGGCCCGATGCCGAACACGATGGTGTGCTTGTCGATCGCGTCCACGTAGCGCTTCTGGTTGAGCGTCTTGGGGCGGATCGTGCGGCCGCGGTTGGACAGGATGTTGAGGCTCAGCACGTCGGCGGGGTGCTCGGTCGTCTCGGTGCGCAGCATCCCGATCGCCCGCTCGACGGTCTCGGTGGTGATCCCCTGACCGGTGCGGATGATCGTGACCAGCTCGTCGAGCAGCCGCTCGACCAGGGCCACCTCGGCGGGCTCGCCGCGCAACGTCACCTGGTTGCCCCGGACGTGCACGTCCGCGGTGAAGGCCTTCTCGACGAGGGCGAGGTGCTCGTCCCCGGGCCCGAGGAGGGACACCATCGAGATGCTGGTCGGCACCACGATCGTGTGCGACGGAGCGTCGGCCGGCACGGTGGCCGGCGGGCTGCTCGGCGGGGTTGTCTCGTCGGTCATGGGCGGCGCTGGGGCCGACCTCCTGATCTGTCGTCGCGTGGTCGCCATCAGTTTACGGGTGCCCCGTGCCTGCGACGCCAGCGCGTTTGCGTGCCTGCATCCACCCGGTCGAACCGGTCTCCCGGTAGGACCGCCCGGCTAGAGTCGGCGCATGCAGGAGCACCCCGGCCCGCGCGGCGACTGGCAGGGCGACGGTGACCCGGACGGCGTCGAGCTGATCGCGCCCGAGGACTTCCTGCCCCGCCACCCCTTCCCGGTCGACGCGCAGCGGATGGGCATCGACCGCTGGAGCGACAACGCCGGCCTGATCGCGGTCGCCGCGTCGCTCGACCCGGCCAAGCGCTGGCACCGAATGGTGGCCTGGGTGATGCTCGTCGCGGTGTGCGTGCCCCTGGCCTTCCAGCTCTGGTTCCAGCTCACCGCGGTCTGACGCGGCGCCTCGCGCTCAGTCCCTCGGGGTGGTGAGCAGGATGCCGAGACACATCTCGTCCGTGGTGCCCTCGCCCCACATCACGTAGCGCTCCGGCTGGTCCTCGAACGCCGGGAGCACGTCGCGCAGCGCCTGGTCGTGGCGGCAGGTGACGCGCACGGTGTCCCCCACCTCGAGCGGCACCGGTCGCACGGGGACCGCGCCCTGGTCGTCGAAGTCCCAGACCGGCACGTCGAGCACCTTCTTCGCCCGGGCCGTGCCCGGGTTGACCTCGATGCCGATCGAGCGACCGAGCAGGTGCATGTGACCGGCGACGGCGCGCAGCGTCGAGGCCGTGCGGATCGGGCGTTCGCACACCTGCACGTTGCCCTGCTTCACCTCCCCGCACAGCAGGTGCAGGTAGTTGGCGGCCATCCCGACCTCGCCGAACCGCTCGTTGAGGTCGGCCAGCGCGGCGTCGCGATCGCACAGCGGGCTGTCGTCGTGGTCGGGGCGGCACGGCATCTCGACCGGCGCCGGGAGCAGCATGGTCTCCAGCGGCGCCAGGTCGCTGCTGGCGGGCGCGAGTCGCAGCTGGGTGGTGCTGACGTCGGGAGCGGTGCCGGCGAGCAGGTTGTAGTGCACCTGCATGATCACCTTCGACCCTGCCTGCATCGGGACCCCGACGTCGTCGGCCATCAGCTGCTCCGTGCCGCCGGGCGCCCACGCACCGAGCCACGGTGCGTCCTGCAGCTGCTCGTCGCGGCCGACCCCGGTGCCGCCGAAGCAGGTCCAGCCGGCGCCCTCCTCCTCGTCGTCCTTGGCCTGTACGGCGTCCAGGGACGCCGGCGGGGCACTGAACAGGATGACGTGGTGCACGACGTCGGGGTTGCCGGGCAGGATGTTGAGCCCGGTGATGAACGCGTCCTGGTCGAGCTGCGGGTCGAGCACGAAGCAGCGGTAGTCGTCGGTGCCGGTGCCGTAGGGAGCCGACGGCGTGTAGGGCTGCTCCATCGCGAGGTCGACCTTGCGCTCTCCCGCGCGCAGCGGCTCGCCCTTCGCGGGCTTGGCGGCGACGGCCGGGCCGTGCCCGGTGTGCGACGGCGTCGCGGAGGCGCTCGGGCTCGGGGCCTGCGTGCGGCGAAGCCGCGGTGCGGGTGTCCGCGCTGCACGCGCCGACCGTGAGGCCGAGTGCGAGGAGCAGGGCCGCCGTACGCGTCCCGGAACGGGTCATCCCGGCGGCCAGCCCAGGGAGCGACCGCCCAGCACGTGCAGGTGGACGTGGAACACCGTCTGCTGCGCCTGCGCGCCGGTGTTGAACACGAGCCGGTAGCCCGCGTCCAGGCCCTCCTGCGCGGCGATCGCAGCGGCCGCGTCGACCAGGTCGACGAGGACCGTCGGCTCCTCGGCGGCGAGCGCGGCGGCGTCGGGCCGGTGGCTGCGCGGGATCACCAGCACGTGCGTGGGCGCCTGCGGCTCGATGTCGCGGAACGCCACCGTGGTCGCGGTCTCGTGCACCACGTCGGCCGGGACGTCCCCGCCGACGATCTTGCAGAACAAGCAGTCCGGGTCGGGGGTCGCCTGTGCCATGAGGTTCACAGTACGGCGTGTGAACCAACGAGACGACGTACGCGTGGAACTACCGTGGCCACCGACCTGATCGTCCGCCGGGAGCGAGGAGCCGCGATGCCGCGCGCGCACCCCCGCGACGACGCGGACGCGCTCGTCCACCAGCTGTACGCCGGGCACTACCGCCAGCTCGTGCGGCTCGCAGTGCTGCTCGTGCGCGACGTCGAGACCGCCGAGGAGGTCGTGCAGGACGCGTTCGTCGCGATGCACGGCCGGTCGCTGCGCGAGCCGGAGCGGGCGCTGGCCTACCTGCGCCAGACCGTCGTGAACCGCGCCCGCTCGGTGCTGAGGCGCCGGGGGGTCGAGCGGCGCTACGTGCCGCCCGTGGAGCGCGACCGACCGGGCGCCGACGAGCACGCGTTGGTCTCCGATCGGCGGGCGGTCGTGCTCGACGCGATGCGTGCCCTGCCGGCTCGGCAGCGCGAGGTCCTCGCGCTGCGCTACTACCTCGACCTGTCCGAGGCCGACATCGCCGCGACGCTGGGCATCAGCAGAGGCGCGGTCAAGAGCCATGCGTCGCGGGGCGCCGCGGCCCTGCGCCTCTCCCTGGGCATCTCCCCGCACGAGAAGGACCCGTCATGACCGATCCGTACGACGACCGCCTGCGTGCGCTGATCACGGACGCCGTCGAGGACGTCGCCCCCTCGCCAGGGCTGGAGGCGATCAGGGCCCGCACCCAGGGCCGTCGCGGCCTCCCGGGTCGCCGTCGCTGGGCGGGGACCGCCACCGTGCTCGCCTCCGCGGCCGCGGTCGCCGCCGTGGTCGTGCTGGTCGGCCTTCCGCACGGTCGCGGAGGAGTCGGACCCGGCCCCGACCCGAGCCCGGACGAGTCCGAGCAGGCGCTCGCACCCGCGCCGCCGACCGTGCCCCGCTATCCGTGGGTCTACTACGTCGGCGACACCGGCGCGGGCGAACGGCTGTTCCGCGAGCGGGTCACGGAGCCGCTCGGCGACCAGGGTGCGCGCCGCCTGGCACTGGGCGCCGTCGCGGCCGGCCTGTCCGGCACCCCCGCCGACCCGGACTACCGCGCCGCCTGGCCCTCCGGCACCGTCGCCGAGGCCGTCTCGGTCGAGGGCGGCGACGGCGACGTCGCGCAGTTCACGGTGTCGCTCTCCCGCCGCGAGGCCTACCGGGCCGGCCTCGCGGACCGACCCGCGGGCTGGTCGCAGGAGCAGTCGCTGCTCGCTCTGCAGCAGCTCCTCTTCACCCTGCGCGACCTGGTCGGTCGCGATCCCGAGGTGACGCTGCTGCTCGACGGCGAGCCGGCCGACCCGCGTGCTCGGAGTCCCCGTCGACGGCCCGCTCGTGCCGCTCGCCGCCGACGACGTGCTGTCCCCCGTCTCCGTCGAGCAGCCGGTGCAGGACGCCACGGTGGACAGCCCGTTCGTGGTCACCGGCGACGCCAGTGCCTTCGAGGCCAACGTGCAGTGGGAGCTCATGCGCGGCGACGAGGTCGTGCAGCGCGGAGCCACCACGGCGCGTGAGTGCTGCACCCTCGCGCCGTACTCCTTCGAGGTCACCGCCGAGCCCGGCGACTACACGCTGGTCGTGCACGACGAGGACGCGAGTGACGGCGAGGGCGGCGGCGCGACGCGCGACACCAAGCGGTTCACGGTCCGCTGAATAGAGTCGACCGGGTGCGCTCGACCCGGGACCTCAACCGCACCCTGCTGGCGCGTCAGCACCTGCTGGAGCGCACGTCGGCGACCCGCCCTGAGGATGGTCGACCACCTGATCGGCCTGCAGGCACAGGACAACCTCTCGCCCTACCTCTCGCTCGCGGCCCGGATCGAGGGCTTCGACCCGGCCGAGCTGTCCGTCCGCCCTCGAGGGCAGCCACGCCGTGCGCCTCGTGACCATGCGCGGCACCGTCCACGTGCTGACGCCGGACGACGCGCTGACCCTGCGCGGCTGGGTGCAGCCCGCGCTCGACCGGGTGAGCGACGGCAGCCAGATGAGCGCGCCCGCCCGGCACGTCCCCGTCGACGCGCTCGTCGAGGCGGTGCACGCCACCCTGGCCGACGGACCGCTGCCCGTGCAGCGGCTCGGCGAGCCGTTGGCCCAGCGGCTCGACGCCCCCGCTGCCGCCCTCGCGCACGTCGCCCGCGAGCGGGTCGCCCTGGTCCAGGTGCCGCCGCGCGGGCTGTGGCGCCGCTCGGGCGGCGTGCGTCTACCCGACCGTCGAGCGCCACCTGGACCGCCCGTCGACGACGCTCGACCTGCCCGGCCTGGTCCGTGCGCTACCTGCGCGCCTTCGGGCCGGCGACCGCCGCGGACATGACGACGTGGTCGCGGGTGACCCGGCTCGGACCGGTGTTCGCCGCGATGCGCGAGGAGCTGGTCGAGGTCGCCTGCGAGGACGGCCGCACCCTGTACGACGTGCCCGGTGCGCTCCCGTCGAGGACGATGCGCCTGCGCCCGGTCCGGCTGCTCGGCAGGTACGACAACGTCTGGCTCTCGCACGCCGACCGGTCGCGGGTGATGCCGGAGGACGTGCGGCGGCGCTGGATGGGCGCCAACGGCGGGGTCGGTCACACCCTGTGGGTCGACGGGTTCTGGCCGGGCTGTGGTGGTGGCGCGACGACGCGGTCGAGCTCGACGTGTTCACCCGGCTGTCGAGGCAGGAGCGGGGCGAGCTCGACGCCGAGGTCGAGCGGGTCGACGACGCTGCTGCGCGGCCTAGCGCCAGCGGGTGCGGGAGAGCAGCGCCGCCGTCGCGGCGACGCCGGCCGTCGAGGTGCGCAGCACCGAGGTGCCCATCCGGACCGGCTCGGCCCCCCGGCGGCGAACGCCGCCAGCTCCTCGTCGCTGATCCCGCCCTCGGGCCCGACGACGACGACGATCGAGCCGCGGCCGGGCACCGGCGAGGTCGGCCAGCGGGCGGACGCGTCCTCGTGGAGCACGACGGCGCAGGTCGCGTCCCGCAGCAGCGCGACGACGTCGTCGGTCGTCGCCAGGTCGGCCACCTCGGGGAACCACGAGCGGCGGGCCTGCTTGGCGGCCTCGCGGGCGGTCGCGCGCCACTTGGCCAGCGCCTTGTCGCGCTCGGTCGCCACGCCACACCGCGACCGAGCGGGAGGCGGCCCACGGCACGATCACGTCGACGCCGATCTCGGTCAGCATCTCCACCGCGAGCTCGCCGCGGTCGCCCTTCGGCAGCGCCTGGACCACGGTGACGCGCGGCGCTCGCGGCTCGCGCGTGACGACGCTCGTCGACCGTCGCGGTCAGCACCCGCCTTGCCGGTCGCGGTGACCGTGCACCGTGGCCGACGTACCGGCGCCGTCGGTCAGCGACGACCTGCTCGCCGACGCGGATGCCGCTTCACGGCGACGGCGTGACGCGCCTCGTCGCCGTCGACCTCGACCCGGTCGCCGACGGCCGCCGCCGGCGAGCGTCGGCGACGAAGCACCGGGCAGTGTCATCGGTGGGTTGAACGCGTCGCGGAGCCGGTCGAAGACCGACTTGTGCGCGGGCGTGAGGTGGCCGTCCGGGGCCTCCTCGTCGCGCAGCGCGGCCAGCTCGCGCAGCAGCTCCTCCTGGCGGGCGTCGAGCCGGGTCGGGGTCTCGACCACGATCCGGACGACCAGGTCGCCGCGGCCGGTGCCGCGCAGGCGCGGGACGCCGCGTGCCGCGCGAGCACCTGCTCGGTGCCGGACTGGGTGCCGGGCCGGACCTCGAGGTCGGATCGTGACTCCACGTCGAGCTCGGTCCCTCGGTCCAGGTCGGCCTCGAGCGGTCGGCAGCTCGATCGTGGTGCCGAGCGCGGCCGCGGTCATCGGGATCGACACGGAGCAGTGCAGGTCGAGGCCGTCGCGCGGGAAGATCGGGTGCTGCGCGACGTGGATCTCGACGTAGAGGTCGCCGGCCGGGCCGCCACCGGGGCCGACCTCGCCCTGGCCGGTGAGCTGCACCCGGGTGCCGGTGTCGACGCCGGCCGGGATCTTGACGGTCAGCGAGCGGCGCGACCGCGACCCGGCCGTCGCCGGAGCACTCGCGGCACGGCTCGGGGATGATCGTGCCGAAGCCGCGGCAGGCCGCGCACGGACGCAGGGTGCGGATCTCGCCGAGGAACGAGCGCTGCACGTGGACGACCTCGCCGCGGCCGCCGCAGGTCTCGCAGGTGACCGGGCTGCGAACCCGGGGCGGCGCCGTCGCCGTGGCAGATCGTGCAGCACGACGGCGGTGTCGACCTTGAGCTCGCGGGTGATGCCGAAGGCTGCCTCGGCCAGCTCGATCTCGAGCCGGATCAGCGCGTCCTGGCCGCGGCGTACGCGCGGACGCGGCCCCCGGCCGGGCGTGCCGGCACCGGCTGCCCGCCGCCGAAGAAGGCGTCCATGATGTCGGTGAAGGAGAAGCCGGCGCCCTGGCCGAAGCCCGCCGCCTGCGCCGCCGAACGGGTCGCCGCCGAGGTCGTACATCGCGCGCTTCTGCGGGTCGGAGAGCACCTCGTAGGCGCGGGTGACCTCCTTGAACTTCTCCTGCGTCGCCGGGTCCGGGTTGACGTCCGGGTGGTACTGCCGGGCCAGCCTGCCGGTAGGCCTTCTTGATCGCGTCGCGCGTCTGCATCGCGGGACACGCCGAGGAGCTCGTAGAGGTCCTGAGCTCACGGGATTCCCGTCTGTCTGTCTGCTCAGGTTCACTCTCGTCGAGAATTCGGGACACGTAGCGCGCGACGGCGCGCACCGCGGCCATCGTGCCCGGGATAGTCCATGCGGGTCGGGCCGACGATCGCCGAGGGTGGCCAGCGCCTCGTCGGAAGGGCCGTAGCCGGTGGCGACGACCGCTGGTCGAGGAGAGCTCCTGGTAGGGACCCTCGTGGCCGATCCGCACCGTCACCGTCGACGGTGACGGTGGCCTCGCCGAGCAGCTTGAGCAGCACGACGTGCTCCTCGAGCGCCTCGAGCATCGGCCGGATGCTGAGCGGTCGAAGCCGTCGCCGAAGCGGGCCAGGTTGGCGGTGCCGCCGACCGCGACCCGCTCGTCGGAGCGGTGGTCGGACATCGACTCGATCAGGGCGGCCACGACGGAGTCGGCGACCGGCCTCGGTGCGCGGGCGGGACCTGGTCGGTGAGCGTGGCCAGCGGCCGCGGCCGCGTCGGCGATCCGCTCCCCCACGGCGGCCCGGTTGACGTGGTGCCGGAGGTCGGCGAGGTCGTCGTCGGCGACCGGCGTCGGGCAGCTCGACCACCCGCTGCTCGACCCGGCCGGTGCGAGAGGATCAGCACGAGCAGCAGCCGGGTCGGCGCTCAGGGCGACCACCTCGACGTGGCGCACCGTGCGACCGCGACAGCGTGGGGTACTGCACGACGGCGACCTGCCGGGTCAGCTGGGCGAGCAGCCGGACGCTGCGCTGCACCACGTCGTCGAGGTCGACCGCGCCGTCGAGGAAGGTGGCGATCGCCCGCTTCTCGGCGGCGGACGAGCGGCTTGACGGTGGTGAGCCGGTCGACGAACAGCCGGTAGCCCTTGTCGGTCGGCACCCGGCCGGCGCTGGTGTGCGGCTGGGTGATGAACCCCTCCTCCTCGAGCGCGGCCATGTCGTTGCGCACGGTCGCCGGGCGAGACGCCGAGCTGGTGCCGCTCGACCAGCGCCTTGGAGCCGACCGGCTCCTCGGTGGCGACGTAGTCCTCGACGATCGCGCGGAGCACTGCCAGCTTGCGGTCCTCGACCATGCCTCGCCTCCTCGCTCGGCACGGCTGTCGTCCGATCGAGTGCCACTCGCCCGTACCGAGTGCCAAGCCTACTAGGCTGCCGCCGTGACGGCTCCCACTGCACGACCTGACTTCAGCGAGGTCGCGGACCGGGTCTGGGTGGCCCGCTACCCCTGGTTCGACGTCAACGTCGGCGTGGTCGCCGGTTCGAGCGTGGCCTGCTGGTCGTCGACACCCACTCCTCGAGCCGCGCGGCCCGCGAGGTGGTCGAGGACGTACGCCGTCTCGGCGCCGGCGCCGTGATCGGCGTGGTCAACACCCACGAGCACTTCGACCACACCTTCGGCAACGCCGTGTTCCTCGAGGCGTACGGCGCCGATCGCCGGTCGCACGCCCACGAGGCGTCGCAGGCCGCCCGCACGATGAGCGCGGGCGAGCGGATCAAGGCGGAGTACGCCGCCGATCCGACGACCCGCGCGCCGAGGAGGTCGCCGGAGACCGAGATCGTGCCGGCCGACCGTGACGTTCTCCTCCGCGATGGTGATCGACCTCGGCGACCGGCTGGTGGAGCTGATCCACCCCGGGCCGCGGGCACACGGCCGGGCGACCTGGTGGTCCGGGTCCCCGACGCCGACGTCGTGTTCGCCGGCGACCTGGTCGAGGAGTCCGCCGCCGCGCGCCCCGGGTTCGGCGACGACTGCCATCCCGATGGAGTGGCCGCCGACGCTCGACCTGCGTCCTCGCCTGCTCGGCCCCGACACCGTCGTCGTGCCCGGGCACGGCGCTGCGGTCGACCGGGAGTTCGTCCAGGAGCAGCGCGCGCGCATCGGCGTGGTGGCCGAGACGATCCGCGACCTGGCCTGCGCGGCGTGCCGCTGGACGGCGCTCTCGACGCCGCGAGTGGCCGTTCCCGAAGGAGGGCTGGCCCACGCCCTGCGCCGGGGCTACGCGCAGCTGCCCTGGCCGGTCGCCAGCTGCCCTGCTCTGACGGTGCCGAGCGCTCCCACTGGAACTTCTTCGCCAGCAGCAGCGCGCCGAGCCCGACCCAGATGCCGCCGGAGTGGAACACGATCGACAGACCGATCAGGATCAGCAGCACGGGAGGAACGGGTCCGGAAGCACGCTGCGATCGCTGCATCCGTGGCGGCAGGCAGCGCCGCGACTGCGGCAGGTCGCGGAACAACGCCGAGGTCGTTGCCGGCGCGGGCCGCGAGGCCAGCTCCAGCCGCTCGTCGTACTCCGCCGGTCGAGCCGGCCGCAGCGAAGTGCTCGCCCAGAGCCCGGGCTGCCTCGTCGCGCTCGGCGTCGCCGACGCGCATCGTGCCCTTGGTCATCTGCTGCTGGATCAGGTTCAGCGGCTGCCACGAGACCGAGCTCTGCTGCCACCGCCGTTCATGTGGTTCATTCGGGTTCTCCGTCCGCGAGCAGGCCGTAGAGCTTGCGGCGGGTCTCGCCGAGGATCTCGGCCGCCTCGGCCTGCTGCTGGCGGGTGCCGGACACGATGACCTGCCAGACCGCGCCCATGACCTGGCCGATCACCGGCTTGAGGTCGCCGGCGCCGGTGGACGGCCTGCTCGGGCTCGTCGAAGGCACGCCAGGTGGCAGCCATCTCGTCGGGGTGCTCCTCGACGTAGGCCCGGCCGGCGTCGGTCAGCTGCAGCACGCCGGCGTCCGGAGCCTTCGCGGCCCTCGACCAGGCCCTCGTCCTCGAGCTGCTGGACCGTCGGGTAGACCGAGCCGGGGCTCGGCTTCCAGGCGCCGCCGCTGCGCTCGGCGATCTGCTGGATGATCTGGTAGCCGTTCATCGGCTCGACGGCGAGCACGTCGAGGATCGCCGCGCGGACGTCGCCGCGCCGTGACCTTCGGGCCGCGGTGGCCCATCGGCCCGCGAGGCGCGTCCCCGGGCCGCCGGAGCGGGCCAGGCTGATCAGGCCCTGCGACCCACGGCGGCGGACCGTGCGCTCCACGACCCGCTGCCCACGCGTGGCCGCGCCGCGACCCGCCCACGGGCTGGTCCCACGGACTCTGGCTCATGGCACACTCCTCTCGTCGGCGCCCAGTCCGGCGACCGTTCGCGATACGTTGACGATATATCGCGATGGATCGTCGTTCAAGGTCTCTTCCGCAGACCGCCCGCCGTCGCGGAGGGCGCGGCGCGTTGGCGAGCGGCGTCCCGCGGCCCCCGACTACCGTGCTCGGGTGTCCCATCGACCGCTACGGATCCGACGTCCTCGACACCGACTGGCGCGCCCCCCGGCGCGGTCGCGCCGTGGAGATCGAGGCCGACACGGGCCTGGTCGTCGAGGAGGTCACCACCGACTGGTGCGGCGAGATCGTCGCCGTCGAGCGCGACCTGGGCACCGTGACCCTCGAGGACCGGCGCGGCAAGCGGCGCACCTTCCCGCTCGGCCCCGGCTTCCTGCTGGAGGGCGTGCCGGTGATCCTGATGCCGCCGACCCGGCTCCGGCCCCGGCAGGTCGCCACGCGGACGGCGTCCGGCTCGGTCGCCGTACCCGGCACCAAGGCGCGCGTCGCCCGGCGCCAGCCGGATCTTCGTCGAGGGCCGGCACGACGCCGAGCTCGTCGAGAAGGTCTGGGGCGACGACCTGCGGCTCGAGGGCGTGGTCGTGGAGTACCTCGACGGCGTCGACGACCTGGCCGAGCACCTGCGCGACTTCCGGCCCGGCCCGGAGCGCCGGGTCGGCGTCCTCGTCGACCACCTGGTCGCCGGGTCCAAGGAGAGCCGGATCGCCCGGTCGGTCGCCGCCAGCCCGGTCGGCGCAGCACGTGCTGATCGTCGGCCACCCGTTCGTCGACGTCTGGGCGGCGGTGAAGCCGCGAGCGGCTTCGGGCGCCAGGCCTGGCCGACGATCCCGCGCAGCATCGAGTGGAAGAAGGGCATCTGCCAGCAGCTCGGCTGGCCGCACCGCGACCAGGCCGACATCGCCCGGGCCTGGAAGCACATCCTCGGGCGGCGTCCGCTCCTACGCCGACCTCGAGCCGAGCCTGCTCGGCCGGGTCGAGGAGCTGATCGACTTCGTCACCACCGCCCGGTAGCGCGTGACGTTCCGCAGGTTCTGAGCCCCGAGACCTGCGTCCGGTCGCCGCCTAACCGGCAAGGCCACCCGTTCGGACCTGTCGCGACGGCCGCTCCGGTGCTTGCATGGGGCCATGACCACGCGGCCGCGCACCACCCGACCCGCACCGAGCCGCCCGAGGCAGCAGCGCGGGGCGGCCGCGGCCGGCGGGCCGGCGTACGGCGTCGCCCGCCGCCGCTCGCGGCCCGACGAGGAGAAGATGTGGGCCATCGGGGCGCACCTCGGCCCGCTCCTGCTCGGGTTCGTCGCGCCGCTGGTGGTGTGGCTGGTCTACAAGGACCGCTCGCCGTGGCTCGACCGGCAGGGCGGGAGGCGCTCAACTTCCAGCTCACGCTGCTGATCGCCTACCTCGGTGAGCTTCGTGCTGATGATCGTGCTGATCGGCTTCGTGCTGCTGTTCGCGGTCTGGGTCGGCAGCCTGGTCCTGATGGTGCTGGCGACCATCAAGGTCGCGAGCGGCGAGGACTACCGCTACCCGGTCACGCATCCGCTTCATCGAGCTCAGGCAGCAGGTCGCGCACCACGGCGTCGGCGAGCAGCCGCCCGCGGGACGGTGAGCACCAGCCGGTCGTCCTCGACGCTCGCGCGAGGCCGCGCGCCGACCTGAGCCGGGAGAGCCGCGCGTCCGGCCGGCGTCGAGCACGTCGAGCGGCAGCCCGCGCCGGAGCCGGGTCTCCAGCAGCACCCGCTCGACGCGGCGGGTCTCCGCGTCGAGCACCTCGCGGGCGTGGGCCGGGCTGAGCGCCGGCCGCCATCCGCGCGGCGTACGCCGTGGGGTGCTTGACGTTCCACCAGCGCACGCCGCCGACGTGGGAGTGCGCGCCCGGGCCGACGCCCCACCAGTCGCCGCCGGTCCAGTAGCCCAGGTTGTGCCGGCAGGCGGCCGGCGTCGTCGCGGGCCCAGTTGGACACCTCGTACCACCGCAGCCCGGCCGCGCTCAGCGACCGCGTCGGCCAGGAGGTACTTGTCGGCCAGGTCGTCGTCGTCGGTCATCGGCACCTGCGCCGCGGCGGACCTGCCGGGCCAGGGCGGTGCCCTCCTCCACGATCAGCGCGTACGCCGAGAGGTGGTCGGGCTCGCAGGCGAGCGCGGCGTCGAGCGAGCGGCGCCAGTCCTCGAGCGACTCCCCCGGCGTGCCGTAGATCAGGTCGAGGCTGACCTGGTCGAAGCCGGCCTCGCGCGCCCAGCGCGACGACCTGCGGCACCCGCGCCGGGTCGTGGGTGCGGTCCAGCACCGCGCAGCACGTGCGGGACCGCGGACTGCATCCCGAAGGACACCCGGTTGATGCCCGCCGTCGCGCAGCACCGCCAGCGCCGTCGGCGTCGACGCTGTCGGGGTTGGACTCGGTCGTGACCTCGGCGCCGGGCTCGAGGCCGAACTCGTCGCGCGATCGCGGCGACGACCCGGGTCAGGTCGTGCGGCGGCAGCAGCGTCGGCGTACCCCCGCCGAAGAACACCGTGGCGACCGGCAGGTCGAGGTCGCCGAGCACCCGGCGCGCCAGCCGGACCTCGGCGATCGCCGCGTCGGCGTACGTCGTGCGCGAGGCGCCCGGGCCGCCGAGCTCGCTCGGCGGTGTAGGTGTTGAAGTCGCAGTAGCCGCAGCGCACCGCGCAGAACGGCACGTGCACGTAGAACCCGAACGGCCGGGTGCCGAGCCCGCGTCAGCGCCGACGCCGGGAGCGACCCGTCCTCGGGGGCGGGCTCCCCCTCGGGCAGGACGGACGGCATGGCGCCATCCTCCCACCGGCGTCGGCAGCACTGCGCCGGCCCGCCGCCGCTCCCCGTGGTCGAGGGAGCGGCGGAGCGGATCAGGCGTAGAGCGCGTCGATCTTGTCCTTGTAGTTGCTCCTCGACGACCTTGCGCTTGACCTTCATCGACGGGGTCAGCTCGCCGGACTCGACGGTCAGGTCGTGGTCCAGCAGGATCCACTTCTTGATCGTCTCCCACCGGTTCAGCCGCGCGTTGAGGGTCTCGACGTAGCCGCCCACCATGTCCTGGACCTGCTGCGAGCCGACGATCTCGGCGTAGGACTTGCCGGCCATGCCGTTCTCGGCCGCCCACCCCTCCATCGCGTCCGGGTCGAGCGTGATCAGCGCGACGCAGAAGTTGCGCTCGGCGCCGTGCACCAGGAACTGGCTGGCGTAGGGGCAGACCGCCTTGAACTGCGACTCGATCGACGACGGCGCGATGTACTTGCCGCCCGAGGTCTTGAACAGGTCCTTCTTGCGGTCGGTGATCTTCAGGTAGCCGTCGGCGTCGAGCTCGCCGATGTCGCCGGTCTGCAGCCAGCCGTCCTCGGTCAGCGTCTCGGCGGTCTGCTCGGGCAGGTTGTGGTAGCCGTCCATCACGCCCGGGGCCCTTGATCAGCACCTCGCCGTCGTCGGCGATCTTGACCTCGCTGCCGGGGACGACCGGGCCGACGGTGCCGAAGCGGTTGTCGTCGGGGTGGTTGACGAAGGAGCCGGCCGAGCGTCTCCGTCATGCCGTAGCCCTCGAGGATGATGATGCCGGCCGCGTCGAACCACTCCGCGATGTCCTGGTTGAGGGCCGCGGCGCCGGAGATGAAGAACCGGACCCGTCCACCGAAGCGCTCCCGGATCTTGCTGAACACGAGCTTGTCGAACAGGCCGTGCTGCTTGGCCAGCAGGAACGGCACCGGCTTGCCCTCGCGCACCAGCCGGTCGACGCTCGAGGCCGACCTTGAAGGCCTGGTTGAAGATCTTCTCCTTCAGGCCGCCCTCGGAGGCCTGCATCGTGACGATCCGGCCGTGCGCCTTCTCGAAGATGCGCGGGGCGGCACCCATGAACGTCGGGCGTACGACGGCGAGGTTGTCGATGATCTTGTCGACGCGACCGTCGACCGCCGTGGCGAAGCCGCAGGCGAGCTGCGTGGAGAGCAGCACCTTGCCGAACGAGTGCGCCATCGGCAGCCACAGGAACTGCAGGTCGTTCTCGTCGAGGATGTTCTGCGCCTGGATGGCCGCGCCCTCGTAGGTCCACGACCCGTGCCGCAGCCGCACGCCCTTGGGACGTCCGGTGGTGCCGGAGGTGTAGATGAGCGTGGCGAGCGCGTCGGGGCCGGTGGCCTCGATCCGCTGCTCGACGACGTCGGGCTGCTCGGCCAGCAGCTCCTCGCCGAGCTTCTCGAGGTCGGCCATGCCGATCACCCAGTCGCCGTCGGCGGCGCCCTCGAAGACCACGACCTTGCTCAGGTGCGGCAGCTCGGCGCGACGCTCGGTGAGCTTGGCGACCTGGGTGGCGTCCTCGGCGAAGACCACCCGGCACTCGGAGTCGGCGAGGATGTAGCCGACGTCCTCGGACATCGTGGACGGGTAGACCGTCGTGGTCGCGCCGCCCGCGGACATGATCGCCAGGTCGGCCAGGATCCACTCGTAGCGCGTGCCCGAGGCGATCCCGACCCGCTGCTCGGGCTCGATCCCGAGCGCGACCAGGCCGGCGGCGAGCAGGGTGACGTGCTCACCGGTCTCCTGCCAGGTCTGGGACTCCCAGGTGTCGCCCTTGGGGTAGCGGTAGGCCTCGCGGTTCGGCGTCGCCTTGACCCGGTCGAAGAACTGCCGACCCACGTTGGGTGCGACGGTTCTCGATCACGGACATGTCGTGGTTGACGGCGGTGCTGGACATCGCTCTCCTGGTCTCGCGTTGCCCGAATCGTCGCCTCGGCCCGGCCTGAGCGGCGAATTCGGTGTGGGTGTTGATGCACAACGTAGAACACGTGGCTACCCAGCGGTAGGTTACCGCGCCTTCTCGGAACGCCCGGCCTGCCGGACGACCGCCGATCTCCTTGCCCAGTTCAGAGAGCTCAGTCGCGGTAGGCGCGCGCCTTGGCGTGCACCCAGTCCGGCAGATCGTCGACCCGCAGCAGCTCGGGCAGCAGCGACCGGTCGGTGGTGAGCGCCGCGAACATCGTCGAGACGGTGACACCGTGGTCGGGTCGATGCGTGACGACGAGCTCGTCCCCGGCGGCTGAGGGTGCCTTCCTCGACCACCCGGAGGTAGGGGCCGGGTCTGCGCTGCGCCGTGAACCGCTTCACCCAGCCGGTCTCGTCGAAGCCCTCGAGGGCGAGGTGGTTCTGGAACGTCGAGCACGGGATCCGCACCGACGACACCTGCAGCAGCACCGGGCCGATCCGCCACTGCTCCCCGAGCTGCGCCTCGTTGACGTCGATGCCCGAGGTCGTGAGGTTCTCCCCGAAGAGCGCCGGCGGCACCCGCTCCCCGAGCTCCTCGGTCCAGTAGTCGAGGTCCTCCTGGGCGAAGGCGTAGACCGCCTGGTCGATCCCGCCGTGGTCCCGCTTGTCGGCGACCTCGTCGCCCTCGAGGCCGAGCGCGTGCACGCGGACCGGTCCGGTCGTGGGCTGCTTGCGGATCGCCGTACGCCCCACGGCGCCGGCCCAGGGGACGTCGACCGGGGTGCCGACGTTGACGGAGACCACGCGTGCGCTCATGCGGCTCATCCTCCCCGATTCGTCTGCGATCCGTCCCCGTAAGCCACCCGCCAGACCGCAGACGAATCGGGGTGGGCGGGTCTGCTTCCCAGCAGCACCCGGGGATGTGGTTGGCTTTCGCTCGAGTTGCGGTACACGGGAAGCCGGTGAGATTCCGGCGTGGTCCTCGCCACTGTGACCGGGGAGTCCCCTCCTACTTCGCCACTGGCGCCTTCGGGTGCTGGGAAGGCGGGAACGGGACGTCGATCCGGAAGCCAGGAGACCGGCTGCAGCGAAGAACCGTCCACGAGGTATGGAAGAAGGGGTCATCCATGACCAATTCCGCTGCTCCCGCGCCCGCTCTCCGTCCGGCCCTCGCCGCCGTCGCCGTGCCCGTCTGGGCGTGGGCGCTGGTCGCGATCGCGCTGTTCGGGCTCTACGTGCTGCTCCAGGAGAACGGCGCCCTGCTGACCGCTCAGCAGGCCGCCTACGTGCACGAGCTGACCCACGACGCTCGGCACGCCCTCGGCGTGCCCTGTCACTAGAGCGTGCGGCTCTCGCGACTGCTGCGTGACGGAGCGATCTCCGGCGCCGTGGCCGGGTCTGGCGCTGCGCTGGTGATGTGGCTGCTCACCGAGCCGGTGATCGCGCGGGCCCTCGCTGGTCGAGGACGCGCGCAGCCACGCGACGGGTGGGCACGCGCACGGCGACGCCGTGGTCTCGCGCACCGCCCAGGTGCTGGTCGGCGCGGGCACCGCCATCGATCGCCGGGGTGCTGTTCGGCGTGGTCTTCGCCGTGGTCTTCGCCCGGGTCCGGCACCGGCTGCCCGGGGTCGGACGACCACGCCCGGGCCCTCTGGCTCGGCCTGCTCGGCTTCGGCGTGCTCACGCTGCTGCCGGCACTGGCGGTGCCGGCCGACCCGCCGGGCGTCGGCGACCCGTCGACGGTCACCCGGCGCACGCTGGTCTACGTCCTCACCATCCTGCTGGGCCTGCTGGTCGTGGGCGCGTCCACGGCGATCGCGCGCCTGCTGCGCTCGCGCGGGGTGCAGCCACCGGCCCGGCTGAGCGCCGGCCTCCTCGGCTGGGGCGGTGCTGACGGCACTGGTGCTGTGGCTGCTGCCCTCCGCGGGCAGCCGGGTCCCGGCGGACGTGCCGGCGGACCTGGTGTGGGACTTCCGGCTGGCCTCACTGGCCCAGCTGGCCGTGATGTGGTCCGTGCTCGCCGTCGTCTTCGGGCTGCTGACCACCCGCGCGTCCGTCGCTCGGGCGCGACCCCGTGCTCACGAGGTGAGCGGTCCACGGGTGCGTGTGTGCCGGGACTGCTGCTGCGGCACGGCGCGCAAGCACCCGGGCGTCGACCACGACGGCCTCTACGCCCGGCTGCGCGGCGCCACCGAGGGCGCAGCCGTCGTCGACGCCACGGCCTGCCTGCTCGCGTGCGAGAAGTCCAACGTGGTGGTCGTGCAACCGGGGGCCGACGGTCGGCGTCGCGGCGCCCGTCCGGTGTGGCTGGCCGAGGTGCTCGACGAGCCGACCGTGGACGCGATCGCGACCTGGGTGCGCGCCGGTGGCCCCGGCCTGTCCCCCGTGCCCGAGGCCCTGCTCCCCCGGCTGACCACTCCCGGCGTGCTGGGCGAGGCCGTGCTGTGAGGGGCGCCCTGCTCGTCGCGGGCACCACCTCGGACGCCGGCAAGTCGGTGGTGACGACCGGGCTGTGCCGCGCGTTCGCCCGGCGCGGCCTGCGCGTGGCGCCGTACAAGGCGCAGAACATGTCCAACAACTCGATGGTCACCGCCGACGGTGCCGAGATCGGTCGCGCGCAGTGGGTGCAGGCGGTCGCGGCGCGCGCCGACCCGGAGGCGGCGATGAACCCGGTGCTGCTCAAGCCCGGCAGCGACCGGCGCAGCCACGTCGTGGTGATGGGGCGCCCCGCCGGCCACCTCGAGGCCGGCGAGTTCGCGAGCGGCCGCGCCGCGCTGCGGGAGGCGGCCTTCGCGGCGTACGACGACCTGAGCCGTCGCTACGACGTCGTGGTCTGCGAGGGCGCGGGCAGCCCGGCGGAGATCAACCTGCGGGACGGGGACTACGTCAACATGGGGCTGGCCCGGCACGGCCGGATCCCGACGGTGGTCGTGGGGGACATCGACCGGGGCGGCGTCTTCGCGGCGATGTTCGGCTCCGTGGCGCTGCTCGACGAGGCCGACCAGGCACTGGTCGCCGGCTTCGTGGTGAACAAGTTCCGCGGGGACCCGACGCTGCTGGCTCCGGGCCTCGACCAGCTGCACCGGCTGACCGGCCGCCCGGTGCTCGGGGTGCTGCCCTGGCTCCCGGACCTGTGGCTCGACTCCGAGGACGCGCTCGCGCTGCGCGACCGGGCGCGCGGGCCCTCCGACGCGGGGAGCGAGCGGCTGCGGGTCGCCGTCGTGGTCCTGCCGCGCATCTCCAACTTCACCGACGTGGACGCCCTGTGCCTGGAGCCCGGGCTCGACGTGGTCTTCGCCGACGGCCCGAGGGCGCTGGCCGTCGGCCGACGTCGTCGTGCTGCCGGGCACCCGCGCCACCATCGCGGACCTCGCCTGGCTGCGCGCGCGCGGCCTCGCGGACGCGATCGTCCGGCACGCGGCCCGGGGCGGCCCGGTGCTCGGCATCTGCGGCGGCTTCCAGATGCTGGGCCGCACCGTCGCGACCCGACGGGCGTCGAGGGGGTGCCGGGCGCGCAGGTGGCGGGTCTCGGTCTGCTCGACGTGACGACCGAGTTCGTCGCCGACAAGGTGCTGGGCCTGCCGGAGGGGGTCGCGCTCGGCGTGCCCGCGTCCGGCTACGAGATCCACCACGGGCGGGTGCGCGTCGCGCTCCGGCGAGCCGTTCCTGGGCGGCGCGCGGACCGGGTCGGTGTTCGGCACCATGTGGCACGGCAGCCTGGAGGGCGACCTGCTGCGCACGGCCTGGCTCGACGAGGTCGCCGGCCTGCTGGGTGTCTCACTGACCACCGGGACGGTCAGCTTCCCCGCCCTGCGGGAGGCGCGCCTGGACGCGCTCGCCGACGCGGTCGAGGAGCACCTGGACGTCGACGCGCTGCTGGGCCTGGTCGCCGACGGCCCGGGCGCCGTGCCCGTCGTGCGGGGTGGCCTCGCGTGAGGGTGCTGCTCCTCGGCGGCACCGGTGAGGCCCGCGAGCTGGCAGCGGCCCTGGTGGCCGACGGGGTCGACGCGGTCTCCTCGCTCGCCGGACGGGTGAAGCGACCCCGGCTGCCCGCCGGCGAGGTGCGCACCGGAGGCTTCGGCGGCGCTGCCGGACTGGAGCAGGCACTGGCCGACTTCGACGTCGTGGTCGACGCGACCCATCCGTTCGCGACGACGATCTCGGCCTCGGCGGCACTCGCCTGCCGTGCGGCCGGTCGGCCGCTGCTGCGGCTGGCCCGGCCGGGCTGGTCGGCCTCGCCCGGGGCCGACGACTGGCACTGGGTGGACTCCCACGAGGACGCCGCGCTCGTCGCCCAGCGGCTGGGCGGACCGGTCTTCCTGACCACGGGCCGGCAGCGGCTGGACCGGTTCGTCGACCCCCTGCGCGACGAGACGGTGCTGGTGCGCGTGGTCGACCCCGTCGAGGACCCTCTGCCGGCCACGTGGACGGTGCTGCTGGCACGCGGCCCCTACACCGTGGACGCCGAGCGTGACCTGATGCGCGGGCACGACATCGCGGTGCTGGTCACCAAGGACTCCGGCGGCGACCTCACCCGCGCCAAGCTCGACGCCGCCACCTCCCTCGACCTGCCCGTCGTCGTCGTACGACGTCCCGCGGCGCCGCCGGGAGTCGAGCAGGTCAGCGACGTGGCCGGCGCCCGCGCCTGGGTCGCGCAGCGAGCAGGACAGCCACCCCCAGCGCCATGAGCCCGACCCGGTCGGCCAGCCGCACCGCCCGGATCACGTCGGCCGGCTCCGGGGCACGGCCGTTGCCGAGGTGGCCGCGGTCCTGCACGTCCGCGCCGTAGCGGTTCACGCCGCCCAGGCGCAGGCCGAGCGCCCCCGCGAAGGCCGCCTCGACCGGGCCGGCATTGGGACTCGGGTGCCGGCCGGCGTCGGAGCGCCAGGCGCGCAGGGCCGGGGCGGGGTGCTCGGTCGCGGCCAGCAGGGCGGTGACCCGGGACGGCACCAGGTTGAGCACGTCGTCGAGTCGGGCGGCGGCCCAGCCGAAGCGCAGGTAGCGCGGGCTGCGGTGTCCGACCATCGCGTCGAGCGTGTTCGCGGCGCGGTAGCCCAGCAGCCCCGCCGGCCCCGCAACAGCACCCCAGAGCAGCGGCGCGACCACGGCGTCGCTGGTGTTCTCGGCGACCGACTCGACCACGGCGCGGGCGATCTCGTCGGCGTCGAGGTGCGTGGGGTCGCGGCCCACGAGGTGGGTCACGCGCGCTCGGGCCGCCGCGAGGTCGCGCGCGGACAGGTGCGCGGTCACCCGCTCCGCCTCGCGCGCCAGGGACCGGCCCCCGAGCACCGTCCAGGTGCAGAGCGCGGTCGTCAGGGTGCGCTCCGGCAGCGCCCGGCCGAGGGCGCAGACCCCGCCGACGAGCAGCGTCGTGTGCAGCACCCCGGGAGCGCGTCGGTCGGCCCAGGTGCGGGCCTCCACCGTGGTCGCGAGCCGGCCGAAGCCGGCGACCGGGTGGTAGCGCACCGGGTCGCCGAGCAGCCGGTCGGCGGCGTAGCCGAGGACCAGGCCGGCCGCACGCCCCACGTCAGACCGACACGGCCGCGGTGACCGAGGACCCGATGGCGGCCGCGAGCGCGTGGGTCGTGTCCGGGTCGCGCACCGCGATCCGGACCCAGTCCGGGCCGAGGCCGGGGAACGTGTCGCCGCGCCGCACTGCGAACCCCTGCTCGCGCAGCCGCTCGCGCAGCCCGGCCGGACCCTGCACCAGCACGAACGGCGTCACCGGGTCGCCCGCCACCTGGAGTCCCCGGTCCGCCAGGACGGCGACGAGCTCGGCGCGCCAGTCGGCGACCAGCCGCGCGCGCCGGTCGCTCTCGGAGATCGCCGCCTCGGTGCCGCAGGCCACCATCGCCGCGACGGCGGGCGTCGAGACCGACCACGGCGGCTGCTGGGCGGCGGCCTCCGCGACCAGGTCGGCGTCGCCCGACGACGTACCCGGCGCGGATCCCGGGCAGGGCCCAGGTCTTGGTCAGGCTGCGCAGCACCAGCAGGCCCGGGAGCACGGCGTCGCACAGTGTCGCCGGCTCCCCCGGCACCGCGTCCATGAACGCCTCGTCCACCACCACGACGCGGCCGGGCCGCACCAGCGACTCGATCGCGGACCGGCGGGTGGAGCACCCCGGTCGGGTTCGTGGGGTTGCCCACCACGACCAGGTCGGCGTCCTCGGGCACCAGGGCGGGGTCCAGCCGGAAGTCGTCCTCAGGGCGCAGCAGCACGCGCGTGACGGCGTGGCCGGCGGCCGCGAGGGCGGCCTCGGGCTCGGTGAACTGCGGGTGCACCACCACCGGGCGTTGCCAGGCGCGCATCCGGGCCACCAGCGTGAAGGCCTCCGCACCCCCGGCGGTCGGTAGCACCTCCTCGACCCGGCGGCGGTGCCGAGCGGCGAGTGCGGCCCGGGCCGGGCCGGCGTCGGGGTAGCGGGCCAGGTCGTCGAAGCAGGCGTGCAGGGCGGTGTCGAGCCACGCGGGGCGCGGCGCCGGGGTGCACGTTGACGGCGAGGTCGACCAGTCCCGGGGTGGCCTCCCGGTCCCCGTGGTGGTGCAGGTCGGGGGCGGGCGTGGCGGATCCGGCCGCGTGGGCCCGGGCCGCGTGGGCTCGGGCGGCGTCGGCGAGCCGCGCGGCCAGGTGCGGGAAGCCGGCCCAGTGCACGTGCAGGTACGACGCGTGCAGGGTGTCGCTCGCGAAGCCGGCCGGCTCGCCGGCGACCGTCCACGCGGGCTGCTCGCTCGCGCCCGGGTGCACCGTCGTGCGATGGAACTCGTGGCCGGTGACCCGCTCCCCCGCGCGGGTGAGCAGCGAGTCGTGCGCGCGGGCGGTGCGGTAGCCCAGCGTCAGCCCGGGGTCATCGCGCCGGCGGCGGGCAGCGCCGCGGACATCGGCACACCGTCGACGGTCCGGCAGAGGTAGAGCAGGCCGGCGCACTCCGCCACCGTCGGCAGCCCGTCGCGGACCGCGTCGCGCACGGCCTGCAGCAGCGCGCCGTTGGAGCCGAGCTCCGCCGCGTGCACCTCGGGGAAGCCGCCGCCGACGTAGAGCGCCGCCGTGCCCGCGGGCAGGGACCGGTCGGTCGTGGGGTCGAAGACCTCGACCCGGCAGCCGGCGGCCGCGGAGCAGCTCCTCGGTCTCGGCGTAGCGGAACGTGAAGGCGCGACCGCCGGCCACCGCGACCACCGGGGAGTCGGCGGACAGCGGGCGCGCCGCGTCGCCGAGCGCGACCGCGGGGTCCCAGGCGGGACCGTCCAGGTCGGGTGCGGTGCGCGCGATCGCGAGGACGGCGTCCACGTCCACGTGCTCGGCCACGCGCGCCGCGAGGCGGGCCAGGGTGGCCTCCGCCTCGGGGCGCTCCGCCGCCGGCACCAGGCCGAGGTGGCGCGAGGGCGCCGAGATGCCGTCGTCGCGGTGCAGCACGCCGAGCACCCGCAGGCCGAGCTCCTCGACCGCTCCGCGCGCCTCGGCGGCGTGCCGGGGCGACCCGGCCTTGTTGAGGATCACGCCGGCGACCCGCACCCCCGGGTCGAAGGTCGCCATGCCGTGGACGACGGCCCCGACCGAGCGCGCCGCGTGGGAGATGTCGACGACCAGGACGACGGGAGCCCCGAGGTCGGCGGCCACGTGTGCCGTCGAGGCGAACCCGCGACGGCCCAGCGCCCCGTCGTACAGGCCCATGACGCCCTCGATGACCGCGACGTCGGCGGGTCGCGGAGTGGCCGCGCCGTGCAGGAAGAGCGGGACGAGCAGCTCCTCGCCCACCAGGTGCGGGTCGAGGTTGCGACCCGGGCGGCCGGTGGCGAGCGCGTGGTAGCCGGGGTCGATGTAGTCCGGGCCGACCTTGTGCCCGGACACCTCGTGGCCGGCCGCGCGCAGCGCCGCCATCAGGCCGGTGGCCACCGTCGTCTTGCCGTGGCCGCTGGCCGGCGCGGCGACCACGAGCCGCGGGACGCTCACCACTCGATGCCCCTCTGGCCCTTCTGACCCGCGTCCATCGGGTGCTTGACCTTGGTCATCTCGGTGACCAGGTCGGCCACCTCGAGGAGCTTCGGGTCGGCCCGGCGGCCGGTGATCACGACGTGCTGGTGACCCGGTCGGCTCGCGAGCGTCTCCACCACGTCGTCGACGTCGACCCAGCCCCAGTTGATCGGGTAGGTGAACTCGTCGAGCAGCAGCATGTCGTGCTGCTCGGCGGCGATCCGGCGCTTGATCTCCGCCCAGCCCTCCGCCGCGGCCAGGGCGTGGTCCTCCTCGTCGCCGTGCTTGCGCGACCAGGACCAGCCGGAGCCCATCTTGTGCCACTCGATGCTGCCGTGGTCGGTGGGCAGGTGCTCGAAGGCGGTCTGCTCGCCCAGGCGCCACTTGGCCGACTTCACGAACTGGAAGACCGCGATCGACCAGCCCTGGTTCCAGCCCCGCAGCGCGAGGCCGAAGGCGGCGGTGGACTTCCCCTTGCCGTCGCCGGTGTGCACCATCACCAGCGGCCGGTTGCGGCGCTGCCGGGTGGTGAGCCCGTCGTCGGGAACGGTGAGCGGCTGTCCCTGCGGCATGTCAGGCCACCTTTCGCTGGACGTGTCGGGTGATCGCCTCGGCGCTGACCTCGCCGACGGGCACGTGCTCGGCGCCGAGGCGGGCCGCGAGCCGGAGCGCGAGGCCCATCCGCATCCGGCCGGTCTCGCAGTCGATGACCACGCTGGCCACCCGGGCCGCGGCCAGCAGGTCCGCGGCCAGCCCGGAGCGCTCGACGGCGTCCGTGCCGTGGGTGGCGCGCCCGTCGGTCACCACCACGAGCAGCGGGCGGCGACGCGGGTCCTTGAGGCGCTCGCGCTCGATCGTGCGGGAGGCCTCCACCAGCCCCTCGGCCAGCGGCGTGCGCCCGCCTGCGGGAAGCGCGGCCAGCCGCTTGGCGGCCAGGTCGACCGACCGGGTCGGCGGCAGGACCACCTCCGCGGCGCCCTCGCGGAAGGTGATCAGCCCGACCTTGTCGCGACGCTGGTAGGCGTCGAGGAGCAGCGAGAGCACGGCGGCCTTGACCTGCTCCATCCGTCGCTGCGCAGCCATCGACCCCGAGGCGTCGACGCAGAGCAGCACCAGGTTGGACTCGCGGCCCTCGCGCACGGCGTGCCGCAGGTCGTCGGGCCGGATCCGGCCGTGGTGCTGCGCCGCCGCCCGGATCGTGGCAGGCAGGTGCACCGGCCCGTCGGGCTGCCGGGTCGCGCCGACGGTGCGGCCGGTGGAGGTGCGCGCCCGGGACCGGCGACCGGCCTCGCCCTGACCGATGCCCTGGCGCGGCGAGCAGCCGGGTCCGGAACGGGTCCCCGGCGGTGTCCACCGTGGTCGGGCCGCCCTGGGATCGCGGGGCTGTCGCCTCGCCGCCGGCCGCAGGTCCCTCGTGCTCGGCCGCGCTGGGAGCAGCGTCGTCCTCGCTGCCCGACGAGGGCCCGGGGTCGCTGTCCGGGCCGTCACCCGGGCCGTCGGGCTCAGGCTCGGGCTCGTCCGGCGGCAGGGTCTCCTCGATGGTCCGGTCGTCATGTCCCGGCTCGTCGAACGGCGAGCGGCGGCGCCGGTGCGGGATCGCCAGACGGGCCGCGACCCGGACGTCCTCCCGCGTGACCATCGGTGCGGCCCGACCAGGCGGCGTGCGCCGCGGCCGTCCGGGCGGTGACGATGTCGGCCCGCATCCCGTCCACGTCGAACGCCGCGCAGACCGTGGCGATGTCGAGGAGCACGTCGTCGTCCGAGCACGACGTCCGGCAGCAGCGTGCGCGCCTTGAGGATCCGCTCGGCCAGCGCCTGCTCCTCCTCGGCGTAGCGCCGGGACATCGCGGCCGGGTCGGTGTCGTAGGCCATCCGGCGGCGCACCACCTCCACCCGCGAGGCCGGGTCGCGCGGCGCCGCCACGTCGACGCACAGCCCGAACCGGTCGAGCAGCTGGGGGCGCAGCTCGCCCTCCTCCGGGTTCATCGTGCCCACCAGGACGAAGCGGGAGTCGTGGCCGACCGAGACGCCGTCGCGCTCGACAGTGGAGCGGCCCATCGCGGCGGCGTCGAGCAGCAGGTCCACCAGGTGGTCGTGCAGCAGGTTGACCTCGTCGACGTACAGCAGGCCGCGGTGCGCGCGAGCGAGCAGGCCGGGGTCGAACTCCGTGACCCCGTCGCTGAGCGCCCGCCCGAGGTGCAGCGAGCCGATGACCCGGTCCTCGGTGGCCCCGACCGGCAGCTCCACCAACCGGGCCGGTCGCACGACCGGGGACGCGCCCCGGTGGGGCCCGTCGGGGCAGGCCGGGTCCGGGCGGTCGGGGTCGCAGGAGAAGCGGCAGCCCTCGACGACGGCGACGTCGGGCAGCAGGCTCGCGAGCGCCCGCACCATCGTGGACTTGGCGGTGCCCTTCTCGCCGCGGACCAGGACGCCGCCGACGTCCGGCGACACCGCGGTCAGGGACAGGGCGAGTCCGAGGTCGTCGGATCCGACGACCGCGCTGAACGGGTAGTGGTGCACGTGTCCTCCGCAGGCTCCGCTGGGATGGTTCGTGGCACAGATCGAGGCCGGTCTTCGGACTTCCTGATCGTCACCGGTCCGATCGCCTTCCCGGACTCGCGTCCAGTGGCTGCGCTCGCGCGCCGATCGGCGGCTCCCAGGTCACCGCAGCGGGCCTGTGTCGGACTCTCACCGACTTCCCGATTATCCCCGTGAGGGGCACCTCGGTCTGTAGCTGCCGACGTGATCGTAGCCTGCCGCGGCGCCTTGTCCAGCGGGCGTCCGGCGTGGTGCGAGATGCCCTAGAGTTCCCCGCCATGGGTCCCCGCGTGAGCGTCGTCGGCATCGGCGCCGACGGCTGGCCGGGCCTGGCGGAGGCCGCGCGCGACGTCGTCCTCGGCGCCGAGGTCCTGCTCGGCGGAGCGCGTCACCTGGCGCTCGTGCCCCCCACCGCGGCGGTACGGCGGACCTGGCCCTCCCCGCTGCTCCCGGCGCTGCCCGGCCTGCTCGAGTCGTACGGCGACCGACACGTCGTGGTGCTCGCCTCCGGCGACCCGCTCGTGTCCGGGATCGCCACGAACCTCGTTGCCCTGCTGGGGCCTGAGCACGTCGAGGTGCACCCGTCGCTCTCGTCGGTGACGCTCGCACGAGCCCGCGTCGGCTGGTCCGCGGAGAGCGTCGACGTCGTCTCGGTCGTGGGCCGCGAGGTGTCCGTGCTGCACCGCTACCTCACGCCGGGTCGACGCCTGGTGGTGCTGTCCTCGGACGGCACGACGCCCGCCGAGCTGGCTGCCCTGCTCGTCGCGGCGGGCTTCGGCGCCACCGAGGTGACGGTCCTGTCCGACCTCGGGGCGGACACCGAGGCGATCACCCACGCCACTGCGGCCACCTGGGACGGTCCGGCGCCCGCCCTCAACGTGGTGTGCCTGCACGTGGTCGCGGACCCGTCCGCGCAAGTGCTCGCCGGCGTCCCGGGTCTGCCCGACGACGCCTTCGAGCACGACGGCCAGCTCACCAAGCGCGACCTCCGGGCCTCCGCGCTGTCGCGCCTCGCGCCGCACCCCGGCGCCCTGCTGTGGGACGTGGGCGCGGGCGCGGGGTCCGTCGGGATCGAGTGGATGCGCAGCGACCCGCGCTGCCACACCGTCGCGGTCGAGGCCGTGCCGGAGCGCGCCGCCCGGGTGGCTCGCAACGCTCATCGGCTGGGGGTCCCGGCGCTCGCGGTCGTCGAGGGCACGGCACCCGAGGCCCTCGCCGGCCTGCCGGACCCGACCGCCGTCTTCGTCGGGGGCGGGGCCGCGCACCCCGGCGTGCTCGACGCCTGCTGGGACCGGCTGCCCACCGGCGGCCGGCTGGTCGTGCACGCGGTCACCCTGGAGACCGAGGAGGTCGTGGTCGCGTGGCGCCGCCGGGTCGGCGGCGAGCTGACCCGGCTCGCGGTGGAGCACGCCGAGCCGCTCGGCTCCTACACCGGCTGGCGGCCCGCCCGACCCGTCGTGCAGTGGGCGGCGACCCGGTGACGGTGCACTTCGTGGGGGCCGGCCCCGGGGCGGCCGACCTGCTCACCGTCCGGGCCGTCGACCGGCTGCGGGCGGCCGACGTGTGCGTCTACGCCGGGACCTACATCGACGACGCCGTGCTGGCGCACTGCGCCCCCCACGTCCGCCTCGTCGACACCCAGCACCTCGACCTCGACGCGATCACGGCCGCCGTCGTCGGTGCGCACGACGAGGGCCTCGACGTCGTACGCCTCTGCTCGGGGGACCCCTCGCTCTACTCCGCGCTGACCGAGCAGACCCGGCGGCTCGACGCCGCCGGGGTCCCGTGGGACGTCACCCCGGGGGTGCCGGCGTACGCCGCCGCCGCGGCCGCCCTGGGCGTGGAGCTGACCGTGCCCGAGCTCGTGCAGACCGTGGTGCTCACCCGGACCCAGGCCCGGTCCACGGCGATGCCGGACTCGGAGTCGCTGGAGGCCACGGCGGCGATCGGCGGCTCCCTGGTGCTGCACCTCGGCATCACCCGGATCCGGGCGCTCGCCGAGCGGCTCGCCGCCTCCTACGGGCCGGAGTGCCCGGTGGCGGTGGTGGCGTTCGCCTCGCGTCCGCACGAGGTGGTGGTGCGCGGCACGCTGGGCGACATCGCCGACCGGGTGGAGCCCGAGGGGCTGCGGCACACGGCCGTGATCATCGTCAGCCGGGCGCTGGCGGCCCGCTCCGACGCGGACTGCGTCGCCGAGTCGCACCTGTACGACGCCGGGCGGACCCGACCCGCCGCGCTCAACCCACCGAGCGACGGGTCCAGACCCGGCCCGCCGTCGTGACGGACGTGCCGGACGAGCCCACGATCAGCAGGCAGCGCATGTCGATCGTGCTCGGGTCCAGCTCGCCGAGCGTGGTCACCTCGAGGCGCTCCCCCGGGCGACCGACGTCGCGGCCGACGACGAGCACGGTCGCGGGGGGCCGGTGCCGCAGCAGCACCTGCTGCATCTCGGCGACCTGGGTGGTGCGCGAGCGCGACGCCGGGTTGTAGACCGCCAGCACCAGGTCGGCCTGCGCCACCGCCACCAGGCGCTGCTCGATCACCTCCCAGGACTTCAGCCGGTCCGAGAGGCTCAGCACCGCGAAGTCCCCGCCGAGCGGCGCGCCGGCCCGGGCCGCGACGGCCTGCACCGCGGTCATGCCGGGCAGCACCCGCACCGGCACCGCGTCGTACGGCGCCTCCTGCGCGGCCTCGAACACCGCGGAGGCCATGCCGAAGACCCCGGCGTCGCCCCCCGAGACGACCGCGACCCGCTCGCCCGACCGGGCCAGCTCCAGTGCCATCCGCGCCCGGTCCACCTCGACGGTGTTGCCGCTGGCGTGCCGCTGCAGCCCGGCGCGCTGCGGGACCCGGTTGACGTAGGGCGCGTAGCCGACGACGTGGTCCACGCCGCCGAGCGCCTCCGCGACCTCCGGGGTCAGCCAGTCGTCGCCCGCGGGTCCGAGCCCGACGACCAGCAGCTCGCCCGCTCCGGCGTCGACCGGCTCCACCGCGTCGCGGCCCGCCGCCGTCTCGTAGCGGTGGGCGTCGGCGGCGGAGTCGCCGGCCACGACGATGATCGAGAAGTACGGCACCGTCGAGGGGTCCACGTCGGCGACCGGCGAGCACGAGCTGGCGGTCGGTCGACGCCCGCTCGACGTAGGACGCGTCGCCGAGCCGACCCGCGGCCTCCAGCGCCCGTCGTACGGCGGGGAAGGTGCGGCCGAGCTTCATGATCACGGCGCCCTGGGTGTCGGCCAGCCGGCGGGCCAGCTCGGCCTCGGGGAGCGTGCCGGGCAGGATCGTCAGCACGTCGGTCTGCCGCACGAGCGGGCTGCGCGACGGCGGCCGAGGCGGCGGCCACGGACGTCACGCCCGGCACCACCTCGGTCTCGAACCGGTCGGCCAGCCGGTCGTGCATGTACATGTAGGACCCGTAGAACAACGGGTCGCCCTCGGCCAGCAGCACCACGTCGCGACCCGGCCTCGAGGTGGGCGCCGAGCCGCGCCGCGGACTCCTCGTAGAAGTCGGCCATCGCGCCGGCGTACCCACCCGGGTGCGCGGCCGTGCCGGTGGTGACCGGGTAGACCAGCTGCTCCTCGACGACGCCCGCCGGGATCAGGTCGGCGGCGATGGTGCGCGCGATCGAGCTGCCGTGCCGCCCCGCGTGGTAGGCCACGACGTCGGCGGCGGCGATCAGCCGGGCCGCCTTGAGGGTGACCAGCTCCGGGTCGCCCGGGCCGAGCCCGACGCCGTACAGCCGACCGCCCCCCGGGGTCACTCGGTCTCCTGGGCGAGGGCGTTCAGGGCCGACGCGGCCATCGCCGAGCCGCCCCGACGACCGCGTACGACGAGGTAGGGCACCTGCGCGGGGTGCGCCGCGAGGGCGTCCTTGGACTCGGCGGCGCCGATGAAGCCGACCGGGACGCCGATGACCGCGGCCGGCCGCGGTCCGCCCGCGTCGATCATCTCCAGCAGGTGGAACAGCGCGGTCGGGGCGTTGCCGATGGCCACCACCGCACCCTCGAGCCGGTCCTCCCACAGGGACACCGCGGCGGCCGAGCGCGTAGTGCCCCAGCGGCGCGCCAGGTCGGGCACGCGGGGGTCCCGCAGCAGGCAGAGCACCTCGTTGTCCTTGGGCAGCCTGGCCCGCGTGACGCCGGAGGCGACCATGTGGGCGTCGCACGAGGATCGGGGCCCCGGCGTGCAGCGCCTCGCGGGCGGCCGCGACCAGGCCGGGGTGCACCCGCAGGTCGCTGGTCAAGTCGGTCTGCCCGCTGGCGTGCACCATCCGGACCGCGACCTTCTCGGCGTCGGCCGGCACCCCGCTCAGGTCGGTCTCCGCGCGGATCGTCGCGAACGACGCCCGGTAGATCGCCGCGCCGTCGCGCTCGTAGTCGTAGCGCTGCGGGGGAGGCTCGTGCGTCATCGGGGCTCCAGGTCGGGCAGCAGCAGGCCGTGCCAGGGGGTGACGACGAGGTGCTCGCCCGCCCGGGCCAGGACCCCGGCGGCGGCGTCGGGGGTGAGGATCCCACCCTCGACGGCGACGTGCTCGAGCGCCCGGCCGTCGTCCTGCCGCAGCCACCCGTACGGCGGAGGGTCGGCGTGCGCACGGCTGCGGGGGTCGCGGTCGACGTCGTCCCCGACCAGCTCGAGCCCTGCGCCGTCGAGCTCGTCGACGTGCCAGGGCGCACCGGGCCCCGATCCTCGGACGTCGAGGAACCGCCGGGTCAGCCGGTGCAGGGCCGTCGCGGTCTCGGCGACCGGGACCACGGGCCCCCACCGGGCGCCGCCTGCCCGCAGCTGCACGGTGTCGGCGTCGAGCGCCACGGCGGCGAGGTCGGCGGTCCGCGCGACCAGGTCGCCCCGGCCGTCGTCGAGCACGAAGAGGAACCGGCCGGCCAGCCCGGCGCAGGCGGGGTCCGCGAGCAGCAGCCGGTCGAGCTCGGCGGCCGCCGGGCGCAGGTCGACCCGTCCACCGAGCCGCCCCGTGAGCGGGGAGACCATCACGTTGCGCACCAGGTCGTGGGCGGGCGAGGGCAGCAGGCCCGCCACGCGGACGCCCTCGACGAAGCCCGCCGGGAGCGCGCCGTCGTCGTGCGGGATGCCGCGCACCTGCAGGTTGGCCCGCTTCGTCAGGTGCACGTCACCATCGCCGTAGGTCGCCGCGAGGTCGACCAGGGCCTGCAGCGTGGCCGCGTCGAGGGCGCCGCCGACCAGCCGGAGCCGCACCAGCGCGCCGTCCTCGGCCAACCACGGACGGGTCACCCCCGGACACCGGTCGGGCCGCTCACGGGACGCGATCTGGTCGAGCACGGGCACAGGATGGCACACGCGCCGGGGCCCCTCCGGCAGGGACTATGCTGACGCCTTCGTCGTCGTGACCTCAGGAACCCGGTGCAACGCCGGGGCGGTTCCGCCACTGTGATGTGGGCTCGAGCAGAGCCCACCAGCCAGACACTGACCTCGACGATCCCCATTCGGACGGAGCGAGAACTCCACGAAGGAGCGTCGATGCCCCGCATCGCCCTGCTGTCCACCTCGGACACCGACCTGCTCTCTGCCCGGGCCTCCGGCGCGGACTTCCTGCTGGCCAACCCGGGCCGGGCCTCGCACACCGAGATGGGCGAGATCGAGCACTGCGACCTGGTCGTCGCGCGCATCCTGGGCCGCCCCGAGGACCTGTGCAGCGGCTTCGCCCGGATCCGCGCCGCCGGGGTGCCGATGGTGGTCGTCGGCGGCGAGCGTGAGCCCAGCGCCGAGCTGATGGAGCAGTCGACGGTCCCGGTCGGGACGGCCGTGCAGGTGCACCGCTACCTCGCCGAGGGCGGCCCGGCCAACCTGGCCCAGATGCACGCGTTCGTCTCCGACACGGTGCTGCTCACCGGCGAGGGCTTCGATCCGCCCGCCGCCCTCCCGGACTGGGGGGTGCTCCCCCGCGAGACCGAGGCGACCGGGTCCCGGATCGGGATCTTGTTCTACAAGGCCCACCACGCCTCCGGCAACGACCGCTTCGTGCACGACCTGGCCGACGCCGTCGACGCCACCGGGGACGCCGTGGGCGTCCCGATCTTCTGCTCCTCGCTGCGTGGCGCCCCCGAGGACCTGCTTGCCGAGCTCGGCACGCTCGACGCCCTGATCGTCACCGTGCTCGCGGCCGGGGGCACCAAGCCGGCCACCACGAGCGCCGGCGGCGACGACGAGGCCTGGGACGTGGCGGCCCTCGCCGCCCTCGACATCCCCCTGCTGCAGGGGCTCTGCCTGACCTGGGACCGGGCCACCTGGCTGGCGTCCGACGACGGGGTCTCCCCGCTCGATGCCGCCACCCAGGTCGCGGTCCCGGAGTTCGACGGCCGGATCATCACCACGGCCTTCTCGTTCAAGGAGACCGACCCCGACGACCCGGCCGGCCTGCCGCGCTACGTCGCCGACCCGGAGCGCTGCGCCCGCGTCGCCGGCATCGCGGCGGCGCACGCCCGGCTGCGGCACACCCCGGTGGACCGGCGCAAGGTGGCGCTGGTCCTGTCGGCCTACCCCACCAAGCACAGCCGCGTCGGCAACGCCGTCGGCCTGGACACGCCGCTGTCCGCCGTACGCCTGCTGAGGTCGATGGCCGCCCAGGGCTACGACCTCGGCGACGGCCTGCCCGGTCTGGACCTCGAGGACGAGACCGAGGCCGGCAACGCCCTCATCCACGCGCTGATCGACGCCGGCGGGCAGGACGAGGAGTGGCTGAGCGCCGAGCAGCTCTCCGGCAGCCCGGTCCGGATCCCGGCGGCGACCTACCGACGTTGGTTCGCCGGCTTCCCCGAGGGGCTGCGGCAGGCGATGACCGAGCACTGGGGCCCGGCGCCGGGCCGGCTCTACGTCGACGGCGACGAGATCGTGCTCGCGACGCTGCAGGCCGGCAACGTCGTCGTGCTGATCCAGCCGCCGCGCGGCTTCGGGGAGAACCCGGTCGCGATCTACCACGACCCGGACCTGCCGCCGAGCCACCACTACCTCGCGGCGTACCGCTGGCTCGAGAACGAGTTCGGTGCGCACGCCGTGGTCCACCTCGGCAAGCACGGCTCGATGGAGTGGCTGCCCGGCAAGACCGTCGCGCTCTCGGCCGACTGCGCGACCGACGCCGCGATCGGCAACATGCCGCCTCGTCTACCCCTTCCTGGTCAACGACCCCGGCGAGGGCGCCCAGGCCAAGCGTCGCGGGCACGCCACGATCGTGGACCACCTGGTGCCGCCGATGGCCCGGGCCGAGGCCTACGGCGACATCGCCCGGCTCGAGCAGCTGATGGACGAGCACGCCAACATCGCGGCGATGGACCCGGCCAAGCTCCCCGCGATCCGGGCCCAGATCTGGACGCTGATCCAGGCCGCCCAGCTCGACCACGACCTCGGTCTGGACGACCGGCCCCACGACGCGGAGTTCGACGACTTCCTGCTGCACGTCGACGGCTGGCTGTGCGAGATCAAGGACGCCCAGATTCGCGACGGGCTGCACGTGCTCGGCGCGCCCCCCGTCGGCGAGGCCCGGGTCAACCTGGTGCTCGCCATCCTGCGCGCCAACCAGGTCTGGGGCGGACAGGCCAACGCCCTGCCCGGGCTGCGCGCGGCGCTCGGGCTCAAGGAGAACGGCTCCGACACCGCCGCGGTGGACGCCGCGGAGGACGCGCGCGCGGGCGCTGGTGCTGGCGATGGAGGCCCTGGACTGGGATCCCTCGGCGTCGGCCGGGGTCGTCGAGCAGACCCTCGGCCACCCCGACGACGTGGTCGCCTCGGTGCTGGAGTTCGCCGCCACCCAGGTGGTCCCCCGCCTGGACCGCACCACCGACGAGATGTCCGCGGTGCTGCACGCCCTCGAGGGCGGCTACATCCCCGCCGGGCCGTCCGGCTCCCCGCTCCGCGGGCTGGTCAACGTGCTGCCGACCGGCCGCAACTTCTACACCGTCGACCCCAAGGCGGTGCCGTCCCGGCTGGCCTACGACACCGGCCTGGCGATGGCCGCCTCCCTGGTCGACCGCTACGTCGCGGACACCGGCGGCTACCCGCACTCGGTCGGTCTGTCGGTGTGGGGCACCTCGGCGATGCGCACCTCCGGGGACGACATCGCCGAGGTCCTCGCCCTGATCGGCGTCCGTCCGCTGTGGCAGGAGGAGTCCCGTCGGGTCGGCAGCCTCGAGGTGGTGCCGCTGGCCGAGCTGGGTCGCCCCCGCATCGACGTGACCGTCCGGATCTCCGGCTTCTTCCGGGACGCCTTCCCGCACGTCGTCTCGATGCTCGACGACGCGTTCGCGATGGTGGCCGAGCTCGACGAGCCCGCGGAGGACAACTTCGTGCGCGCCCACGCGCAGGCCGACCTCGCCGCGCACGGGGACTGGCGCCGTGCCACCACGCGCATCTTCGGCTCCAAGCCCGGGGCGTACGGCGCCGGGCTGCTGCCGCTGATCGAGTCCGGCAACTGGCGCACGGACGCGGACCTGGCGGAGGTCTACACCGCCTGGGGCGGCTTCGCCTACGGCCGCGGGCTGGAGGGCCGGGCCGCGGGCGACGACATGCGCGCGAACTACCGCCGCATCAACGTCGCGGCCAAGAACACCGACACCCGCGAGCACGACATCGCCGACTCCGACGACTACTTCCAGTACCACGGCGGCATGGTGGCGACGGTGCGCTCGCTGACGGGCACGGCGCCCGCCGCCTACATCGGCGACTCCACCACCCCGGACGCGGTCCGGACCCGGTCGCTGACCGAGGAGACCGCCCGGGTGTTCCGCTCACGCGTGGTCAACCCGCGCTGGATGACCGCGATGCGCCGGCACGGCTACAAGGGCGCCTTCGAGATGGCGGCGACCGTCGACTACCTCTTCGGCTACGACGCGACGGCCGGCGTCGTACCGGACTGGATGTATGAGTCGCTGGCGCAGAGCTACGTGCTCGACCCGGAGAACCAGGCGTTCCTGCGCGAGGCGAACCCCTGGGCCCTGCACAGCATGGTCGAGCGACTCTCGGAGGCGGCCGAGCGCGGCCTGTGGGCCGAGCCGGACCCGGACACGGTCGCGGCGATGCAGCAGGCCTACCTCGAGGTCGAGGGGGACCTCGAGGACCGCAGGTGAAGCGGCTGCGCATCGTCGGGATCGGCCCCGGCGGGGTCGACCAGCTGACCGTCGAGGCGGTCGCCGCGCTCGCGGACGTCGACGTCTTCCTGGTCGCCGCCAAGGACCGCGGGGTCGACGACCTGGTCGCGCTGCGCCAGGAGATCCTGCGCCGGCACGTCACCCGCGAGCACCGGGTGGTGGAGGTGGCCGACCCGCCGCGCGACCGCACCCCGTCGGACTACCGCGCCGAGGTGGCCGACTGGCACGAGGCGCGGGCGGTGGCCTGGGAGGCCGAGCTGGCCCGGCTGGGGCCCGACGAGGTCGGCGGGCTCCTGGTCTGGGGCGACCCGTCCCTCTACGACAGCCACCTGCGGATCGTGGAGCGGATCCTCGCGCGCGGCACGCTCTCCTTCTCCTACGACGTGGTGCCCGGGGTCAGCTCCGTGCAGCTGCTCGCCGCCCGCCACCGGATCGTGCTGCACCGGGTCGGGGAGCCGGTCACCCTCACCACCGGGCGCCGACTGGCCGAGACGGTCCGGGGTGGCGCGGACAACCTCGTGGTGATGCTCGACGGCGAGCTGACCTGCCGCACCCTGGACGGCGAGTGGGACGTCTGGTGGGGTGCCAACCTCGGCACCTCCGACGAGGTCCTGGTCGCGGGGCGGCTCAGCGAGGTGCTGCCCCGCATCGAGGCGCAGCGGGCCGCGGCCCGGGCGGCGCGCGGCTGGGTGATGGACACCTACCTGCTGCGGCGTCCCTCCGCCTGAGTCGGGTCGGTCCCGGTCTGGGCGGTGCCGCGCCGGACCCGGACCGCGTCGGCGAGCAGGCCGCACGCCAGCGCGGCGCCGACGCCCTCCCCGGCGCGCAGCCGGAGGTCCAGCAGCGGCTCGAGTCCCAGGTGGTCCAGCGCCGCGCCGTGCGCGCGCTCGCGGCTGCGCTGGCCGGCCACGAGGTAGGCGCCGACGCCCGGCTCGAGGGCCAGGGCGCTGATCGCGGCAACCGTGGTCGCCAGCCCGTCCAGCACCACGACTGATCCCGCCGCGGCGGCGCCGAGGACGACACCGGCCAGCAAGCAGAGCTCCGGGCCGCCGAGCGCGGCGAGCGCCGCCTCGGGTCGGCTGCGCAGGTCGCCGGACGCGCGGGCCGCGCGGTCCAGGGCGTCGGACACCACGGCCCGCTTGCGGGCCAGCATCTCGCTGTCGGCCCCGGCGCCGAGCCCCACGACGTCCTCGGCGCGCAGCCCGAGCAGGCCTGCCGCCAGAGCCGCCGACACGGTGGTGTTGCCGACCCCGACCTCGCCGAGCGCGACCAGGGCGTGCTGCGCCGCGCTCTCGCGCCCGGCCTGCCGTCCGCGCTCCAGCAGCGCGTCGACCTCGGGGCCGGTGAGGGCGTCGGTCTCGCGCAGGTCGCCCGACGACGTACCGGCGTCGATCAGGGCGAAGTCGAGCCCGGCGGCCGCCGCCGCGACCGCCCCGGCCGACGAGCCGGCCCGGGAGGCGGCCACCACGTCGTCGGTGACCGAGTCGGCGTAGGCGCTGACCCCCCAGCGCGTCACCTGGTGCCGGCCGGCCGCCACCAGCAGCTGCCCGGACGGTCCGCGGCCCTCCGCCGCCAGGGGGTGCCCGGTGGCCTCCACCCGGTCCACGCAGCGGTCCAGCACCCCGAGCGAGCCCAGCGGGGTCAGCAGCCGATCGGCCCGGTCCCGGGCCGCGACCACCCGGGTCGCGTCGGGGGCGCGCAGGTGGGACGGCGGGGGCGCGGTCCCACCCTCGGAGGGCTCGTGCCAGCGCTCGTGGAGCACGACCTCCTCGAGCGGCTGCCGGCGCGACCACCCCGCCCGCTCCAGGCCCGGGGCGGGCGGCCGCTCGTCGGGCCAGCCCAGGCACAGCCAGCCGAGGGTGACCACGCCGTCGGGCAGTCCCAGCAGGTCGGCCAGCTCGACCGGGTCGAACAGCGTGACCCACCCGACGCCGAGGCCCTCGGCACGGGCCGCCAGCCAGAGGTTCTGGATCGCGCAGGCGCACGACCACAGGTCGGCGTCGGGGAAGGTGGCCCGGCCGAGCACGCCGGCGGCCGGGGTGCGGCGGTCGCAGGCCACCACGATGCCGTACGGCGCCTCGCGGATGCCCTCGAGCTGGAGGTCCAGCAGCCGCCGCGCGGCGTCGGGCTCGAGCGCGCGCGCCTGGCGCAGCCGCTGCTCGTCGGCCATCCGGGCGGCGCGCTCCCGGGTCGCCGGCTCGGTGACGACGAGGAAGCGCCAGGGCTGGCTGTGGCCGACCGAGGGGGCCCGGTGCGCCGCGGTGAGCACCCGCTCGAGCACCTCGGAGGGGACCGGGTCGGGCCGGTAGCGGCGGATGTCGCGCCGCGCGGCGATCACGTCGTGCAGCGCCTCGCGCGACGCCTCGGGGAACGCCCACGCGTCGACCGCCGCGGCCCGTTCGGCCGCCGACGTGGCGTCCCCGATCAGCGGCACCGGGCGCGGCCAGGTCATCGGGCCCCGCCCTCGACGGCGCGGTGCTGCCTCACTTCTTCTTCTTGTCCCCGGGTGCGCCGTCGGAGGAGAGCGCGGCCACGAAGGCCTCCTGCGGGACCTCGACGCGGCCGACCATCTTCATCCGCTTCTTGCCCTCCTTCTGCTTCTCCAGCAGCTTGCGCTTGCGGGTGATGTCGCCGCCGTAGCACTTGGCCAGCACGTCCTTGCGGATCGCGCGGATCGTCTCGCGGGCGATCACGCGAGCCCCGATCGCCGCCTGGATCGGCACCTCGAACTGCTGCCGCGGGATCAGCTCGCGCAGCTTGCCGGCCAGCATCACGCCGTAGGCGTAGGCCGCGTCGCGGTGCACGATCGCGCTGAAGCGCGTCGACGGTCTCCGCCCTGCAGCAGGATGTCGACCTTGACCAGGTCGGCGGCCTGCTCGCCGGTCGGCTCGTAGTCCAGCGAGGCGTAGCCCTTCGTGCGCGACTTCAGCTGGTCGAAGAAGTCGAAGACGATCTCGGCGAGCGGCAGCGTGTAGCGCATCTCGACCCGGTCGGCCGAGAGGTAGTCCATGCCGTCGAGCTGACCGCGCTTGGTCTGGCAGAGCTCCATGATCACGCCGATGTAGTCGCTGGGGCTCAGGATCGTCGCCTTGACGACCGGCTCCCGCACCTCGGCGATCTTGCCGCCGGAGCGGGTACTCGCTCGGGTTGGTGACGACCTGCTCCGAGCCGTCCTCCATCCGCACCGAGTAGACCACGTTGGGCGCGGTCGAGATCAGGTCGAGGTTGAACTCCCGCTCCAGCCGCTCCCGGACGATCTCCATGTGCAGCAGGCCGAGGAAGCCGCAGCGGAAGCCGAACCCGAGCGCGCCGGAGGTCTCCGGCTCGTAGGCGAGCGCGGCGTCGTTGAGCTGCAGCTTGCTCGAGCGCGTCGCGCAGCGTCGGGTAGTCGTCGCCGTCGATCGGGTAGCAGTCCGGCGAACACCATCGGGTTGGGGTGCTTGTAGCCGCCGCAGCGGCCTCGGTGGCGCCGTGGTGCTGCGAGGTGACGGTGTCGCCGACGCGGGACTGGCGGACGTCCTTGACGCCGGTGATCAGGTAGCCGACCTCGCCGACGCCGAGGTCGCCGGCCTTGATCGGCTCGGGCGAGATGCACGCCGACCTCGAGCATCTCGTGGGTGGCGCCGGTCGACATCATCTTGATCCGGTCGCGGTGCGTGAGCTTGCCGTCGACGACGCGGACGTAGGTGACGACGCCGCGGTAGGTGTCGTAGACGGAGTCGAAGATCAGCGCGCGCGGCGGGGCGTCGGGGTCGCCGACCGGGCGGCGGGGTCTGCGCGACGATCTCGTTGAGCAGCTCCTCGACGCCGACGCCGGTCTTGGCCGAGACCTGCAGCACGTCGGACGGGTCGCAGCCGATGATGCCGGCGAGCTCGGCGGCGTACTTCTCGGGCTGCGCCGACGGCAGGTCGATCTTGTTGAGCACCGGGATGACGTGCAGGTCGGCGCCGAGCGCGAGGTAGAGGTTCGCCAGCGTCTGCGCCTCGATGCCCTGCGCGGCGTCGACCAGCAGCACCGCGGCCTCGCACGCCTCGAGCGAGCGCGAGACCTCGTAGGTGAAGTCGACGTGGCCGGGGGTGTCGATCATGTTCAGCACGTAGCCGCCCGGGCTGGCGCCCGCCTGTTGTCCACCGGGACCGTCCAGGGCATCCGCACGGCCTGGCTCTTGATCGTGATGCCGCGCTCACGCTCGATGTCCATCCGGTCGAGGTACTGCGCCCGGGCGCTGCGCTCGTCGACCACGCCGGTGCAGCTGCAGCATGCGGTCGGCCAGCGTCGACTTGCCGTGGTCGATGTGGGCGATGATGCAGAAGTTGCGGATGATCGCGGGATCGGTCTTGCCCGGAGGGGGAGCGGACGTGCGAGGAGGGCACGGGCTTCTCGGTAGCGTGCGGGGAACCTGCGCATTCTCCCACGCGGCGGCGCACGCCCGTCCAGCCGCGCCGTGCGTGACGCGCCCGGCCGCACGCCGTACACAATGCGCACATGACCGCTCCACGACCGGCCCGTGGCCGCTGTCCGCTCCCGCCCCTGCCGTACGGCGCGACCGCCCGGCGGCTGGACTGGCTGCTGCTGCCGCCGACGCTCCGCCGGCTGGTCGAGGACCGGTTCGGCACCCCGGTGGTCGGACGCGGACTCCGCGGGCCGGCTTCACGCCCGGGCTGCGCCTCGGTGCTGTGCGGCGCGGACGGCGACGGATGTTCCTCAAGGCGGCCAGCAAGCAGGCCCAGCGGCCGTTCGCCGAGGCCTACGCCGCCGAGGGGTCCGCACCCTGCCGGACTGCCCTCCCGGCCCCCGTCCCGGCTGCTCTGGACCCACGAGGACGACCTGTGGGTGGTGCTGGCCCTGGAGCACGTCGACGCACCGCAACCCCGCCCGGCCGTGGCGCCCCGACCGAGCTCGACGCTGCCTGGACACCCTGGAGGTGCTCGCCGCCGTCCCTACCCCGCCGCCGGTGGTGCTGGCCACCTTCGCCGACGAGCTGGCCGACGTGGCGCGCTGCTGGGAGCACGTACGCCGCACTGCCCCGGTCTGGCCGCACCTCGACGAGGCCGCGGCCCTCGCCGCCCGGGTCGCCGACCGCCACCGCGGGCAACACGCTGGTGCACACCGACGCGCGCGACGACAACTTCCTGCTCGCCGCGGACGGCCGGCCCTGCTGTGCGACTGGAACTGGCCGACCCGCGGCGCCGCCTGGATCGACACCGTCACGCTGCTGATCGGCCCTCCGGCGACGGCCTCGACGTCGACGAGGTGCTCGCGCGGCGAGCCCTGACCCGCCAGGTCGCCGCCGACGACATCGACGTGCTGCTCGCGCTGCCTGGCCGGGTTCTTCCTCGAGCGCCGCGACGCCCCGGTGCCCAACTCCTCGCCGTACCTGCGCCAGCACCAGGCGTGGTTCGCCGAGGCCACCTGGGCGTGGCTGGCACGGCGTCGTGGCTGGTGAGCCCACGATTGGGCGGTCCGGACCGCCGCTGGTATCGTGAGCGGTCGCGTGTCCGGAGGTCAGCCCCGGTGCGCCACTGACGTGACCACCTTTCCCGTAGCCGAACACCGATCGAGGCCTGCCCCGTGGCGAACATCAAGTCCCAGATCAAGCGCAACCGACAGAACGATCGCTGCGCACGAGCGCAACAAGTCCGTCAAGTCGGCGCTGAAGTCCGCCGTGCGCAAGTTCCGCAACGCGGCCGACGCCGGCGAGACCGACGAGGCCCGTGCCCTGGCCGCCGTGGCCACCAAGAAGCTCGACAAGGCCGCGTCCGCCGGTGTGATCCACAGAACCAGGCCGCGAACCGCAAGTCGGCCATCAGCAAGCGCGCCGCGTCCCTCTGACGCAGGCCCCACCGCTTCCGCACGAGGCGCCGCTCCCCCTCCGGGGAGCCGGCGCCTCGTCGTCGTTGACCCCGCTTCGACGTCCGCCGGCGCGAGCTAGCCTGCCTGGCGCACCGTGCGGGCCTCGCTGACCCGGAGCACCATCCGCTCCAGGGCGTAGGACGCGTCGCCGGCCGCTCCCTTCACGTCGGCGTCGGCCTGCGCCACGGCGACGATCGCGGTGGCCAGCCCCAGGTCGTCCCAGCCGCGCGCCTGGTCGCGCAGCACCCGCAGCTTCCACGGCGGCACGCCGGCCTCCCGCGCCAGGTCGGCCTCGCGCATGCCGCGCGGTGCGGACGCGAACTTGCCGAGCCCCCGCAGCCCGGTCGCGAACGCGCTGGTGACGAGGATCGGGGCGGTGCCGTTGTCGAGCGCCCAGCGCAGCTCCTCGAGCGCGACCGCGGTGCGCCCGAACAGCGCCGCGTCGGCGATCGCGAACGACTTCACCTCGGCGCGGCCACCGAAGTAGCGCTGCACGACCGTGTCGGTCAACGGCTCGCTGGGGAAGTCGCTGGCCAGCTGGTGGGCCGCCCCGGCGAGCGCCCGCAGGTCCTGGCCGATCGCCTGCACCAGCAGGTCGGCGGCCTCCTGGTCGATCCGGCCGCCGTGGCTGCGGACCTCCGCGGCGACGAAGCGCGGAGTACTCCGAGGGCTTGAGC
This sequence comes from uncultured Actinomycetota bacterium, assembly GCA_963845655.1. GTDB lineage: Bacteria > Actinomycetota > Actinomycetes > Propionibacteriales > Nocardioidaceae > Nocardioides_B. The sequence continues at coordinate 7,332 of CAWJTB010000009.1, read as the reverse complement.
GGGGCCGATCGCACCTCGGTGACCGGCGTCGAGCTTGCGAAGCCGGGTGAGCAGGCCGCTGCCCTTCTGACCCCCGGAGTGCACCAGCACCAGCCCGATGTCGTCGGCCGGCGACGCGGCGTACTCCAGCATCCCGTCGTGCGCCTCCTCGGGGAGGTCCTCGAGCCCGCGCACGATCACGCAGCGGATCGAGGAGAAGAGCGACGGCGCGGCGAGGTCGCCCAGGGCCGCCATCCCGATCTGGTCGGCGTTGGTCTCGGTGACCTCGGACTCGGGATCGGCCGCCCGCACCGCGGTGATCGCCGCCGACACGGTGCGCTGGTTGAGGAACTCCTCCGGCCCGGTCACCAAGGTGACGTGGCCCAGGATGTCGGACGCCTGCGGTTTCGCCATGGTGCCGACACCTTCGCACATGCCCCCGACAGAGCCGCGACACAGCCCCGGCAGGCGTAGCCGGGTGGCTTGGTGGGTACGACGCCACGAACGCACGTCGCCGTCCCGGCGCGCCCGGACCCGGCCCGACCCGCCCCGACAGCACCGTCGCCCCACCCGCCACCAGCGAAGGAGCTCCGTTGCCCGACCTCATCGGAGGCCGCTACCGCGTCCAGCGAGCGATCGGCCAGGGCGGCATGGGAACCGTCTGGCTGTGCCGCGACGAGACCCTGCGCCGCGACGTGGCCGTGAAGCAGGTCGGCCTGCTGCCCAACGAGTCGGTCACCGACTCCGCGCGCGCGCTCCGCGAGGCGCGCTCCTCCGCCGGCGCTGAACCACCGCAACGTGGTGACGGTCTTCGACGTGGTCGAGGAGGCCGGCGCGATCTGGCTGGTCATGGAGCACGTCCCGGGGCGCTCGCTGTCCGCGATCATCAAGGAGGACGGCCCGCTGACCCCCGAGCAGGTCGCCGACATCGGCGCGCAGGTCGCCGAGGGTCTGGCCGCGGCGCACGGCGCGGGCACACGCACCGTGACGTCAAGCCCGGCAACGTCCTGATCCGCCACGACGGGGTCGCCAAGATCAGCGACTTCGGCATCGCCCGCACCCACGGCGATCCCGCCCTGACGCAGTCCGGCTTCCTGACCGGCACGCCGAGCTACTTCGCCCCCGAGATCGCCCGCGGCGGCGACCCGGGTCCGGCCGCCGACGTGTGGGCGCTCGGCGCGACCCTGTACGCCGCGGTCGAGGGCCGGCCGCCGTACGAGGCGCGTCCGAACCCCGTCGCCGTGCTGCACGACATCACCTCCGGCCGGCCGCCGCACACCGCACCGGGCGGAGTTCCTCGAGCCCGCGCTGTCGCGGATGATGGACCGCGACCCCGACTCGCGGTGGTCGATGGAGGACACCGCGCACGCCCTGGGCCGGTTGAAGGGCGCGCACGAGACGCACACCCGCGAGCACACCGCTGGCGCGGCCGCCACGGCGCACTTCGAGCGCCCGGCTCCCGAGCCGGTCCGCCCGACGCCGACGCCGGCGGCCGCAGCTGCGGGGCCGGCGGCTGCGGCGACCTCGGCTCCCCCCGCTTCCGCCTCCGCCTCGGGGTCGGACGACCGGCCGTCGCGGCGCGGCGTCTACGCGGTCGTAGGGGCGCTCGCGCTGCTGCTGGTGCTCGGCGGCATCGCCTACCTCTCCTCGCAACGGACCGACGACCCGGCCGACACCGCGAGCGGCGACGCCTCCGACAGCGCGTCCGCCACGCCGTCCGACCCGCCCAGCAGCAGCGCGCCGGAGTCGTCCGCCCCGTCCACGTCGTCGGCGACGCCGTCGCAGAGCCCGACCTCGGCCTCCGCGGCGCCCGCCGGCGCGGCTGCGGAGAAGGAGCAGCTGCTGCGGGACTACTTCGCGCTCGCTCCCGGCGGCTCCGACGAGGCCTGGGCGATGCTCGGCCCGTCCCTGCAGGCGCAGGGCCGCGACCGGTACGACGGCTTCTGGCGCGGCATCTCCTCGGTCCAGGTGAGCAAGGTGCGTGCGACCGACGACAGCGACAGCGTCCTCGCGACCTTGCGCTACCGCACCAGCGACGGCACCACGAGCACCGAGCGGCACCGGCTCGGCCTGATCGAGAGCGAGGACGGCGGCTACCTGATCGACACCGATCAGCTGGCTTGAGGCTCATCGACCCTGCGCCCGCAGCCGGCCGTCGCGCATGATCACGGCGACGTCGCCGAGCTCGTCGGTGCGTGCCACCCGCATCCCGGCAGCCCGCAGCAGGGAGAGCGTCGCTGCGGCAGGGTGTCCGTAGTCGTTCCCCCGCCCGACCGACACCACCGCCAGGCCGGCGCCGAGCCCGCGCAGCAGGTCGGGGTCCTGGTAGCGGCTGCCGTGGTGCGGCACCTTCACGACGTCGACCGAGAGACCGGGAAGGCTGCGTGCGAGCCGCTGCTGGGCCTCGGGCTCGATGTCCCCGGCCAGCAGGATCCGGACACCGCGCACCTCCGCGACCAGCACCAGGCTGGCGTTGTTGGCCGCCGAGCCCTCCGCCGGGCGACGCGCGCCACCGGGCGCCGGTACGGGTCCGACCACCTGCCAGGTCAGGTCCCCGACCCGACGGACCTCGCCGTAGGCCGGCACCCGCACCGCGACGTCGCGCGCCGCCGCCCAGCGTCGTACCCGGACGGCACCGGACTCCGGGTCCTCCTCCCCCGTCAGCTCGACCTCGTCCACCCCGCGACCCGCCAGGACGCTCGGCAGCCCGTCCACGTGGTCGGCGTGGAAGTGGGTCAGCACCACGACCGGCACCCGTCGCACCTCGAGCCGGTCCAGGCAGCGCGTCATCGCCGTCGGGTCGGGTCCGGTGTCGACCACCACCGCGGCACCCCCGCCCGCGTTGAGCACCAGCCCGTCGCCCTGGCCGACGTCGCAGGCGACGAGCACCCAGCCCTCGGGCGGCCAGCCGGGAGTCGGCAGCGGCCGGAGCATGACCACCACCAGGGCCGCCACCAGGCCGAGGGTCGCCCCGCGCCGCGCCAACACGCGGCCCGCGACCAGCCCGACTATGAGGCACAGCAGCGCGAGCGCCGCCACCGAGACAAGGCCGGCGGACCAGTCGATCGCGGCGGACGGCAGGTCGGCCAGGCGTACGGCGACCGCGATGATCCACGCGGCGGACCAGCCGGCCAGCGCCCCGCAGAGCCGGCCGACCGGCTCGACGACCAGCGACAGCACGCCGCCGAGCAGGCCGAGGACGGTGGCGGGTGCGACGGCCGGTGCGACGAGCAGGTTCGCCAGCACCGCGACCAGGCTGACCTGCCCGGAGATGGCCGCGACCACCGGCGTGCACGCGAGCTGCGCCGCCAACGGGATCGCCAGCGCCTCGGCGGCCCACCGCGGCAGCCAGGTCGCCAACGCGTCCCGGAAGGGCGGCCCGAGCACCAGGATCCCGGCCGTGGCCAGCGCGGACAGCACGAAGCCGACCGAGGTCGCCAGCCAGGGGTCGACGAGCAGCAGCAGGAGCACGGCCACCCCGAGCGCCCGCACCCCGTGGTCGCGGACGGCTCCGCGCACGCCGCGTCCGCGGGTCGACATCCCTACCAGGGCGACCGAGCCCATCGCGGCCGCCCGCAGCACGCTGGGCTCGGGACGGGCGAGCACCACGAACCCGAGCACCCCGACCACCCCCACGACCAGGAGGCCCCGCGCGCGGACGCCGGCCCAGCGCGCCAGCACCAGCAGGAACCCGACGACCAGGGTGAGGTTGGTGCCGGACACGGCCGCGAGATGGGTCAGCCCGCAGGTGCGGAAGTCCTCGACCACCTCCGTCGACATCCGGCGGTCGTCGCCGACCACCAGGGCGGGCACCAGAGCCCGGGCGTCGGCGGGGCCGCCGACCGACGAGCGGAGGGCGTGACGCACCCGCTCGGCCCCGGCCAGCACGTCGGCGGGCTGCTGCAGCACGCGTGGCGCCCGGCCGGTCGACAGCACGCCGGCCAGGTCCGCTCCGTCCGGCCGGACCGAGCCGGCCGGTGACCTCGACCCGGGCACCGAGGCGCACCCGGCCCCAGTCGGTGTCGCCGATGACCAGCACCGGCACCGCGGTGGCGTACTCCCGCCCTCGGCCCACCACCTGGTGGACCGTCAGCCGGGTGAGGGTGAACGACCCGAACCTGCCGTCGCGGAGGACCGGGTCGGTCCGCACCCTGCCCACGACCGTCACCGCCGCGCCCTGCCCCGCGAGGTCGGCCACGGGACTCGACCGGTTGGCCTCCACCCGGACGGCGCTCACCCCGCCGACCGCGGCCGCCGCGACCAGACAGCCCGCCAGGGTCGCCACCGTCCGGCCGCGCCGCCGTCGCCGCAGCGCCCACGCACCGCCGAGCAGCAGCGCCGCCGGCCAGCACCAGCCGGGCAGACCCATCACCGCGAGGGCCCCGGCCCAGCCGGCCAGTGCCAGCAGCACGACCCGGAGGTCCGGTCGCGGGGCCGGCGCCTGCGGAGACGTCGAACGGCACGTCGGGTCGACGGGTGGCAGGCGCGGCATCAGAGAGTCACGAAGGGCGCCACCTCCGCAAGCGTGGCGTCCCCGATCCCGGACACCTCGAGCAGCTGGTCGACCGAGCTGAAGGCGCCGTTGTCGGTCCGGTAGGCCAGGATCTTCTGTGCGGTGACCGGCCCGATCCCGGGCAGCTCCTCGAGCTCCGCCTGAGACGCGGAGTTGAGGCTCACCATCAGGCCGTCCCCCGGTGGGGCGGCCGCACCCGGCGCCGAGGCCGCGGAAGCAGCCACGCCCGCGGGCGGCGGCACACCCACGACGACCTGCTCGCCGTCGACCAGCACCCGGGCCAGGTTGAGGCCGGTGAGGGCGACGCCACGGCGCGCGCCCCCGGCGGCGGCGAGAGCGTCGACGACGCGGGCCCCGACCGGAAGTGTCACGATGCCCGGTCGCCGCACCTTGCCGGCGACGTCGACCACCACCTGCTGGGTGCTCGCGCTCGCCGCGGACCCCGGTCCCGCAGGCCCCACCGCAGCCCCCGCCGCAGGCCCCACTGCGGCCCCGGCGGCAGACGTCCCGGACCCGGGGGCTCCCGCCGGTGAGGCGGGACCGGCGGGCGTCACGAGGGCGGCGCCGGAGGTGGCAGGCACCCCCGCCGAGACCGCCACTCCGGGGTCGTCGGCGCGCGCCACCCACCACGACGTCAGCCCGAGCGCCCCCGCCACGAGCAGCGCCAGCACGGTCAGGTGCACCGAGGACAGCCGGACCCTGCCCTGCAGCGTCGGCGGCAGCCGGTCCTGGGTCCAGCCGGCCATCGACGCCGCGAGCCCGACCGATCGGTGCGCGTGGCGTCCGGGCTCGGGGAGGTCCCGAAGCGGGGCTGGCCGGTCGTGGTCCGGCCGCGGGGCGGTCGGGTGGTGCGCGGGAGGTGGAGGAGGTGCGGAAGGCTCGCCGGACCCGCCCCGGTCCCAGGCCGCCCCGGGGGTGACGGGCACCGGGTCGGGACGGATCTCGGCGAGCTCGGCGCTCAGCAGCTCCAGCCGACGACGTGCCACAGCAGCGACCTGGTCGTGGGTGGACCTCCGTGAGCGCATGCGACGAACCTAGGAAGTCCGGAGCTGCCCGGGAAGCACCACGTGAGACGGCTGTGGACGACCTCGGCCGGCCCTGGGCTGGGGACGGAAAGCGGCTACCGGGGTGCGACCACGACCGCGACCATGCCGGGTCCGACGTGGGCCCCGATCACCGCTCCGACCTCGCCGACCGTGACCTCGCGGTCGCCGAGCTGTTCCGCGAGCCGGGTGCGCAGGTGGTCGGCCAGCGTCGCGGCGCGCTCGGCGCTGGCCAGGTGGGCCACGGTCGACGTCGACGGGTCGCTGCTCGGCCGCGGCGACGGCGAGCTCCTCGAGTCGCCCCAGCGCCCGGGCCGTGGTACGGACCTTCTCCCGGGTGCGCATCCGGCCGTCGACGATCTCCAGCAGCGGCTTCACCGCCAGCGCGGACCCCAGCAGCGCTGCGGCCGCGCCGATCCGGCCGCCACGGCGCAGGTACTCCAGGGTGTCGACGTAGAACAGCGACGGTGGTCGCATCGGCCGGGCGAGCGCCGCCCCGGCCGCCTCCTCGGCCGAGCCGCCGCGGTCAGGACCGTCGGCGGCCGACAGCACGGCGTAGCCGGTGGCCATCCCGAGCTGCCGGGTGTCGACGACGCGGACCGGGACGCGGCCTCCCGTGCGGCGAGCTGCGCCGACTCGACGGTGCCGCTCATCTCCCCGGACAGGTGGACCGAGAGCACCGACTCCGCGCCGTCCGCGGCGCCGCGCTCTCGTAGGCCTCGAGGAAGACCGCCGGCGTCGGGCGCGACGTGCTGACCGGGGTCCATTCGCGCAGCGCCGCCGCGATGGTCTCGGGGGTGGCCTCGTCGTCGACGCCCTCGTCGAACGACCGCGCGCCGACGACCACCTGGAGCGGGACCACCGTGATGGCGCGCTCGGCGACGAGCTGCCTGGCGAGCATCGCCGTGGAGTCGGTGACGACGGCGACGTCCGAGACATGCGCGAAGGTTATCGTCCGCATGAGGAACCGGCCGCAGGGTCACCGGGTTGGGACAGGCGTACCCCACCAACCCGAGCAGGAGCACCATGCGCGTCGTCATCGCCGGAGGACACGGCCAGATCGCCCTGCACCTCGAGAAGGTCCTGGCCGAGCGGGGCGACGAGCCGGTCGGCATCGTGCGCAACCCCGACCAGGTGGCGCGCTGGAGGCGGTCGGCGCCGAAGCCGTCGTGCTCGACCTGCGAGCACTCCGACGTCGACGGCCCTGGCCGCGGTGCTCGCAGGGCGCCGGACGCCGTGGTGTTCGCCGCCGGCGGGGGCCCGGCAGCGGGGACGCCCGCAAGGAGAGCGTGGACCAGGGCGCCGCGGTGCTGCTGGCCGACGCCGCCGAGCAGGCCGGGGTACGCCGCTACGTGATGATCTCCGTCGATGGGCACCGACCAGGCCGACCCCGAGAGCGACGACGTGTTCCAGGTGTACCTGCGTGCCAAGAAGGCCGCCGACGACGACCTGCGGTCGCGCGACCTCGACTGGACCGTGGTACGGCCGGGTGAGCTCACCGAGGACGCCGGACCGGTCGGGTGCAGGCGGGCTCCACCGGGCCTGCTGCTGCGGCGGGCCTGGCCGACGCGGCCGGTGATCGCCGGGGCCCTGCTGGCTGCCGGGCGACCCGCTACCGCGAAACTTTCACCTGTTCGCTGGAAACCGCCGAGACCGTCCGCTGCTCGCGGCGCTTTAGGCCGACGAGCCCGTCGTACGGCGGGAGGACGGTGGCGTCGTACGGCGGCGGCCGTACGCCTCGCTCTGCCCATGGAGAACTGTCGCTGCCCACGGGAAGTTCACCGTGGGCAGCGGCAT
>CAWJTB010000008.1:0-183607 GCA_963845655.1 uncultured Actinomycetota bacterium | reverse complement strand
CGGGTGCTTGTCAGTGAGCCGGGACGAACTTGCCCGGTGTCGCTTCGGCCGGCCTGACTCTCGCAGACTCGCCGTCGTCATCGGGGACTCCGTGGCGGTCAGCTGGATGCCGGGCATCCGGGACGCCCTCGTATCCGAGGGCTACGACGTGCAGCAACTGACGCTCGGTGCAGTGCGCGACGTGGACCCTGCCCAGCTACGTCTCCATCGACGGAACCCCATTCCCCGAGTGCAAGGCACATCACGACTTGGTCACTCGATTCGTCGAGATCGAAGGACCTGACCTGGTGATACTCGCCAGCGCGGCGGCTCAGGCGCTCAACGCCAGACGGTCGGGTCTCGAATCCGATCCGATCGAGCTCGCGCGCACCTCGCTCACGAAGACGGCAGCGCCTTGGGTCCCCACTCAGCCAGGATGGTGGTGCTCGAGCCTCCACCGAAACTGCCCCCGCTACAGAGCTGCTTGGCGAAGTACGCCAACCCCGACGCCTGCGAAGGAGCACCCGACGAGCTGCACTACCAGCACGCAGCCGGAGAGCGAGCGGCTGCAGCCGAGACGTCGCTCGACTACATCGACACCCTGGACTGGTTCTGCGTCCAGGAGAACTGTCCGGGCTTTGTGGGCGCCACGCCCGTGATGGCGGACGGGGCGCACATGACGATCCAGTACTCCCGCCAGCTCGCACCCCTGTTGCGCGAGGCGCTGCTGCCCTAGCGGCCGGGCATCGAGCACACGACGTGGGCGATGACCAGGGCCCGACCTGCTCATCCCCAAAACCCCTGTGTTCTGCGAGAATCGCTGCGATCAGATTGTCCGGACCCAGACAGGGGTGGCCGTGTCCGAACAGTTCTCCATCCTCGTGGTGTGCCTGGGCAACGTGTGCCGGTCACCGTTGGCCGAGCGCCTGCTCCGGCTGCGCTTCCGTGAACTCCTGCGCGACGCCTCCGACGCCGTCGATGTGCGGAGCTCCGGTGTGCGCGCGCTCGTGGGCGACCCGATGAACGCGCAGTCGGCGGCCGAGCTGCTCCGGCTCGGAGGCGATCCGGCCGGCCACGCGGCCCGGCAGCTCACGCCGGCGCTCGCCGTCGGCGCCGACCTGGTGCTGACCGCGACCCGGGACCAACGGTCCCGGGTGCTGGAGGAGGCGCCGCGGGCGCTCAAGCGCGCCTTCACGATCCGGGAGCTGGCCGCGATCGTCACCTCCGAGGGGTTCGACGACCGCTCCCTCGGGTCGCCCGTGGAGCTGGTCGCCCGGGCGGCGTCCTGGCGCGGATCGACCCACGTCGAGGAGTACGACGTGGCGGACCCGATCCAGCAGAGCGACGAGGTGCACCGCCGGGTCGCGGACGTGCTCGACGTCGACTGCAGCGCGATCGCGAAGGCGATCTCCGCGGCGCTGCTCAGCGACGTCAGCCCGCGCTGAGAGCTAGACCGACCGCCGTCTCGGCGCGCGTAGTAGCGATAGGTCACCCAGTGGCGACCGGCGGAGTCGTCGCGCTCCACCTGGAGCACGCTGAGGCCGGCCGAGCGGAGCAGCGCCTGGGTCAGACGGCCGACGCCGCAGCCGACCCTTCTTGTCCGGCACCGTGAGCACGGCCCACAGCGGGTCGTCGGCGCTGAGTTGCGGAACGGTCCGCGGGGAGCCGAACCCGCGAAGGGGGTCAGCGACCCTGGGCTCCGAGCACCGCGGTCACGGTGCGGGCGGTGATCTGCACGTCGAGCCACAGCGACCAGTTGTCGATGTAGACGTTGTCGAAGTAGGCCCGCTCCTCGATCGAGGTGTCCCCCCGCAGCCCGTTGACGGCCGCCCAACCGGTCAGCCCGGGACGCACCCGGTGCCGCATCGGGTAGGAGTCGTCGTACTTCTCGTTGAAGCGCTCCACGAAGTAGGGCCGCTCCGGACGCGGGCCCACCAGCGACATGTCGCCCCGGACCACGTTGATCAGCTGCGGCAGCTCGTCCAACGACGTACGCCGCAGGAACCGGCCCACGGGGGTCACCCGTCCGTCGCCTGCGACGTTCCACCGGCGGCGGGAGATCCGCTCGTCCTCGGGCCGCATCGACTGGAACTTGTAGAGCCGGAAGAGCTTGCCCTCACGACCCACCCGGGTCTGCCGGAACAGCACGCCCCCGGTCGACAGCTTGGCGAGGAGGCCGAGCACCACCAGCAGCGGCGACACCAGCAGCAGCACGCCCAGAGCGAGGGCGACGTCCTGACCGCGCTTGATCGCCCGGGCCAGCGGCGCCGAGCCGGCGCGCAGCCGGATCAGGGCGACGTCACGCATCCGGTCGCCGTGGCGGGTGTGCACCATCTGGAACAGCGGCGGGATCAGGAAGATCGTGTAGCGGCTCTTGCGACCGCGGTGGCGCAGCGCGTGCACGACCTCCTTGGCCCGCACGCCCCCCTGGGTCACCAGGACCACGTTGACGTCGTAGCGATCCGCGGTCTCGGAGAACTTCGTCATGTCGGTCGCGAGCACGCCGCGCTGCACGCCGTCGGCGAACTCCTTGGGCGGACCGACGTAGCCCACCAGGCTCAACCCCAGGTCGGGGTTCTCCATGATGACCTGCCCGAGGCGGGCGGCGGTCGGACCGGTGCCGAGGATCAGCGTGCGGTGCGAGACCCAGCCCTTGGTGCGGGCGAAGCGGACGACGGCGTACGCCGCGGCGCGCGCGAGCACGAGGAGGGTGAAGGTCACCGCTCCGCTCAGGATCACCCGGCTCCAGGAGATCTCGTCGACCATCTGCGCCACCAGGGCGCTGACCACGAGGGCCGGACCGAGGCCGATGGACAGGCCCGGGAGGTCGTCGGCGACCGAGAGCGTCAGCCGGGAGCGGTAGAGCGCCTGGCTCTGGAGCAGCAGCACCGTCACCAGCCCGAGCACCAGCGAGGACGTCGCCGTCATGGGCGCCAGCAGCGCACCGAGCGCGAGGGCCAGCACGTCCGCGGTGAACAGCAGGACGGGGGCGCCGCCCCCGAGGTGCGACAGCACCCGGCGCCGCAGCGCGGATCGCGGACCGGGCTGGTGCCAGTCGGCCGGCAGCAGGTCCACGGACGAGCCGGGCGCCGCGTCGTCCTCGGCGCTCGGCCAGTTCTCGAGCGATTCTCGAGGAGCCGGCAGCAGCTCCAGGAAGTCGGTCTTCTTCTGCGCCCGGTCTGCTTCAGGCGCTACTTGCTCGGACAGGACAATCCCCTCATACCGTTTGCCGAGAGAGCGGTCGGCAAGGCGGAGTACGTGGGCCCCCCACTCACTCCTGCCAACCAGTAAAGAAGTCTAAGCGAAACTGACCAGTCCGACACCATTCTGCCAAGACAAAATTAGACAATTTACGCGAATGGTCAATTCGTCAAACCGAAACAACTAACGGAACCGATACTACCGTCGAGGCGCCGAGGCTTCGCGCCGTTCTCACCTCGAGGTTCGCAGCACTCGTCGTCGCGGACTGGTCGCTGACCTCCCGGGCCCGCGAGGTCAGCGACCCTGGGCTCCGAGCACCGCGGCCACGGTGCGCGCCAGGATCTGCGCGTCGAGCCACAGCGACCAGTTGTCGATGTAGACGTTGTCGAAGTAGGCCCGCTCCTCGATCGAGGTGTCCCCCCGCAGCCCGTTGACGGCCGCCCAGCCGGTCAGCCCGGGACGCACCCGGTGCCGCATCGGGTAGGAGTCGTCGTACTTCTCGTTGAAGCGCTCCACGAAGTAGGGCCGCTCCGGACGCGGGCCCACCAGCGACATGTCCCCCCGCAGCACGTTGACCAGCTGCGGCAGCTCGTCCAACGACGTACCGCGGACGAAGCGACCCACCGGGCCGATCCGTTCGTCGGCGGCGATGTTCCAGCGCTGCCGGGACTCACGGGAGTTGGCCGGACGCATCGACTGGAACTTGTAGAGCGTGAACAGCTTGCCGTCCCGGCCCACCCGGGTCTGCCGGAAGAACACGTTGCCGGTCTCGAGGCGCACCGCCACGGCGAGCGCGGCGAGCAGCGGGACCAGCACGACCAGGCCGAGCGCGGAGGCGACCAGGTCGAAGAGCCGCTTGAGCTTCCAGGAGACGACCTGCACCGGCGAGGGCCGCAGCCGGATCAGCGCGATGTCGCGCATCCGATCGGTGCGCCGGGTGTGCATCATCTGGAAGAGCGCCGGCACCAGGAAGAGCGTGTAGCCGGTCTTGGCGCCGCGTTGCCGAAGCACCCGCAGCACCGAGGGGATCCGGACCCCGCCGAGGGTCACCAGCACGACCGACGCGCGGTGCCGCCGCGCGACCGCTGCGAGCTGACTGACGTCCTCCGCGATCACCTGGTCGGAGTCGACCCCGTCCACGGACTCGGCCTCCGAGCCGACGAAGCCCACCACCCGCAGACCGTGGTCGGGGTTGGCCTCGATGAGCTCCGAGAGCCGCGCGGCAGTCGGGCCGGTGCCGACGATGACCGTGCGGTGCGAGACCCAGCCCTCGCGCCGCGCGAGTCGGATCAGGATGTAGACCGCCGTGCGGGAGACCAGCAGCAGCACCGCGCCCAGCACGCCACCGACGAGCACCGTGGACGCGGTGGTCTCGCCGCCGGCGAGGGCCAGGCTGCCGCTGACGGAGGCGCCGGCGACCACCGCGAACAGCAGGCCGGGGACGTCGTCGATGACCGAGAACGTGAGCCGCGAGCGGTAGAGCGCCCGACCCTGGAGGACGAAGACCACCACGACGACGAAGGCGACCGACTCCAGCAGCGTGTTGTGCACGGTGGCCATCGCGATGGCGAGCACGACGACGTCGGTGGCGAGCAGGAGCAGCGTGACCCGGTCGACGATCGGCATGCGTCGGCCGATGCCGGCGCCGGTCGGTGGGGAGGCTTCGGGCTCCGAGGGAGTGGAGGCCGGGTCGGGCTCGTGCAGGTCGGCCGGGGGCGGCGTTGCAGGCGGTGGCGGGGCGTGCACGTCCGGCCGCGTCGCTGCCTCAGCGACTCCCCCGCGGGCCCCGTCCGACTGGCCCCGCTCGACTTTCCTGAGCACTAGCGGTCCCCTTTTGATGCTCCTGCACCAGCGCACCCACCCCAGGACGCCACCTGCACTATCCCCAACGACGCCGTGGTTCAACCGTTACGGAGCGCTTGGGTCAAGAAATAGTGGGATCAGCGGGAGGGCGGCCGGGACCGGCCGGGCCGGTTGGGGTCGCGCACCGGCTTGCGCACCGGCGGCGTAGGGGCGCCCGACTGCTTCGATGACGGCTTGCGGCCGGACTTCTTGGTCGGCTTGGGGCCAGACTTCTTGGCCGGTGGCGCGGGCGGATAGGCGGCGGTCTGCCGGCCGGGCTGCTTGCGGGACTTGTCCTCCTCCTGGGCCGCCTCCTGGGCCGCCTGCTTCGCGTCGGCCTTGGCCGACGCGGCCCGATGCTTGGCTGCCTTGCGCTCACTCGCCCGGTCGACCGCGGCCTGCTGCTTGGCCGCCTTGGCCTCGGCCTTCGCCGCCTGCTTGTCGCCCGCCCGGACCGCTGCGGCTTGCCGCCTCGCGTCCTTGTCGTCCGCCTTCGCCCGCCGCCGCTCGCCGGCCCGCTCGGCCGCCGCCGCTCGCCGGGCCTCCTTGGCCTCCGCCTTCGCCAGCCGGCCGTCCCGGGCCCGGTCCGCCCGAGCGTCCCGCTGCTCGCTCGACCTCTCCATCAGGGCGCTCTTGCTGGCCTTCTTCGCGTCCTGTCCGGCCGCCTTGGCCTCCCGCCTGGTCTCCTGGGTGGTGCGCTTGGCGGTCTTCGCCTCGACCCGCCGCTCGCGGCGTGCGGCACGCCTGGCCGCTCGGCGTTCGGCGCGGCCCGGGGGGACAGGGCGCACCGGGCGGACCCGCAGGTCCTCCACCCGCGAGGCGAGCAACGCCGCCACGACAAGGGCGATGCCGCCACCGAGGCCCCCACCGAGCGCAGTGAGCCGCAGGGCGGCCCTGCCGTCCTCCTCGACCTGCGGCGCGCCGAAGGAGCGCAGTGTCACCTTGTCCGCGGCCCCTTGCTGGCCTCCCGTCTCCGAGGAGACGAGGTCGGCGTCGGACAGACGCTCCCGCAGGCTCGGCAGCAGTGCGCGTGCCAGCAGTCGGGCGCGGCGCCGGTCGGAGTCGGTGACCGTGATCTCGACGACCGCCGAGCCGCTCGGACGGCTCAGCTCGAGCCGGTCCCCCACCTCCTGCGGGGTCAGGTCGGCCCCCGCGGCCTGGGCCATGTCGCCCAGTACGGTCGCACTCGTGGCGAGCGCCTCGATCGTGCTCACCTGCGACTCGGTGTCCGAGACGGTGCGCGGGACCTGCACGATGATCGTGATGGAGGCGGTGTACGTCGGCGGCACGACGAGGCTGATGGCGAGGCCGATTAGCGCGCCGATCACGGCACCGATCAGCACCATCCACCAGCGACGTGCGACGCCCGTCGACAGGCTCTGGCGCGGCGGGGGCAGAGGCGCGGAGGGCGTGACCGGCGCCCACGGGCTCGTGTAGGCGCGCAGGAACGCCTCCCGGAACAGCTGCTCCGGGTCGGGCTCGGGGCCGATCATCCGGTCGGAGTCGCTCATCGGTCCTCCACTCGTGGTTGCGCCTTCTGGGCCGACGCCACCGTCATCAAGATTGCCACGAGCAGGGAGGTGCCGAGTCCGCCGACGGCTCCGAGGACGCCGTTGCGGGCGGTCGGTGCGGTGATCGGCTGCACGGTGGCCAGGCCCAGCGTCTGCACCTGGATCGGGCGGTTCGTCCGGGCGCCGTCCTTGACCTGGTCGGCGATCCGGGCGCGGGTCAGCCGCGACTCCAGGCTGGGCAGCACCGCGTCGGCGATCGCCACCGCACGCTCCTTGTCCTCGTCACGCACCGAGATGCCGATGACCGCCGACCCGGCGGCGCGCTCCACGGTGACCTGGCGCGCGACCGCCGGCCCGGACAGTCCCGAGTCGGAGTTGCTGGCGATGTCGCGCATCAGCACGTCGCTGATCGTGAGTGACTGCACCGTGCGGATTATCGCCTCCGTGTCGGCGCTGTCCTGCGCCGGCAGCTGGACGACCAGCGCGGTCGATGCGACGTAGCCGCCCGGGAGCGCCAGCGTGGCAGCTGCCGCCAGCGCCCCGCCCAGCACGAGGCCGACCAGCAGCACCCACCAGCGGCGCAGCACGCCCTCGGCGAGCTCCCAGGCCGTGGGCGCGACGGGGTTCACAGCCGCTCCAGCTCGTGGTGCAGGTCGCCGCCGCGTGCATAGACGGCGTCGGGCATGCCGAAGCGGTCGGGCAGGTAAGGCACCGCCGCGGCCAGGCCCGCCACGATCCACAGCAGCTTGTTGTTCATCGCCGAGAGGAAGACCGTCGCGCTGACGAAGGCGACCAGCATCGGCATCAGGGCGCGCGTCAGCCCGCCGCGCGCATGACGGGTCTCGGTCATCAGCACCACGGCGACCCCGAGCAGCAGCGCGAGGTAGAGCACCAGCCCGACCGGTCCGAGCTCGACCAGGGGCTCGATGTAGGCGCTGTGGATCCGGATCCCGTCCAGCACGATGATCGAGTAGGGGTCGATCATCACACCGGGAGTCGTGGACAGGAACCGGCTGCTCGACACCTCCCACTGCCCGGCACCGATGCCGACCAGTGGCGTCTGCTCCCAGGCGGTGAGCGCTGCGCGCCAGATGTCGACCCGCCCCGTGCCCCCGCTCTCCTTGGCCTCCGCGAAGCTGAAGCGCGGCAGGAGCGAGACGAGAACCGCGAACACCAGCAGCGAGAGGACGGCGCCCGCGGTGGTGAGCGAGATCCGGAAGCGGGCCGCACGTTCGCCCAGGTCGCCACGCCAAAGCAGCACCACCACGACCGTCACGACGGTCAGCACCCCACCACGTGACTGCGACGCCACGACGCCGGCAATCATCGCGATCGCCGCGAACAGCCACAGCGAGCGCATCCGACCGGTGCTCCGGAAGGCCTGGTGCAACGCGATCGGCACCGCGGCGGCCTCGTAGAGCGCGAACATGTTCGCGTCCCCCTGCAAGCCCACGGCCCGCACCTCCGGGCTGGCCTGGGTCAGGCCCAGCAGCCCCGCCGCGACCGCACCGACCGCGAACGACCGGAGCACCCGCTCGACCTGCGCCCGCGAGACGGGCAGCACCACGAACGCCGCGAAGTAGCACAGCGCCAACGCCAGCTGCAGCTGCGCGTTGAGCCACCCGGTCAGCGAAGTCGACCAGAAGACGCTGAGGTAGGACCACAGCGTCAGCAGCGCCACCGGCACCCCGATCACGCCTGGCGGCAGCACCCGCGAGGCCGGGCGGGAGATCAGCACCAGGACGACGGCCAGGGCCGCGAGCACGGCCAGTACGCGCCCGATCCGCGCTGGGCCGATCTGCACGGACTCCACGAAGACCGAGAGGGCCAGGACGTGCAGCGTCCACTCGCGCCAGGGGATCATCGTGACCTCACCGGACCCTCACCGGCGCGCCAGGCGGCGCAGCGCCGGGAACACCGGGCTGTGCCGCAGCGGGAGATAGGCCGGCTGCGTCTTGCCGCGCAGCGTCATCAGTCCGTTGCCGGGGAAGACACCCACGCGCGGCAGGGCGTGCGGGCCGACGACCTCGCGACTCTCCGGCAACGACCACGAGTGCGCGTAGCCCGCGGCGGCCGCTGCCCGTCGTACGGTCTCGGAGTGCTTGCCGCGCGGGTAGGCCAGCTCCCCGACCGGCTCGTGCAGCACGTCCTCGAGGAGCTCGCGGCTGCGACGCAAGTCGGTGCCCAGCGTGTCCTCGTCGAGCTCGGGCAGCGTGCGGTGCGACCAGCTGTGCGAGGCGAAGCGAATCCCGTCGCGCTGCGCCGCGCGGACGTCGTCGACGTCGAGGGTCTGCAGCTCCCACGGTGGCGGGGTGTCGACCCAGTCCACGGCCTGGCCCTCCTCGGTGAGGGTCGCCGCGACCACGAAGACCGTCGCCGGCAGGCCGTGCCGCGCCAGGGCCGGGAAGACGTGGTCGCGCAGCTGGAGGAAGCCGTCGTCGAAGGTCAGGGCGACCATGCCGCGCGGCATTCGGCCGCGGCCGTCCATCGCCTGCACGGCCACGTCGAGCGGGACGACGTCGCGGGCCTTCGCGAGCCAGGCGCAGTGCTCCTCGAACGCCTCGGGGGTCACCGACAGCGGAGAGGTCCAGGTGGGGTCGACCGCGTGGTAGCACAAGACAGCTCATCGCCCCTCCTCCAGTGCGTCGTAGATCTCGGCCAGCCGCTGCAGCGTCGCGGCCTCGTCGTAGTGCAACAGTGCCCGTTCTCTCCCCGCCCCACCCCACGTCGCCGCCTGGTCCGCGTCGCGCAGCACCGACGCGAGCGCCTCGGTCAGAGCGGGTACGTCGCGTGGTGGCACCACCCGCCCGGTGCGGCCGTCCTGCACCGCGACCGGGATGTCCCCGACCGAGCTCGCCACCACCGGCAGGCCGCAGGCCATCGCCTCCAGCACCGTCAGCGGCATCGCCTCCCACCAGGACGGCAGCGCGAACACGTCGCACGAAGCGTAGAGCGCCGGGAGTGCGTCGTGGGCGACTTCTCCCAGGAACCGGACGTGGGCTGCCTCTCCTTCGCGCACCGCCGCGTGCGCCTCGTCGCCCTCGTCGGGGACTCCACCGGCCAGCCACACCTCGTGCTCGATCCCCTGCTCACGCAGGACCGTGGACGCGGACAGCAGGTCGAGCACGCCCTTGCGCGGCGTCAGCCCGCCCACGAACAGCACGCGCGGGACGTCGTGCGGGTCGCCCGCGCCGGGGGCGAAGGTGCGCACGTCCACCCCGTTGGCGACCAGCTCGAGGCGGTCCGGGGACACCCCGCACGCGGCCAGCGCGTCGAGCACCGTGTGCGAGACGGTGACCACCGTGTCGGCCGACGCCACCGACCAGCGCGCGAGGCGACGCCGACGGTCGCTGGTCAGCGTGCCGGGCAGCCGACCGCCGTGCGCGTGCAGCACCGTGCGCGCCCCGCGGAGCCGTCCGGCGGCCAGCAGCAGGCCCGCCCGGATCCCGGTCACGGCCGGCGCCATCGCCGAGTGCACGTGCACGATGTCGCCCCGGCGGGCGGCGCCCAGCACCCGTCGTACGTCGGCGAGGGTCTTGGCGAGGTTGGCCCAGGACGTGGCGCCGCCCTCACGCAGCGAGGCGTCCGCGAGGTTCAGCAGCACCATCTCCCGGCCCAGTGCCGGGCCGGCCTGCGCGAGCATCGCGAGGTAGGTCGGGATGCCGCCGCGCTCGGGGGCTCCGCGACCGACCACGAGCACCCGGCCGCGGCTCACGTCCGGCTCCGGCGGGTGGCGAGGATGTGCGAGACCCGGGCGATCGTCGGCCCGGGGTCGGAGGGCCAGACGTCGGCGTGCACGGTGTGCCGCACCGGGGCCAGCGCGGCGAGCAGCCCCCGTGCCGACAGGTCGTCGGCGCGGTAGGCGTCCACGAGGCTGCGCAGGTCGCCCTCGATCCAGCGGTAGGTGTGGCCGCCGCGGGCGCGGAGCACCCGTCCCCCGGCGACGTCCTCGCCCGCACACAGCCGCACGAGCACGTCGGGCAGGTTGACCCCGGCGAAGGCGCTGAGCACCACCGAGCCGTAGACCCGGGGGTTGACGTCGATGACGGTGTCCCCGATGAGCTGCACCTGCCAGATCCCCTCGTGGTCGCGGACGATCTCGGTGGCCCGCTCCTCCAGCTCCAGGTCGGGCTCGGTGGTGACCGACTCGGTGGTGACGCCCGCGCGACGGGGCCAGGTCCGGTCGTACTTCTGGTGCAGCGAGGCGCGCAGCCGGCCCTCGAACATCACCCCGCTCACGGCGTGCGGCTGACCGAGCAGCCAGCGCTGGGCGATCATCGGGTGCGGGTAGCCCGCGGCGATCGCGAGGTCGGCCGGACCGTCCGCACGCCAGACGATCAAGGCGTCGGTGCCGCGCTTCTCGCTCGACTTCACCGCCACCGGGTAGTCCAGGTCGCTCGCGGCCGCGACCAGCGCGTCGCCGTCGACGAAGGCCAGCTCCTCGGCGGGAGGGAAGCCGGCCGCCCGCGCGCGACGGCTGACCACCTCCTTGTCGATCAGGCTGGCGCCGGGCAGGTCGAGCACCGCGACGGCCGCGTCGCTGGCAGGCAGCACGGCGGTGTAGCCACCCTCCGCGACGATCCGGGCGATCTCGTCGGGGTACGACGCGTCGTCGACGCTCGGGACCGGGATCCGCCGGTCACAGTGCCGCGACCAGCCGGCGGTGCAGTGCGGGGCGGAGACCGTGACGTGCACCTCGTGCCCGGCCAGCGACAGCGCCCGCACGGCGCCGAGCTGGCTGTGGGACTGACCGGAGGCGCCCTCGGTCAGCAGCACCCGCAGGCCGGTGGCGTGCCACGCGCGGCAGGCGGCGGCTCATCGCGCGAACACCTCGCCCACCAGGCCGCGGTCGGTGAGCAGCAGGGTGGCGCCCGCTGCCACGACGGTGGCGAGTCCGACCACGACGACCGCGAGCAGGTCCTGGCCCGGCACCCACCACATGACCAGGCCGCTGACCAGGCCGGCGACCCCGGCGACGATCAGCGACGAGCGGATCGCCGTCCCGACCTGCCGCCACGTCACGCCGGTCAGCCGGCAGATCTCGCGCTGGGTGATGAGCGTGAACACGAGCGCGACCCCGGCCTGGGCCCAGCCCACTCCCTCGAGCCCCCAGCGGGAGCCGAGCACCAGCGCCGGCAGCAGCACCACGAGACGCCAGACGCCCAGCCACATGGCCAGCTCCGGGCGTCCGACGGCCTTGAACAGGTCGGCGGCACCCGCGCTCAGGGACCGGAACAGCGCGTAGATCGCGATCGCGCGCATCACCGGGACGGCCGGGCCGTACTCCGCGCCGAACAGGGCCGGCACCAGCAGCGGGGCGGTCACCGCGATCGCGACGCTGGTGGTCAGGCCGTAGAGCGCCTGCACGCGCAGGCTCTGCAGCACCGCGCGGCGCAGCCGCTCCGGCTCGTCCTTGACCCGGGTGTAGAGCGGGTAGGCGATCTGGGAGAAGACCTGGAAGACGCTGACCACGACGAGCTCGGGGATCCGGAAGCCGACGAAGTAGGAGCCCAGGGCGACCGAGCCCAGCATCCACGCCACCACCAGGTAGTCGACGTTCTGCGCGGCCGTCGCCAGCAGCCCGTTGAGCGAGGCCGGCACCCCGAACCGCAGCAGCTGCCGCAGCTCGCCGCGGTCCAGCCAGTGGCGCGGCGACCCTGGTGCGCGGCCGAGCATCAGCCAGGAGACGAGCGCGTAGGCGCCCGCGCCGACGACCTCGGCCCAGACCAGCGACCACACGCCGTACCCGGAGAGCGCGAGCGCGATCGCGACGCCGCCCCGGCCCAGGCCGCGGGCCATCTCGCCCGGCAGCCGCCGGGAGAACTGCAGCTGCTTGCGGAGCACGGCGTCGGGCACCTGACCGACCGCGGTCAGCACCAGCACCAGCGCGAGCACCGAGACCGGCACGATGAGCTCGGCGTGGCCGGTCAGCCGCAGCGCGATCGGCGCGACGATCACCCACAGCACGGCGCTCGACAGCGATCCGAACAGCGCGCCGCCGAGGGCGGAGTCGGTGCGCCGGTCGTTGCGCGGCAGGTAGACGACGGCCTGGCTCATCCCCAGGTCGCAGATGATCCCGACGGCCACCACGATCGTCAGGGCCAACGAGATGATGCCGTAGTCCGCGGGGCCGAGAGCGCGCGCGAGCACGATCGTGGAGGCCAGCAGCGTCAGCCGGGCCAGCACGAACGCCGTCGACTGCCACACGAAGCCGCTGCGCGCGGTCGACGTCAGCGAGCCGCGCACCTCGCTGTCGGGTTGGTCTCCGGAGCCCTCGCTCACAGGTCGACCCCGACCTCGTCGAGCAGCATCTCCAAGGTCAGCACCCGGCCGAGCATCGAGGCGGACACCTCCCCGGCGGCCAGGCGGCGGGCGCCCTCCTCACTGAGGAGCGGCCGCACCCGCAGGTCCGTGAGGTCGACGGTGCCGTCGCCGACGAGAGAGTCCACGGCCGCCTTGATCGACTCGGCCTTGGGCCACTTGGTGGCCGCCGGGAAGGGGAACCACGGGCGTCCGCTGATCTGCTCGGTCACCTTGTTCAGTCCCTTGCGTCCGAGGATCCCGTAGAAGGGGAGGTACTGCGCGGCCGTGCTCGGGCGCATCGGCACCGCGGGGCCGCCCCGGGTCGTCTCGACGCCCGCGACCTCCGGGTCGAGGCGGTGCATCACCTCGCGCATCAGCCGCATGCCGCCGCGCACGTGGTGGTTCATCGAGAAGGCCGCGCTGAAGATCGGCTCGTAGTAGTAGGGCAGCTGCGCGGCGATGTCGGGGTCGTCGGCGGCGCGGTAGGCGCCGAAGTGCCCGTTGCTCTTGTAGGCGTAGCAGGCGTCGAGCACCCGGGTGCGCGGCATGCCGTCGAAGCGGTCCGCGCGACGTCCCAGGCGCGCGAGGAACGCCGACCGGGTCGCCTCGCGCGAGCCGGGGGCCAGCAGCTCGAGCTGCCCGGGCTTGAGGGCGATCATGTCGACCCAGCGGCCGAGGTTCGGTGGGCCGTCGCCACGGCCGGGGAAGGGCAGCTCGGTGTTCCAGGCGTAGAACTGCAGGTGCTCGCCGCCCCCGGCGCTCAGCAGCCGCGGGGTCGACCGCGCCAGCGTCTGGTGCCCCCAGGCCACCGGGCCCAGCTGGAGCACCTCGAGCCGTCCGTCTCCGGTGGCCAGGGCGTGCCGCACCTGCGCGGGCGCGTTGGCCGGGAAGTCGTGCATCTGCAGCTCGCGCCACGGCCAGCCCCGCAGCTCGCTGATCTCGCGGGCCAGCTCGACGTCAGGGCCGCGCGCGTCGGGCCGGGTGTTGCCGGAGAACGGCACGCCCGCCGCGGCGGCCAGCAGCGCCAGCAGCCGGGAGTCGTAGCCGCCGGTCAGGTCCAGCCAGGTCTCCTCGTCGCCGATCCGGTCGCGCAGCGTGGCGACCCCGATCTCGATCAGGGCGTCGGCGGCCTGGTGGACGTCCATCGCGTCGATGGCCTCGTCGACGCGTGGCAGCCAGTAGGTCGACTCCCGCAGCGCCTCGGGCCCGACCGTGACGACGTTGCCGGCCTCGATGCGCCGGGTGCCGTCCCAGTGCGTCTCGGTGCCGAACTGGTAGCCCGCGACGAGGAAGCTGCGGAACGCGTCGAGCGAGGGACGGGCGCGCAGGTGCTTGGCCAGCGTGAGCGCCGAGGTCGACGCCAGCACCAGCCGGTCGGTCTCGGCGACGTACACCGGGGCGGCGGCGAACCGGTCGGTGGCCAGCAGCAGCACCCGGCTGTCCGCGGCGTACGACACGACCGCGCACTGGCCGTCGATGTGCGCGAGGTCCCGGGTCAGCACCGGCAGCGGGACCGGGCCGTGCGCGACCCCCTGCACGAGGGTCCAGCCCTCAGGCGTCGACCGGACCGAGCAGCCGAAGCCGACGGCCACGGCGCGGTCGCCGACGGCCTCCTCGGGCGCCCGGCCCGGCCGCAGCGCCGCATAGACGTCGGCGAGTGAGCGAGCGGCCTCGACCAGCTCGCCGTCGTGCGGATCGTGGCCCGGACGAGCGGCCACCGCGACGAAGCCGCTCACGCGCGCCCCTCGCGCAGCTCGCGCACCAGTCCCTCCCAGAACCCGAGGCCCCACCCCACGTGCATCGCCACGAAGGCCGCCGGCAGGTGGCGACGCGCCTCGGCGTCCAGCTCGCCGCGACCCGCTGTCAGCGACGCGGCACCCAGCGCCACGGCGTACGGCGACAGGGCCGCCGCGGCCAGGGACGGCCGGCGACGCACGAGCGAGGCGGCCGTAACCGCGACGGCGTAGGCGACGAAGGCGGGCGGCAGGGTGTGCCGGG
Source organism: uncultured Actinomycetota bacterium (assembly GCA_963845655.1). Taxonomy (GTDB): domain Bacteria; phylum Actinomycetota; class Actinomycetes; order Propionibacteriales; family Nocardioidaceae; genus Nocardioides_B. The sequence goes on along the minus strand of CAWJTB010000008.1, from coordinate 168,773 downwards.
GCTTCACGGAGTCGGGGTGGCGCAGCGCGACCTTGGCCTTGCCCTTGCCGTAGCGGCGGTACTGGTCGTAGAGGGCCCGCACACTCTGGCGGGACTCCCAGTCGATGACCAGGCTCGGGTCGAAGAGGATCTTGTGCCCCGACTCCCGGATCCGGTGGTCGAACTCGAAGTCCTGGTTGACCGTGAACTCCTCGCCCCAGCCGCCGATCTTGCGGGCCAGCGCGACCGGGTAGGCGCCGAACGGGACGTGCTCGACCTCTTGAGCGGTGGTGCCGTAGTGGTAGACCGAGCCGCCGACGCCGAAGCGGGAGGCCATCGCCACGGCCACCGCCTTGCCGGCGGGGGTGCGGCCGATGCCGCGCTTGATGCCGCCGACCGCGCCCCAGTCACCGGACTCGAGCAGCTCCACGGCCCGGGCGACGTAGTCGGCCGGCACGGCGGCGTGCGCGTCGACCCGGACCAGCCAGGTCGCCCGCGCCGCGGCCAGCGCGACGTTCATCGCGAACGGCACCGTCCGCTTCGGGTTGTCGAGCAGCTCGACCCTCGGGTCGGCTGCCGCGATCTCCCGGACGGCGTCCTGGGTGCCGTCGTCGGACATCCCGTCGACCACGATGATCTGGATGCGTCGCTCGGTCTGCGCCTGCAGCGAGGCCAGGCACGGACCGATCGCGTCCCGCTCGTTGCGGGCCGGGACCACCACCGTTGCGACCAGGTCGCCGACCTCCGGCGCCCCCCGAACCTGAACACCCACGAGCGGTGACCCTTCCCCTTCGGACGCTCCCCTGGCTGGGAGGCGCAGCCGAGACCGTCGAGGGATCGCTGCGTGTGCCGTACCCGGTCTTCGACGTTAGCAGAGCAGTGCGGGCTCGGTGCCGCAATCGCTCAGGCCGACCGGTCCAGGCCTCAGCGGGTCCGCGAGGGGTCGACCGCGGCGAACGTCGTCCCGATCCGCACGTTGTCGAAGTACGTCGTGCGACCGTGACCGATGCTCGTGGTCTGGTACTGCCCGAGCCGCAGGAAGTGCTTGTTGGCCGCGACCGCGTTGAGGGTGGTGCTGGCACCCATGTAGGTGCCGTCGCGCCAGCACTCACGCAGGGCGTTGGTGCTCGTGGTCGACCAGCGGACGTGGCAGACGAAGTCCATCCACTTGTTCTGCACGATCGGGCCGAGGTCGATCTTGTCCAGGCCGGCGCCGTCCTTGTAGAAGCCCTGCTGGTTCTTGACCGTGTTGCGACGCAGGACCATGTGCGGCTCGGAGAAGCTCTTGTAGGCCTTGCCGTTGTCGTTGTTCATGTTCATGTCGCCGGAGAAGTTCAGCGAGCCGTTGTCGCCGAGCATCCGGAACGCCATCGGGTTGTGCCAGTCGCTGCCGGAGATGTTCTTCAGCAGGGTGCCGACGCTGGCCCAGTCGTTCTCGTAGTACATCGAGAAGCCGTAGTACTGGTCGACGCTGCCCTTGGCGTCCGGGGTCCAGGAGTACTTCGACTGCGCCTGCTCGCGCTGCTGGCCGGGGGACATCCAGATCTTCAGCGCCCGCTTGGAGTCCGCGGTGCGGGTGCGGCTGCTGGACATCGACACCTTGTTCGCGCAGGTCGTGTTGCCCATCTCCTCGACCGAGTAGTACTCGTCGGCGGCGCTGTCCGGGCCGTCGTCGGCACCGGTCTTGCAGTCCGGGCCGTTCGCGCCGTGCGGCACGCCGCCCCGCTCGAAGCTGCCGTCCCACAGGACGGTGCCGGCGGGGGCCGGCGTGGTCGGCGTCGGGACCGGAGCGGGCGTGGTCGGCGTGGGGACCGGGGCGGGCGTGGTCGGCGTCGGAGCGGTCGCGGATCGGGGCCGGGGCGGTCGGCGTCGGGACCGGGGCCGTCGTCGTCGGGGTCGGGACCGGGTCGGCGGTCGGCGTCGGCACCGGGTCGGTGACCGGCTGGGTCGCGGCGGTCGGCGTGCGCTTGTAGGCGACCGTCAGGGTCGGGGTGGCGTAGGTCTCGGAGGAGCGGACGCCCACCCGGTAGTGGCTGCTCTGCAGACGCACGGCGTTGACGCCCTCACCGACGAAGCTCGTCGAGAGGTCGAAGCAGGTGCGGTGCCCGGCCGAGAGGCTGTCGCTCACCCCGACCCGCACACGCTGCGCCGAGGGGCGGTTGCGCCAGGTGGTGCGGCTCTCGTTCCAGCCGCTGGTCGGGGCGACCCACGCGGTCAGCCGCGAGGAGGAGCTGCGGGTCGCGGTGACGCACAGGGTCGCCGCGGTGGGGGTGACGTCGGCGGGCAGGTCGATCCGCTCGAAGGCCAGCAGGCCCTGCCTGGTGCCGGTGTTCACCTGCACGCTGGCGGCGCGACCGAAGGCCCGGCGCGGCCGGGACCGCTGCACGAAGGTGTCGTCGACCGCCTCGACGGTCACGGATCCGGTCTCGAGTGTCGGCCACGAGCTCGTCGGCCGATGCGGTGCTCGCAGCAGAGACGCCGAGGCCGGTCACGGCAAGGGCGCCGACGAGCGAGAGGGTGAGCAGGCCCGAAAATGGGCGTGCAGAACCAAGGACACGGGACATGGGGGGATACCTCGGGGGGCTAGCGATTGCTCCTCGATCGAGAAGCTGGGAGAGGTATCGGCGCTGGGCAAACCGGACATGAGGGTCATCTAGCCGTAAAGAGGCCTCCACAAAGTAAAACTTGTTAACGCGGCACGGCCCCCGGTCATGAAGACCGGGGGCCGTGGTAGGCGCAGCGGGAGGAAGCGGCGCGCGCGTCGCGTCAGATCGTGACCGCGACCTCCGCCACGACGCCGCGCTGGGCGACGACGCGCTGGTCGACGACCTCGGCCTTCGGAGCCAGCGTGCGCAGCGTCCACTCGCCGGGCGCCGCGAAGAAGCGGAAGTGACCGGTCGCCGAGGTCGGCACCTCCGCGGTGAACTCACCGGTCTTGTCGAGCAGCCGCACGTAGGCGTTGCCGACCGGCTCGCCCTGCCCGTCCGCGCTGGGCTCGGGTGACGACGCCCTGGATGACCGACTCCTTGGCGACGTTCACGCCGTCGAGCGACAGCCCGCCGGTCGTCGCGCCGCACATCAGCGGCCGCCCTCGGCCGAGCCGGGCTCGTCGCCCAGCGCGATCGGGACGCCCACGAGGGAGCCGTACTCGGTCCAGGAGCCGTCGTAGTTCTTCACGTTGTCGCGCTCGAGCAGCTCGCGCAGCACGAACCACGTCAGCGAGGAGCGCTCGCCGATGCGGCACAGCGCGATGGTGTCCCGGCTGTCGTCGATGCCGGCGTCCGCGTAGAGCGCGGTCAGCTCGTCGTTGGACTTGAAGGTGCCGTCGTCGTTGGCGTTCTTGCTCCACGGCACGTTGATCGAGGTCGGCACGTGACCGGCCCGCTGCGCCTGCTCCTGCGGCAGGTGGGCCGGGGCGAGCAGCCGACCGGCGTACTCGTCGGGGCTGCGGACGTCGACCAGGTTCTGCACCCCGATCGCCGCGACGGTCTCGTCCCGGAAGGCGCGGATCGAGGTGTCCTGCTCCTGCGCGGTGTAGCTGGTCTTCTCGCGGGCGACCGGCTCGTCGGTGAGCTCGCGGGAGTCGAGCTCCCACTTCTTGCGGCCGCCGTCGAGCAGCTTGACGTCCTGGTGGCCGTAGAGCTTGAAGTACCAGAACGCGTAGGCCGCGAACCAGTTGTTGTTGCCGCCGTAGAGCACGACGGTCTGGTCGTTGCCGACGCCCTTGTCGGAGAGCAGCGCCTCGAACGCGGCCTTGTCCACGAAGTCGCGGCGGACCTGGTCCTGGAGGTCGGTGGTCCAGTCGAGCTTGATGGCCCCCCGGATGTGGCCCTTGTCGTAGGCCGTGGTGTCCTCGTCGACCTCGACCAGCACGACCTGCGGGTCGTCGAGGTGCTGCTCGACCCAGTCTGCGTTCACGAGTGCGGTGTCGCGGCTCATGGTGTTCCTCTCATCTGCCCGGTCGGACCGGGCGGTCGGTGTGGGGGGTTGTGTGGAGTCAGGAGGCGGAGGCCGCGCGAGGAGTGCGCGCCCGCGAGATCAGCAGGTAGAGCTCGCAGCCCAGGCAGAGGCCGAAGGCGGCGTTGAGGATCGCCGCGGCCAGCGCGAAGCCGGTCGCGACCGAGCCGAGCAGGGTCAGGCCGGTCAGGTAGCCGGCCAGCGCGATGACGGTGAACCCCAGCCCGATCGCCTGCGCGAACCGCGGCGGCGCCGCGTCCTCGAGCTCGGCCGGCGGGCCGAGGCGGGGCCGCACCAGCGTGCGGAACAGCCAGGAGTACGGCGTGTGGGTGATGCCGCGGCCCGCCCCGAGGGCGAACACGGCGGTCTGGACGACCAGCAGCCCGACCGTCAGGGCGGAGGGGGCGGCGACCAGCGCCACCGCCAGGACGACGGCGGTGAGGGTCGCGACGAACCGCGGCCCGCGGGGGTCGATCTGGGGCCGGTCACCGGACTGGTCGCCGGCCTGGTCACTGGACGGGGCCGCGGTCGGACGAGCGGTGGACGTGCGAGAGGTGCTGGACATGACGGGCTCCTGGGAAGGGCGGGCTGAGCAGGCACGCCGGACACCCTCGAACGAGGGTCCGGCGGTGAGCGTCCGGGATAGTCGACCAGAACAGTCGACTTAGAAGGGTGATCCGGGACGGACCGTCAGCGCATTCGACACAGCGCCGACCGCACGCGGCAGTGGTCCACTGCGCGTCGGCGGGTCAGCAAGGTCGAGGCCATACCGCGAGAGTACGCAGCCGCCCGACCCCTCCGGAAACGGCTGTCTCGCCATTTGGATAGCGCATCCACATGATGGACGGTTCAGGCGTGCCGCGACCGCATCCGGCGCGTCCACTCCACGGCCCGGCCGGGCCGCCCGCCGCCCTCGGCCGCCTCGCGCATCCGGGTCCGCAGCGACAGCGCCGTCGACGTGGCGACCCCCACGACGGGACCCGAGGCCGCGAAGAGGTCCAGGGCTCGCGGCAGGTGGTTGGCATAGCTGCTCTTGTAGCGCTCCTGCCCGCGCATGAAGTCGTACTCCGTCGCGCCCTGACTCAGGGCGTGGGCGATCGACTCGTCCATCGCCAGCTTGCCCGGGCTGTAGCGGTCCCATCGGGGGTCGAAGCGCGGGTGCCACATCCGGTAGGCCGGACCGTCGACGAAGCAGAGCACGTAGGCCGCCAGCTCCCCCTCCAGCGACAGCGTGGTCAGGCACGCCGTACCGAGGGCCGCGTGCTGGGCGATCACGTGCCGGAAGAAGTCCCGCGGCTCCGGCCGGTCGAGCGCGCAGGCCCGCTCCATCGCGGCCTCGCGACGCCGGAACACCTGCTCCACCGCGGGCAGAACGGCCGCGATGCGGTCGGCGTCGTAGAGGTGCTCGATCGTGGGACGGAGCCCGTCGCGCACCATCCGGTTGCGGATCCGCGAGATGCCCTGGTGGTGGCTGCGCGACACGTGCTGGGCCAGCACGTCGCCCGGCTCGGTGCGCAGGGTCGGGGAGACGTCGCCCGGCGCCAGCCGCGAGCGGCGCAGGTCGTCGAGGAGGTGCGGAGCGAGGGCGTCCTCGGCCGAGAGGTGTCGCAGGCTCAGCTGCCAGGCCCCCCGCTGCCCGTGCAGGGCCGCGGCCACCGCCTCGGAGAGCGCGCCGCCGGCGACGGCGTCGCGGGCCGGCAGGGTCATCGCGTCGCTGGGGCCGTGGCCGACCGCCACCACCTGCGTCAGCCCGCGCTGCCGCTTGGTGGCGAGCAGTGCGATCGCGTCGAGCCGGCCGTCGGGACGCTCGAGGCCGACCGTCAGCGGGTCGAAGCTGCGGTAGGAGTCGAGCCACGCCTGCAGCCACGGCCGTCGTGCCGTCACGGGCGTGCGGGTCGTCGCGTGCAGCTCGTCGAGACGGTCGGCGAGGTCGCACACGACGTCACGATCGTGACGAACCCAGGACCCCACAGCAGCTCAATCTACGGACCGGAGGAGCCGCGCGCAGGAGGTCGCCGATTTAGCTCAGCGCCCCCTCCAGCGTCGCCAGCACCGCGGCCTTGCTCGGCGCCCCGCTCGCCCGTGACAGCTCCTGCCCGCGCATCGTTGCGCTGCACGGTTGCGGCGAACGGCTGGCAAGACAGATAGTTCTCAAGACGATGCGTGCACTCACATCGGGCTCGCTCCCTGCGTCCCGCGGAGCCTGTCGTCATGGGATGCTGCGTACGTGACCGAGCCCGCCCACGTGTCCGCCAGGGCGTGGAGCGAGTTGCTGCACGCCGAGGTCGCCTTCTTGTTGCGCGCGGCAGGGATTCCCGTCCTCCACATCAAGGGGCCGACCGTCGCGCTCTGGTTGTACGACGAAGGCGAACGTCGATGGGGGGACGTCGACATCCTGGTCGCTCCCAGCAGGATGGACGACGCGCTCGCCACACTGCTGAGCTCAGGCTTCGTTGAGCTCTACCCCGGGGTGAACCGGCAGACCAGCACCGATCACGCGATCACCCTGGCCCAGGTCGACGCGTCTGGGCACCTCCAGTCGGAGATCGACGTGCACGACCGATTCCTCGGGATCGGTGGCGATCCGGAGCGAGCCTTCGAGCAGCTGTGGCGGCGGCGCGAGCCTGACCGGCTCGGCCACCTGGAGGTCTGGTTTCCGGACCTAGCCACCCGCGCGCTGCTGATCGCCCTCAATACCGCACGCACCGATACCCCGCAGGCCCGCGAGGACCTCTCCCGGCTCATCGCCGGGGGCGCGCTGGACGAATGGCACGACGTCGTCGGCCTCGCGCGGGAACTGCGGGCCCTGCCGGTCCTGCGCGCGGGTCTGGAGGTCGACCCGGCGGGGGCGGACCTGGTGCGGGAGATCGGTCTCGAAGACGTCCCCGTCTCACCCGAGTGGGCGCTGCGGCGCGCGGGCGCACCCCGCACTGCCCTGCGGTTCGAGGAGCTGTCCCGCCTCCCCTGGCGGCGACGGGCCGGTCAGGTCGTTCGCTGGTTGTTCCCGTCTCCCGCCATCATCCGGATGCGCGACCCTCGCGCCTCAGGGAATGTCCGGCGCCTGGTCCTCGGCTATGCCCGGCGGTGGCGGGACGGCGTCGCCTCGCTACGTCCATCGGCGGGGGCGATCGCCCGGCTTCGCCGTAACGGCCGCGGGCACGATTCCTCGATGGGAGACTCGAGCTCATGACCGAGCTGGTTGCTGTTGTCCGCGTCGTCCTGGCGGGCGTGTTCATCGTCTCCGCCGTCGCGAAGAACCGCGATCGGGCAGGTTCCCGCGAGTCCGTCAAAGCTTTCGGCGTCCCGTCGGCGCTCGTGGCATTCGTCGCGGCGGGGCTCCCCGTGGCGGAGCTGATGTGCGCGCTCCTCCTGGTCCTCGCCGATCCCTTCGCGACCGTCGGCGCCGTCGGTTCTCTTGTGCTCCTGGCGGCCTTCACGGTGGCCGTCGTGGTCAACCTGGTGCAGGGCAGGCGTCCGGCCTGCCACTGTTTCGGGTCGGTCGGCGGGCAGGGCGGGATCGGCTGGGACACCGTCGCCCGCAACGTCGCGCTCATGCTGCTGGGTGCACTGGCGCTCGTCGGGGCGGGCTCACAACCCTCGGTGTTCTCCGCTCTCGTCGATCTCTCGCCCGTTGCGCTCTCCGCCCTCGTCGGTGGGCTCCTCCTCGTCTCGGTGCTCCTGGCGATGGGCCTCGTGCTGCGCACATTGATGCAGCGGTACGGCGCTGTGCTGCTCAGGCTGGAGGCGCTCGAGGTGGCCGGCGGACTCGCGGAGCCGCAGCTGGCCCCCCCGTTCACGCTCCCGGACCTCAACCAACGGCTGGCGAGCCTGTCCGAGGTGCTGGAGGAGCGGCGACCAGTCCTGCTCGCGTTCGTGAGCCCGACCTGCCACAACTGCATGGAGCTGCTCCCGGATCTCCTGTCGTGGCAGTCCGACCCGGACCATCCGCTCGCGGTCGTCGTGGTGAGCGACGGATCGGTGGAGGCGAACGAGGAGAAGATCGCCGACGTAGGCCCGCTGCGGGTGCTCCTCCAGAATGGCCTCGAGACCTCCAACGCCTATGGAGTCCAAGGGACCCCGGCTGCCATCCTGGTCGGCATCGACGGTCGACTCGCGAGCGGGCCGGCCCATGCGGTCGAGGCGGTCCGGAGCCTGCACGACTCGACCGTGCACGCCCTCACCGGGGGTGAGTCCACCCAGCAACACGGCGAGCGCCACGTCCACAACATCGAGGCCCGACCCGTCGGGCGGGGCGATGTCATGCCCCCTGTCACGTTGACCACGGAAGCGGGTGTGAAGCTGGACGTCGATCAGGCCGTGGGCGACCGCGCGGTGCTGCTGTTCTGGCGCACCGACTGCGGCTTCTGCCAGTCGATCCTGGAGGAAGTCCGAGCCCTCGAGACATCCGCGACCGTGCGCCTGGTGACCGGCTCGCCGGCGGCGGAGATCCGCGGAAGCGGACTCGAGAGCCCGGTGCTGCGCGACACGTCCGGCTCGCTCGAGGGCTGGCTCCAGGTCCCCGGGACGCCGTCGGCGGTGCGGGTGCGCGACGGAGCCCTCGACTCCGACGTGGTCGTAGGCGGGCCTGCGGTCCTCGCGCTTCTACGCGTCCACGCGTCGGAAGCGTCCTTCGGGTGACCGTTCGGTCGCCGGGCTAAATTTCTTCGCTGCCCGGAGCCAAGGCGCATAGCGGGTGTTAGATTGCTGTGTCGTGGGGTTTGGCCGAACTCGTTCGGCTTTCGCAACATCTCTTGCTTGGGGGGCCGCTCAATGGCCAGTTGGTTCGATCAGTTTGCCAAGAAGTCCGCGCAGCGTTCGACTGGCGCGGATTCAGCCGGGCGGTCCGGTCTGTCGCGACGCCAGGTGCTGACACGTGGCACGGCCGTGGCGCGCCGTGTGGTCGGCGCCGATCCTGATGGCCTCGAGCGCCTCAGCAGTGGGCGCGTCCGCCTGCACGTCGGCCAGCCCGAAGTACTGCCCCGGCAACACACCCTCCACCGGCGCTTGCTGTCTCACCTCCGACACGTGCACGCTCATCAACGGTGTCGGCGGCTGCGCCGCCGTCGGGCAGCAGGGTGGTGTGTGCAACAACTCCGGTATCGGCTCCTGCACCTCCGGCTACAAGTGCAACGGCAACACCAACCAGTGCCAGCAATGCGCCGGTGCCAACATCTGTGGCGGCGAGGGCTCACAGTGCTGCCGCAACTCCTTCCCTGGTTGCGCCAACGACGGGCTCGTGTGCACGCAGCAGGGCGCCGAGTCGTTCTGTCGCCGCAGCTGTGGCACTGGGAACCCCTGTAACACCGGGCAAGTCTGCACGCCTGCGATGGTGTGCGCCCAGCCATGCGGACAGGCCGGCAACATGGCTTGCGGTCCAGGCACCAGCTGTGTGAGCGGATACTGCGACTACAAGTCGGCCGGAAACCTGAGTTGCCCCACTGGCTAGCGCAACGTGCCCCCCTACGCTGCGCTGAGCTATCGGTTTCGCGTTGTCTGCCGAGATCCGCACGTACTGGAGCACGTCGCGACGATCTTGGAGGGGCTCCGCGCGGAGCCTGGTGACCCCGAGCTGCCCGCCGGCACGATCGACCTCGACGCGTTGTCGAAGGACACGCCTGAAGCCGTGTCGGCACTCGTCGGTACGGTCAACTCCCGCGCGATCGAGTCCGCTCGGGGATCGCTGCTGATCCACGCCGGTGCGGTCGCCCGAGACGGCAACGGCGGCACCTTGCTGCTCTGCGGCCCGTCGGGCAGTGGGAAGAGCACCCTGACCGCCGCCTTGGTACGCCGCGGGCACGGCTACGCCACGGACGAGTTGGTGTGTCTGGACCCTGCGTCGCTGAGGCTGACGCCCTACCGCAAGCCGCTGTCCTTGCGCGCAGACGCGCAGCGTGAGCTGCCCGAGCTGCACGTCGACGATTCGATCGGCCGGACCTACGCGCATGAGCGCTGGCTGGTACCGCCCGCCGTCCTGGGCAGCCCCGAGGCGCCGGTAGGTCGGCTCATCCCGGAGCTGCTGGTCTTCCCGACCTTCGCCGCGGGTTGCGAGAGTCGACTCGTGCCGCTCGACCTCGCCGAGACGATCCAGGAGTTGGGCGCGAACACCTCACTGCTCGCGTCGGTGCCGCACGGGGCCCTGAACTGCCTTGCCCGGCTGGCACGACGTGCGCCCGCCTACCGGCTGACCTTCGGTGAGGCACACCAGGCCGCCGCTCTCCTCGACCGCGCCTGGGCCGAGGAGACTGCGTGAGCCGGGGACTGGCCATTTCAGAAGGGGTCGAGGAGATGCTCGTCGATGGCGACATCCTCCTGTGGGACGGGCGCGCGGTCTACCGGTTGACAGGGTCGGCGGCCACCATCTGGCTGGCCCTGACTCACCTGCACGATGAGGACGCGATCATCACCTCGCTTCGCGCGCGCGTCCCCGACAGTGGCGCGCAACGGCTGGCAGAGGACGTACGCGATTTTCTGACGGAGCTCAACCGGGACGGCCTGATCCACGACGTCGACCGGGAGGAAGGCCAGCGGATGCTCCGCGTCCCCGCCTATGTCGCCTGGGTCGAAGACCCCACCAGCTCCCTCGTCACCGTGGCCGACCTCCGGCAGGACGGGCACCGCAGGACGTTGAGCGAGCCTGCCGGCCTCCTGTGGTGTGCCGTGGCCGAGGGCCACAGCTGTGAGGTCGCCGGCCGTCAGGCCGTGCAACAGCTCGGCGGCGACCTGGACGAACTGGCCCCGCAGATCGCGTCGGTGTGGGAGACGCTCGTGGACGAACAGCTGCTCGTCGACCCGTAGGGTCCGAAGGGACGTCAGGTCAACGGGTCGACGAGGAGCGCAGCTTGCCAGCGTGCTCGCTGGGCGTGCCCCCCATGGCCGCAGTCTTGGTCTCGGTTTCCGGGGCGTAGCCCTTGTAGCGGTAGTAGCCGTGCCGGTAGACGTCGGAGTCACCGACCGAGACCATGTTGAAGGTGAAGCCCGACACGTGAGCGCCGACGGTGTCCAGTGACTTGAGAGCGCTCGCGAGGTCGCGCTTCTTCGTCCGGTTCCACGCGACGACCATCAGCATCCCCCCGGCCAGCTTCTCCAGCAGTACCGCGTCGATCACGGGCACGAGCGGTGGGCTGTCGATGAGCACGTAGTCGTACTCCTTGGTGAGCTGCTCGAAGAGCAGCCGCATGGGCTCGGAGCCCAGCAGCTCACTCGGGTTGGGAGGGACCTTCCCGGCACCGAGCACGTGAAGCTGGGTGTCCTTCCACTGCTGCACCACGTCGTCGACCCCGGCTTCTCCCAACAACACGCTGGTCAGGCCGGCGCTGCTCTCCAGGCCCATGCGCCGGGTGACCGACGGGTTGCGGAGATCCGCGTCGACCAGGAGCACACGCCCTCCCGCGTGAGCCATCGCGAACGCCAGGTTGATCGCCGTCGTGGTCTTGCCCTCCCCGGGCACGGACGAGGTGATGACGAACGAGTGGCTCCCCGTCGTGACGTCGACGAACCTCAGGTTCGTGCGCAGCCGCCGGATGGCCTCGGCGTAGCCGCCGAAGGGTTCCTTCTCGAGGATGAGTCCCAGGTGTCCGGTCTTCTGCACCGGCAGGCCCGAGAGCATCGGGCTGTTCGACCAGGTGCGGATGTCGATCTCGGCACGCACCTTCGTGTCGAGTGCGTGCCGTACGAACGCGAGTCCGACTCCGAGGAAGAGCCCGGCAAGCAGAGCCATGAGGACGTTGCGTTCCACGTCGGGGCTGACCGGTGATCCGGGCACGGTCGCCGGACTGATCGTCGTGGCCCGGATGCGCTGCCCGCTGGCCTTCAGCAGCACCGAGAAGTCGCCAGCCACCGATGCCAGCTGGGGGCCCGTGGCGTTGGCGATCCTCGCGGCCAGGTCGGCGTCCGATGCGCGTGCGGTCACGTTGAGGATGCTGGTGTCAGCGCTCTGGACCGAGGCGTTCACGTCGATCGGAGTGCCCGGGCGGAGCCCGAGCTCCTCACGAAGGGGATCCATCACGGACGGCGAGCCCAGCACCGCGACATACGTCGTGAGATCAGCAGCAGTGACGATGTAGGTGCCCTGCCCGGCCTTGCCGGGGTTGACTGCTTCGGCGGCGAGGAATACCTGGGAGCTCGCCTCGTAGACCGGCTTCTGTCGCAGCGTCAAGGCCGACCCGATGGCGACGACGACGAGGATGGTCGCGACGATCGTGATCCACCGGCTGCGCAGCACGTAGAGGAACTCACGAAGTGGCATTCAACGCCCCGATCTCGGCCAGCCCTAGGCTGCGCATGGCGACCTTCGACGGCCCACACGGTTTCATCGCGCGCGTGCCTGCAAGTCGTTATCCTGAGCGTCAGTGTAGGAGAGGTACGGGGTCTTTGCGGGTCTTGCGCATATTCCACAGCGCTGTCGTCGACTCCTGGCGCGAGCGCGAACGACGCTTGCGCGACCTCGGTGTGGACGTCCGGCTGCTCAGCGCCCGGACCTGGTCGGAGTGGGGCACTCCCCAGACCTTGGTCGCGGGCGGGGACGACTTCGTCGCTCCTGTGCGGACCTTTGGACGCCACCCTGCCCTGTTCGTCTACGACCCCGTTCCCATCTGGCGAGCGCTGGGCGAGGACTGGGACGTGATCGACATCCACGAGGAGCCCTTCGCCCTCGCCACGGCCGAGATCCTGGCGATCTGGTGGCTGCGCGGCCGGCGGGCACCGTACCTTCTCTATTCAGCTCAGAACATCACCAAGCGCTACCCGATCCCGTTCCGCTGGCTCGAGAGGTGGGCGCTGCGCCACGCGTCCGGCGCCAGCGTCTGCAACGCCGAGGCAGGTCGCATCCTCACGGCGAAAGGGCTGCCCGGCCGCGCCACCTACATCCCGCTGGGGGTCGACCTCGAGCGCTTCTCGCCTGCGGTCGAGATGACCACCCGCCCGCCGGGCGCGGTCGTGGTCGGCTACGTCGGACGCCTCGAGGCCCACAAGGGGGTGCACGTCCTGCTCGACGCGTTGCGACACGACGAGCACCTACGCGCCCGCATCGCCGGTGACGGACCGGAGCGTGCGGCCCTCGAAGGCCGGGCCGAAGAACTAGGCGTGACCGCGCAGGTCGCCTTCGAGGGAGCCCTCCCCCAGCACGCTCTGCCGGACTTCTACCGCTCGGTGGACGTGCTGGCCGTGCCCTCGTTGCCGACGGCAGGATGGCTCGAGCAGTTCGGCCGGGTCGTCGTCGAAGCGATGGCCTGCGGGACCCCGGTCGTGGCCAGCGACTCAGGCTCGCTGCCAGTCGTCGTCGGGGACGGCGGCGTCGTCGTGCCTCCCGGCGACTCGGTGGCTCTCGCGGTCGCACTTCGAGAGGTCGGTGGGCGGCACGCCGCACAACGGGCACCGGACGCCGGAGCGCTCCGCACGGCGGCGCGGTGCTCCTGGGCGAGGGTGGCGGCATCGCACCAGGCGCTGTACGAGCGGGTGCTGCACCGGCACGATTCGCTGGCATCAGGCGATGTGGAGGTCATTGTGGTCGCCTACGGCGCACCGGATCTGCTGCGACGCACGCTCGCGCCAGTGGCGTCCTTGCCCGTAACGGTGGTCGACAACTCTTCGAGCATCGACGTGCGACGCGTGTGCGCCGAGACAGGCGTGCGCTACCTCGACACCGGACACAACGGGGGTTTTGCCTCGGGCGTGAACCACGGCCTTCGGCACCGCCTCCATCCTGGCCGTGACGTCCTCCTGCTCAACCCGGACGCCGTGATCGCAGCCGACGATGTCCTCGCCCTCCAGCGAGCGCTGCACGCAGATCCTCGGCTGGCCAGCGTGGGGCCGGAGCAGGTCGACCTGGCCGGCACGTCGTCCCGCGTCGCCTGGCCGTTTCCCAGTCCGCTGCGCACGTGGCTGGAGGCGGTCGGCCTCGGACGCCTCAACCGCCAAGCGGACTTCGTCATCGGCTCCGTGCTCCTTCTCCGCGCCGAGGCGCTGGGGGAGGTGGGCGAGCTGGACGAGAGCTTCTTCTTGTACTCGGAGGAGACCGACTGGGCGTTCCGTGCGGCCCGGCTCGGTTGGCGGCACACGGTGACGCCCACCGCCCGCGCCGTTCACGTCGGTGCGGCCACCAGCGCTGACTCCGACAGTCGCCTGCGACACTTCCACGCGTCCCAGGAGCGCTTCCTGCGCAAGCACCACGGTCGCCTCCGCTGGCACGTGGCACGTGCCGGCGTCGTCTCTGGCGCGGCCGTCCGGTCCGTCGTGCTGTCTGGCGAGCGCTCGACGGCTGCCCGCGAACGCGCGCGGCTCTACCTGCAAGGTCCGATCCGAGCGGAGCGCCGTCTCGTGAAGTCCGACGCCAGTCGGCGCGGCAGCTCATGAGCGTGCGTCTTCCTGACGGGCTGCGACGCGTCCTGCGTGCCACGGGCATCGCCGCCCTGGGTGTGCTGACGGTAGTGCTTGTGCTCGCAGTCGGCGGCTTCTCCGCGACCGATCCGCTCATCTCCTTGGCGATCGCCGTGGTCGTTCTCGGGTTCGGCCTCACCCTGATGGACGCCGCGATCGTGCCGCTTCTGCTCGTTCTGCCGCTCCTGGTGGCGGCGCGCGTGAGCGCCGGTGGCACCGACCTGTCGCTGTCCGACTTCGCGCTCTTCACCGCCTTCTGGCCCGCGGCCTTCTTCGCGACCCGGCCCTACACCCCCCCGATGCGCAATCTGTTGCTGCTCACCCTCGTCTACCAGTCGGCCACGATCATGACCGTCGTCGCCAACCCCTACACCGCCAACCTCGTCGAGTGGGTCCATGCGTGGCTCCTGACCGGCGCGGCTCTCGTCGTCGGTTGGAGCCTTGGCCGGGAGGGACACGCACGTGCTGCCCTCACCCTGCTGCTGGCCGGAAGCGTGGTCATTGCCGTGTGCACGATCGGGCAGGGCTTGCTGCAGTACGCCGGCGGCAACTTCGACGCCGTCTACCCCACGTTCCCCTACCCGATGCACAAGAACTTCGTCGGTTGCGTGTTGGGCATCGCGGCGGTCACGGCCTATGTGAATCCAGTTTGGGTCCACTGGCCACGCTGGTTCGCCTTCGGGTCGTTCTGGGTCTGCACGGTGGGGATCGGGGTGGCGCAGTCCCGACAGGCGTTGGTGGGTCTCGGGGTGGCATTGGTCGTCATCTCCCTGCGTGTAGACCCGGAGCGGAAGCGGTCCCGGCTGATCCTGCTCGCGGTGGCGCCCGCCCTGACCGTGGTCGGGTTCCTGGTCAAGGACCAGGTGGAGTCCGGCAACAAGTTCAACTCGCTGTTCCAGCGAATCGACTGGTTGTCGGACTCCCTCAAGGTCTGGCAGACCGACTACCTCTTCGGTGCCGGCCTGCGCTGGTGGTACACCGATCGCTTCCCGGTGCGGTTTCAGCCACCTAACGCCGAGGCCGAAGTCCTCAGCAGCGCCGGGTTGATCGGGCTGGTGGGATTCATCGTGCTGATGGGCGGCACCCTGCGGGTGCTCTGGAAGCTGGACCCGACGTACGGAGTACTGGCCGGCAGTGCGGTGCTGAGCCGCTTGATCCAAGGCCAGCTCGACCTGTTCTGGGTGAGCGCCCAGGTGTCGATCCCGTTCGTCATCGCTGGCATCTGCCTCGGGGCCCAGGCACGAGCACAGTCCCAAGCGCCCGCCACACCGTCAGGAAGCACGCGTGTGAGCGGCCCCGGTCCAGTCGCGGCTTCAGCGAACCCCGCCGCGGGGTCCGGCTAGATGCGACTCGTCCACGTCTGCTGCACCGACAACTTCGCCGGGGTTGAGAGACATGTAGCCGACCTCGCCGCCACTCAGGCCCGGCACGGGGACCACGTCACCGTGGTCGGAGGACACCCCGAGCGCATGCGGGAGGCGGTCGACGGTGCCCCGGTCGAGATGCTGCCTGCGGCCGGTGTCGCCTCCGCGATCACCCGGCTTTCCCGGATGGCAGCCCCCGAGCTGGTGCACGTGCACATGAGCGCCGCCGAGGTGGCTGCGGCGAGCACGTGGTCGCTGCGGCGACTTCCTGTCGTAGCCACCCGGCACTTCGCGGCGCCCCGCGGCGGACGCACGGTGACGCGACCGAGTCACCTCGTGGGCGGTCCGTCGCATCAGCGCGGAGATCGCTGTGAGCCGGTTCGTCTCCGCACACATGGAGCGGACGGCCACCGTCATCCACGCAGGGGTACCGGTTCAGGCTGATCGGCGGCCCGCGCGCGACCGACGGCGAACCGTGCTCGTGGTGCAACGCCTCGAGCCGGAGAAGAACACCGCGCTGGCGATCGCAGCGTTCGCCGCGTCCGGCCTTGCCGGGCTTGGCTGGGAGCTCGAGCTGGTGGGCGACGGATCGGAACGGTCCCGGCTCGAGCGGCTCGCCGACGATCTTGGTGTCTCCGACGCGACCACCTTCGCGGGAAGCCGCACGGACGTCGCCGCCCGCATGCGTACCGTGCGGTCTCTACCTTGCGTCCCGCGGCGACGAGGCCTATGGACTGGCGGTCCTGGAGGCGATGGCGGCCGGGGCACCCGTCGTCGCTGCGGGGTCTGGTGGGCATCTCGAGACTGTGGGGTCGGTGCCCGGGGCGGCCTTGTTCGACAGCAACGACCCGCAGTCGGCTGCTCGTCTCCTGCGCGGTCTCGCGACAGACGAACCACGACGAGACGCGTACGGGTCGGAGCTGCAGCTCGCTCAGCGCGAGCGGTTCACTCTCGAGCGACAGATGTCGGAGACCGCCGACCTCTACCGGATGGTGCTGTGACCGACCTCGTCGTCGTGTCCCTGGAGCCCTGGGACGATGTATGGCGACGCAACCAGCACCTCGTGGCCGGACTCCTGCGGACGGACGACCACCTGCGCGTGCTCTTCGTCGAGCCTTCACGAGATCCTGGGCACGCGCTGCGGCGCCGGAACCTTCCCCGCATGGGCCGTGGTACCCGCCCCGGACCGACGCTGTCGGGGGTGCGGCCGGGACAGCTGTGGCTGCACGAGCCCACCAAGATCCTTCCGCGGCGATGGAGCCCGTCCTCCGACCAGCGTTGGGCCCGAGGTCTCGTGCGGGTCGCCACCCAGCTACGCATGCGTGAGCCGCTGCTGTGGGTCAACTCCCTGCAGGGTGCCTACCTTCTGAGAGCGTCGCGCTGGCGGTCGATGTACGACATCACGGACGACTGGCTGGTTGCCGAACGAGCCCCCACCGAGCAGAGGCGTCTGCGCGACGAAGAGGGCTACCTGTTGTCGACCTGTCGGTGCGTGGTCGTCTGCTCCCCGCGGCTCGCGGCCGACAAGGCGCACCACGACGTGACCCTGATCCCGAACGCGGTAGACCTCGCGGCGTACGGCACGCGTGCTGCGCGACCGCGCGACCTGCCGGAGGGACCCGTCGTGCTGTACGTCGGCACCGTGCACGCCGACCGGTTCGATGTGGGCCTTGTCGAGATCACTGCGCGGGAGATCCGCGATCTGGCACGCATCGTGCTCGTCGGCCCGGCGCTCCTGGACCGTGCCGAGACCGCCCGGCTGGAGCGTGCAGGTGTCACGATGCTGGGCAGCCGACCCTTCTCGCAGGTGCCGGCCTACCTGCAGCACGCGGACGTGCTCATCGTGCCCCACGTCGTGAGCGCCTTCACCGACAGCCTGGACCCGATCAAGGTCTACGAGTATCAAGCGGCCCAGCGACCGGTCGTCAGCACTCCGGTCGCAGGATTCCGCGACACCGACGACCCGGCCGTGCTGGCGGTCGACCGCGAGGTCTTCGCCCACGAGGTGCGCCGGGTCCTCGAGCACCCGCCATCCCGACTCGGCGGCGTTGCCGTGCCGAGTTGGACCGATCGGGTGAACCAGATGCGCGATGTGCTGCGACGGGTGGCAGCGGCGCCCTCGGGGTGATGCCTAGGCGGCCAGTCGTGCGGAGGCTAGGAGCCCCCTGGACCGGCGTTGCTCGGGCGCGTGCAGCGGCCGTCCGGAGACGCGTGCGACCACGTCGTACAAGCGACTGACAAAACGTTCGGGCGAGAAGAGGTCCACGTGGGCGGTGATCGTGTCAGGGTTCCAGGGCAACGCCAGGACCTCACGGATGCCTTCGGCGATCGACCCCGAGACCGGCCGCTCGAAGAAGATGCCGTTGCGGCCCTGCACGACGGTGTCGAGGAAGCCGCCTTCGCCGAGCACGGCCGACGGGCGGCCGAACGCGCCAGCCTCCAGGGGAGACAGTCCAAAGTCCTCATAGGAGGCGGCCACCAACGCCGAGCAGTTTCGGTAGAGCCAACGCAGCCGGTCGTCGCTGACCCGGCCGAGCAGCCGCACCCTAGGTCCCGCCAGCTGGGCGAGGCGATCGCGGTCCGGGCCGTCACCGACGACGACGAGCTCAATGTTGGGCAGCGTGTTGACCGCCTGGATGATCGCGTCGACGTTCTTGTAGGGAAGCAGCCGGGCGACGCACAGCAGGAAGCCTGGGTCGAGACCTTCGATGGGTCGCTCCACTCCGTCCGGGAGCAGCGCCGGCGGCGGGGACAGCACCTCGGCCTCGATGCCGTAGACCTCGGCGACCGCCCGTTGGGTCACGCTGGAGTTGGCCAGGTAGAGGTCAGCCTGGGAGGCCTGCCGGGCATCCCACTTGCGCAACGGCGACATGAGTCCGGTCATCGCGAGGTGGGCGGCGGCCTGGCGGGCCTGGCCGCGCAGGCCGACTCCCTTGTGGCTCCCGAGGTAGCGCTCGGTCTGGTACAGCCAGCGGGCCGGAGCGTGGCAGTAGACGATGGTGTTCCCGGCTCCGCGGTAGCCGTGTGCCCAGCCGGTCGAGCTGGCGATCAGTACGTCACCCTCGAGGGCCTGCTTGCCCACGGCCTTCGCCAACAGCGGGAGTGCAAGGCGGTGGTGGTGCCTCAGTGGCGGGTAGCGGTTCAGCGAGCTCACCCGCAGGTCGAGACGCCGGAACTCGGGGAAGGTGTGCGCTGGGTCGTAGAGCGTGGTGTACATCGGCGCGGCGGGAAAGGCGTCCGAGATCTTCAGAGCCACGCGCTCTGCTCCCCCGCGCTGGGTGGCATAGTCGTGCGCCAGCACGACGCCTCTGCCCAGTGCTCCCGGGCCCGATGGCTTGCCGAGACTGTCCTCGTGCATGTGTGCCCCCAAACAACTCAGTTCCCAACGTCGGACCGAGACCGGACGCACCCCAGGTGCGGCCCCAGGCGGGTATCGAGAAGCAGTGCCGCGGTGCGCGCGTCATCCCACGTTGCGCGCGAGCCCCCCAGGCCCTGATTCCGAAGGTCCGTCCGCCCAAGGACCACCCTCTTGTGATGCCACGAGTCTGCTCCGCCGATCGTGCGGCAACAAGACCGAAACGGGCTATGCCGATTCCACCCAAATGGGTGATTCGTCACGTATCTGTCACTCCCGTGAGCTCGCGCCCCACCCGTCACGGTCTCGATCCACGAGAACCAGGACACCCGTGGCGAAAGCGCTGGGCTGCAGGGACTGGTCGACGAAGTCGGCGGCCCTCGCCGCCAGTTGGGCCCGCAGCGGCGCGTCGGACAGCAACCGCTCCACTCCCTGCGCGAGGGCCTCGGCATCGCCCGGTGGCACCACCAGTCCAGACACCTCGTGATGCACGTAGTCCCGGGTCCCGTTGACGTCGGTCACCACGATCGCCTTGGCGAGCGCCATTGCGTCGACCAGCACGAGCGGCCCCGACGGAAGGTGGGTGTCGTCGAGTGCCACGACGACCACGTCCGCGGCGGTGGCCAGTCGCCGGCCCACCTCCGGGGTGACCGGGTCCAGCAGCACGAGGTTGTCCGGGAGGTCTCCCTGCAGGTCCGGGTGCGCACGATCCGTCGAGATGACCACTCTCACCGCGAGGAGCCCCGCAGCGTCCACGACCATCCGCCAGTTCCTGTGGGCGCTGCCGGCCGAGTAGACGAACGGAGGCTGGATCGGCTGGCCCGACCCTGGCAGCAGGACCTGAGCCACCGGCGCAGCGGCACGTGCGTCGCTGCGCTCGAGCGCGGACATGCTCACCGGGAAGGGCACGAAGTGGCAACGGGCCCGGTCGACACCGAACGCTCGCTCCAGGTGGTCGACGTCGCCGCGCCGGATGCACACCCACCCGTCTACCCGGCGGAGCAGCCACCCCTGTAGCCGCGGCAGCCTCCGCGATCTGGGTGTCAGGAAGTCGGCCACGACGAGCCGTCTCCGGTGCAGGCCCGGGAGCAGCCGGCAGGCCAGCGCGGCGACGTAGACCTCCGCGCCTACGGTCAGCAGCACCAGGGGCTCGCGACGGCTCGTCGTCACGACGGCGAGCGTCGATCGGACGATGCTCACGGCTTTGCGGAGCCGACCTGCCTCCCAGTCCGAGGAACGGCGGACCACGCGTGTGGGCGCCGCGGCCGCGAACGCGTCACAGACGCTGGCCGGGGTCGCCCAGGAGGCGGAGACGACGACGGCGGGGGGGTGGTGAGTCACGGTTCGTCGCGCACGAAGAGGCCGTCGACCTGGACAACCTCGTGGGTGACGTGGGTCGGTAAAGCCTCGCACCAAGCACACCGGTCGTGGACCAGCCTGATCGGCGCAGGTGCGCGATGACGTCCTCGATCAGCGCCTGTTCGTCGTACAGGGGGACGAGAGAGAGCTCGCACTCCACCGCCGCGACACCGGCCAGCGTGCGCGTCGCCCCCCGAGCACCTCGAGCTCGAAGCCCTGGACGTCGAGCTTGAGGAGCGTGGGACCCCCTCATCGGGATCGACAGCGCGTCGAGCGGGAGCACCTGGACGTCGACACGTCGTCCTGGGTCTCGTCCATGAAGCCGTAACGTCGGTGCGACCGGCGCCAGCAGCGAGGTGCTCAGGGAGTCGACGGTGAGTGCAGCCGAGTCAGGCCAGGCACCGCGCCCAGGGCGACCGCCTCGACGCGCCAGCGGCGTCGGCCGCGGCCGTGGCAGCCAGGTGGCGAGGCGGCGACCGGGTTGGCCTCGAAGGAGACGATCTCGCCGGTGTAGCCGTCCCGTCGGAGGGAGCTGGCGTACTGGCCGACGTTGGCACCCACGTCGAGGACCCGCGTGATGCGCTGGGCGCGCAGCAGAGCCTGCCGGTGCCGGTCGAGCATGTGGTACCGAGGCTCGGCGCGCAGGCCGACGCGACGGAAGAGCGCGTCGGCGGACGCCTTCCAGGTGCTGCGATCCCTCATGCCCCTCACCCGCCTGTCGGCCTCTCGGTCCCGCCCCGAGTCTGTCGCGGGCCGACCGTAAATGCCACCGGACCGACTCATGCCCGGATCGGACACGCTTCCTCGCCCCCGGCCGAAGACCCACGGGCAGCAACGCGACCTCGCTAGCATCGCGGGATGAGTCGAGGGGAGGCGGCAGCGCTCATCGCCGATTTGCGCCACATGAACGCGATGTGGGACTCCCGGCCTGCGAGCATCCTCGCGGTGGCCGTCGCCAAGGCCCCGTTCTACCCCTCGGTCCGTGCGGTCTTCTGGATCCGGACCGGCATGTGGCTGTGGCGTCACCACCTCCGCCTGCCCGCCCACTGGTGCAAGGCACGCGCGGTGCGCGCCTCGGGAGCCGAGATCCACCCCGGGTGTTCGATCGGCCCTGGCCTGTCGCTGGTCCACACGGTCGGCATCGTCGTCGGCAAGAAGGTGCGGGCGGGGCGGGACCTCGTTCTCCACCAGGGGGTGACCCTGGGCTACGGGTCCGATTACGTCCTGCAGCCGCAGCTCGGAGACGAGGTGCGCATCGGACCAGGGGCGTCGGTCCTGGGTCCCGTCAAGATCGGGGACCGGGTCCGGATCGGAGCCGGCGCCCTGGTGCTCGCCGACGTCCCGGCCGACACCACCGTCATGGGCGTCTGGAAGGGCTGACCTCCCTCAGTCCGACGACGGGGCGCAGACGCCTTCGATCTCCCGGAAGTAGGCGATGGTCCGCTCCAAGCCGGCGCGGAGGTCGAGCGTGGGCTGCCACCCGAGAGCTCTCGCGCCCGGGTGATGTCCGGCCTGCGTCGCGACGGGTCGTCCACCGGGAGTGGGAGGCTCACGATCTCCGACGTCGACCCCGTGAGCTCCAGCACGAGCTCGGCGAGCTGCCGGATCGTGAACTCCCCCGGGTTGCCCACGTTGATCGGGCCGGTCACCTCGTGAGGCGTCGCCATCATGCGCAGCAATGCGTCGACCAGGTCGTCGACGTAGCAGAACGATCGCGTCTGGGATCCGTCGCCGTACAGCGTCAGGGGTCGGCCGGCCAGTGCCGACACGATGAAGTTGGACACCACCCGGCCGTCGTCGGGGTGCATGCGCGGGCCGTAGCAGTTGAACAGGCGCACCACCTTGACCTCGAGGTCGTGCTGCCGCCAGTAGTCGAAGAACAGGGTCTCCGCGGCCCGCTTCCCCTCGTCGTAGCAGGCACGCGGACCGATGGGGTCGACCCTGCCCCAGTAGTCCTCAGTCTGCGGATGGACCTCGGGGTCGCCGTACACCTCGGAGGTGGACGTCAGCAGGATCCGCGCCTTCGTGCGCTTGGCCAGACCGAGCGCGTTGATCGAGCCGTGCACGGCGGTCTTGGTCGTCTGGACGGGATCGCGCTGGTAGTGGATCGGCGACGCCGGGCAGGCGAGGTGATAGATCTCGTCCACCTCGAGGTAGAGGGGGAACGTGATGTCGTGCCGGATCAGCTCGAACTGCGGGTGGTTGTGCAGGTGACGCACGTTCGACTTCGTCGAGCTGTAGAAGTTGTCGACGCAGATGACGTCGTGGCCTGCCTCGACCAGCCGGTCGCACAGGTGCGAACCGAGGAAGCCGGCCCCGCCCGTGACGAGGATGCGTTTGGGTCGTTGCATCGGACTGTCCTCCCCTCGCGGCCGGCCTCAGCCGGTCGCCGCTCGTCTCGATCCGACGGGGTGAAGACTCTCACGAAGGGTCGAGCAAGGGGGTCCAAACCGGTGCGACCCTCTCCCAGTCCCGTGAGGCCACCCGCTGCTGCCCCCGGGTCTGGCAGCTCGCCAGGGCCGCGGGATCGTCGCGCAGCGTCCGCAGCCGTGCCGCGAGATGGTCGACGTCGCCGGGCCGAAACAGCATCCCAGCGTCGGCGACGCTCTCGGGGAGGCCCCCGAGGTCGGAGGCGACAACGGCACACCCCGCGGCCATCGCTTCGTAGACGACCAGCGGGAAGGGATCGGGGAACAAAGACGGCACGACGACGACGTCCTGCTCGGCGAGCAGGCGTGACACCGACGTACGGTCGACGTGCGGCACGTACCTCGCTCCGAGCCGCTCCACCTGCGACGTGATCCGTACGACGTACGGATCGGTGCCGTGGTCGGCGAACCGGTCGAACGTCGGGCTGCCGATCACGGTGACGTCGAGCGGCCGGCCTTCGTCCGCGAGCCGACCGGCGGCCTCCAGCAGGACGTGGGCCCCCTTGGCCAGCAGCAGGCGCCCCAGGAAGGCGACGCGCAACGGGGAGCCCGGGAGACGCGGCGGGCGGGGCCTGCGGAAGGCGGCCAGGTCGACGCCGTTGTGGATCGTCCGCACGTTGTCGACCGCGTAGGTCTGCCGGGCGTCCTCGGCGATGAAGTCGCTCACCGCCACCGCGCCGCGGACGCGCTGGAGCACCTGGCGCGCCCGCTCCGGCCGCTTCACGTTCACCTGGTTGTGGAGGTGCAGCACCACGCGGTCTGCCGGGATCGGCAGCCTCAGCCGCGGCAGCACCAGGTCGTTGTGGAGGATCAGCACGTCGGGGCGCACGGCACGCACGGCACGCTGCACCTCCCGCACGTAGATCCGGTAGCCCGGCCAGTCGAAGCGCCGGGCCTTTCCTTCGAGCTTGGCGACGGCGCGCAGGCCCCACGACCCGGTGCCCCGGCGCGGGAAGTCGACCAGGAACGTGTCGACCGTCCGGTGCAGCTCATCGGCCGGCGGCGTCGTCACGTGCACGTCGTAGCCCGAGGCCGACCAGGCACGACCCAGTCCCTCGGCGACCGAGCTCACCGCCCCGCCGACCGAGGGGCTGAAGGTCTCGAACGGTGGCATCGCGACCAGGATTCGCATGCTCAGCCGAGCACCGCCTGGTAGGCCTCCAGATGTGCCTCAGCGGCACGACGCCACGAGAACGTCGCCGCCCGCGCCTGCCCGCGCACCCGGGAGGTCAGCAGCCAACGAACCGTCGTCGAGGACGCGCCGCAGTCCGTCGGCGAGGGCGGGTCCGTCGGGCTCGACGAGCACCGCCGCATCGGCGCAGACCTCAGGCAGAGCTCCACACTTCGCGGCGACGACCGGCACCCCGGCCGCCATCCCCTCGAGGGCCGGCAGCCCGAAGCCCTCGTAGGTGCTGGGCACCACGACCGCGGCGGCGTGGTGCATGAGCCAGGACACGTCCCGCGGGTCCACCCGACCCAGCAGATGCGTGCGCGGCAGGTCACGGAAGAGCGTGGTGCGGCGCTCGTCGTCGGGGCCGCACAGCACGAGGTGGTGGTCCGGGTGGGTCGTCGCCAGGTCGGCCCAGGCGGCCGCGAGACCCGCAAGGTTCCTGCGCAACGTCGCACCGGCCGCGTGCACGATGAAGGGACCCGGAGGGACGGCGATGGAACCGCTGAGGCACGACGAGGGAGCCGCATAGGTGTCACTCAGGCCGTAGGGAATGACCCGAACGCGCGACTCGTCGACGCCGAGCAGCTCCACCATCTCCGCCGCCGCGAAGGACGACGGGACGATGAGGACGCCTGCCCGTCGCGCGCCGGCCGCCAGGAAGCGAGGGACGCTGCCCTCGTCCGGGAACCGCAGTCCGGGCAGGTCGTGCGCGGTGACGACCTCGGGCCCCGGCGCGGGCGGGAGACGCAGGTCCAACCGGTGCACCACCTCACCCCGGTCCGTAGGCCCACCGGCCCACGGTCTGGGCCGCCACGCTCGACGGCAGCCGGTCGAGCAGCTGCCACGGGATCCGCCGCGCGTCCGGGATCCGGCTGCGCAGGGAGGTGATCCGTCGACGCCGGAAGTCGGTCGTCGGGGAGAACGCAGCCAGCGCCTCGATGATGGCCGTCTCGTAGGCCTGCTGACCCATCGGCCGCAGCGTGGCGATCTCGGCGAAGGTGACTCTCACGACTCAGCAGCCACGCGGACGCCCGACCACGTCTGATCCCACGAAAGCTCCTCCGCTCTCCGTCGCGAACGGCGCCCCAGCCGCTCACGGAGGGACGAGTCTTGCATGGCGAGGAGGAGCTGCGCGGTCAAACCTTCGACGTCCTCCCGCTCGAACCAGAGGCATGCGTCGCCGCCGTACTCGGGCATGCCGCCCGACCGAGCAGCGATCGAGCAGAGCCCGGTGGCCATGGCCTCCATCAGCACCAGCGGAGCGGGATCCTCCCACCTGCTCGGAACCACGTGGATGTCGCTGGTCGCCAGGACCGCTGCCACCTCGCCCCGACCCAGGTGACCGGTCTCCTCGACCGTCATCCCGCGGCTACGCAGCCGTCGCACGAGCTCGGCCAGCTCTGCCTGGTAAGGGTCCTCGATGCGCTCACCCCAGGTGTTGGACCCGATGAGCAGCACCCGCACGTCCGACTCCAGGGGTGGAAGGGCGAGCAGGGCGTGGAGCAAGATGTCGGGCCCCTTCTCCCTCCCCGTGCGCCCCAGGAAGGAGACGGTCAGGGGACCCGGCGGCCGCGGGCGCGGACGGAACGCCGTCGAGTCGACGCCGTTGGGCAAGGTGGCCGGATGCGCGGCCGCGAGGTCGCGGACCGCACCCGCGAGGTAGCGGCTCACGGCCAGGTGCCGGACGCGGGGATGACGTGAGCGCCCGTGCGGCAGCACGTTGTGCCACACGTGGAGGACCACGTCGTGGGTCAGCCTCGTGGCCAGAAAGTCCGCGACATCGGGGTCGTTGTGGCAGACCAGCACCCGCGGCCCCTCGGACGGGGACCTCCGCAGGACGCGCAGGACCCGGCGGGCGTGCCAGAACTCGTGGTGGCTCTGCCAACCGGCCCGTCTGCTCGCCTTCCTCGACAGCCGCACGAGCAGGTCGGGAAGTCGAGGGAGGCCACTGACGACGCGGGTCGGCCCGGCATCGAGTGGGCGACGGGTGCGGTCCCCGCGGGTGATCACGACCGGGTGGACCCCCGCGAGGACGGCGGCCGCTCGCACGGCGGAGATGTGCGTGGCGATGGCACCGCTGCCGTCGATGGTGTAGGTCTCGAGCGTGTTGTTGACGAAGAAGTAGTCCACAGTTTTCCTGTCGCACGGATGGTCCGCGACTACTGTGGCACGAGGTTTCCACACCCGGACGAATGCTAGGAAAGCCAGACATGACCGAGGCCGGCTCGCACTGGGTCATCGTCAACTGCACCGGCGAGACCCTGACGGAGTCCGCGAGCGGAGGCATCGCCACCTGGGTGCTCGGCACCGTGCGTGCGGCCGCGCGACATGGCGTCCAGGTGCCCGTCGTCACCAAACGCCATCCCGGGATCGGCTCCGCCTGGCCCCAGGCCACGGAGGTGACCTACCCCCGGCCGGGCTGGCGCGGGTCGGCACGGCTCGACCTCCTGCTGCGGACGCGGCAGGAGTACGTGCACCCGTGGCAGCCGTGGTGGAACCGGCGCGTGGTGGCGGCCCTTAAGACGGTCGCACCCGAACCGTGCAACGTCCTGCTGCACAACGATCCTGAGCTCGCCACCGTCGTCGCGGAATCGCTGCCCGACCACACGGTGTGGCACCTGCTCCACAACACCAACCCGATGGGCGGGCGGTGGCGGGACCGGTTCGTCGAAGGGGTCCGCTCGCTCGCGGTCAGCCACTTCGTCGGTCGTTGGTGGGAGGCCCAGCTGGGGCTGCCCGGCGGGAGTGTGCGGACCGTGTACGCCGGGGTGGACTCGACCGCGTTCTCGC
Organism: uncultured Actinomycetota bacterium; assembly: GCA_963845655.1. Lineage (GTDB taxonomy): Bacteria > Actinomycetota > Actinomycetes > Propionibacteriales > Nocardioidaceae > Nocardioides_B. Next base: position 141,995 of record CAWJTB010000008.1, on the reverse strand, counting down.
CCGGGCCCAAGCCGCAGCCACCGGTGGTGTCCTTCGTCGGGCTCTTCAACGAGCGCAAGGCACCTGACACGCTCTTGGCCGCGTGCGAGCTGGTCGTGGCACGGGACCCCCAGCTGCGGTTCTCCGTCCTGCTCGCCGGCGCCACGCACTACGGTCCCGACGAGCACGACGCCTACTCGTCCGCGCTGTCGGCCGGCGCGGACCGCCTGAGGACCCAAGGCATCGATGTCGTCCTGCCCGGCTTCCTGCCGCGCGGCGAGCTGGCCGCGGCGCTGTCCACGTCGTCGGTCAACGTAGTTCCGAGCCGGTGGGAGGAGCCCTTCAGCCTGGCGGCCCTCGAGGGCATGGCGGCGGGTGCGGCGACGGTCGTGACCGATCGCGGTGGGCTGCCGGAGGCCGCGGGCGGCGCGGCGATCGTCGTACCGTCGGACGACGCGTCGGCCCTGGCCACTGCCCTGGCCGGCCTGCTCGGTGACACTGCGGCACTCACCGACCTCGGCGAGCGGGGCAGGCGCCGAGCGACTGCGATGTCGTGGGACCGGACCTGGCGCGAGTTGGCCGGCATCGGCGCCGTGCCGACGCGGCCATGAGACGGCGAGGGCCCTCCCCGGACCGGGTGGACGAGTCGCTCGGCAGCCGCGCATTCGGCGGGGCCGTGTGGGGCACCGCGCAGACGCTCATCCTGCTGCCGGTCAACTTCCTCGGCAGCCTGCTCGTCGCGCGGTTCCTCGGCCCGGGCGACCTCGGCGCGTTCGTCGCGCTCATGGTGTTCCTGACCATCAGCGGTCCGGTGCTGGACTTCGGGTTCGGGGCCGCCATGCAGCAGTGGACGGGAGCCGCTGTCGCGTCCGGCGACAGCGCGCAGATGAAGTCGCTGTTCCGCAAGGCCCTGGGCTTCCACCTGCTGGTCCAGCAGCCCGGCGTGCTGCTGGCGGCAGCGTTCCTGCTGCGAGACTCGCCGAGCTACTACGTCTGGGTGTTCGCCGCGCTGTCCATCACCGGAGCCTCGCTGGGCTCGGTCGACTTCTGGCTGGCAGCCCACAACCGGCTCGCTCTCGGAGCGAAGCGGTCGCTGATCGCCGGGGTCCTCGGCAACGTGGTCCTCGTCGTGGTGGCAGCCTCCGGCGGGACACCCGAGCTCATGTGGCTCTCCCGGTTCGCGGTGCAACTGTTGCCGTCGCTGGCGGTCCTGTTCGCGCTCACGCCTGAGGACCGCCAGGTCCTGCTCCGGCCTGCGCTTCCGCGCCGGCTGCCCGAGGGCTTCTGGACCTTCGCCCGGCCCATGTGGCTGACGGTGATGCTGGGGGCACTGCTCTCAACGCGGTCCGAGGTCTTCCTCCTCCGGGGAAACGGGCTCGAGGTGCAGGCGGGCGTATTCGCGATCGCCTTCGGCCTGGCGATCCAGGTGACCGGTCCGTTCGCGGGCGTGCACTCGAGCTTCGGCGCGGTGGCGGTCACCCTGTCGACCGGACCGCCGGAGCGGCTGGCCCGCGCGCTCGCGAGCGGGAACGTGCTCTTCGGAGTGCTGGCGTCGCTGGCCCTCGCTGCGGCGGCCGGACTACCCCGCGCCGTCGTCCCGCTCTACGGATCCGCCTACGCCACGGCGGTCCCGTTGGTCCTGCCCCTCGTCATGGCGGCCACCCTGCGGACCTCGTTGGACGCCTTCGGGGCGGGCGCGTTGGTCCGACGGCAACGCGGACGCCTGCTCAGCACCCAAGCCATCGCGGTGGTCCTCGATCTCGGGGTCGCCGCGTGCCTGGTGCCGATCATCGGGCTGCCTGGTGCCGCCATCGGCGCGGCCCTAGGGCTGATCGCGGTCAACCTCGGCCTGCTCCTGGCAGAGCTCGGACCGGGACGGGCCGTCACACTCCTCGCTCGCAGCCCGTGGCTCCAGGCCTGCGTGTGCTGCGTGGCCGCGATCAGCGTGACGGCCTCGGTGCCCGACGGCTGGCCGGGGGTGTTCGCCGCTTCCGCGCTGTCACTCTCGCTGCACGTGCTGTTGCTCCGGCTGGTGCATCGACGGCTGCTCGTCGAGCTCTTGGAGTGGTTGGGGCCTCGCCTCCCTCACCGGGCCAGGGCGCTGCTCGCGGCGGCGATCGGTGTGGTGCCCGCACGTCCGGCCGCGCCCTGACACGTCGCCCGCCGCACCGACCGGTCAGGTACGTCGCCGACGCAGCAGTGCGCGGGCTCCGCTGAGCAGGGACTCCGGCAGGACCAGGAAGAGGCGGTCGCGACGGCGAGGCAACAGGATCCGCAGCCAGCGCAGCAGCTCGTAGACCTCGCTCCAGCGCCGCGCCTGCAAGGTCTCCTGAACCAGCGGTCGATACCTGGCGCGGTGATCGACCCGCATCTCGGCCAGCAGCTCGGGGGCGGGCCGCCCGGTCCACAGGGAGACCGGCGCGGCGATGAAGTGGGTAGGTCGCTTGAGGTGGGAGGGCGAGGACATGCGCTGACCGTCCAGCCGGACCGTCGCCAGAGGTTTCGGCAGGAGGCGCCACGGGGTCAGACGTCCGACGTTGACGTCAAAGATCCAGTCCTCGCCGTAGGCGACGTGCGGAGGGAACATGCCGGCACGCAGGATCGTGTGCCGCTCAACCGACAGGGCCGAAGGGACGCTGGGCACGCCCAGGAGCAGGCGCGCGAGTCCTTGTCCCTCGAAGTCCTCGGTGTGCACCGGACCGTGGCGGACCCCCGCGGTCTCGGTCCAGACAGGGTGGTAGACCGCTCGCACCGCTCCGTCGCCCTGGATCACCCGTTCGACCTCTGCGAGCTTGTCGGGGTGCCACCGGTCGTCGTCGTCGAGGAAGCAGACCCAGTCGCCCGTCGCCCGCGCGATCCCGGTGTTGCGGGCGACGGCCAGGCCCGCGTTGGGCTGCTCGATCAGCAGCACCGCGGGGTGTTTCGTGCGGACCAGATCGCTGGTGTCGTCGGTGCAGCCGTCCGCCACCACGATGACCTCGTCGGCCGATCGCGTCTGGGCATCGACGCTCGCGAGCGCCTCGCCGAGCAGGCTCGACCGGTTGTAGGTGGCGATCACCACGGTGAAGCGCATGCCTCCCCTTCCCGTTGGTCCAGGTCCGACGACGAGCAGTCACGATGACACAGGGATCGTCGGCCGGGCCCACACTCAGGCGAGCACGCGCGCGTAGAGATCGCGGTAGCTCTGTCCCACGACGCTCCACTCGAACCGGGCGACGTGACTCCGACCGGCTTCCACGAGCCGCTCGGACAGGGCCGGGTCGCGAAGCAGGCGCGACAGGGCGTGCGCCAGGTCGGGGACCTGCTCGGGATCCACCAACAGAGCCTGCACCTCGTCCTGCACCCAGTCACCGACGCCGCCACGGATCGAGGCGACCACCGGGACGCCGGCGCGCATGGCCTCCAGGACGACGACGCCGAAGGGCTCTAGGCGGGACGGCAGCGCGAAGACGTCGGCTCGGGCAAGCGTCGCGGCCACCTGGCTGCGGTCCAGCCATCCGGTCAGCAGGACCCGATCGGACACGCCCAGGCTCTGCGCCTGCGCCGCCAACGCATTTCGTTGCGGCCCGTCGCCGGCGATCACGAGGCCGAGACCAGGGTGCTCGTGCGCGATGCCGGCGAACGCCTTGACCAGGAGGTCGAAGCCCTTGTTGGGCACCAGCCTTCCGAGCGCGATCACGAAGCGTTCGAACGGCACCGGGGTCGCCGTCGGCGTGACCGGCTCCCGGAGGTCCACGCCGTTGGGAATCACCTCGCCCTGGACGTCGCGCAGGCCGAAGCGGCGTGCGTCCGCCAGGATGGAGCGCGACGGAGCGGTGACGGCCGCCGCCCGTCTCAGGCCCAACCGAAGACCGGTCCGCAGGGACACGGAGTGCTCGTAGATCCGGTGGTCGTCCATCGACGTCTCACCGTGCAACGTCACCACCAAGGGGATGCGTCGCCGCAGGGACACCGCTGCGGCGTGGACCCCGTTGCCGCTGAACCCGTGCACATGGAGGACGTCCGGGCGGAACCGCCGCACCGCCGTACCGAGCGCCCGCTGCGCCGACCCGGCGGCAGCCGGGTAGCGGATCAGGCTGCGCACGTCGCCGATGGGAAGTGGGAACCAGAAGCGCCTCACGACCACCCCGTCGATCTCCTCGAGCGAGGGCAACGTCGCCGGATGCTGATGGGTCCACACCTCCACCAGGTCGCCGGACGCCAGCAGCTGGCGGGCGAGCTGGCGCGTCACCTCCTCGATCCCCCCGATGTGCGGCGCGAAGCTGCTCGGCAGCAAGACGACCCTCACGAGCAGCTCCTCCGTCCCTCGTCGACCCGTCGCCACCTGTGACGACGGGGCCATCGCATCACAGCCGACGCCCGGTCGTGGACACCTAGACTCGGGGCTTCCCCCGGTCTCAGCCTCGTCCCCCAGCGGCACACGCTCCTGGAGGCTGTCCGCGCCGGTGCACCGACTGCCCCTAGCGCGCACGATGCGCGCCGGTGGCGACGCGATCGCGGTCGAACCCGTCCCGCGAGAGGCACGACTTCGGCTTGCTGGTCGTTCGTCGGCCGCCTCCGCCTCGTGCGCAGGCCATCGCGCCGCCCGAGCTGGCCAACGTCGTCCTGCCTCGAAAGGAGGCGGCGTTCACCGCGGCCAGGTCCGGCTGAGCGACGCCGACTGACCTGCGTCAGGCGGACCGCTCGAGCGTGGCCAGCACCATGTGCTTCGTCGGCGCCCCGCTGGCCCGCGAGAGCTCACGTCCCTGCGCGTCCAGGATCAGCGTCGTCGGCGTGCGGACGATCCCCAGGCGTCGTACGACGTCGAGGTGCTGCTCCGCGTCGATCTCGACGTGCCGCACCCCCGGGACCAGCTCGGCGACCTCGCCCAGCACCCGGCGGGTGGCCCGGCAGGGCGCACAGAAGGCGGAGGAGAACTGCAGCAGGGTGAAGCGCTCGCCGGGGTCGTGCCCGAGACCATCCAGCGGGGAGTCGACCGGCGAGGGGGCCTCCTCGGGGGCGGCGCCGGTGCTGCCGCTGTCGCGCACCGGGTGCGTGCCGCGGAACCGTCCGTCGCGGGCGGCGCGGAACAGCCCGAAGGCGCACGCCAGCACGACGGCGACGACCAGCACCCAGGCTCCTTGGCTCATGTCAGGTCAACCGGCCGGGTCGCCGCGAGATTCCCGGCCCCCTCAGCCACCGGCGAAGGGCGGCAGCAGCTCGACGACGTCCCCCGGGGCGAGCGCGACGGTCGCCGGGTCCGCGGTCCCGACAGGACGGTCGCCGACCAGCATCGAGCAGACCGCGAGCACCTCCGCGAGACGCGGCTGGTCGGCGTGCAGGTCCCGCACGGCGGCGAGCACATCGGCGAGCGTGGCACCCGCGACGACCTCGACCTCATCGCTCTCCACCCCCGCCGCCGACCGCGCCGCCGCCCAGTAGCGGACCGTGACGCTGCCCACCCCTGAGACGGAATCGGGAGCCGTGGGAGTCATGTTCGGTATCCTGCCCTATCGCGTGTCGCCGGTCCGTCCGGCGTGCGCGACCCGCACAGCGGCTCAACGACGAGTCGGCGATCCCCCGACCGGGAGGTGCCCATGAGCACCCTGCTGCTGTTGACGAGCACCACCCAGCCCTCCGCCGAGGTGCTGCCCTCGCTCGCCCTGCTCCCCCACCAGGTGAAGATCCTGCCCGCCGAGGGCAGCGCGCTGCTCGAGGCGCCGGACGTCGACGTGGTCCTGGTGGACGGCCGCAAGGAGCTCGCCCATGCCCGCGACCTCTGCCGGCTGATCCGCACCACCGGGTCGATCGCGCCCGTGCTGATGGTGGTCACCGAGGGCGGGCTCTCCGCCGTTGCGGCCGACTGGGGCATGGACGACGTGCTGCTGCACACCTGCGGCCCGGCCGAGCTGGAGGCCCGGCTCCGGCTGGCCGTCGGTCGGCTCGCCAACCAGCGCAACGCCGACGACCCCGAGTCGCACGTGATCCGCTCCGGCGAGGTGACCGTCGACGACTCGATGTACACCGCGAAGCTCGGTGGTCGCCCGCTCGACCTGACCTTCAAGGAGTTCGAGCTGCTGAAGTACCTCGTGCAGCACCCCGGCCGGGTGTTCACGCGCGAGCAGCTGCTGCAGGAGGTCTGGGGCTACGACTACTTCGGCGGCACCCGCACCGTCGACGTGCACGTGCGGCGCCTGCGCGCCAAGCTCGGCCCCGAGAACGAGACGCTGATCGGCACCGTGCGCAACGTCGGCTACCGGTTCGTGCTGCCGCCCAAGGAGCGTGTCGGCGAGCGCGAGCACGCCTGATCCCCTGACCGTTTACCAGGGGATGCAGCGAATCTTTCGCTGACCACGGTGAACTTCCCATGGGCAGCGAGAGTTCTCCATGGGAAGCACGGCGTACGGCGGCGCCGTGACCCCTCCGGCCGCACCCGCCACCCGGTGTACGGCGCGCTCAGACCGCCTCGGCCACGACGGTCACCGGCGCGCGTTGCTCGGGGACGGAGGCCCGGGCGACCGGGATCGCCGACACCTCGGCCAGCGGCGCGACGGCGTGCGCCACAGGGCGACGACGGATCGGCACGGCCAGGATCGGGGGCGGCGCGGGCCGCCGCTGCGTCGTCCGCACGTCGCGCGGCAGGGTCTCCTCGATGCGGGCCAGCCAGAGCAGGAAGAACAGGCCGGCCACCGGGAAGAGCAGCGCACCACCCAGCATGAGCACATCGGTCATGGCCACCGCGAACCTCCCGTTCCGGCTGACTCTAGGGTGGCGAGGTGAGCCCAGCCAGCACCATCACGCGAGTCCCACAAATCAATTTCAGCCACACTGTCACCAACGACGTGCTCCGCATCGCCGGGGCGGCGACCGCCGCCGACGGCGTAGCACCCCTCGACGAGGCGACGACGCTAGCGCTGCGCGCGCCAGGTGCGGAGACAACGGCCCTGTGGGTCGATGAGGCGCGCACCGGGTTCGCCTGGCTGCACGACGACGCCCTCGACCTCGTGGTGCAGCCCTCCGCGCGCGGGCACGGGGTGGGCCGCGCGCTCGCCGCGGCGGCCGCCGCCTCCACCGACGCACCGATCACCGCGTGGTCGCACGGCCAGCACCCGGCCGCGGCGGCGCTCGCCGCGGCGTTCGGCCTGCAGCGGGTGCGTGACCTGTGGGTGATGCGCCGGGCGCTGGCCGACCTGCCCGCGCAGGCTGAGGACGCCGACGGGATCGACGTACGCAGCTTCCGCGTGGGTCGCGACGAGGCGGCCTGGCTCGCGGTCAACGCCGAGGCCTTCGCGCACCACCCCGAGCAGGGCGCGACCTCGCGCGCCGACCTGGACGCCCGGTTCGGCGAGCCGTGGTTCGACCCGGCCGGCTTCCTGCTGGCGTGGCGCGGGGACGAGCTCGTCGGCTTCCACTGGACCAAGGTGCACGGGCCCGCCACAGGCGAGCAGCCGTTCGGCGAGGTGTACGTCGTGGGGGTGTCGCCACGCGCGCAGGGCGGCGGACTCGGCAAACGGCTGACGCTGGCCGGGCTGCACCACCTCGCCGGACTGGGGCTGGACGAGGTCGTGCTCTACGTCGAGGGCGACAACGCGCCGGCGATCGCGGTCTACGAGCGGCTCGGCTTCCGGCACGACGCCCGCGACACGCACGTGCAGTACGCCCGCTCCTGAGTCCTGACTACGCGGCCAGCGCGGCCTTGAGCAGGGCCGCGACCTCGGCGACACAGGCGCGCGCGTCCCGGCCGACGCCCACGGCATGCAGGAAGCCGTGGATCATCCCGGGATACCGCCGCAGCTCGACGGTGACGCCGGCCGAGGCCAGCTTGCGGGCGTAGGCCTCGCCCTCGTCGCGCAGCGGGTCGTAGCCGGCCGTCACGATCAGCGCCTTCGCCAGGCCGTCGGGCACGTCGGCGTACAGCGCCGAGACCTCGGGGTCGGTGCGGTCCGTCGCCGTCCCGAGGTAGTGCAGGTCCGCGAGGTCCATGAACTCCCTGGTCAGCACGAACCCCTCGGCGAACGCCGTCCGGCTCGCACTCGACCCGGTCATGTCGGTGGCCGGATAGATCAGCAGCTGGACGTCGCAGCGCACGCCCGCGCGCGCGGCCCGCAGCGCGACCACGGCGCTGAGCATCCCGCCCGCCGAGTCGCCACCCACCCCGATGCGCTCGGGGTCGGCGCCCAGCGCGGCGGCGTGCGCCACCGCCCACCGGTAGCCGGCCCAGGCGTCCTCGAGACCGGCGGGGTAGGGGTGCTCGGGCGAGAGGCGATACTCCAGCGACAGGATCCGGCAGCCCGACTCCTCGGCCAGGAACCGGCAGGCCGGGTCGTGGGTCTCGAGGTCGCCGTAGATCATCCCGCCGCCGTGCAGGTAGACCAGCAGCGGGGGCGTGCCGCACGAGTCGCGCGGCACGTAGAGCCGGGCGTGCATCGGGCCGCCCGGCGTCGGCACGCGCAGGTCGCGGGTCTCGCCGATCGGCTGCCGTCCGCCGACGACCGCGGTCTCCCGGAGGTACGTCGCGCGGCCCCCGGTCGCGATCGGCAGCGTCTCCATGCCCGGACGCCCGGACAGCTCGGCCAGCCGCAGCATCAGCTGGGTGTCGACCGAGAGCTCCTGGCCCTCCCGCAGCACCGGCCGGCCGGCCAGGCGTCGTACGACGGAGGGCGGGAGGGCGAGCAGGGAGCGCAGCAGCAGGTGCTCGAGACGCGGGAGGAGGTGTGCCACCGGGGCAACCTACCCGCTGGTACGAGAACTGCTACCGGGTGTGTGCCTCCTGGTGCGACGATGGCCGCATGAGCGCGGAGTCCCCCACGACCAGCACGCTGGCCACGCACGTCAGCGGTTCCTCCGAGGACGGCCCGAGCGACCTGCGCGCGGTCTCCTCCGAGCCCTTCGACATCGAGCCGCCCTACGAGGTCGAGTCCGCGGACCTCGAGCCGGGCCGGTTCCTGGACCGCGAGGTGTCCTGGCTGCACTTCAACACCCGGGTGCTCGAGCTGGCCGAGGACCCCGCGCTGCCGCTGCTCGAGCGGGTCCGGTTCCTGGCGATCTTCGCCTCCAACCTGGACGAGTTCTTCATGGTGCGCGTCGCCGGCCTGAAGCGCCGGATCGCGGCCGGGGTCGCCGTACCCGCCGCCTCCGGCCTGATGCCGCGCGAGGTGCTGCAGCAGATCTGGAGCACCACCTCGGCGCTGCTGCAGCGCCAGGCCACCCTGTTCCGCGACGAGATCGTGCCCGCGCTGGAGAAGGAGAGCATCGAGCTGGTGCGCTGGCGCGAGCTGACCCGCGACGAGCAGAAGGCCTGCAAGAAGCTCTTCAAGGAGCGGGTCTTCCCGGTGCTGACACCCCTGGCCGTCGACCCCGCGCACCCCTTCCCCTACATCTCCGGGCTCTCGCTCAACCTGGCCGTGCTCGTGCGCAACCCGAAGACCGGCAAGGAGCACTTCGCCCGCGTCAAGGTGCCGCCGATCTTCGCCCGCTTCGTGCCGGTCGGCAACCAGCGGTTCGTGCCGCTCGAGGACGTGATCGGCGAGCACCTCAAGCGGCTGTTCCCGGGCATGGAGGTGCTCGGCGTGCACACCTTCCGGGTGACCCGCAACGAGGACCTCGAGGTCGAGGAGGACGACGCCGAGAACCTCCTCGCCGCCCTCGAGAAGGAGCTGCTGCGCCGGCGCTTCGGCCCGCCGGTCCGGCTCGAGGTCGAGGAGACCGTCGACGAGCACATCCTCGACCTGCTGGTCTCCGAGCTCGGGGTCTCCGCCGACGAGGTGATCCGGCTCCCCGGACCGCTGGACCTGCGTGGGCTCGGCGACATCGCCGACCTCGACCGCGCCGAGCTGAAGTTCCCCGCGTTCGTGCCCAGCACGCACTCCCAGCTCGCGGAGGTCGAGTCGGCCTCCCCGGTCGACGTCTTCAAGTCGCTCAAGCGCAACGACGTGCTGCTGCACCACCCCTACGACTCGTTCTCCACGTCGGTGCAGCGCTTCATCGAGCAGGCCGCCGACGACCCGCACGTGCTGGCGATCAAGCAGACGCTCTACCGCACCTCGGGTGACTCCCCGATCATCGAGGCGCTCATCGACGCCGCCGACGCGGGCAAGCAGGTCCTGGTGCTGGTCGAGATCAAGGCGCGCTTCGACGAGCAGGCCAACATCAAGTGGGCCCGCAAGCTCGAGCACGCCGGCTGCCACGTCGTCTACGGCCTGGTCGGCCTCAAGACGCACTGCAAGCTCGCGATGGTGGTCCGCGACGAGCCCGAGGGCATCCGCCGCTACGTGCACATCGGCACCGGCAACTACAACCCCAAGACCGCGCGGCTCTACGAGGACTTCGGCCTGCTCACCAGCCACGAGGGCATCGGCGAGGACGTCGCCCACCTGTTCAACAACCTGTCCGGCTTCTCGCGCAACGCCTCCTACGAGCACCTCCTCGTCGCCCCCGACTCCGTCCGCGACGGCCTGGTCGGCCGGATCCGCAACGAGGTGATCAACCACGAGGCCGGCCAACCCGCCCGCATCCGGATCAAGGCCAACTCGATCGTGGACGAGGCCGTGATCGACGAGCTCTACCGCGCATCCATGGCCGGCGTCCCCGTCGACCTGCTGACCCGCGGCATCTGCGCCGCCCGCCCCGGCGTCCCCGGCCTGTCCGAGACGATGCGGGTCCGCTCGATCCTCGGCCGCTTCCTCGAGCACAGCCGGATCTTCTGGTTCGAGAACGGCGGCACCCCCTCGGCGTGGCTCGGGTCGGCCGACCTGATGCACCGCAACCTCGACCGCCGCGTCGAGTGCCTCGTCGAGCTCCCCGGCCAGGCGCAGATCGACGAGGTCGGCCGGCTGCTCGACCTCGCCTTCGACGACCGCACGTCGTCGTGGTGGCTGGAGTCCAGCGGCGAGTGGGTGCGCCACCACCTCGACGACGACGGTGAGCCGCTGCGGGACCTCCAGGAGCTGCTGATCGCGCAGAACCGCCGACGGCGCGCCGTACGGCCTGCGGAGCGGGCGACACACGAGCCTCCCCGCTGACCGTGACCTCCTGCGCGTTTGTTGCACACTCGGCCGCCGACTCGGGCGCCGAGCAGAACATGGTGAACCTCCTGGCGCATCTCCCGGACCACGTAGGGGCCACCCTGCTGCTCGCCGAGGACGGTCCGATTGCCGGCCGCGCCCACAAGGAGGGCATTGCGCTCACCGTCCTGGGTCTCTCGTCCACCCGGCTCGTCCGACGCACTGAGCGCAACCCGTTGCGTGTGCTGGGATCGGTGCTCGGACTGCTGCGGTCGGCCGGACAGCTGCGCGCGGCCCTGCGGGAGCAGCCGGTGGATCTGGTCGTCGCCGTGGGGACCAAGGCGATCGTCTACGCCCTGCCGGCGGCCCGGCTGACCCGCACCAAGGTGGTGTGGAGCTTCCACGACCGGGCCTCGCGCGACTACTTCGCCTCCGCGTTCGTGCCGGTGCTACGTCACGTCCTGCCCCGGCTGGTCGACGGCGTGATGGTCAACAGCCGGTCCACGCTGGCCACGATCCGCCCCGGCCGCACCCCGGCACTGGTCGCCTACCCCGGGACGACGCACCCCTGTCTGCCTCAGGAGCCGGCGCGCGACGAGGTCGGCCGGGTGCTGATGCTCGGACGGTTGACGGGCTGGAAGGGGCAGGACCTGTTCCTGCGGGCGTTCGCGCGGGTCTTCGGCGGAACCTCCGTGACCGCGCACGTCGTCGGGGGCGCCCTGTTCGGGGAGTCGGGCTACGAGACCGGGCTGCGCGCGCTCGCCGTCGACCTCGCCATCGCCGACCAGGTGCACTTCGCGGGCCACCTCTCCGACCCGTGGCCCGAGCTGGTGGCCGCCGACGTGCTCGTGCACGCGTCCCGGGTCCCCGAGCCCTTCGGGCAGGTCGTCGTGCAGGGACTCGCTGCCGGCTGTGCCGTCGTCGCGACCCGGCCGGGTGGACCGGCCGAGGTGATCGACGACCACGTCGACGGCCTGCTCGTCCCGACCGACGACGAGGACGCCCTGGTTGCTGCCCTCACCGAGCTGCGGGACGACCGACCGCTGCGCCGGCGGCTCGTGGACGCCGCGCCCGGCAAGGCAGCGACCTTCGACATCGAGCGGACGGCACCCAACGTCGGTCGCTGGCTGGCCAGCGTCGCCGCCGGGACCGTGTCACGCGGCCCGACGTGCAACCTGCCCGATCACTGAGCGCTCACGGTGCGCGTCAGCAGGTCGCGAACAGCACCGGGCCGCTCGACAGGTCGGACAGCACCGCGTCGTCGCCGCGCGGCTTCAGGCGGAGTACGACGTCCGCGCCATCGGCCTCGCCGGACGTGATCGAGAACCGCTCAGCGAACGACCCGCCCTGTCCCGGGGCGTCGCCGGAGGCGAGGTCGACGCGCGGCTGGAGGTTCGCCGAGGCCTGCTCGTCGCTCTCGAAGTGCAGGCCGACCGCGAGGGCCCGGTCGGCGTCCTGCGCCATCACGAACCCGACGAGCGGGCTGACCTTGCCGGCCTCGCGGACCAGGTCGTCCGCGGCGCGCTGGTCCTCCTCGTCGGCCTGCCCCATGCTCAGGTCCTCGCAGACGAAGGTCGAGGTCCACTGCACGGCCGTCACCGGTTCGCCGACGACACCGGCGAGCGACGCGACGCCGTCCTCGGCAGTGAGCGCCTCGGCATCGCCGCGGACCACGTCGGCAGCGGCGGACGCGTAGGCCGCGTTGTCCGACATCAGCACGAGCCGGTCGTCCTCGAACACCACGATGTTCTGCTGCACCGGCGTCAGCTCCCCGTCGAGGCCCGCGACCAGGTCCGCGCCGCCGACCCACGTGCCGTCGTCGCGGTCCGGCTTCTCGTAGCCGAGCTTGTCGAGCGCGCGCACGATCGCGGGCATGTCCACGCCCCGGTTGAGCTTGAGCACGTCGACCTGCCCCTGGGGGGACTGACCGAACGCCTCCCACTGCGCGGAGAGCGGCGAGAAGCCGAACCGCCGCGCCAACGCGTACGTCGATCCGGCCAGCGCCGAGCCGGCGGTGAGGTCGAGGTCGTAGGACCGCGTCGTGAACGCGTCGATCTCGTCCGCCGACGAGGTGGCGTCGAGGTCCTCGCCGCGGGCCTGCTCACGCACCGCGGCCCAGTCGGTGAACGTCGTGCGCAACGTCGCCTTCGGCAGCTGGGCGAGCGCCTGCTCGTAGGTCGAGCGTGCGCCCATCACCCGCCAGGCGACGACGCCGACCACGAGGAGGACGACGAGCACGCCGGCGCCGTACACCACCCGTCGTGTCCGCACGTCTCACCGTCTCCCGTCACCAGTCCCCAACCCGTCGAGCAGGCCCTAACCTAACCGTATGGCCCAGGCACCGGTGACCCTGGCGGCCGGCGCCGTCGTGGCCCGCACGGGTCCGGAGGTACTCCTCGTGCACCGGCCGAAGTACGACGACTGGTCGTTCCCGAAGGGCAAGCTCGATCCCGGGGAGCATGCGACCACCGCGGCGGTCCGCGAGGTCGCGGAGGAGACCGGCCTCGACATCCGGCTCGGGCCGCCGCTGCCCGACCAGCACTACCCGGTGGCCGCGGGCCCGAAGGTCGTGCACTACTGGTCCGGCCGCGTCGTCGGTGGTGACGACGTCTCGACCTACCAGGCCAACGCCGAGATCGACGAGGTCGCCTGGGTGCCGCTCGACAAGGTCGCGCGCCGTCTGACCTACCGCTACGACCGCGAGACGCTCGCGCACTTCCTCGCCGTCCGCAGGAGGTCGACGCCGCTGGTGGTGCTGCGCCACGGCAAGGCGGAGTCACGCAAGAGGTGGTCCGGCGACGACCGCGAGCGACCGCTCACCTCGCTGGGGGACCTGCAGTCCGAGCAGGTGGTGCCGGTGCTCGGCGCGTACGGCGTCCGCCAGGTGCTCAGCTCGAGCAGCCGCCGATGCTGGACGACCGTGGCGCCGTACGCCGACGTGACCGACCTGGAGCTGGTGGTGACGGGCGACCTGTCGCAGGAGGACGCCACCGAGCAGAGCGTCGAGCGCCACGTCCACCGGCTGCTGGAGACCGCCGAGCCGGCCGTGCTGTGCACCCACCGACCGGTGCTCGGCCACGTCTACGCCGCGCTCGGCCTGCCCACCCGGCGGCTCGCCAAGCTGGAGCCGGGCGGGATGCACGTGGTGCACCACCGGCGCGGCCAGATCGTCGCGGTCGAGACCCACCAGGCCTGAGCCTGCTCGACGTGCGTGTGAGCGCCGTCTCACGTCCCGGTGGCGGTCGACAACGCGGCGGCCACCGTTCACCTCTCGTTCACCCGAGACCGAGGGTCGCTTCACCTCGTCTCCCTACGTTGCACGAGACCGAATACATGTGTCTGCACATCGATCACAGGAGATCACGAAGTGAAGCGCACTTCTTTCCGTACCGCGGCCGCCCCGACGGTGGCCGCCCTGGCTCTCTCGGTGAGCCTGGCCGCGTGCAGTGCCGGCAACGAGCAGCCCTCCTCCGCGAGCGGCTCCGCCAGCGACGGCCCCTCTCTCTCCGGCACCCTCAACGGCGCCGGCGCCAGCTCGCAGGAGGCGGCCCAGGCCGCCTGGCAGGCCGGCTTCCAGCAGGCCAACTCCGGCGCCACCGTCAACTACGACCCGGTGGGCTCCGGCGGCGGCCGTGAGCAGTTCCTGGCCGGCGGCGTGCTGTTCGCCGGCTCCGACTCCTACCTGGACGACGACGAGCTCGCCGCGTCGAAGGAGACCTGCGGCGGCACCGAGGCCTTCGAGGTCCCGGCGTACGTCAGCCCGATCGCCGTCGTCTACAACCTCGAGGGCGTCGAGGACCTGCAGCTGTCCCCCGCGACCCTCGCCGGCATCTTCAACGGCGACATCACCACGTGGGACGACGCCGCGATCCAGCAGGACAACCCCGACGCCGACCTGCCGTCGACCACCGTCACCCCGGTGCACCGCTCGGACGACTCCGGCACCCAGGACAACTTCACCCAGTACCTCTCCGAGGCCGCGGGCGAGGTCTGGACCGAGGAGCCCGACGGTGTCTGGCCGCTGAAGTCCGGCGAGGGCGCCAACGGCACCTCCGGAGTCATCGAGTCGGTCAAGAACGGCAGCGGCTCGGTCGGCTTCGCCGACGAGAGCCAGGCCGGCGACCTGAGCATCGCCTCGATCAAGGTGGGCGAGGAGTACGTCGTCCCGTCGGCCGAGGGCGCCGCGACGACCGTCGACGTCTCCCCCCGCGTCGAGGGCCGCCCCGAGGGCGACATCGCCATCGACGTGGACCGCAAGACGACCGAGTCGGGTGCCTACCCGATCGTGCTCGTGTCCTACGTCATCGCCTGCTCGACGTACGACGACGCGAAGGAGGCCGAGCTGGTCAAGGGCTACCTGTCCTACCTGGTCGGCGCCGACGGTCAGCAGGCCGCGGCCGACGCGGCCGGCTCCGCGCCGTTGTCGGACGAGCTCAGCAAGGAAGCCGTCACCCAGATCGAGACGATCGCGGCCGCCGGCTGACACACGTGAGACGCACACCGATCCCGGGGTCCGCACCTGCCAGGTGCAGGACCCCGGCGTCGGTGGGCGGGACCCGCACCACCCCCCGACCTGAAGGACGACCTTCGTGACCGCCTCGGCAACAGCGCCCCGGCCTCCCCAGGTCCGCCAGCGCCCCGGTGACCGGATCTTCGCCGGTGCCACCCGGACCGCCGGCTACATGATCCTGGTCGCCCTCGCCGGCGTGACCGTCTTCCTCACCGTGGAGGGCATCCCGGCCTTCACCGCGGGCGCCGACGACCTGCCCGGTGCGACGAACTTCGTGGCCTACGTGTGGCCGCTGCTCTTCGGCACGCTGCTCGCCGCCGCGCTCGCCCTGGTGATCGCGACGCCGCTCTCGCTGGGCGTCGCGCTGGTGATCTCGCACTACGCGCCGCGCCGGCTGGCCACGACCCTGGGCTACGTGGTCGACCTGCTGGCCGCCGTACCCAGCGTGGTCTACGGCCTGTGGGGGCTGGCGTTCCTCGGCCCGCGGCTGTTCCCGCTCTACGACTGGCTCGCGCAGAACGTCGGCTGGTTCCCGCTGTTCGCCGGGCCCGCCTCGTCGACCGGTCGCACCATCCTGACCGCCGCGATCGTGCTGGCGATCATGGTGCTCCCGATCATCACCGCCATCACCCGCGAGATCTTCGCCCAGACCCCGTCCCTGCACCAGGAGGCCGCACTGGCCCTCGGCGCCACGCGCTGGGAGATGATCCGGATGGCCGTGTTCCCCTACGCCCGCTCCGGGATCGTCTCCGCGGTGATGCTGGGCCTGGGCCGCGCGCTGGGCGAGACGATGGCCGTCGCGATGGTGCTCAGCGCCAGCGGGGTCGTCACCTTCAACCTGATCAGCACCACCAACCCCTCGACGATCGCGGCCAACATCGCGCTCAGCTTCCCGGAGGCCACCGGCCTGCGGGTCAACGCGCTGATCGCCAGCGGCCTGGTGCTCTTCGTGATCACCTTCGCCGTCAACTTCCTGGCGCGCAGCATCGTCACCCGACGCGAACGGCGGATGGCATGACCGCGCCCCTGCGCATGAGGACGGCCGTGTCCGACGGCGAGCCGCCGCGCGCCCCGTCCGGGCCCACCGCCCCTGAGGAGCCCCGTGCCGACAACGGCCACCTGCGTCTGGAGCGGGCCCGGCTGCCGCGCTGGGCGCCCTGGCTGGTCGTCGCGCTCGCCGCGTCCGCGTCGGCGCTGGTGTCCCTGGCTCTCGGCTGGAGCCTCGTCGGCTGGCTGATCCTCGGCGTCGTGCTCTACGCGATCGCGCTGCCGACCTGGTCGCGCGTCGTCGAGAACGGCCGCGCGGCGACCGACCGGCTGATGACCACGCTGGTCTGGTCGTGCTTCGCCGTCGCCCTGGTGCCGCTCGTCGCCCTGATGACCAAGGTCGTCGTCGAGGGCGTGCCGGTGCTCAGCGGCGAGTTCCTGACCTTCTCGATGCGCAACGTCGTCGGTGAGGGCGGCGGCATCTACCACGCGATCATGGGCACCCTGATGATCACGCTCGGAGCCACGGTCATCTCCGTCCCGGTCGGTGTGCTCGCCGCGATCTACCTCGTGGAGTACGGCGCCAACAACCGCACCGCGCGCACGATCACCTTCCTGGTCGACGTGATGACCGGCATCCCCTCGATCGTGGCCGGCCTCTTCGCCTATGCACTCTTCGTGCTGTTCTTCGGCGAGGGCGTGCGGATGGGCCTCGGCGGCGCGGTCGCCCTGTCGTTGCTGATGATCCCGATCGTCGTGCGCTCCTGCGAGGAGATGCTCAAGCTGGTGCCGCTCGAGCTCCGGGAGGCGGCGTACGCCCTGGGCGTGCCGAAGTGGCGCACCATCGTCAAGGTCGTGCTGCCCACCGCGATGGCCGGCATCATCACCGGCATCACCCTCGCGATCGCCCGGGTCATCGGCGAGACCGCACCGCTGCTGATCATCGCCGGCTCCACCGACTCGGTGAACCTGAACCTGTTCGCCGAGCGGATGATGACGCTGCCGGTCTACATCTACTACTCCTACACCCAGCCCGGCGTCCCCGCGGAGTTCGGCCAGGAGCGCGCCTGGGGCGCCGCGCTCGTGCTGATCGCGATCGTGATGGCGCTCAACCTCCTGGCCCGCGTGCTGGGCCGACTGTTCTCCCCCCAGACCGGGCGCTGACGCGCTCCCCGATCCCACCGAGGGAAAGACACACCATGGCCAAGAGCATCGACGTCTCCGACCTGGACATCCACTACGGCGACTTCCTCGCCGTCGAGGGCGTCTCGATGACCATCCCCGCCCGCTCCGTGACCGCCCTGATCGGGCCGTCCGGCTGCGGCAAGTCGACCTTCCTGCGCTCGCTGAACCGGATGCACGAGGTGATCCCGGGCGCCCGCGTGAGCGGGAAGATCGTGATCGACGGCCAGGACCTCTACGGCCCGGACATCGACCCGGTCGAGGTACGCCGCCAGGTCGGCATGGTCTTCCAGCGGCCCAACCCGTTCCCGACGATGTCGATCTACGAGAACGTCCTGGCCGGGTCGCGGCTGAACGCCAAGAAGATCCCCAAGGCCAAGGCCGACGAGATCGTGGAGAAGTCGCTGCGCGGCGCCAACCTCTGGGCCGAGGTCAAGGACCGGCTCGGCAAGCCCGGCATGGGTCTGTCCGGCGGCCAGCAGCAGCGGCTGTGCATCGCGCGCGCGATCGCCGTCGAGCCGCAGGTGCTGCTGATGGACGAGCCCTGCTCGGCGCTCGACCCGATCTCCACCTCGGCGATCGAGGACCTGATCCACGAGCTCAAGAGCGACTACACGATCGTGATCGTCACCCACAACATGCAGCAGGCCGCCCGGGTCTCGGAGGACACCGCGTTCTTCAACCTGAGCGCCGCGGGCAAGCCCGGCCGGCTGGTGGAGATGAACCCGACGCGCAAGATCTTCAGCAACCCCGAGGAGTCCGCCACCGAGGCCTACATCTCGGGCCGGTTCGGCTGAGCCGAGAAAGAATCGGACAAAACCTGCAGAACTGCGTCATGACCCTCCGGTCGGACCGTCCTCTCAGCAGCAGGGGATGGATGAGGTGAGCGCAACGGGCCGGGTCCGCGAGCAGCGGGCCCGGCCCGTTCGCATGCGCGGGTCTTGCGGCGGGGGTCTGGCGGGGGGCTCGCGGGGGGTCTGCCGGCGGCTCGGGGCGGGCTTTCGCGCGGGGTCTGCCGGCGCGGGTCTCGCGCGGGGTCTGTCGGCGCGGGTCTCGCGGGGCGGGCTTTGCGGCGGCGACGGTGGCGGGTCCGCCGGCGTGGCGGTCGACAGCGGCGCGGCGGGTCCCGTGTGGCGTCGACGGCCACGGGTGCCGTGTGGCGTCGACGGCCGCGGGTGCCGGATGGCGCCGACGACGGCCGCACCCGTGCGGCAGGCGGCCCGCGCCGTACGGCCCCTCGGTGCCGCACTCAGCGTTCAACGAGCAGCTCCAGCCCGCGAGCCTTGGAGATGCCCTCAACATCGACGCTGCCCATGGAGATCTGTTGCTTCCCACGGGAACATCACCATGGGCAGCGAAAGATTCGCTGCATCCCCTGGTAATCGGTGAGCAGGGTTACAGCGGCCGACCCGTGTAACGACGACGAGACGACGTCCGTGTGGCGGGCCCCCGCGACGTACGCCCCTCTCGCTTGCCGCACTCAGCGTCGAACGAGGCGCGGCCCACGGGCACGAGCTGCCCCCGCGTCGGCGCTTCCCATGGAGACCTTTCACTTCCCACGGGAACATCACCATGGGCAGCGAAAGATTCGCTGCATCCCCTGGTAATCGGAGAGCGCGGGTCACCCCAGGCGGAAGACGAAGTGGCAGATCCAGTAGGTCACAGCCGCGACCAGGCCGGCCGCGGGGAAGGTCAGGACCCAGGCCGCGAGGATCGTGCGGGCCACACCCCAGCGCACGGCGGAGAGCCGCTTGGTCGCGCCGGCGCCCATCACCGAGGAGGTGATGATGTGCGTGGTCGAGATCGGCGCCTCGAAGACGAAGGCCGTCGTGTAGAGGACGGAGGCCGCGACCGTCTCGGCGGCGAAGCCGCGGGCCGGGTCGAGGTGGATGATGCGCCGGCCCAGGGTGCGCATGATGCGCCACCCACCGGCGTACGTGCCCGCGGAGATCGCGGCCGCGGCAGCGACGATCACCCAGATCGGGAGGTCGTCGTCGGCGCCCACGAAGCCGCCGGTCAGCAGGGCCAGGAAGATCACGCCCATCGTCTTCTGGGCGTCCTGGAGGCCGTGGCCGAGCGCCATCGCGGCGGCCGAGGCGGTCTGGGCGAGCCGGAAGCCGCGCTGGATCCGGTGCGGGTTGCGGCGCCGGAAGGTCCACATGATCGCGACCATCGCCAGGAACGACAGCGAGAAGCCGACCAGCGGCGAGACGATCATCGGGATGACGACCTTCTGGACGATCACCGACCAGTGCACGACGCTGGCCGAGGCCAGGGCGGCGCCGACCAGGCCGCCGATGAGCGCGTGCGAGGAGGACGACGGCAGCCCGAAGTACCAGGTGATGAGGTTCCAGGTGATCGCGCCGAGCAGGCCGGACATCACGATCACCAGCCCCTGCGTGGCCGTGCCTCCCGGCACGATCACGTCGCTGACGGTGCTGGCGACCTTCTGGCCGAGGAAGGCACCCACGAAGTTCATCACCGCGGCCAGGATCAGGGCGATCCTCGGTGTCAACGCGCGCGTCGACACCGAGGTGGCGATGGCGTTGGCCGCGTCGTGGAAGCCGTTGGTGTAGTCGAAGCCGAGAGCGACGACCACGACCGCGATGACGATCGCGAGCTCCACGCTCAGGACTCCTTGACGGCGATCTGCTCGACGATGTTCGCGACGCGCTCGAAGCCGTCGACGGCCGCCTCGAGGGCGTCGACGACGTCCTTGAGCTTCAGCACCTCCAGCGCTTCGTACTTGCCGCTGAACAGCTTGGCCAGGATCCGGCGGTAGCTCTTGTCGCCGAGGTTCTCGAGTCGGTTGATCTCGATCCAGTACTCCTCGAGACCCTTCATCGACTTCAGCTTGGGCAGCGACTCGGCGGTCAGCTCGGCGCAGCGCTGGATGACCTCGACCTGGTTGGCCAGCTCCTTGGGCAGCTTGACGACCTCGTAGAGCAGCGTCAGGTCGACGGCCTCCTCCATGAAGTCCATGACGTCGTCGAGACCGGAGGCCAGCGAGTAGATGTCCTCGCGGTCGAACGGCGTGACGAACGTGGAGTTCACCCGCCGGATGATGTCGTGGGTGGTCTCGTCGGCAGCGTGCTCGGCGTCGCGCATGCGCTGCGCGATCCCCTCACGGTCGTTGCCCTCGCCGAGCATCTCGGCGAGCAGGGCAGCGCCGTCGACGAGGTGCCGGGCGGACTGGACGAACAGGTCGTAGAACGTGTTGTCGGCGGGACGGAACCGCAAAGCCACAGCGCACTCCTGAGGGGCGAGATGATGATCGGCTGCATCGGTCCCGGACCAGCCGGGATGAGGAGCCCGCACAATGCTAGGGCTACCCGGGGCAAAGCACCCAACTGTGCACCTCGCCCGCGCGCGGCGGGACCGGTCTCAGTGGTGGCGCAGGGACTGGAAGGGCAGGGCCCGCGACGGCTCGGGGTCGCTCTCCACACCGAGGAGGCGGTCGACCTCGGCCTGCGGGAGGGTGGCATCGGACTCGCTCGCGGCGATGATCAGGTTGGTGGTCAACTCGACCTCCGCGAGGAGCTCGGAGTCCTCGAGAGGGACGTTGAGCTGGTCGTCCACGACGCCGCTCCCTCCGTCTACCAACATCGTGCTCCCTGCGAGCCCTGGGGGTGAGCAGGACCGCGGTCTGCTCCGGTGGCTCTATTGTTCCGGACCCGGGGGTCCCTACCCATAGTCATTCCGGACAAACACAGAGGCCCCGCCGGTAGTCGGCGGGGCCCCTGCGGGTGCCTGAAGGGATCAGGCGTTTATCTCTGTTGAGACGAGGTCTGCACCTCGCTCACCCGAAGATCGGGTCAGAGGGCGCGAACGTTCTCCGCCTGCGGGCCCTTCGGACCCTGCGTGACGTCGAACTCGACCTTCTGGTTCTCGTCCAGGGACTTGTAGCCCTGGCTCTGAATGGCCGAGTAGTGCACGAAGACGTCGTCGCCGCCGTCCTCCTGCGCAATGAAGCCGAAACCCTTCTCGGCGTTGAACCACTTGACGGTGCCCTGAGCCATGCTCTTGTACTCCTACTGATGGGGCGTGGAACCGCCACCTCGGCGGCCCCGCGACAGATGCGGTGAAACGCCGAGCCCCCTCGAAAAGCATGTGTGCTCAACTAGAGAAAACGCCGATCGGATCACAAACTCCGCGGGCGTACCTGCTGGAACTTGCATCTGTTGCGAGAGGAACCCTACCAACACCGGGCCCGAAAGCCGAGCGGAGCGCGACACGGGGGTCGGCGCAGGCTCAGATCAGCCGCGCATGACGCCCATCGGCGCATAGCGCAGCCCGGGGAAGACGGAGCCCGGCGTGCGCTCGGGGAAGCGCGAGGCCACCACCTCACCCAGGATGTTGCGGTAGTCGGTGGTGACCTTGAGGTCGCCGTCGAGCAGCTTGCCGGCGCCGAGGCCCGGCCAGCTCGCGTGGTAGCGACCACCCTGCACGCCGCCGCCCATCAGGAGCATCGCGTTGCCCCAGCCGTGGTCGAGGCCGCGGTTGCCGTTCTCCTGCACCCGTCGCCCGAACTCGCTGATCGTCACGACGGTCACCCGCGAGCGCAGCTCGCCGAGGTCGCGCAGGAAGGCGTTGAGCGCGTTGGCGAAGCCGTTCGTCATCGCCTGCATGTCGCCCCAGGCTGTCGTGCCGTAGTCGCTGTGCATGTCCCAGGACCCGTAGTCGATCGTGACCACCTCGGTGCCGACGTCGCCCTTGATCAGCTGGGCGGTGTCCTTGAGGGCCGCGGACAGGCCGGCGGCGGGCCAGGCGGACGGGTAGCTGACACTCGGCTGGTACTTCGTGCGCGCGAGCGGTGACAGCTCGCGGACCGTCGCGAGCGCCGAGCGGCCGGCCACGCCGAGCGGTCCACCGGCCTGGTTCCAGGTGGTGCCGAGCTGGGCCCGCCGACGGGCGGCGTACGTGCCGGACGCACCGGCGAGCTCGATGCCGCCGAGGTTCGAGGTGGCCAGGGCGGGCGCGGGCCCGACCAGGGACGTCGGGGTGATCGGGCTGCCCAGGTTGACGGCCTCGGCGGGGCGGCTGTCGGCGTCCAGTCCGATCATCCGGTTGACCCAGCCGCGGCGGACGCTCGAGGTCGGGTCGGCGTCCTCGACCTCCTCCATCGCCAGGAAGTGGGAGCGGTTCGGCACCTCCATGCCGACCGCGTGCACGGCCGCGAGCTCGCCAGCGTTGAACAGCCACTCCAGCGGCTTCATCGACGGATGCAGGCCGAACATGGCGTCCTTGGCGACCAGCGAGGCCGCCGGTAGCGCGATGGTCGGGCGGGCCGCGTAGTAGCCCGGGTCGCCGTGCGGCACCACCAGGCCGAGACCGTCGATGCCGCCGCGCATGCTGATCACGACGAGCACGTTGCTGTCGGTGCTCGCGCCGAACGACGTCTGCCGGAACGCGTCCCCGAAGGTCTGGGTCGCCACGACCGCGCCGGTCGTCGCGGCCGCGCGGGCCAGGAAGCTCCGGCGAGACAGGGCGGCGGCCCGCTCGAACTCGGTGCAGCAGCCGTCGTTCACGCCCGCCTTCGTGGTCGGCGTCTGGGTGGGGGTCTGGGTCATCGCAGGTCGGTCCCTCAGCGGCACATGTGGTCGGGGGTGTCGAGCAGCGCGGTCGCCGCACGCACGAACAGGTGGCGGGTCATCGGGTGCTTCCTGGTCACGATCTCCGCAGGCCGCCGTCCGGTGGCCTGGCAGACGAGCAGGAGGTCCGCACTGGTCGACCCGCGGCCGAGCAGCGAGCGGACCAGGTGGTCGACGTACTGGTCGAGCCGGATCCGCGACTGCGGCAGCCACGACAGCGGCTTGCGGTAGGTCGCGCCGGACTTCGGGTAGTAGCCGCCGACGAAGAGCCAGTGCATCCGCCAGGACGCCAGCATCCGGGCAGCCGAGGCCCACTCCGGGTTGGTCTCGGGGCGCCGTCGGGGCGCGGCCACTGGTAGAGCAGCATGCCGCGCGGGATCCAGGCGATCGAGTTGGCGAACGACGACGGCAGGGTGGGCTTCGAGGCCGAGACGCCGAGCACCCGCGCGGTCCGCACCAGGTCGTCGTGCGGCGTGCTGACCTTGTGGCCGGCCGACTCCCGGAACTCCGGGTGCGCGACCAGGGCCCGCAGGGTGGCCGCGATGTCGGTGCCGCTGTCGGTGAAGACGCTCGCCAGGTGGGCGACGAGGGCGTCGGACGGCGTGTCGGAGACGAAGCGGACGGCCAGCCGGCGCGCGAAGGTGCGGGCGGTGGCGGGGTGCCGCGCGAGGTACCGCAGGTAGCGCACCGTCAGCTCGGAGCCGTCCGAGGACGCGTTGGGGTCGGTGAAGCCGAGCACCTGCACGGGACCCGTCGTGTGCCGGCCGGTGTCGTAGGTCGCCTTCCAGTCGGCACCCGCGCTCGTGGTCCAGCCGGACAGGATCCGTGCGGAGTCCTTGACCATGTCCTCGGTGTAGCCCGAGGTCCGGCCGACGGTGTGCAGCTCGAGGAGCTCGCGGCCCTGGTTCTCGTTGGGGGCGTTGCGCACGGACTTGAAGTTGTCCAGGTACAGCAGCATCGCCGGGTGCAGCGAGCACGCGAGCAGCAGGTCCTCGAACCGGCCGAGGGCGTGCTCGCGGATCGTCTGGTCGTACTCCGAGCGCAGCTGCCAGCCGGTGACGCCGTTGGCCGGGATGTGCAGGTGGTTGGTCCAGAAGTCCACCATCGTCTCGTGGACCTCGCGGGTCGAGTAGATCCGACGCAGCACCGTCCAGTTGCCCAGGTCGCGGGCGTACTCCCAGGCGCCGTACGTGCCGGCGGAGTTCCGCGCGACCCGCTCCTGGGGGGTGTCGGAGAGTCGCGGGAACCAGTCCAGCAGGCCGTCGGTCTTGGCCGACTCGGGCACCTCGCCCGGGGACAGCTGCCAGGCGAACCACTCCTGCGCCCCGCCTCGCGCCTTCATCGCCGCGAACGACGACGGGCAGAACCCGGTGCCCAACCGGTTGAGGAAGTGCCGCTCGATCGCGGTGGGGATCGCCGTACGCGGATAGGGCACTGCTGTGTACGTCGTTGCCGTCGCGACGCGCGCAACCAGGCTCGCACCCGCCATCGTGGACCTCCCAGATCTGCTACCAGGAGGAGTCTCGGCACCGCCGCGGGGCGACTTGACGGCACCGGCGTCGTGGCCGACGTTCTTTACCTGTATCGGCGGTTCTGACCGTCTCGCGGGACTACGCTGTCAGACGACCGGTGCAGCAGGTGTGGCCGGTCACCGGGCTGGAAGACGACGAGGCTGGTCGTCCGTGGTGGGGGCACCTCAAGGTCGGGCGACAGCCGTAGTAGCTCTTGGGGATCTGATGGACGCACGACGCGCGGTGTCGGGGGTGGCGACCGTCGCCATGGTGGTCGCCCTGGTGATCGGGGCCGCCTGGTTGATGAGGCTGAACCGGGGCGGTCCGGAGCCGTCGGCCGACTCAGTGACGGCCGCTGCACCTGGTGCGACCGTCGAGGGCCCGTCGCTCGACGACGCCCAGGTCACGCTCGACCTGGGCGCCGTCTCCGAGACCGCCCTGGCCATGTGCCAGGGCTCGCCGGACGCGACGGTGCTGTTCTCCAGTCGTCAGGCCACCGACACGAGCCCCGCCGACGTGATGGTGGTGCGCGACCCCGACGGCGAGGTGCGGCTGTGCGACGGCTTCGGCGGCGACGTGCCCGCCGAGGCGCCGCTGCCGGTGGCCACCGAGGCCAACCCCGTGGTGTTCCTCGCCAACGGCCGCTCGTCCTGGTCGTGCCAGGGCACCGACCGCGTGCTCGAGCGGTTCCGCCAGTCGACCTGGCTGGCCGTGGCCCCGGAGGTCGACACCGTCGCCGAGCGGATCTTCGTCGACGGCGTGCCCGGCCCGTGGTTCACCACGACCGCCAGCGGCGGCTACGCCCACCTCCAGGCCTGGCTGGTCGGCCCGCAGCCGGCGAGCACGACCTACGAGGTGGAGTACCGCGTCCTGGACGCCGACGGGACCGTCGTACGCCAGAGTGCGCTGCCCTCCGACCGCGCCCCGCTGACCGGCTGCACCGCGGAGGGCTCGGCCGAGATCGGCTGATCCCCGCTCGGCTACTGTGTGCGGCGGTCGTGGGGACGCCGGCACGGTGTCGTCACGCCCGCGGGCCTCTAGCTCAATTGGCAGAGCAGCGGACTTTTAATCCGCGGGTTGTGGGTTCGAGTCCCACGGGGCCCACCCACATGTGCGCAGGTCAGCCTGCTGAGGTCGACGCCGATTCAGGTTCGTCATGCGGCTTCTGCCTTGCACCCAGGGTGCGATCACCAGTCAGCGGACTCCCGGACGGCTTGTCGAGCAGGACGAGGCCGGTCAGCGGCGACGACCCAGCCGACAGTGCTGCGGGGCTGTCGACCTGGGGTGCGGACGGGTCAAGCCCCGCGGTCTGCGCGGCCATCATCGTCAGATGCTGATGGATCAGTCGCTCCGTAGGGGATCACGCCTGTCACCGTACGACGCGGCGGTGCGGCTCGCGGGCTAGTCGCCGGTGCAGGCCACGAGGATGCGCGCGAGCTCGACCGGCTTGGTGTACATCGGCCAGTGGCCGGAGTCGATGTCGACGTAGTCGACCCGTGCGGCTTTCGCGATCTCGGGGATGTCGCCGGCCTCGACCCACTCCTTTGCCTGGGCAGGGGTGAACTCGGGGCAGACCATCGTCACGGGCACCTGGTAGCGACGGGTGTCGGTCAGGTGCACGATCCCGCGGGTGATCGTGGCCGGCACGGCGATCGCAGCTTGCGCCACGGCCGCCTTGAGCTCGACTGACATGTCATCGGAGTCGGGGCCCTCGAAGGGCTCCCAGCCCGGGAACGGCACGACCCCGTCGACCGGTTCGAAGAAGCCGAAGTAGGTCTCGCCGTCGGCGTTCGGCATGCCGCCGATCAACGCCACTCTCGCCACCTTCTCCGGCCGCGCGTCTGCGGCCACCCAGGCGAGGGCGCAGGCTGCGGAGTGACCCACCACGAGGGCTGGCCCGTCGGCGGCGTCCACGGCCGCAACGACCGCCGCCACCTGGTCGGCGTACGTGGCAGCGGTGTTGTCGTCTCCCTGGCCGGGCAGCGTCAGGGCCACGGGTCGGTGACCCAGCTTCTCCAGCTCCGGCACCACGTCCTCCCAGGCCGTCGCGTCGAGCCACATGCCGGCGATGAGCACGATGTCCATATCAGTTCTCCGTCTTCGTCGAGTCATGAGCGCGGCCAGATCGCGCTCGGCGGCGACAAGCCCTACTGGCTGCGCGCGGATTGGCGAGTCTGCGTGTGCCGTCGCTCAGAGGATCAGACAGAAGGGGTGTCCGACCGGGTCGAGGTACACGCGGAACGCCCCGTCCTCAGACGGCTGATTCTCGTGCAGGCGTGCCCCTAGGGCCAGTACCTGCGGCTCGGCCGCATCGATGTCGCCGACGCTGAAGTCCAGATGGAACTGTTGGGGGTGCTCGCCCCCGGGCCACGTCGGCACGACCCAGTCGTCGATCCGCTGGAAGGCGAGGGTTGCTCTCCCTCGGGGTTCTCGGGCGCCACGCCTCCACCCGGCGGGACCAGCGTGGCGAACGATCCATCGGAGCCGTCCTCGAGCTGCCAGCTCAGCATCCTCGAGTAGAACTGAGCTAGTTCCAAGGCGTCGGGGCAGTCGAGAACGATGAGATCAAGCTTCGGCGTGATGTCCATAGCCCCAGGCTAGGCGTCGATGCGGACCGTCGTGCGCGGCGGCGAGCGGGCGCACGGTGGCTACGGTAGCGGTGTGAACCACTGAGGGAGGCGCGCCAACTCATGCTCGAAGATGGGCTGCTGGAGCACTTGGTGGAGGAAGCCCGGCTTCTTGGAGACGCCTTCAGGGGCTGCGAACCGGCGACGCCGGTACCAGGCCTGGAGTGGGACGCGCGGACGGTGGCTGCACATACCGGTGCGGTGCACCGATGGGCGGCCGACGTTGTCGCCCGTCGCCTGGCGAGTGACGAGCGTGGCGGAGCCTCGGCCTTCTGGCCTACCGGCACGAACGACGCCCAGCTGGCCGACTGGTTGGAAGAGGGGGCATCTCTGCTCATCGCCACCCTGCGTGCAGCCCCGAGACCCTGGAGTGCTTCACCTTCATCCCACGCGTCCCACCGCGGTTGTTCTGGGTCCGCCGGCAGGCGCACGAAACGGCGATCCATCGCGCGGACCTGGAGGCCGCGGCCGGTGGGTCGGTAACCCCCGTCGAGGCGTCCTTCGCGCAGGACGGCTTCGGCGAGATCATCGGCGCTTTCGCCACCGAGCCGGCTTTTGCCACGACCCGCGCAGGCCGGCTGCTGCTCGACGCCTCCGATGGACCGGCCTGGATGGTCACCTTCGGCGGCGATCGCAACCTCGTCGCATCCGGCGACCTTGCAGGGACCGAAGCCGACGCAGTCGTCCGCGGGAGCAGCGACGAGCTCTATCGCTGGGCCTGGAACCGCCCCTCGAGCGCCACCGTGGCCGGCGACGCCGACGTCCTCGCTGCGTGGCGCGCGGTGCGGGTGCACTGATGCTCGGCGAATCGGGACCAGGTGTGGCCGATTCGCGTCCTGCATCGATGGCTGTCAACATAGAGCCATGTCGAAGTCACCTCCGTCCCTCGCGGCAGCCGCCGAGCCGGCCGCCCTGCCGCTCCTGGACGACCGCGTGCTGTGCTGCACCCCGCTGGCCCACCAGCCGATGACCTCCGAGGTGGCCGGGCAGGTCGCGCCGATGCTGAAGGCGATCGCCGACCCGGTCCGGCTGCGGCTGCTGTCGATCGTGCTGTCGCACGCGGGGCAGGAGGCCTGCGTGTGCGACCTGACGCCGCACTTCGACCTGTCCCAGCCGACCATCAGCCACCACCTCAAGGTCCTGTACGACGCCGGGCTGCTCGACCGCGAGAAGCGCGGCACCTGGGTGTTCTACCAGGCGCGGCCGCAGGCGATGGCCGGCCTCGTCGCCCTCTTCACCCCCCGGGAGGACGCGTGAGCGACCTGATCGCGGAGACCGCGTCTGCCCAGCGACGAGGACGTGCTGCACCGGCTCTCGGTCCTCGACCGCTTCCTGCCCGTCTGGATCGGCGTCGCGATGGTCGCCGGGCTGCTCCTCGGCCGGTTGGTGCCCGGACTCGACGACGCGCTCGCCGCGGTGGAGGTCGGCTCGGTCTCCCTGCCGATCGCGATCGGCCTGCTGGTCATGATGTACCCGGTGCTGGCCAAGGTCCGCTACGACGAGCTCGGGCACGTCACCAGCGACCGTCGTCTGCTGGGCGTCTCGATCCTGCTCAACTGGGTCCTCGGTCCGGCGCTGATGTTCGCGCTCGCGTGGCTGCTGCTGCCGGACCTGCCGGACTACCGCACCGGCCTGATCATCGTCGGGCTCGCACGCTGCATCGCGATGGTGCTGATCTGGAACGACCTGGCCTGCGGGGACCGCGAGGCCGCCGCGATCCTGGTCGCCATCAACGCCGTCTTCCAGATCCTGGCGTTCGCCGTGCTCGGCTACTTCTACCTCCAGGTGCTGCCCGGGTGGCTCGGGCTGGAGCAGAACGCCCTCGACATCTCCATGTGGGGCATCGCGAAGTCGGTGCTGATCTTCCTCGGCATCCCGCTCGTCGCCGGCTACCTCACCCGGGTGCTCGGGGAGCGCGCGAAGGGTCGCGAGTGGTACGAGAGCCGGCTGCTGCCGCGCATCGGCCCGATGGCGCTGTACGGGCTGCTGTTCACGATCGTCATCCTGTTCGCCCTCCAAGGCGACACGATCACCAGCAAGCCGCTCGACGTGGCCCGGATCGCCGTACCCCTGCTGGTCTACTTCGCGCTGATGTGGGGCGGGTCGATGCTGCTGACCCGGCTGCTCGGCTTCGACTACCAGCGCGCCACCGCGGTCTCGTTCACCGCGGCCGGCAACAACTTCGAGCTGGCGATCGCGGTCGCGATCGGCGTCTTCGGGGTGACCTCGGGCCAGGCCCTGGCGGGCGTCGTCGGGCCGCTCATCGAGGTGCCCGCGCTCGTCGCGCTGGTCTACGTCAGCCTGTGGGCGCGGCGCTTCTACCGCGAGCGCACCGCCTCCCCCACGACCGCAGGAGACCACCGATGACCGCGACGTCCGAGCCGCCCCAGGTGGTGTTCGCCTGCGTCCGCAACGGCGGTCGCTCGGTGATCAGCCGCGTGCTGACCGAGCACTACGCCCAGGGCCGGGTGGTCGCCCTCTCGGCCGGCACCCAGCCCGGCGACCACATCCACGCCGAGGTCGCCGAGCTGCTCGACAAGCTGGGCCTGGACACCTCGCGCGAGCAGCCGAAGCTCCTCACGCGCGAGACCGTCGCCGCCAGCACGATGGCGATCACGCTCGGCTGCGGGGAGGAGTGCCCCTACGTCCCCGGAGTGCGGTACGTCGACTGGCCGGTTGCCGACCCCGGCGGCCAGGACGAGGAGACGGTGCGCGCCATCGTCGCCGACCTCGACGCACCGCGTGCGCGGACTCCTCACCGAGCTGGTCCCGGACCTCGTCCTGCCTCCCTCGGTGCTCGGCTCCTCGTGAGCCGGCCCAGGGCCCCTCGGTAGACCGCAGCGATGATCGCGGACCGCTGGGGCGTGAGCGACGCCGAGGTCGCCGCACGCTTCCCGTGCGACGACCTCGTGCCCGACCCCGCCCTGGAGCTGTGGCGCGGCGTCGACGTCGACGCCCAGCCGGACCAGGTGTGGCCCTGGGTGGCGCAGGTGCGCGCCGCGCCGTACTCCTACGACTGGGTCGACAACCTCGGCCGCCGCTCACCGCGACGCCTGCTGGGGCTCCCCGAGCCGCGCGTCGGCGAGCCGTTCACGCGGGCCTTCGGGCGGCCGCAGGGGCGCATCGTGTCGGTGACGGTCGGCGCGCAGCTGACCGGACGGATCCTGGGCGCGACCATGTCCTACGTGCTGGTCCCCCGCGGCAGGGGCACCCGGCTGCTGCTCAAGGTGGTGATGGCCGACGGCCGCGCGGTCGCGCCCCTCGTCGCCGTGGGCGACCTGGTGATGGCGCGGCGCCAGCTGCTGACCTTCGCGCGGCTGGCCGAGGGCCGCTGAGGGACGGTGGGGCGGCAGGGCTCAGCGCTTCTGCCTGCCGTCACTGTCGTGGTGACCTCGGCCAGGTCCACCCGGACCACCGGTCTGGGTGCCGGTGACCGCGAAGTCCTCGCCCACCTGGACGGTCAGCCGCTCGCCGGCCTTCGTGGTCACGTGCGCCTCGTAGACGCCCTGGGAGTCGGTCTCGAGCCGCTCGACCGTGGCGTCCGGGTACTCCGCCAGCACCGCCGCCTCGACCTTGTCGGCCGTCGCACCGGTCAGCGGCGTCTCGGCGGGGCGGTCCTGCCCCCGGCCGTACGCCGCGGGGGAGCTCGCGGCGTCCGCGGCTCCTGTCACCGCCAGGGCGAACCCGCCGCCCAGACCGGCCAGGACGAGGGCGCCCGCCGCCGTGGCCTTGGTCGCTGTGCTCTTGTTCATGTCGCTGCTCCTCCGTGTCGGGGGTGACCCCTCGGGAGGGGGCCACCGCACACTTCACGGCACAGCCCGGTGTCCGCCGTGTCAGGAGGCTGTGGTGGGGCTGTGAGCGGTAACGACGCGCAGCTCGCGGCTTTCGTCGAGGGGCGGGGCGGGGCAGATCCACGGCAACGGTCCGGTAGGGTTTGTCCCAGACCGACCCGAACCGTGCCTCCCCCGTCATGGTTCGGGTCGGTCGCTGTCTACGGGGAGTCGGGCAGCGGGTGCGGCCCCGGTACGGCGTCCGCGAACCGTTGCCGCAGACCCACGCAGACCTGCTCGGCGGACTCGGGCCGCTGGAGCCAGAAGCCCTGAGCGCCGTCACACCCGAGGGCCCGCATGTCCTCGAGCGCGGAGGCGGTCTCGACCCCCTCGGCGATGATCGTGAGGCCCAGCTCGCGCGCCATCCGGATCGTCGCGGAGACGATCGTGCGCACCCCGTCCCGGTCGAGGTCGGCGTGGAAGGAGCGGTCGAGCTTGAGGACGTCGAGTGGCAGGTCGCGCAGCAGCGCGAGCGAGGAGTAGCCGGTGCCGAAGTCGTCGAGCAGCAGCACGTGGCCGCGTTCGCGCAGCAGCTGCAGGAGGGGGACCGCCTGCTCCATCACCGTCAGTGCGATGGTCTCGGTGATCTCCAGCTGGAGGGCGGATGCGGGCAGTCCGGCCCGCTCGCACGCACTCGTCACGCGGTGCGCCAGATCGGGGTCGGCGAGGTCGGCCTGCGAGAGGTTCACGCTGACCGGGACCTGCAGCCCGTCGGCGTACCACCGGACGGCCTGTTCGGTCACCAGTCGGAGCACCTCGTCGGTCAGGTGGCGCGACAGTCCGCCCTCGATGGCGACCGCGAGGAAGTCCTCCGGCTCCAGCATCCCGCGGTGGGCGTGCGGCCATCGCACCAGCGCCTCGATGCACACGACGCTGTCGCCGGCGGCGGAGAACACCGGCTGGTAGTGCATCGTGAGACCGCCGTCGCCCAGCGCGTCGCGCAGCTCGGAGAGCAGGGCCAGCCGCTCGATGCCCGAGACGTCGCGGCTCTCGGTGAAGAACTCGACGCCGGAGCCGGTGCGCTTCGCGACGTACATCGCCGCGTCGGCCTTGCTCATCAGGCTTTCCCAGGTCATCCCATGGCCGGGAGACATCGCGATGCCGATGCTGGCGTCGACGGCGAGGGTGACCCCGGAGAGCTGCACCGGCTCGCAGATCACCTCGCGCATCCGGGCCGCGATCGTGTAGACGACCGCCTCGTCCTGGTCACGCACGACGACCGCGAACTCGTCGCCGCCGAGCCGGGCCACCGTGGTGTCCTCGGTCCGCACCTGGCTCTCCAGCCGGCCCCCGATGACCTGGAGGAGGATGTCCCCGACGCCGTGGCCGAGGGAGTCGTTGACCTGTTTGAAGCGGTCGAGGTCGACGATCATCACAGCGGTCACGCTGCCGCGCTCGAGCTCGTCGCCGAGGAGCTCCAGGAACCGACGGCGGTTCGGCAGGCCGGTGAGCTCGTCGGTGCGAGCCTCGAGGCGCGCCACCACCAGCCGCCAGGTCTCCAGCAGCGCAAGGGTGAGGCGTGCGCCAGCGAAGAGCACGGTGAGGAGCCCGAAGACGGCGACGAGCACGGGCAGTGACTGCACGGCGCCGGCGAACAGCACGACCGTGCTCATGATGCTCAGGACGGCCGGCACGATGAGGCTGGCCAGGCTGTGTCGCACCGGAACCGGGTCCGTCGGGGGTATCCAGGCCGCCAGGCCGAGCACCGAGAACGCGATCGCCCAGGCCCCGTCGAGCAGGCCACCGTCGACGTAGGTGCCGGAGGCCACCTGCAGCAGGTAGACGGAGTCGGCGAGGAGCAGCGTCAACGCGACGAAGCCGAGCAGCCACCAGACGCCGCCGGGGCGCCACCCGTGCATGTTGAAGACCAGCATCAGCACGATGAGCAACGCCAGGTCGCAGACGGGGTAGGCCAGGTTCGTCACCACGACCGGCAGGTCGCCGCCCGTCACGGAGAGCACGGGACGCAGTACGACGGCCCCGAGCAGCGCCGCGGCACCGAAGCCGCCGGTCAACCCGTCGAGCCATACGGTGGGCCGGACTCCTCGCAGGGTGTCGCGCACGAGCAGCACGAAGCCGCCGACGAACGCCGGGTAGAGCGCGAGCCAGAGCGCGTCCGCCACGGACGGGTACGGCGGCGCCTCGAGCTGGGACAGGACGCCGTAGTAGTAGAGGTCTCCGGCGACGTACGCCAGCGGCCCGAGACCCAGCAGCACCCACGCCAGGCGGCTGCGGGGGACGCAGGCCGCGCGCACCAGGCAGAGGACCGCCGAGACGACGACCAGTCCGTCACCGACACCGATCTCCAGCCAGGGCACGAACCGGGGGCCGTCGCCGCCACGCACTCCGGGCAGGAGCGTCACGCCGTAGACCAGCGTCAGGACGGGCACCAGATAGCGGGCCACCCGCACCCAGGCGGGAGGGCTTGCGGCGTTGTCGCTCACGTCGCCCTTCCCTTCCGCGCATGCGAGGTCCTTGCCGCTGTTATCGGCAGGCCGGCGGGCCTCCTTGAGCGCGGCTCAGGTGAGCAGGGCCGCGACCGCCAGGACCGCCGGCACCGACAGCACGGTCGTGACGAAGATCGTGTCGCGGGCCAGGACCTCGCCGCGGCCGTAGCGCGTGGCGTGCACGTAGATGTTCTGCGCGGTCGGAAGGGCCGAGATCACGGTCACCGCGAGCAGCGCCGTGTCGGTGAGACCGAGGACGTAGCGGGCCACCAGGTAGGCCGTCAGCGGTTGCACGACCAGCTTGAGGAACGTGAGGTAGCCGATCTCGGTGGCCGAGCTGCCGTGGCCCGGGCGCGGCCCGAGACGCAGCGAGACGCCGTACGCCAGCAGCATGGCGGGCACCGCCATCCCGCCGACCAGCTCCAGGGGGTCGCGTACGGCGACCGGCAGCGTGACCCCGGTGACGGAGAGCAGCACGCCGAGGATGGAGCCGAGCGTCAGCGGGTTGACGAGCGGACGGGTGAGCGCCCGGCCCAGCGAGAAGCGGCCCGGCGAGCGGACGTGGTCCAGGATGGTCAGCGCGATCGGCTGCAGGACGAGCAGCTGCATCAGCAGGGTGGGCGCGACGAGGGCGGCGTCCCCGAGGGCGTAGGCCGCGACCGGGAGCCCGAGGTTGCCGGCGTTGACGTAGCAGCCGCACATCGTCGCGATCACGGTGTCCCCGGTGTTGCGCCGCCACACGAGGCGAGCGGCGACCGCGGCGAGGGAACCGGCGACCACGACGCCCGCCGCCGAGGCGAGCAGGTTGCGCGACAGCACGTCGGCGACGTCGGCGTCACCGACCACGATGATCATGAGCGCCGGGCTGGCCACGAAGAACGACAGCCGCGACAGGACCAGCCGGGCCTCGAGGTCGAGGACCCGCAGGTGCGCGAGCAGGGCGCCGAGGGCGATCACGGCGCCGATGGTGGCGAAGCCCGCCAGCACGCCCTGCACCCGAGCACCTCCCGATCGGCTCCGGGTCGCATCGTCTCAGGTCCGGAGCGGCGCCCGGCGTACGCCTCAGTTGGTGGACCTCGGGCAGCCCCACGACCGGTGGACTGAGACGATGCGGGCCTGTCCCCCCTGCCGCAGTCCCCCGGAGGTCGCCGCGATGACAGATGCCGACGTCACCCGCGAACGCACCTTCTCCTGGCGGGACCCGCACATCACGGCGGACCGCGTCGGCCGCGACAGCGGCCTCGACCTGCTGCGCGCGGTCCAGGACGGCTCGCTGCCGCCGGCTCCCATCGCCACCACCCTCGGCTTCGACCTCGACGTCGTGGAGGAGGGCCGGGTGGTCTTCTCCCTCGACCCGGGCGAGCACCACTACAACCCGATCGGCTCCGTGCACGGCGGTGTCTACGCGACGCTGCTGGACTCGGCGACCGGCTGCGCGGTGCACAGCACGCTGCCCGCCGGCTTCGGCTACACCAGCATCGACCTGAACGTGAAGTTCCTGCGCGCGATCACGCGCGAGACCGGCCCGGTGCTCGCCGAGGGCACGGTGACCCACCGTGGTCGTCGGATGGCGCTGGCCGAGGCGTCGCTCACCGACGGACAGGGGCGGCTGCTGGCGACCGCCACCAGCTCCTGCCTGGTCTTCGAGCTCCCGACCGGCTGACGGCTCAGCCGAACATCCCGAGCACCCCGCGCGCGCGGTGGTCGGCCACGTGCAGCGCCGAGCTCAGCAGGGTGCTGCCCGGCAGCGGTACGGCGCGGACCGCCCGCTCCAGCCACGACGGGTGCACCCAGTCGGGATCGCTGGCCTCGGGCCCCGAGAGGCCGATCTCGTCGAGCGCGTTGCGCATCGCGGCCCGCAGCGGCACCGCGTCCTGGGGGGTGAGCACCCGCGGGTCGACGTGGTCCTCGCGGCACACCATGTCGTGGGCCAGGCTCTTCACCAGGGCCGCGACCGTCCAGTACGGCGCCGCGGTCACCAGCCCGGCCGCCAGCGCCGCCGCGCTCACCGGCGGGCCGAGCACCGGGACCTGGATCCGTCGCAGGCCGGCCACGTCGCAGTAGGTGGCGAGCAGCTCGGAGTAGGGCAGCACGTCCGGACCGCCGAGGTCGACGTCGCCCTCGACGTCGCTGGTGACGGCCTCGGCCAGGCAGCGGACCACGTCGTCGATGCCGACCGGCTGGATCAGCGACCGCAGCCACGACGGCACCGGCTGCAGCAGCATCAGCGACCCGAGCTGGCGGATGATCTCGAACGACGTCGACCCGGCCCCGATCACGACCCCGGCGCGCAGCGACAGCGTCGACGCGGTGCTGGTGGCCAGCACCTCCTCGACCTCGAGGCGCGAGGCGATGTGCGGCGACAGCTCTGCGGGGTCGACGTCCGGCACCAGTCCGGAGAGGTAGACGATCCGCCGTACGCCGTGGTGGTCGGCGGCGTCGGCGACGTGCTGGGCGGCCACCCGGTCGCGGTCGGTGAAGTCGCGCAGGTCGAGGGAGTGCACGAGGTAGACGATCGCGTCGGCACCCTCCACGGCCGCCATCACGTCGCCGGCGGACATCGCGTCCATCTGCACCGACTCCACGTCGGCGCCCCAGGAGTAGCGCTCCGGCTGCGGCGTCCGCGACGAGGCCGCCACGACCTCGTGGCCGTCGGCGAGCAGGGCGGGGACGAGCCGGGAGCCGACGTAGCCGGTGGCGCCGGCGACCAGGATGCGCACCCGGCCAGCATGTCAAACCACCCCCAACCCCCGCCGCTTGTAACGCGGGGTTATGGACGGTGGAGCAGGCGTATACGCCTGCTTCCGCGTCCATAACCCCGCGTTACAAGGGGGGCGCGTCACGCGAGGGGGGTGCCGTCCGCGGCGCGGAAGGTCGCACCGGGCAGCCGGGTGCGCATCACCTGCACGGCGTCGGGGTTCTCGTCGACGAGCAGGTAGCGGCGCCCGAGCGCGGCGGCCACCGCGCCCGTCGTACCGCTGCCGGCGAAGAAGTCGAGCACCCAGTCCCCCGGCCGCGAGGACGGCAGCAGCACCCGGCGCAGCACGCCCTCGGGCTTCTGGGTCGGGTAGCCGGTCTTCTCCCGGCCGTTGGTCGGCACGATCGTGTGCCACCACACGTCGGTCGGCAGCTTGCCGCGCGCGGCCTTCACCGGACCCACCAGGTCGGGCGCGAGGTAGGGCACCCGCTCGATCTGGTCCTGGTCGAACAGATGCCCGCCGGGCGTCTTCACGTAGACCAGGATCGTGTCGTGCTTGGCCGGCCAGCGGTCCTTGCGCCGGCCGCCGAAGTCGTAGGCCCAGATGACCTCGTTGAGGAAGGCGTCGCGCCCGAAGACGTCGTCGAGCAGCACCTTGGCGTAGTGCGCCTCGCGCCAGTCCAGGTGCACGAACAGCGTGCCGGAGTCGGTGAGCAGCCGGCGCGCGTGCTCCAGCCGGGGCGCGAGGAAGGCGGCGTAGTCGGCGAAGGTGTCCGGGTAGGACATCCGCCCGGTCTCCTCGGTGCGGTAGCGGCGACCGCCGTAGCCGGTGCGGTCGCCCTCGTCGGTCCCGGCCGCCCGGGTCCGCAGCGTACGGCGGTCACGTCGGCCGCCCGTGTTGAACGGCGGGTCGATGTAGACCAGCTGGAAGGCGCCGTCGGGCAGCAGCGGGAGCACCTCGAGGTTGTCGCCCTGCACGACGGTGTCGGGCGTCGCGGCGTCGTACGGGTCGACCAGCGTCACGCGGTCATCCTGGCAGGCCGCAGGACGGGCAGGCCGAGGACGCGCTTCCCGGACAGGCCTCGCGGTGGTCCGGGCCGGTGTGTTTCGATGACGCCGTGGGCATCGACTTCAACGCGTCGTCTCGCCCGACCCTCGGCGTCGAGTGGGAGTTCGCCCTCGTCGACGCCACGACGCGCGACCTGTCGAACACCGCGAGCGACCTGTTCGACGCCGTCCGCGACTCCGTCGGCGAGCTGCCCCAGCTGCACCAGGAGCTGCTGCGCAACACCGTCGAGGTGGTCACCGGCGTGTGCGACACCGTCGAGGAGGCGATGGCCGACCTGGCCGGGACGCTGTCGCTGGTGCGACCGGTCGCCCGGGGCTCGGCGTCGACCTCTACTCCGCCGGCACCCACCCGTTCGCGCAGTGGTCCACCCAGCTGCTCACCCCCGGACCGCGCTACGAGGAGCTCATCGAGCGCACCCAGTGGTGGGGCCGGCAGATGCTGATCTGGGGCCTGCACGTGCACGTCGGGGTCGGGCACCGTGACCAGGTGATCCCGATCGTGTCCTCGCTGCTGAACCACTTCCCGCACCTGCAGGCGCTGTCCGCGTCGTCGCCGATGTGGTCGGGCGACGACACCGGCTACGCCAGCAACCGGGCGATGATGTTCCAGCAGCTGCCGACGGCCGGGCTGCCGTTCCAGTTCGCCACCTGGGCGGAGTACGAAGGCTTCGTCGACGACCACCTGCGCACCGGCGTGATCGACTACCTCAACGACATCCGCTGGGACGTCCGGCCCTCCCCGAACCTCGGCACCGTCGAGGTCCGGATCTGCGACGGCGTGCCGACCGTGCGCGAGCTCGCGGCACTGACCGCGCTCACGCACTGCCTGGTCGTCGACCTCGACGACCGGCTGGAGGCGGGCGAGACGCTGCCGACGATGCCGCCCTGGCACGTGCAGGAGAACAAGTGGCGGGCCGCCCGCTACGGGCTCGACGCCGAGATCATCGTGGACGCCGCGGGCCGCGAACGGCTCGTCACCGACGACCTGGCCGACCTGCTGACCCGGCTCGAGCCCACCGCGCGCCGCCTCGGCTGCGCGGCCGAGCTGAGCGCCGTCGAGGAGATCCCGAAGGTCGGCGCCTCCTACCAGCGGCAGCGCGAGGTCGCCCGTCGTACCGACCACGACCTGGTTGCGGTCGTCGACTCCGTGGTGCGCGAGCTCGACGCGTCCCTCGACGCCCCGGGCTAGTCGATCACCCGGAACGACCGGGTGATCGTGGTGACCCGCGGCAGCACCTCCGCCGGGTCGGACCCGGCGGCGGCGAACGTCGTGAGGCCGTAGTTGCGTGGCCTGGCACGGACCACGACGACGGCGAAGCGGAGCTCGGTGCCGGCCCGGTTGCGGGCGGTTCCGTAGGTCGACAGGGTGGGCCGTCCGTCGATCCGGTCGCGGAGGGGCTTGCTCACGCGCACCTCGGTGTACGCCGCGCGCAGTCGCCGCACCAGTGAGCGACTGACGTCGCGCAGCGGACCGCCCGACGTGGGCCCGACGGTCACCGCCACGCCACGCGCGCGGTCGGTGAACCGGGCCGCGTCACCGTCGCGGGCGCGGCTCATGCCCGCGGGCACCCGCACCGAGAAGCCACCGGCACGGGACACGAACCGGTCGCCGGCGACCGTCTCGGCCGTGGTCGAGCCGGACGAGTCGGGAGCGGACGAGCTCGGGCCGGGTGCGCTCGCGGCGCGGGTGGGAGTCGACTCCTCGCCGCGGTCCCAGATCGCCCACGCGAGCCCGGAGCCAGCCAGGAGCGCAACGACGCCGACGGCCAGCAGGACGACGAGCCGGCGGTCCTGCACGACGCTCGCTCAGGCTCCCGTGAGCCGGGTGCGCCGGCCCGCCACCAGGAGCGACCCGCTGCCGAGGGCGAGGAGGCCGACGGCCAGCAGGCCCAGCCCCGGACCTCCGGTGTTGGGCAGGCCGCCGCGGGCACCGGCGATGACGGCCGGGGCGCGGTTGGCCTCGGCGCCTCGGAT
This sequence comes from uncultured Actinomycetota bacterium, assembly GCA_963845655.1. Classification (GTDB taxonomy): domain Bacteria; phylum Actinomycetota; class Actinomycetes; order Propionibacteriales; family Nocardioidaceae; genus Nocardioides_B. The sequence continues at coordinate 102,609 of CAWJTB010000008.1, read as the reverse complement.
CTCGGGCTCACCCTCTGCTCCCGCCACCTCGGGCTCTCCGCCGTCGTTGTGCACCAGGGTCTCGGACCGGCCCAGCACCAGGCTGAACACCGGGAGCTCGTCGCCGCCGGGCAGCAGCGTGGGCAGCCCGAAGGTCTGCAGTCGCAGCGCCTCCTGGGCGTGGCCTGCGATCCCGTCGCCGAGGTAGGTCTCGCCCTGGTCGAGGTAGGCGCACACCAGGCTGTCGCAGTCGATCGGCAGCTCGGTCAGGGGCGCGGGGGTATCGAGGTCGACGATCTCGTCGCCGCCGGCGCCCACGAGCACCAGGCCGGAGTCGCGCGACGCCGAGCTGGTCGCACCGCCGGAGTCGGACTCCCCCTCGGAGTAGAGCGCTGCGGCCTCGAGGGCGCAGCTCTCACCGTCGTACCCGAGGCAGGTCACGAGCAGGCCGGTCTCGGAGGAGGCGGTGGTGCGCCCTGAACGCTGGTCGCGGTCGGCCTGCGAGGCGCTCTGCGCCACGCCGGCGCCGATCGGTCCCTCACACTGCTGCGGCTCGGGGTCCGACTCCTCCGACTCCTCCGAGTCGCCGAAGCAGGCGACCAGCACGCCGGTGTTGCTCTCGGAGTGCGAGGTGTCCCCGTCGTCGGTGGCGTTGGCGTCGGCGTAGAGCAGGCCGAGGCAGATCTGGCCCTCGGACTCGGTGCAGCCGAGGTCCTCCGGCCCACTCTGGCTGTCGGACTGGTCGCCCTCGGAGTCGGCGTCGGCGAAGACCAGTCGCTGGCCGCCCAGGGACAGGAGGGTGGAGCTGGCCCGGGTGCTGTCGTCGTCGTCGACGTCGGAGCGGGTCTGGCCGGCGGTGAGCACGCTCTCGCCGTCCATCTGGGCGTCGGCGAGCGTGCTGCCGCCGTGGTCGGGGGTGGTGGGGTCGGCGATCTCGTTGCCGGGGGCCTCGTCCTGCGACGAGGGGGCGGGCGGTGGGCTGGACGGGCGCTGGGCGGTGCTGCGTCGTCCCGTGACGCCGCCGGTGACTCCGGCAGCGGCCTTCCCGACCTGGCGCTCGAGCTGGCCGGTCAGGCCGCCGACCGGGTCGTCGTCGGCGCTGGCCGGACCGGCGGCCGTGAGGACGAGGGCCGCGGCGACACCGAGGGCGCCGACCGCGGCGGTGAACCGCAGGCGGCGCGGCCGCCGAAGGACCGGCGGGACGGCGGTCGCTGCCGGAGGTGGGGGTGGTCGTGCCGTCCGCGCCGTGCCGCATGAGGTCTCCTGTCGCCCAACGCCCGTCGACCGGGCGCACAGGCTCAACGACCCCTTCCCCGCGGGGTTACGGCGGCGTGCCGGCGCCCGGTCTGGGTAAGGCTGGGTCATGACCGAGAACACGAGCGAGCTCTCCGACCCCACGGACGCGAACGAGACCTACCACGACTACAGCGTCGACGACGAGGACCAGCCGCAGGGCGACGGCGACAGCCTGGTCGGCGACCGCGGTCTGGCCGAGCCCCTCGACGAGGGCTACTCGCCTCCCGAGAAGTGGTCCGTGGCCGAGGGCTTCGGCAACACGCCGTACGAGGAGGAGATCGGCGAGACGCTCGACCAGCGCATCGCGCAGGAGGAGCCCGAGCCGGACCCCTACGCCCAGGCCGCAGCCGAGGCCGAGGACGTCGGCGGCGAGGTCGGCAGCGAGCGCGCCGGGCGGCTGGTCGAGGAGGACCTCGGTCTCGGGCCCGACGTGGACCAGGACCTGATCGCCGAGGACGTCGGCATCGACGGCGCGGGGGCGAGCGCCGAGGAGGCCGCCGTCCACGTGGTCGACGAGCAGTAGCCGAACCAACCGGGGGAGCTAACGGGCGGCGGCGGCATCCTCGTGGTGCACGCCGCGCTCGCCGGAGTCGGTGAGCCGTGCCTCCTCCGAGGCCCGCTCCTCGAGCTCGGCGCGCCGGGTCGCGTCGATCAGCGAGCGGGTCGCCTCGTAGTCGCCGGGGCTGCTGACCAGGTCGGCTGCACCGCCTCGCAGCCGGCTGAGCGCGGCCCGGGCGAAGATCTGCTGCTCGGTCGAGGTCCGCTCGGAGCGGCCCCGGCCCAGGAAGCTGATCGTCCAGTGGCCCAGGGCGCTGAGCTGGTTCTTGAAGCCGGTCATGTAGACGAGGTGCACCGCGAGCCACATCAGCCAGGCCACGAAGCCGGTCAGCCGGATCTTGCCGATCAGGGCGACCGCGCGGAAGCGGGAGATCGTGGCCATGCTGCCCTTGTCGAAGTACTTGAAGGGCTTCTGCGGCGCCTTGCCGGCGACGCGTCCGGTGATCTCGCGCGCGACGTACTTGCCGCCCTGGATCGCCACCTGCGCGACCCCCGGCAGGTGGTCCAGGCTGATCATGTCGCCGACGACGAACACCTCGGGGTAGCCCGGCAGCGTCAGGTCGGGGTTGACGCTCACGCGGCCGGCGCGGTCGAGCGCGGCGCCCGACTGCTCGGACAGGGCGCGGCCCAGCGGGCTGGCCTGCACGCCCGCGGCCCACACCTTGGTGGTGGCCTCGATCCGGCGGGCGGTGCCGTCCTTGTCCGAGACGTCGATCCCCCACTCGTCGACGTCGGTCACCATCGCCCCGAGCTGCACCTCGACGCCCATCTTCTCCAGCGCCGTCTTGGTCTTCTCGCCGAGCTTGGCGCCGAACGGCGGCAGCACCTGCGGGGCGGCGTCGAGCAGGATCACCCGCGCGGTCCGGGTGTTGATCCGCCGGAAGTCGTGACGCAGCGTGCGGTGCGCGAGCTCGGCGATCTGCCCGGCCATCTCGACCCCGGTCGGGCCGGCGCCGACGACCACGAAGGTCAGCAGCCGCTCGATCTCGGCCTCGTCGTCGGAGATCTCCGCCAGCTCGAAGGCGCCGAAGATCCGGCCGCGCAGCTCGAGCGCGTCGTCGATGGTCTTCATGCCCGGCGCGAACTCCGCGAACTGGTCGTTGCCGAAGTAGGACTGCCCGGCGCCGGCCGCGACGACCAGCGAGTCGTACGGCGTGACGGTGGTGCGGTTGAGCACCCGGGACGTGACCGTGCGCGCGTCCAGGTCGACGTCGGTGACCTCACCGAGGGTGACGCGGGCGTTCTTCTGGCTCGAGAGGATCTCGCGCGTGGGCGGTGCGATCTCGCCCTCGGACAGGATGCCGGTCGCCACTTGGTAGAGCAGCGGCTGGAAGAGGTGGTGCGTCGTCTTCGCGACCATCGTGATGTCGACGTCCGCGCGCCGCAGGGCCTTGGTCGTGAACAGGCCACCGAAGCCCGAGCCGATCACCACCACCCGGTGCCGGGTGCCGGCGGATGTCGGCGCTGCGCCGGTGTCGCTCATGGAGTGCTGCGAGACGTTCGTCATGGTGACCTCTCCCCTGGTGTCCAGGGCTACGGGGGCTTGCTGCTGTGCCCCATCTTCGACCCCTCACCCGGTTCAACGCATCTTCTGTCCAGGACCTGCCACGCATCGGCATGGCCTGGCTCACAGTCCGCCGGGCAGGATGGCGGTGTGACCACCCACTTCGACCTCGCCGTGATCGGCACCGGGTCCGGCAACTCCATCGTCGACGAGCAGTTCTCCGAGCAGCGCGTCGCGATCCTGGAGCGGGGCACGTTCGGCGGCACCTGCCTCAACGTGGGCTGCATCCCGACCAAGATGTTCGTCTACCCGGCGGACCTGGCGTGGAGCGCGGCACACGGCGCCCGGCTCGGCATCGACAGCCGGTTCGAGGGGGTCCGCTGGCGCGAGGTCCGCGACCGGATCTTCCACCGGATCGACCCGATCTCCGCCGCCGGTCGGCACTGGCGGGCGGACGGCAGCACCCACGTGTCGCTGTTCGAGGGGCAGGCCCGCTTCCTCGACGCGCACACGCTCGACACCGGGACCGGCGAGAAGATCACCGCCGACCAGATCGTCGTCGCCGCCGGCTCCCGGGCCGTGGTGCCGCCGATCGACGGGCTCCACGACGTCGGCTTCCACACCAGCGACACCGTGATGCGGATCGACGACCTGCCGCCGCGGCTGCTCATCCTGGGCGGTGGCTACGTGGCTGCGGAGTTCGCGCACGTCTTCTCCTCCTTCGGCAGCGAGGTCGCGATCGTGAACCGCTCCGCCGGGCTGCTGCGCGGCGCGGACGACGAGATCTCCGGCCGCTTCACCTCCCTGGCCACCCAGCGGTGGGACGTGCGGCTGGACATCCTGGTCGAGCGCGTCGAGAGGTACGACGGCGGCATCCGGGCGCACCTGTCCGACGGCACGTCCCTGGAGACCGACCTGATCCTCGTCGCCACCGGACGCCGCTCCAACGGCGACGGCCTCGACCTCGACCAGGCAGGAGTCGAGGTCGACGACGAGGACGTGATCGTGGTCGACGACCACCAGCGCACCTCGGTGGACGGCATCTGGGCCCTCGGCGACGTCGCCAACCACTGGCAGCTCAAGCACGTGTCCAACCACGAGGCCCGCGTCGTGCGGCACAACCTGCTGCACCTCGACGACCCGGCGTCCTGGGTGCGCTCGCGCCGGGACGCCGTACCCTCGGCGGTCTTCACCCACCCGCAGGTGGCCTCCGTCGGGCTCAGCGAGAAGCAGGCCCGCGACCGCGGGATCCAGCACGTCGTCGCCCGGCAGAGCTACGGCGACGCGGCCTACGGCTGGGCGATGGAGGACGAGACGAGCTTCGCCAAGATCCTCGCGGCGCCCGACGGCACGATCCTCGGCGCGCACTTCCTCGGCCCGCAGGCCTCCAACCTGGTCCAGCCGATCGTGCAGGCGATGTCGTTCGGTCAGACCGCGCACGAGGTCGCCCGCGGGCAGTACTGGATCCACCCCGCGCTCATGGAGGTCACCGAGAACCTCCTGCTCGCCCTGCCCGACCGTCTCGCCGACTGAGGCGGCACGCCGCTAGCGCGGCTCGATCAGGACCTCGGCGATCGTGTCGAGCCGCGGGTGCAGGTGGTCGCCGTTCTCGACGACGCCGGTGTGCCAGCGCAGCAGCAGGCCGTCCTCACGGTCCTCGAGGACGGCGATGTTGTTGTCGAACCACGGGCCGATGACGTTCTTCCAGCCGAACGGGGCGTCGGGCACCTTGGCCGACTGGGCGACGACCTTGCCGATCGGGCCGGCCACGGCGTAGGCGAGCGCCGCGGTCGCGAACCGCATCCTGCGCGGCAGCGGGTTGCGGATCGGTGAGCAGACCGCCTGGATGATCCGGCTGCTGCCGGCCCAGGTCTCGCGCTGCACCTCGGAGACGTAGGAGTGGTGCACGTCGCCGGACAGGAACGTCACCGTGGCGGGTGCCTCGCCCCGCTTGCCGTCCGCCACCTCGGCGACCATCCGGGCGACGGCCTGGAAGGCCTCCTGGAAGGCGCCCCAGTGCTCCAGGTCGACGGTCTGGCGCAGCCTCTCGCCCCACCGGGCGCCACGCTCGCCCCAGGCGCCCTTGCCGACGGCCTCGCTCCACGCCTCGAGGTAGTGCAGGCCCGGCGGGAGCAGGAAGGGCAGCGAGGTGCCGATCAGCAGGTGCTTGACGTCGCCGCGCAGCTGCCCGTCGAGCCAGGCGGTCTCCCGGGGGTCGAGCAGCGACCGCTCGTCGGGCGCCAGGACCCGCGCGGCGCGGGAGTCCACGACCACGAGCCGGGCGTCGGTGAACTCCCGGGAGAAGCTCCAGCGGTAGGCCTCGGGATGCTGGTTGGCCCGGTCGGCGAGGTCGTCGAGCGATGCGCTGAGGTCGATCTCGCCGTCGTCGTCGTGGCTCATCACGAGCTGCCAGATCTCGTCGGCGGCGCGCTCGTCGGGCGACATGTTGCCCAGGTGCTGGTAGACCCAGTAGGACGCCAGACCGGAGACGATCCGCTCCTGCCACCACTCGGTCTTCTCCATCTCGGTCTTCCACGCGTGCGAGGTGTTCCAGTCGTCGCGCACGTCGTGGTCGTCGAAGATCATCAGGCTGGGCAGCGTGGACAGCAGCCAGCGGTTGACCGGGTCGCTCCAGGCCAGGGCGTAGAGATGGGCGTACTCCTGGTAGTCCTTGAGCTCCTCGCCGGGAGGCTGCTCGATGTCGCGCCGCGCCTCGATGAACTCCTGCATCGCCTCCGTGGTCTCGTCGGCGTAGACCTGGTCGCCGAGGAACAGCACCAGGTCGGGCCAGCGCACGTCGGAGTCGTCGGCCATCTTGAGCGCCAGGCTGCGCAGCGCGTCGACGCCGTGGATGTCGTTGCCCGCCTCGTCGTGGCCGACGCTGGTGCGGCAGGACCCGAAGGCCATCCGCAGCGGCTTCCCCGGCCGCAGCGTCGCGATCACGCTGCCGGGGTAGTCGGCGCCCTCGCCCTCGGTGGGCGGCCACACCCGGTGACCGCCCAGCGACACGGAGTACGGCGTCACGGTGCCGGGCCCGAGGCCGTCGCACACGACGAGGGCGTAGTGGTGGCCGTGCACGCGGAACGTCGGCGTCTCCCAGTAGCGGTCGCCGGCGGTCACGCCCACCTGGGTGTGGTCGCGGGTCTCCACCCAGATGCAGGCGGAGGTCTCATCGACGTACCGGACCAGGGGACCGAGCCGGAGCGGGGGCGCGTCTGTCACGGCACCGTTTCTACACCTCTCGCCGCCACGCGTCCGCGCCGCGCTCGTGTGGGGGTGAACCCGAGCGAACGGGGGTACACGGCAGCAGACAAGAGGAGAACGACATGGACGTGGCCGCCAAGGCCCGCAAGGCCAGGACGAAGGCCCGTGGGAGCGACACCAGCGACTGGATGGACCACGCGGTCCGGGTGGGGCTGATCTCCTACGGCGTGGTGCACCTGCTGATCGCCTGGCTGGCACTGCGGCTGGCCTTCGGGGACGGTGGCGGCAATGCCTCCAGCCAGGGCGCCCTCAAGCAGCTCGCCGGCAGCACCCTGGGCCAGGTCTCGCTGTACGTCGTCGCCGTCGGCTTCCTGGCGCTCGTGGCCTGGCAGCTCCTCGAGGCCATCTGGGGCCACCAGGACGAGGACGGCGGGAAGCGGACCTTCAAGCGCGCCGTCTCCGTGGGCAAGGTGGTGCTCTACGCCAGCCTGGCGCTCAGCGCCTTCAAGACCGCATCCGGCTCGCAGAGCGGCAGCGGCGGCACGGACGGGATGACCAGCAAGCTGATGGGCATGCCCGGCGGGCCGCTGCTGGTCGGCGCCCTCGGCCTGGGCATCGTCGTGGTCGCCGGCTTCCTGGCCCACCGCGGCTGGACGGAGAAGTTCCGCACCAAGCTCGACGGCTCGGGACAGAGCGGCAAGGACGGCAGCACCTACGTCGTCTTCGGCAAGATCGGCTACCTGGCCAAGGGCATCGCGCTCACCATCGTGGGAGGCCTGTTCCTCTACGCCGCGTTCACCCACAACCCGGACAAGTCCGCCGGCCTCGACCAGGCGCTCAAGCAGGTCCTCGAGCAGCCGTTCGGCGCACCGATGCTCGCCGCGCTCGCGCTCGGGTTCGGGAGCTACGGCCTGTTCTGCTTCGCCTGGGCGAAACACCTCGATCGCTAGGCCTGGGTGCGGCCACGCCGACTAACCTTCGACCCATGCGACGGGCGGCCGGCTTCCTGCGACGGACGCCGTGCGCGACCCTGCTCGCCGTCCAGCTCGCCGGTGTCCTGCTCTACCCCTTCATGGAGGAGACGTACGTCGGCCGCGCGGCGTTCGCACTCTTCGGGCTGCTCGTGCTCGCCCTCACCGTCATCGCGCTGCGCGCCACGCCCGCGCTGGTCTGGGTCGCCGGCCTGGTCGCCGTACCCGCCTCGCTGCTGCTGCTGGTGTCGATCTTCACTGCCGACGGGGACCTCTACGTGTGGTCGGCGGGCTTCGAGATGGTGATCTACTTCTACGCCGCGATCAGCATGGTGCGCTACATGCTCCACGACGAGAAGGTGACGACCGACGAGCTGTTCGCGATCCCCGCGGTGTTCACGCTGTTCGCCTGGGCGTTCGCCTATCTCTTCGTCGTCGTGCAGGGCCTCGACCCCGGAGGTTTCAACCCCGACGGCACGGGCAGCAGGAGCTGGATGGAGCTGCTCTTCCTGTCCTTCACGGTCCTGTCGAGCACCGGTCTCTCCGACATCGTCCCGATCTCCGGTCACGCCCGGAGCGTGGTGATGCTCGAACAGCTGACGGGACTCTTCTACGTGGCGATGGTGGTGACCCGGTTGATCGCTCTGCGCGGCGCCGCCCGCGCCGGCGGACGGACCACCCCGTGACCACCACCCTCGAGATCGCCCCGGAGCCGCGGTCCGTTCGCGCCGCGCGGGCCTGGGTCGTCACCGCGCTGCAGGAGCTCGGCCGCGCCGACCTCGCCGACGCTGCGGAGCTCGGGGTCTCCGAGCTCGTCACCAACGCGATCCTGCACGCCGACCCGCCGATCGTGGTCCGGGTGGGGGGCACCCCGGCCCACCCACGCGTCGAGGTCCACGACACCTCCGCGGTGCCGCCCCGTCCCCGCGACATGAACGACGAGGAGCGACTGCTCGCCACGGTCGGGCGCGGCCTGGGCATCGTGTCGATGTACTCCTCCACCTGGGGCGCCGAGGTCTCCACCCAGGGCAAGGTCGTCTGGTTCGAGCCGGTCGCGGAGCCGTCCGAGGGCCCCCTGGACGCCGAGGTCTTCGACTTCGGCGAGATCGTCGCCTCCCGGCTGGCCGCGACCGAGGACCCCGTGGAGCGCGTGACGATCCGGCTGCTTGGCTTCCCGCCGCTGCCGTTCGCGCGGTTCCGGCTCTGGTACGAGGAGCTCCGCCGCGAGCTGCGGCTGCTGGCGCTCACCCACGGCGGCGACTACCCGCTCGCGACGGAGCTGTCCGACCTCGCTCTCGAGGTGGAGCAGCAGCGCCGCCAGTCGCTCGGGGTCGAGGAGCTCGAGCGGGCCATGGCCGCCGGTCTCGACCGCGTCGACCTGGAGTACGCCGTGCCGCTGGCCGCCCCCGCCACCATGGCGCGGCTCCTCGAGCAGTTCGAGCAGGTGGACCGCTTCTGCCACGACCAGCGGCTGCTGACCGCCGAGCCGACCGGCCAGCTGCTCGCGCTGCGCACCTGGTACCTCACCGAGTTCGTCCGCCAGGGCCGCGGCGAGGCGCCCCTGCCCTGGCCCGGGTCCACCACCGTCGAGGACCCGCTGACGTGAGCGCTCCGCGCCCCCTCCGACCGGCGGCGGTGGGGGCGGTCGCCCTCGGCGGGGCGATCGGCGCCCTGCTGCGCTGGGGCGTCACCTCCGCCCTCCCGCACGACGCCTCCGGCTTCCCCTGGGCGACCTTCGCCGTCAACGTGACCGGCAGCCTGCTCCTGGCCGTGCTGCCCGCGCTGGCCGTCGTACGGCGAGGGCGGGCTGCTGGCACCCCTGCTCGGCGCCGGGCTCTGCGGCGGCTACACCACGCTGTCGGCGTACGCCGAGGACGCCCGGGTGCTGCTGGCCGCGGGGCACACCGCTCTCGCGGCGACCTACGTCGTCGGCACCCTCGCGGCCTGCCTGCTGGTCGTCGCGCTCGCGGACCGGCTCGTCACGGCTCCCGCGCGGCGCCGCTTCGAGGCGCGCGGGGGCTCCCGATGACCTGGCTGCTCGTCGCCGGTGGGGCCGCGGTCGGTGCGCCGTTGCGGTACGTCATCGCGCAGCTGCTCGACGGGCGGCTCCCCCGCGGCACGATCGGGGTCAACTGGGTCGGGTCGTTCCTGCTCGGCTGGTTCACCGGGCTCGGCCTCTCCGGCGCGGCGCTGGCGCTGCTCGGGGCCGGCTTCTGCGGCGGCCTGACGACCTACTCCTCGTTCGCGGTGCAGACCCACGAGCGCGGCCCGGCGCTCGGCGCGGTCACCGCGCTCCTCACCGTGGTCCCCGCGCTGCTGCTCGTGGGGCTCGGGTTCGTGCTGGGCGCCTGACCCGGCTTCAGGCGTAGCCGAGCGCGTGCAGCCGGTCGTCGTCGATGCCGAAGTGGTGCGCGATCTCGTGCACGACGGTGATCCGGACCTCGTCGACGACCTCGGCCTCGTCGGCGCACATCCGCAGCGTCGGGTTGCGGAAGACCGTGATCCGGTCCGGGAGCCGCATCGTGTAGCCGGCGTCGCGCTCGGTCAGCGGGATCCCGTCGTACACCCCCAGCAGCTCGGGGTCGTCGGCCGGCGGCTCGTCCTCGACCAGCACCACGCAGTTGTCGATCAGCTCCGCGAGCTCGGCGGGCACCCCGTCGAGCGCCGTCGACACCAGCTCCTCGAAGCGGTCCCGCGGCATCTCGATCATGGGGTCCATCCTCCCCGAACGGGGCAAGCGACGCTTTTGTGCGGTGCCACGCCCCGCCCTATGCTGTGCCGCACTGTGCCGGGCTCGCCCGGCGCGGTGCAGCAACAGGGCCCCCATCGTCTAGCGGCCCAGGACCCCGCCCTTTCACGGCGGTAGCACGGGTTCGAATCCCGTTGGGGGTGCTCGATTCGGAGCCACGCGGGGTGATGGGTTAGCCTTTCTCCCTGCTCGTTGCGAGCAGCAGGACAGCACCACCACCAGGCCCCGTAGCGCAGTTGGTTAGCGCGCCGCCCTGTCACGGCGGAGGCCGCGGGTTCGAGTCCCGTCGGGGTCGCTCCACAGCTCGATCGCACGCCCCGGACCACGGTCCGGGGCGTTTCGCGTTCCCTGGCGCTCGGAGGGGCCGTAGGGTCGTCCTTCCCTCGACGGAAGGCCCCCATGGACGTCCTCATCACCGGCGGCGCCGGCTTCATCGGCAGCACCATCGCCTCGGCGGCGATCGACGCGGGCCACCGGCCGGTCATCGTGGACAACCTGGTCACCGGGCGCGCGGAGTTCGCGGCGGGCCGCACCTTCTACGAGGGCGACATCGCCGACCGCGACCTGCTCGACCGGATCCTCGACGAGAACCCCGACATCGAGGCCGTGATCCACTGCGCGGCGCTGATCGTGGTCCCCGACTCGGTGGCCGACCCGATCGCCTACTACCGCGCCAACGTCACCAAGACCCTGGACCTGGTCGAGACCCTGGCACGGCGTGGGATCACCCGGCTGGTCTTCAGCAGCTCGGCCTCGATCTACCGGGCCGGCGACGACTTCACGCGTCGACGAGTCCTCGGACCTCGCCCCGACCAGCCCCTACGCCCGCACCAAGGTGGTCGTGGAGGGGATGCTCGAGGACGTCGCCGCAGCGACCGGCCTGCGGGTGCTCTCGCTGCGCTACTTCAACCCGATCGGCGCCGACCCCCAGCTGCGCACCGGCCTGCAGCTGCGGGCGCCCTCGCACGCGCTCGGCAAGCTGATCGCGGCGCGCGCCGACGGCGTCGCCTTCGAGGTCACCGGTGACGACTACGACACCGTCGACGGCTCCGGCATCCGCGACTACGTGCACGTCTGGGACCTCGCGCTGGCGCACGTCGCGGCGCTCGAGCGGTTCGACGACGCCGTCGGCCCCGACGGCTACCGGGTGGTGAACCTCGGCACCGGCACCGGCACGACCGTGCTCGAGCTCGTCGCGGCGTTCGAGCGGGTCACCGGGGAGCCGCTGTCCGTCTCACGTGCTCCGCGTCGCCCCGGGGACCAGGTCGGTGCCTACACCCGCAGCGAGCTGGCCCACGAGCTGCTCGGCTGGCGGGCCGAGCGCACCGTCGAGGAGGGGATCGCGGACACGCTGACCTGGTTCGGTCGACGAGGACAGGTGCTGCCCGACCTGGCCTGACTCGCGTGACTCAGCACACACCCGGCGCGTGGAAGGTTGAAGAGTCAAGTTCTGTTCTCCCTACATGACTTCTTCCGGCACCACCGAGTCCCTCACGCTGTCCCCCGAGGCGCAGGACCTGCTGTTCCGCGACGCGCGCACCGCCAACGCCTTCACCGACGAGCCGGTGAGCGACGAGCAGATCGCCGCGATCTACGACCTGGTGAAGTACGCCCCCACCGCCTTGAACAGCCAGCCGCTGCGCATCGTCCTGGTCCGCGGCGGCGAGCCCCGCGAACGCCTGCTCAAGCACATGGCCGACGGCAACCGTGACAAGACCGCGAACGCACCGCTGGTCGCGGTGCTCGCCGCCGACACCGACTTCCACGAGCACCTGCCGCGGACCTTCCCGCACGCTCCCGGGATGAAGGACAACTTCGCCGACCCGGTCGCCCGCGCGGAAGCGGCGACGTTCAACGCCTCGCTCCAGATCGGCTACTTCCTCCTCGGCGTCCGCGCCGCCGGCCTGGCCGCCGGGCCGATGGGCGGCTTCGACCGGGCGGGCCTCGACGAGGACCTGCTCGCCGGTACGTCGCTGCGCTCGCTGCTCGTGGTCAACCTCGGCCACCCGGGCGAGAACGCCTGGCACGACCGGCTGCCGCGGCTCGAGCACGACGAGGTCGTCTCCTTCGCCTGACCCGCCTCAACCTCCCGCTCGCCCGGTTCGGGCTCCGCGCACGCGCTGTTGTAGAGTTTCGCGCGCATCATCTGTGGGGCAGGTAGCTCAGTTGGTACGAGCGTCCGCCTGAAAAGTGGAAGGTCGGCGGTTCGACCCCGCCCCTGCCCACCGGTGAGCAGGAGCCGCAGGTCCGGTCACGCGCCGGGCCTGCGGCTTCGTCGTTCCCGCTGTGCCATGGCGAGGGAGACGGTCACCACCAGCGGCCACAGCGCCTCGGCGCCCGCCACCACCCGCTCTGCGAGGCCCAACCGGTCGCCGCCGCCGATCTCGAGGCCGAGCCACCCCAGCGCCGCGAGCAGGCCGAGCGATCCCGCGACCGCCGTACGACGCCCCGGCACGCCGGACAGGGCGGGCCACACCGCCAGCGCCACGAAGCTCGCCGTCGCCACCGGGAAGTGACCCGCCGAGGGCTGGGGGAGCGCCGCCACCAGCACCGCCGTCACCCCGCCGGCGGCCAGCACCCAGCGGCCGAGCGGCCGGGCCTCGGTGAGCCCGAGCGCCGTCACGACGTGGGCACCGCCGAGCACCGCGATGCCGGCACCCATCACCCACGGGTCGGTGGCCCCCTGCGCGGCCAGCGCGCTGATCGTCTCGCGGGTGGCGTCGAACTCGCCCGGCTGCCGGGCCGCGGCGAGCGTCCAGCCGCCGATCAGCGCGAGGGGCGCGAGGGCGGAGGAGACGAGCGCGTAGCGGCGCATCGAGCGGGTCCCCCCTCCCCGATAGTTTGTGACGTTGCGCAGGTTCTCGAGCCGGAAAACCTGCCGACCGTCACAAACTACCGGGGGTGGGGGCGGGCTAGGGCGCGCCATCCGTTCGGGTGGTTGTGGCGCTCGCCCCTTGAGGTGGACCCGCGCAGCGACGATGACCTCTCCTGAGATGACCGCCACGACCGCTTCGCTCACGCACGTCCGGGCTCGGCCCCGCGAGGTCGGACGGGTGCGCCCGGCCTGGACCCTGCTGGGCGCCGGGCTGGTGCTCGCCGGCTCCGTCGCGGTCGTGCGCGACGCGACGTACACCGGCGCCGCGATCGCCGGCATCTCCCTCGTGGCGATCGTCGCGATGTTCGTCGGGATCCGGCGGCACCGCCCCCAGCGCGTCTGGTTCTGGGTGCTGTGCGCGTCCGCACTGAGCGCCAGCGTCGTGACCGGCGTGGCCACGAGCGTGCTCCCCCCGAGCGCGGCCACCGTGGTCCTGGTCGACGGCCTCTACCTGGCCGGCTACTCGCTGCTGGTGCTCGCCGGCCTCCTCACGATGCCGGTCCGCGGCGCGAGCCGGGACTGGGCCGGCATCCTCGACGCCTTGGCCCTCGCGATCGCCGGAGCGACGCTGTTCTGGTACTACGCGATGTCGCCGGCACTGGCCTCCTCGCTGACGTTCCACACCACGGTCACCGCGATCATCTGGCCGATCTACGACCTGCTGCTCATCGTCGTCCTGAGCCGGCTGGCGACCTCGGGCGCACCGCGGGAGTTCCCGTTCGTGATGGTGACGCTCGCGCTGGCCTCCAGCGTGGTGACCGACTTCTGGTACGCCGCCACGGCCTCCTCCGGCGGGTACGTCTGGGGCAGCGTCGCCGACGCCTTCTGGGTGCTGCCGATGGCCACCCTCGGCGCAGCCGCCCTGCACCCGGCCATGCGGACCTTCGCGGTCCCCGTGTCCGACCCGCCGCGCCGGATCACCTGGGTCAGAGTCTTCCTGGTCGGGTTCGGCGCCTTCTCCGTGCCGATCGCGATCGCGATCCTGGCGCTGCGGGGCGGGGACCTCGAGGCCTCGATGCCCCTGGTGCTGATCGGGTCCGCCCTGCTCGCGGTGACCGGGCTCGCGCGCACCGCCGAGATGGTCCGCCAGTCCCGCAACACCGCGGAGGAGGCGCAGGCGCTCGCCGTCCAGCTGCGCAACGCCCTCGCCGAGCGGGAGCGGCTGCACGGCGAGCTGGAGCAGGCGGCGCTGTACGACCCGCTCACCGGCCTGGCGAACCGTCGGCTCTTCCAGCAACGACTCGACAGCGTCCTGGACGGCCAGGACAGCTGCGCCGTGCTGTTCATCGACCTCGACGACTTCAAGAACATCAACGACTCCCTCGGCCACGCGGTGGGCGACCGAGCGCTGGTCGAGCTCGGCGGGCGCATCGACGCACTCGTGGGCGCGGAGGACCTGGTGGCGCGCATCGGCGGTGACGAGTTCGCGGTGCTGCTGCCGGACGCGACGCCCCGCGAAGTACGAGACCTTGGCCGGCGGCTGCTCCACGTGGTCGGGGAGCCGGTCGTGCTGGGGCGCACCAGCCTGCAGCTGAGCATCAGCATCGGGGCGGCCGACTCCACCGGCGCGACCGGTCGCGACGACCTGCTGCGCAACGCCGACATCGCGATGTACGCCGCGAAGGGGGCCGGCAAGAACCAGCTGGCCGTCTTCGAGGACGAGATGCGCCGGACCCGGCTGGAGCGGTTGGAGCTGCACGCCGCGCTGCAGCGGGCGTTGGACGAGGAAGAGCTCGAGATGGTCTACCAGCCGGTGGTGGACCTGCGCGACGGCTACGTCGACGGGGTCGAGGCCCTCGTGCGCTGGCACCGTCCCGACGGGAGGCCGATTCCGACCCAGGAGCTGATCGACCTCGCCGAGGAGACCGGCCTGATCCGGCAGCTGGGTCGCTGGGTGCTGCGCGAAGCGACCGACCAGGCCCGCCGTTGGCAGACCGACGGGCTCGCTCTCAACATCGGCGTGAACGTGTCCGCGACCCAGCTGAGCGACCCCTGGTTCATCGGCGCCGTACGGCACGCGCTCGACACGCTCGGCCAGGATCAGACCCTGGTCATCGAGATGACCGAGTCGGCCCTGATCGGCGGCGACTCCCGCGACCTCGACGTCCTGCGTGAGCTCCGCGAGCTGGGCTGCCGGATCGCGATCGACGACTTCGGCACCGGCTTCTCGTCCCTGGCGTATCTGACCGAGCTTCCGATCGACATCCTCAAGCTCGCGGCCCCGTTCGTCACCGGCATCGACGAGAGCAGGGACGGCGCCACAGTCGCGTCCGCGGTGCTCCAGCTCGGTCAGGCGCTGGGCTACCGAGTGGTCGCCGAGGGCATCGAGCGCCGGGCCGAGGCCGCCGCGCTCCAGCTGATCGGCTGCCACCTCGGCCAGGGCTTCCTCTTCGCCCGGCCCGCCTCGGCCGACGTGCTCCAGCCGTGGCTGGTGCAACGCAACCGGAGGCTCTCGCCGAACGCCTCGCTCGACCCGCTGCGCGAGGCGCCGGTGCCGCTGAGCCGGTGACGGGCCCAGCACGAGACCCGTCTCACGGCAGCGCCCCCGCGTGCGCCCGGGCTGGTGTGGGTAGGACGCTGGTGTACTCACACACAGCAGTCCCCCAGGAGGAATCCCCATGCCGCAGACCGTCGACGCCCTGCTCACCCGAGGAGCCAGCGAGCCCTTCGAGCGAGGCACCATCGAGCGTCGCGACCCGCGCGCCCACGACGTCGTGATCGACATCGCCTACGCCGGCATCTGTCACTCCGACATCCACCAGGCCCGGGAGGAGTGGGGCTCGGCGCTGTTCCCGATGGTTCCCGGCCACGAGATCGCCGGCATCGTCAGCGCCGTCGGCGACGAGGTGACCCGCTATGCGGTCGGCGACCGGGTCGGCGTCGGCTGCTTCGTCGACTCCTGCCGCGAGTGCGACAGCTGCAAGGCCGGTGACGAGCAGTACTGCCTCAAGGGCGAGGTCGCGACGTACAACGGCCGCGAGTACGACGGGGAGCCGACGTTCGGCGGCTACAGCACCTCCGTGGTCGTCGACGAGAACTACGTGCTCGGCATCCCCGAGGGCGTCGAGCTCGACGTCGCGGCGCCGCTGCTGTGCGCCGGCATCACGCTCTACTCCCCGCTCAACCACTGGGGAGCCGGGCCGGGCACGTCGGTCGCCATCGTCGGGATGGGCGGCCTGGGCCACATGGGCGTCAAGATCGCGCACGCGATGGGCGCCGAGGTGACCGTGCTGAGCCAGACGTTGTCGAAGGAGGAGGACGGCAAGCGCTTCGGTGCCGACCACTACTACGCCACGAGCGAGCCGAAGACCTTCGAGGACCTCGCGGGCTCCTTCGACCTGATCATCAACACCGTCTCGGCGAACCTGCCCGTGGACGACTACCTCGGCCTGCTGCGGCTCGACGGCACGATGGTCAACGTCGGCATCCCCGAGAGCCCGGACACCTTCGCGGCGTCCGCGCTGGCCTCCATGCGTCGCAGCATGGCCGGCTCGAAGATCGGCGGCATCCGGGAGACCCAGGAGATGCTCGACTTCTGCGCCGAGCACGGGCTGGGCGCCGAGATCGAGAAGATCGGCGTGGACGACGTCAACGGTGCCTACGACCGGGTGGTGAAGAGCGACGTGCGGTATCGCTTCGTGATCGACGTGGCGTCCTTCAGCGCCGCCTGACCCTGACCCCCCGCCGCCCCTTGTAACGCGGGGTTATGGACGGTCCAGCAGGCGTATGACGCTGGCAGACCGTCCATGACCCTGGCAAAGCAAGGGCGTCAGGCCCGCTGCCGCGCCCGTCGTACGACGAGCGTCGTGACGCCGCCGACCAGCGCGGAGAGCGTCGCACCCCACGCCAGGTCGATCGGCACCAGCGACGCCGGGAACCCGTCGAGCACGGCGAGGTTCGTCAGGTCCCAGGTGGCATAGGTGACCAGGCCGAAGAACGCGCCGGCGCCGAAGGCCCACCGCACGCTGTCCCGCTCGAGGGCGGGGAGCACCACGAAGAAGACGACCCCCGCGACGAAGAGCAGGTAGAACGCGACCGCCGCCAGCGGTCGGGCCGGCTCGGCCAGCAGGTCGCCCAGCTCGCGCTGGTAGAGGTCGGCGGCGACCACCCCGAGCCAGACCAGGTCGACGAGGGTGAACACCACGAGCCCGACGACGTAGGCGAGCAGGCCGGTGCGCCAGGGCGACGTCAGGGGGGTCATCCCCCGAGTCTGCCCGATTCGTCTGCGATCCCCTCGCGGCGCGACCCCGCTGGATCGCAGACGAATCGGCGGGCGAGACGGGTGGTCGCCCCCGCCGCGAGGGCGACCAGCCGCTCCAGGGGGCCGCTCCAGCGGGCGAGCCGGTAGACCGCGCCGATGACCAGCACCACCGCGAGGTGCTGCGCATAGGTCCTCCCACCCTCGTCGGGGAGCAGCTCCGGCGTGCGCAGCACGACGTGCAGGGTGTAGAGCGAGAGGGTCATCGCGCCGGCGCCGAACACCACCGTCGCGATCCGCGGAACGGCTAGGCCGAGGGCCAGGCAGAGCCCGATCACGAGCAGGGCGCAGCCGATCGTGTGCGCCAGGTCGAACGGCGTTCCGGAGTGCGGCGCCCGGACGGTCAGCCACCACCAGGTCTCGGTCGGGGTGGTGCCGTAGAGACCCTCCGCGAGCACCGCCCGTACGGCGTCGAGCGAGGCGTCCGGGCCGAGGGTGCGGCGCAGCGCCTCGGCCGCCGGCGGCCGGTCGACCAGCAGCGCGGAGGCGAGCACCGACGCGGCGGCCAGCACGGCCCCGGCACCGGCCAGGCCGACCGCGGTGCTCCAGCGCCGCAGGTCCAGCCGCCCGACCGCCATCCCGGCGAGCAGGTAGGCCAGCCACACGACGGCCGGGTAGTAGCCGGTGAAGGTGAGCTCGCCGAGCAGCTGGCCGGGGTCGGCGAGCGAGGCGAAGCTCGGGCTCTCGATCCCGCGCGGCGGCAACGCGGGGCGCACCAGGTGCGACAGCACGGGCGCGGCGACCAGCCAGGCCGCACTCATCGCGAACAGCGTGCCGGCCCGGAGCCCGAGGAACGGCAGGCCCAGCAGGAACAGCACGCCGTAGTAGGTCAGGATCACCGCGATGTTGGTCTCCAGGCCGCCGAGGGCGAGCCCGACCAGCGCGATCAGGAGGGCGCGCGTCGCGAGGCCGGCGCTGACCGCCGCGCGGGCGCGTCCCCGCGTCGGCACCTGGCCCCCGGACATCAGCGCGAGGCTCACCCCGGCCAGCACGGCGAAGAGCGCCGAGGCCCGGCCGCCGGCGAGCTGGTGCGGCCAGGTGACCCCTCCGTCGGCGCCGATGGTGGCGAGCACGTGGGTGGCGATCATGCCGACGAGCGCGAGGCACCGGGCCACGTCGAGGCCCACCACTCGGCCGCGCGACACGAGCGGGCCGGTGAAGGGCAGGGGACGGTGCTGGACGTTGCTCACCTGGTCAGTGTGCCGACAGGACGCACCAGACCGCCTTGCCGTGCTCGGTCGGGCGGGTCCCCCAGCGGTCGGCGAGCGCCGACACGATCTGCAGGCCGCGACCGTGCTCGTCGTCGTCGCCGGGCCGCAGCTTGCGCGGCTGGTAGACCGCCCGGTCGCGGATCTCGATGAGGACCTCGGCACCCTCGATGCGGGTGCGCAGGTCGACCGGGGGCCGCCCGTAGCGGACCGCGTTGGTGACGAGCTCGCTCGTGACCAGGGCCGCGTCGCCGACCAGTACGGCGGGCAGGCCGCGCGTGCGGAGGTAGTCCATGACCAGGTGCCGCGCCTGGCCGACGGCCTCGCCGACCGACTCCAGCCGCCGGGCCAGTCCCTCGTCGCCGGCGGGCGGGTCGACGCGCGCCACCAGGACCGCCACGTCGTCGTCGGGGCCCTCGGGCAGCATGGCGGCGACGAGGTCCTCCGGGACGCCGTCGATCGGCCCGGTCAGGTCCGAGATCCGGGCCGCGAGCTTCTCGATGCCCCGCTCGAGGTCCTCTCCCCGCCGCTCGACCAGCCCGTCGGTGTAGAGGACGACCCGGGCGTTGGAGACCAGCTCGACGTGGTGCTGGGTGAGGTTGAACGGCCCGACGCCCAGCGGGGGGTTCTCCGAGCCGCCCACCGGGACGGCCGCACCGCCCGGCAGCAGCACGATCGGCGGCAGGTGACCGGCGTTGGCGAAGCGCAGCACCCGGTCGGCCGGGTCGAAGACGGCGTAGACGCAGGTGACGATCTGGTCCTCGCCGATCTCGCGGACCAGCCCGTCGAGGTACTCCAGCAGGTCGGCGGGCGGCAGGTCGAGCCGGGCGTAGGCACGCACCGCCGCACGCAGCTGGCCCATGACGGCCGCCGCGCGCACCCCTCGTCCCATCACGTCGCCCACGACCAGCGCGGTCCGTCCACCGCCGAGCTCGATGACGTCGTACCAGTCGCCGCCGACCTGGGTGCCCTCGACGCCCGCCCGGTAGTAGGTCGCCACCTCGAGGTGGTCGAGGTCGAAGTCCTGCTGCGGCATCAGGCTGCGCTGGAGCTGGTCGGCGATGGAGTGCTCGCGTGCGGCCGCCTCCGCGTTGGCCGCGGCCAGCGCCAGCGCCTCCTCGGCGGCCCGTCGCTCGGTGATGTCCTGCACCGAGCCCCGCAGCGCCTCGGGCGTCCCGTCGGCGCCGACCGCGACCTCCCCGTGTACGGCGGCGAGCACCGTCGTGCCGTCGGGGCGCACGATGCGGGTCTCGTAGGAGATGCTGCCCTCGGCCTCGGCCAGGGCCTGCTGCACCCACGCGCGGTCGTCCTCGTGCATGAGCAGCGCGATGATCTCCTCGTAGGTCATCGTCGCGAGCTCGTCGCGGTCACGACCGGCGATCCGCAGGCACTCCGCGGACAGCTCCACGCGCCCAGTCGCGAGGTCGATCTCCCAGCTGCCGACGCTCGCCAGTCGCTGCGCCTGGTCCATCAGGGCGCGGCTGCGCTCGAGCTGCCGGCGGGTGCGACGGGCCCGGTCGAGCTCGAGGTTGGAGCGCACCCGAGCGCGCAGCTCCCGGGCGGTGAAGGGCTTGACCAGGTAGTCGTCGGCTCCCGCGTCGAGCCCCTGGAGCGTGCCCTCCTCGCCGGCGCGCGCGGAGAGCATCACCACCGGGATGCCGATGGTCGCCGGGTCGGCCTGCGAGGGCGGCGAGCAGGCCGAAGCCGTCCAGCCGCGGCATCATCACGTCGGTCAGCACCAGGTCGGGCGAGGTCTCCTTCGCCAGGGCCAGTCCCTCGACGCCGTCGACGGCGGTGGACACGACGTAGTCCGAGGCGAGCAGCCCGGCGACGTACTCCCGGATGTCGGCGTTGTCGTCGACGACCAGGATCCGGGGGGCGGTGCTGCGGACCGCCGGCGTGCTGCGCGGGGCGGCGGCCTGCTCCCCGGCCCAGTGCGCTGGTCTCCGCGAGGAAGCCCTCGGCCACGGCCGTCGCCGTCGCGACCGTCCCGGACGGGTGCTGCGCGATCTGCTCGGGCCGCAGGTGGGCGCTGCCGAACGGCATCCGCACCGTGAACGTGGTGCCCGCCCCCAGCGTCGCTGCTCACGTCGACGGTCCCGCCGTGCAGCGCCACCAGCTCGGAGACCAGCGCGAGCCCGATGCCGGAGCCCTCGTGGGTGCGCGAGCGGGCGCCGGCGACCCGGTGGAAGCGCTCGAACAGGCTGCGGCAGCTCGGCGCGGCGCGACACCCGATGCCGGTGTCGGTGACCGAGACGCGGGCGCCGTCGGGTCCGCCGCTCGACGCGCACGGTGATCGCGCCCTCGAAGGTGAACTTCAGGGCGTTCGAGAGCAGGTTGAGCACGACCTTGGCCCAGAGGTCGCGGTCGACGTACACCGGCTCCCCGAGCGGTTCGGGCGTCCACGCACCAGGTCGAGCCCGAGCCGTGCGGCGGCAGAGTCGAACATGCTGGCCAGCTCGCGGGTGTACTGCGCGAGGTCGACCGGCTCGAAGGTGGCCTCGCACCCGGCCGGACTCCAGGCGGGAGAAGTCGAGCAGCGTGTTGACGAGCTTGAGCAGTCGCTGCCCGTTGCGCGCGATCACCTCGACCCGGCTCGCGCTGTCCGTCCGGGAGCGGCTCGAGCGGTGTCGGCGAGCGCGTCCTCGGCCGGTCCGAGCAGCAGGGTCAGCGGCGTGCGGAACTCGTGGCTGACGTTGGTGAAGAAGTCGGTCTTGGCGCGGTCGAGCTCGGCGAGCGCCTCGGCCCGCTGCCGCTCGAACTCGTAGGCCCGGGCATCGGTGAGCCCGGCCGCGACCTGCCCGGCGACCAGGTCGCAGAAGTCGCGGTAGCTCGTCGTCGAAGGGCCGGTAGCGGTTGAGCCCGAAGACCAGGAAGCCGTACGGCGCCGCGCCCGGGATCGCTGCCAGGGGAACCGCCAACGCCTGCACGGGAGGGTCGGGCCAGGCGCCGAGCGGCAGGTCGCCGTGGGCGCTGAGGTCGTCGACGAGCACGGACTCGCCGGCGGCGAGACGCTCGACCGGCCAGGGCGCGCCGTCGGCCCGCCACGTCGACCCGCTGACGTCGAGCGGGATCTCGTCCGGTGCGGCCTTCGCCGGCCCGGCCTCGAAGCCGGTGGAGCCGGCCAGCCGGGCGACGCCGGCCTCCTCGTCGTACAGGTAGACCAGCGTGAAGGGGATGTCCTGCCTGGCTGCGGGCCAGCTGGCGGCACGCTGCGCCCACCGCCTCGGCCACGGTGCAGCTCGCTGGTGCTGCGCGTCCCGAGGTCGCTGAGGGTCTGCAGCCGCCGATCGCCGAGGACCTGCTCGGTGTCCTCGCTGACCACGCACAGCAGCCCGGCGACGATGCCGACGTCGTCGACAGATCGGGCTGTAGGAGAACGTGTGGTAGGTCTCCTCGGGGTAGCCGCTGCGCTCGAGGAACAGCAGCAGCTGCTCGTCCCACGTGGCCTCGCCGGTGGTCATCACCTGGTCGATCGCGCGGGCCGATGTCGTCCCAGATCTCCGACCAGACCTCGGCCGACGGGCCGACCGAGCGCCCAGGGGTACTTCTTGCCGAGGGTGTCGCTGCCGGTAGGCGTCGTTGCAGAAGAAGGTCAGCTCCGGGCCCCAGCCATCCACATCGAGAACCGCGAGGTGAGCACCAGGCGGACCACGGACTCCAGGCTGCGCGGCCACAGGTGCATCGGCCCCAGCGGCGTCCGCTCCCAGTCGACCTTCAGCAGCTCGGCGCCCAGCTCGCCACTGCGGAGGAACATCTCCCGCACGCATGGCCCCTTCGCTTCTCGGCGGAGATCACGCCTGCGACAGCCGAGGCGGACCCGAGGAGTCTAGTGCGCGAGCCGGTGCCGCGATGGCAGGTCCGCCACCGGGCGATCGGGGTAGTTTGCGTCCATGACAGCACCCACGACCACGACGCCCTCCGGCCAGGGGTTCGGCATCGACTTCGGCGGCAGCGGCATCAAGGGCGCGCGGGTGGACCTGCGCACCGGTGAGTTCAGCGCCGAGCGCACGCGGATCGAGACGCCGAGTCCCGCCACCCCCGAGGCGGTCGCGGCGGTGATGCAGCACCTGGTCGAGGAGGCCGAGGTGCCCGACGGCGCACCCGTGGGCGTGACGGTTCCGGCCGTCGTACGCCGCGGCACGGTGCTCTCGGCGGCCAACATCGACAAGGCCTGGATCTCCACCGACGCCGACGCGCTGTTCACCTCGACGTTGAACCGGCCCGTGCACGTCGTCAACGACGCCGACGCGGCCGGCTACGCGGAGGCGAGGTACGGCGCCGCGGCCGACCATCCCGGGCTGGTGATCGTCACGACGCTCGGCACCGGGATCGGGTCGGCGCTCGTCGTGGGCGGCCGGCTCGTGCCCAACACCGAGCTCGGCCACCTCGAGATCGACGGTCACGACGCAGAGAGCCGCGCCGCCAACAGCGTGCGGGAGAAGAAGGGGCTGTCGTGGGAGGAGTGGGCCGAGCGGCTCACGATCTACTACCGCACCCTGGAGCGGCTCTTCACCCCCGACCTGTTCGTCGTCGGCGGCGGGGTCAGCAAGAAGGCCGAGAAGTACCTGCCGCTGCTCGAGATCTCCACCGAGATCGTGCCGGCGACGCTCGGCAACCGGGCCGGCATCGTGGGTGCGGCCCTGCTCGCCGCGGAGGAGTAGCCCCGCCGACCCGGGTCCCGTCCCCCGTCGACCCGGGTCCCGTCCCCCGTCGACCCGGGTCTCGTCCCCCGTCGACCCGGGTCTCGTCCCCCGTCGACCCGGGGTCCGCGCCCCTCAACGGAGTACAAGCGCCCACTCAACGGGACACGAGCGCCCACTCAACGGGACACGAGCGCCCACTCAACGGGGGGTCGGGGACCCAGACCAGCAGGTCACCGGGCTGGCACTGCAGCTCGCGGCAGACGGCGTCGAGGGTGCCCAGCCGCACCGCCTTGGCCTTGCCGGTCTTGAGGATGGACAGGTTCGGCACCGTGATCCCCACGCGGGCGGCGAGCTCCGAGAGGGTCATCCGGCGCTCGAGCAGCATCCGGTCGAGCTGGATCTCGATCGCCATCAGACGGTGAGCCTCCGCTCGTCCTCGATCTCGGCGCCGTGCCGGAAGACCTCCGCGAGCACCAGGACCAGGGCTCCCAGCGCGAGCACCGCGAAGGACGGCCCTCCCGGCTCCTGGTCGCCGAGCACGAGCGGCGCCGCACCGCGGCTCTCGGTGCCGATGTCGAAGGCCTTGGGGCTGAGGAACAGCCAGGCCAGCGGCTGCGCGAACTGCCACCCCACGACGAGCCACCCGATCGTCCGCATCCGGCGGACCGCCTCGCGGGTGAAGGGCTCGCCGGCGACGGTGGTGCGCAGCAGTCGCCAGACCTGGAACAGCACCAGGGCCAGGACCGCGATACCGGCGGCCGCCATCGCGAAGATCGAGACCATCAGTCCGCTCCAGCCGGGCTTCGCGTCGAGCACCACCTCCCCGCGAGGCGTACGTCGACGGGCTGCACCTCGGCGGGGTACTCCCGCACCAGACCGCCGCGCTCCTGCCCGCGCACGAAGAGGAAGGACGTCGTCCCCTCCCTCGGGTCGCCGAACTCGCCGTTCGTCGTGAGCGTCAGGCCGCCGGCGACGCTCCACGTCGGGCTGAACGAGACGACGCCGCCGGGCACCCGGTAGTCGCCCAGCCCGGTCGCCCCGGCGATGCCGCCGGCGGCGACCAGCGCCGCCGACACGGCACTCAGCACCCAGGCAACGAGCGCGACGACCGTGGCCAGCCGCAGGAACCAGTGTCGGACCATCACCATCTCATCTCGAATCTCGGCAAGAACTTATCGAGAAACAGTATCTACATATCGTTACTCGATATGCAAGAGGGTTGCGACGCCCCCATCTGAGTACTTCTACTCAGCGGACCTGAGTGCGAGATCGCTGACGCCGACCCCTCGTGCCGTGAGGTCATAGGGTCATGAACGCGACCAGCACCACCCCGCGCCCCCCGCGGTACGCCGACCCGCAGCGCTGCCCGGACTGCCGTGGCCCCATCACGACAGGCGTGACGGCCTGCCCGACGTGCGGCCTCGTGCTCACCGGCGAGCTTCCGCAGCGCCTCTTCACGACCCTGCTCAGCGCCGACGACCTGCTGGCCCGGCTGCGCGAGCTCAGCGCCACCGCGGCGCCTGCCGCCTCCGCCGCGCCCCACGACTCGCTGCCCCTGCCGGCCCGCCCGGCCGAGGCACCGCGGCCGCGCCGACTCAGCGCGGCCACCGTGCCGCAGGTGCTGCTGGCCCTGGGCGGCGCCTGCGTCCTGGTCGCCGCGCTGGTGTTCCTCGCCGTCGCCTGGTCCGTCCTCGGGGTCGGCGGCCGCACCGCCGTGCTGGTCGCGCTCACCGTCGTTGCGGGCACGGTCGCCGCCGTGACGGCCCGCCGCGGTCTGCGGGGGGCCACCGAGTCCCTGGCCGTGGTCGCGGCCGGCCTGCTGACCCTCGACGTCCTCGGGGCCCGTAGCGCCAACTGGCTGGGCGACGTGTCCGACGCCGGCTTCCTGGTGGTCCTCGGCTCCGTGCTCGCCGCCACCGGCCTCGGCGCGGCGCTCGCTGCCCGTCGTACGCCGGTCCGTCGGCTGCTCGGCCTCGAGAGCATCGCCGCGCTCGGCGTGCTGCTCGCCACCATCGGCGTGAGCACCGCGGAGTGGCTGCCGCGCTCCCCGATGCTGCTCGCCGGGACCCTCGTGGCGCTCGGGGCCACCGCCCTCGCGCACCGGCTCGCCCTCCGGGTCGCCCTGGTCGGCGCCGCCCTGGTCGCCGGCGGGGCCTGGGTGACGATGACGAGCGACGCGCTCGCCCGGACGCTGGAGGCCGAGACGTGGCGCGCGCTGTGGCTGGGCCTCGAGGTGTGGCCGCTGCTCGCCGCCGCTGCGCTGGTCCTCGCCGCCGCCCTCAGCCACCGCATCCCCCACACCGCCCGCGTGCTGCTGGCCGCGATCGGCCAGACGCTGCTGGTCACCGCCGCGCTCGCTCCGGTGCTCTCCCGGGCGCCGACGACGGTGCTGCTGACCGGGCTCGGGGTGCTCGTCGGCGCCGCCGTGGCGACCGCTCTGCTGCCGCGCTCGTGGGCCTACGTCTCGACTCTGACGCAGGCGCTGGTCGGCGCCACGGTCGGCGGCGTGGCGCTGCTCCAGGCCGCGGCGGCGTCGGGCCGCGTCGGTGAGAGCGCCGCCGCGCTCTGGACGGGCCGCACCTCCGGGACGCTGCCCGCCTCGGCCGGGGCGTACGCCGACCTGCCCGCCGCCTGGACGCTGCCGTTCACGGTGCTCGCCCTGCTGGCCACCGGCTGGACGCTGCTGGTCGCGAGCGGTCGCCGGCGAGCGGTCACCGAGCCGGTGGTCGTCATCGCCGCGACGGTCCTGGCGTTCGCGCTGCTGGGTGCGCTGGCGCTCTACCCCCTGCCGGTCTGGCTGCTGCTGGCCGCGACGCTCGTGGCGGCGCTCGCCTTCGCGGGCATCTGGTGGGTGCTGGGCATGCCCTCGTCGCTGGGCGCCGCGACCGTGCTGCTGGGCAGCGCGCTCGTGCTCTCCCTGTACGACGAGTGGCTGAGCGCCGCGGCGGTGGCGGTGAGCCTGCTCGTGGCCATCACCGTCCACCTGCGTTCCCGCTCCTCCCAGGTTGCCGCCGTGGCCGGCGCGACGCTGGCCGCGCTGCTCGGGGCGCTCGTGTGGACCACGGGGGCACTGCTCGACGGCGCCGGCAGCTGGGTGGCCGTGAGCGGACTCGCCGCCCTGGGCCTGCTGGTGCTCGCCGCGCCGTACGCCCCCGCGTCGTGGTGGCGCACCGGCGGATTGTCGTTCGCGGTCGTCGGCCTCGAGGCCGGCGCCGCCGCCACCGCGGTGCCGCTGGCCCTCGCCGGGGTCGCCCTCGCCCCGGTGTCCGAGGCGGCGTCCTGGACGGCGGTCTACCTCACCGTGGGTGGTGCCGTCGTGAGCGCGATGTCGCTGCTGCGGGAGGACCGCCGCAGGCTCGGCTGGGTCGGCGGGCTGCTGCTGGCCGCGGCGAGCTGGGTCCGGCTCGCCGACCTCGGCGTCGACGCGCCGGAGGCCTACACCCTGCCCTCGGCACTCGCCCTGCTGCTGGTCGGCCTGCAGCACCTGCGTCGTCACGACCAGGCGAGCACGATGACCGCGCTCGCTCCCGGCCTCTCACTCGCGCTGGTCCCGAGCCTGCTGTGGGTGCTCGTCGACCCGACCGGGCTGCGGGTGCTGCTGCTCGGGCTGGCCTGCCTGGCCCTGGTGCTGGGCGGGGCTCGGGTCGGGTGGACGGCTCCGATCGCGCTCGGTGCGAGCGTCGGCGCGCTGCTGGTGCTGCGACTGGCGGCGCCGTACGTCGGGGACGCGGTGCCGCGCTGGGTGCTGCTCGGCGCCGCGGGCGCGCTGTTGATCGGCGTCGGCGCTACCTGGGAGCGCCGCCTGCAGGAGGCCCGGCACGTCGTCGGCTACGTCCGCGCCCTCCGCTGACCCTCGTCCGGACCGCACAGGGGACGGCCCGGGACAGCGAAACGGCCCCCGCACCACTGGTGCGGGGGCCGTCTCCACGACCCTTGCCCGTTCCCCTCGCCAGCGTTCGCACGCCAACAGACCCGGCCAAAAGCAGGTGGTGCGACTGGGACTGACCTGGGAGGTGTCAGCCTTCGTCGCCGCGCCGCTGCTCGGGGACCATCCCGGTCAGCAGGTCGCGTACTTCGGACTCGCGATAACGGCGATGTCCGCCGAGAGTCCGGATCGAGCTCAGCTTGCCGGCTTTGGCCCACCGGGTGACCGTCTTCGGGTCGACCCGGAACATGGCCGCGACTTCAGCGGGCGTGAGCAGCGGTTCGGACTCAGGTGGCCGCGTGTTCATAGCGGGCCTCCCTCACTGTTTGTTTCCCTCGTTGATGCCCGAGAGCCCGGGCACCGGTGCCGCCCCGTGACCCCTCACGGGCAGGCGGCGCCAAAGACAGCGTAAAGGGACGGTGAAACTATGACAATGGCTCATATGAGCCACCAACTCCCCCGCTCTAGTCATTTCGGGCCACACCGCCCTGCTCGCGGACCGGGCGACACTCTGGCAACGACACGCCCTATTTTCGGGTCTCATCGGCTCAAAAACAACACGTTCTCGCATCCGAGTCCCGGCCGACGACGTCGTCACTAGGCTGGGGTCAGACGGGTCCACCACCCCCGGATTCGTCTCACCCCTTGGCACCACAGCACCCCGTGGGCCCCGCACAGAAGGGTCACGACCGTGACCAGCAGCGCGCACCGCACGCCCGAACCGGCCCCACCGCACCCCTCCACCGGCGTCTTCGACAGCGCCGCCGGCCACGAGCAGGTCGTGTTCTGCCACGACGAGCAGACCGGCCTCCGCGCGATCATCGCGATCCACTCGACGGACGCTCGGCCCGGCCCTCGGCGGCACCCGCTTCTACCCCTACGCCTCGGAGCAGGACGCCCTGCGAGACGTCCTCGACCTCGCCCGCGGGATGTCCTACAAGGCCGCGCTGGCCGGGCTCGACCTCGGCGGCGGCAAGGCCGTCATCATCGGCGACCCGGCCGAGCTCAAGACCGAGGCCCTGCTGCGGGCCTACGGCCGCTTCGTGCAGTCGCTGCACGGCCGCTACTACACCGCCTGCGACGTCGGCACCTCCAGCGAGGACATGGACCACATCGCCCGCGCGTGCTCCTTCGTCACCGGCCGCACCGTGGCGCACGGCGGCGCCGGTGACTCCTCGGTCCTCACCGCGTACGGCGTCTTCCAGGGCATGCGCGCGGCGGCCGAGGTCACCTGGGGCGCCCCGACCCTGCGACGGGCGCACCGTCGGCGTCGCCGGCGTCGGCAAGGTGGGCCACCACCTGGTGCGACACCTCGTCGAGGACGGCGCCTACGGTCGTCGTGACCGACGTGGACCCGACCGCCGTGGCGGCGGTCCGGGCGCTGCACCCCGACGTCCGCTCCGTGGCGGACACCGCCGCGCTGGTCGCCGGCGAGCTCGACGTCTACGCGCCGTGCGCCCTGGGCGGCGCGGTGAGCGACGCCGTGGCCGCGCGGCTCTCCGCGCGCATCGTCTGCGGGGCCGCCAACAACCAGCTCGCCCATCCTGGCGTCGAGAAGCTGCTGCAGGACCGGGGGGTGCTCTACGCGCCCGACTACGTCGTCAACGCGGGCGGGCTGATCCAGGTCGCCGACGAGCTCACGGGCTTCTCCTTCGACCGAGCCCGGCAGCGCGCCGAGAAGATCTACGACACGACGGCGCGGGTGTTCGCGCTCGCCGCAGCCGACGGGGTGCCGCCGGTGGTGGCGGCGGACCGGTTGGCCGAGCACCGCATGCGCGACATCGGGCGGACGCGCGGCATCTGGCTGCCCTGAGCGCCGTACCACCCGGGTCCGGGCAGGCCGGACCGGACGAGCTCACGGTGAGGGTGAGGCGGAGGTGCTCAGTCGCGGCGAGAGGGCGAATAGTCCGCCCACTCGTCGTACTCGTCCCCCGCACCGCCGGAGTCCGGGGTCTCGGAGGTGCTGTCGTCCGCCTTGTGTTCATCGCCATGCAGCTCTCGCGCCAACGCGCCGAAGTCCGTCTCGTGAGAGCGGTACTTCAGGTCGCGGGCGACCTTGGTCTGCTTGGCCTTCGCACGGCCGCGCCCCATAGGGTCGACCCCCTCGCACACTTGGCCGGAGTCACGTCCGACCATGCCTCGTCGCCGTGCTGGGCACGACGCCGGGGACAGTCCCACGCGCGTCCGGTCTCACCTGTAGTTTCTCGTGCGGGCAACGGTACCCGGCCGGTGGCAATTCCCGCACATCCGCCTCCCAACCGGAGCGTGCGCCTCGCTACCAGCCGGGGTGGTCGCCGCGCAGGACGGCCGAACCGGGGGCCCCGGTGTTCCCGGCCGCGACCTCGCCGCAGACCCAGGCCCGCACGCCATGGCCCTCGAGCAGCGCGATCGCCCGATCGGCGTCCGCGGCGGCCGTCAGGGCCACCATGCCGACCCCGAGGTTCAAGGTGCGCTCCAGCGCGGACTGCTCGACCGAGCCGACCCGGCGGACCAGCTCGAAGATCGGCTGCGGGGTCCAGGTGCCCCGGTCCAGGGTCGCCACGACCCCCTCGGGCAGCACCCGCTCGAGGTTCGCCGCCAGACCGCCGCCGGTGATGTGCGACATCGCGTGCGTGCGCGTCCCGCGAGCGAGGGCGAGGCAGGCCTTGGCGTAGATCTTCGTCGGCTCGAGCAGCTCCTCGCCCAGCGTGCGGCCGAGCTCGTCGACCTGCCGCTCGAGGTCCCAGCCGGCCTGCTGCAGCAGCACGTGGCGGACCAGGGAGTAGCCGTTGGAGTGCAGCCCGCTGGAGGCCATCGCGATCACGACGTCGCCGCTCTCGACCCGGCCGGGTCCGAGCAGGTCGGCGGCCTCGACGACCCCGGTGGTCGAGCCCGCGACGTCGTACTCGTCGGGCCCGAGCAGACCCGGGTGCTCGGCGGTCTCGCCACCCGCGAGCGCGCAGCCCGCCTGGACGCACGCCTCGGCGATGCCCTGCACGATCGCCGCGATCCGCTCGGGGACGACCCGGCCGGTGGCGATGTAGTCGGTGAGGAACAGCGGCTCCGCCCCGCAGACCACCAGGTCGTCGACGAGCATCCCGACGAGGTCGAAGCCGATCGTGTGGTGCACGTCGAGCGCCTGCGCGATGGCGACCTTGGTGCCGACCCCGTCCGCGGAGGTGGCCAGGATCGGGCGGTCCATCGTCTTGAGCGCACTGGCGTCGAAGAGACCGGCGAAGCCGCCGATCCCGCCGAGCATCTCCGGGCGCCGGGCCTTCTCGACCCAGACCTTCATCAGCTCGACGGCCTTGTCGCCGGCCTCGATCGACACCCCGGCTGCCTCGTACGTCGCCCCGGCGGTCGCTGCCCGGCGTGCTCACGGGCGGTCCAGGGCGTCACCGGCACCGGTGCCGCTCAGCGAGGCGGCCAGGCCGTCCCGGGGCTCGTCGAGCTGCGGCCCGCCGAACTCCAGCAGGTGCTTGCCGAGGTGCGCGGGATCGGGCAGCGCGATCGGGTAGACGCCGTCGAAGCAGGCCCGGCACAGGTTGTCCATCGGCACCTCGGTCGCCTCGACGAGCTGCTCGAGGGAGATGTAGCCGAGCGAGTCCGCGTCGATCGAGCGGCAGATCTCGTCGGAGGTGAGGCCGTTGGCGATCAGCTCGGCGCGGGTCGCGAAGTCGATGCCGTAGAAGCACGGCCACTTCACCGGCGGCGAGGAGATCCGCACGTGCACCTCCCGGGCGCCGGCCTCGCGCAGCATCCGCACCAGCGCGCGCTGGGTGTTGCCGCGCACGATCGAGTCGTCGACGACGACCAGGCGCTTGCCCTCGATCACGTCGCGCAGCGGGTTGAGCTTGAGCCGGATGCCGAGCTGGCGGATCGTCTGGGACGGCTGGATGAACGTCCGTCCGACGTAGGAGTTCTTCACCAGGCCGGTGCCGTAGGGGATGCCGCTCTCCTCGGCGTAGCCGATCGCGGCCGGCGTACCCGACTCCGGGACCGGCATCACCAGGTCCGCCTCGGTCGGGAACTCCCGCGCCAGCCGGCGGCCGATCTCGACGCGCACGCTGTGCACCCGACGGTCGTTCATCAAGGTGTCGGGCCGCGCCAGGTAGACGAACTCGAACAGGCAGTGCTTGGGCGCGGTCTCGGCGAAGCGCCGGGTGCGCAGGCCGTCCTCGTCGATCGCGACCATCTCGCCCGGCTCGATCTCCCGGATGAACGACGCCCCGACGATGTCGAGCGCCGCCGTCTCGGAGGCCACCACCCACCCCCGCTCGAGGCGGCCGAGCACGAGCGGCCGGACCCCCTGCGGGTCGCGCGCGGCGTACAGGGTGTCCTCGTCCATCCAGACGAACGAGAAGGCGCCGCGCAGCGTGGGCAGCACCTCGACGGCGTTCTCCTCGAGGCTGCGGTCGGGGTGGTGCGCGAGCAGGGCGGTGACCAGGCTGGTGTCGTTGGTGGCGGTCGGCGCGCCCTTGATCGGCAGGTCGAGCTCACCGAAGGAGCCCGCCAGCTCCGAGACCCGCTGGGCCAGCTCGGTGGTGTTGGTCAGGTTGCCGTTGTGCGCCAATGCGATCGAGCCGGTCTCAGTCGGCCGGAACGTCGGCTGCGCGTTGTGCCACGTGCTGGCACCGGTCGTGGAGTAGCGCGCGTGCCCGACGGCCAGGTGGCCCTTGAGGGACTCCAGCGTCGACTCGTCGAAGACCTGCGAGACCAGGCCCATGTCCTTGAAGACCAGGATCTGACGGCCGTTGCTGACCGCGATGCCGGCGGACTCCTGGCCGCGGTGCTGCAGCGCGTAGAGGCCGTAGTAGGTCAGCTTGGCGACGTCCTCGCCCGGCGCCCAGACGCCGAACACGCCGCACGCGTCCTGCGGGCCGACGTCCTGCGGGTCGAGCGCCGCGGTGAGCTTGCCGTCTCCCCGCTTGCCTCCGCGGGCCCGGTGGGGGCTCGGGGACTGGCTCTGCGGGCGGGGGCCGGACTCCGAAGCAGGCACGCGACGAGTGTACGGGCGCGCGCCGGGCCCGGCGAACCGGTGGTGGGCGCGACCAGGCGGGTCGCTCAGCCGTGGACGCCGTGCGCCAGGGCGAGGTTGTGCAGCAGCAGCGTCTCGGCGAGGCAGACCCGCTCGAACTCCGCGAGATGCAGTCCCTCGTTGGCGCCGTGCGCGCGGGTGTCCGGGTCCTCCACGCCGGTGACCAGCACCGAGGCGTCGGGGTAGGCCTCCCGGAAGGCCGCGATGAACGGGATCGACCCGCCGACGCCCATGTCCACCGGCTCGACACCGTCCCAGGCGTCCCGGAAGGCGGCCCGCGCCGCGTCGTACGCCGGTCCGGTGGCGTCGATCTGCGTCGGCTCGCCGAGGTCCCCGGGGGTGACGGTCAGCTGCGCGCCCCACGGCACGTGCTGCTCGAGGTGGGTGCGCAGGTGCCCCAAGCGCCTGGCGGGCGTCGTCGCCGGGAGCGAGCCGCAGCGAGATCTTGGCCCGGACGACGGGGATCAGGGTGTTGCTCGCGTCGGCGACCCGGGTGACGTCGAGCCCGAGGGTGGCGATCGCGGGCTTCGTCCAGAGCCGTTCGACGACCGAGCCGGTGCCGATCAGCTGCACGCCGTCGTGCAGGCCGGACTCCGCCCGGATCCGGTCCATCGGGTAGTCCACGTCGGCGGCCGGGCCGGCGTGCAGGCCGGCGACGGCGACGTCGCCCGCGTCGTCGTGCAGGCTCGCGAGCAGCCGCACCATGGCGGTGACGGCGTCCGGGACGACGCCACCCCACATGCCCGAGTGCACGCCGTGGTCCAGGGTCCGGACCTCGACGACACAGTCGACCAGCCCGCGCAGGCTGGTGGTCAGGGCCGGCTCGCCGATGTCCCAGTTGCCGCTGTCGGCGATCACGATGACGTCCGCGGCGAGCAGCGACCGGTAGGCCTCGAGGAACGCCTCCAGCGTGGGGGACCCGACCTCCTCCTCGCCCTCGACGAGCACCGTCACCCCGACCGGCAGGTCCGCGCCGTGCGCCCGGATCGCGGCGAGGTGGGCCGCGATCCCCGCCTTGTCGTCCGCCGCCCCCCGGCCGTAGAGCCGGTCCCCGCGCTCGGTCGGCACGAAGGGCTCGCTGTCCCAGTCGGCGAGGTCGCCGGTGGGCTGCACGTCGTGGTGCGCGTAGAGCAGCACGGTCGGCGCACCCGCCGGGGCGGGCCGTCGGGCGACGACGGCCGGAGCCCCCTCGTCGACGCTGAGGATCTGCACGTCGTCGAACCCCTCGGCCCGGAACAGCGCCGCGGTGGCCTCCGCCGACCGGCGTACGTCGTCGGCGCGAGCGGGGTCGGCACTGACCGACGGGATCCGGACCAGGTCCTCGAGGTCCCGGCGGACCGAGGGCAGCACGTCGCGCACGCGGGCGCGCAGGTCGTCGGGCGTTCGGCTCATGGGCCCGATGGTAGGACCCGGTCAGGGGACGAGCGGCAGCAGCCCGGAGAGGTCCGAGCGCTCCCCGGAGGCGATCAGCCGGCCGGCGGCGGCGGCCCCGTGCCAGTCCAGGTCGCCGATCGCGAGCGCGATCCACGTGGCGGCGTCGAGCTCGACGACGGCGGGCGGGGTGCCCCGGGTGTGGCGCGTGCCCGCGACCGCCTGCGCCACGGCGTACGGCGGCACGCGGATCTCCACCGCACCGCCGGGCGCCCGCTGCGCCAGCAGCGCCAGCAGGTGCTTGGTCAAGGTCCGGAGGTCGCCCGGGTCGGCCTCGCCGGCGCGGAAGCGGGCCAGCGCGGGGGCGACCACCGCCGGATCGGCGGGACGGAGACGGACGGGCATGCGGCCCATTCTCCCCGCCGCTCGTTCGGCGAGCAGGGCGGGAGGTCGCGGCGTGTCGCTCCATAACGATTGCCGTCGATTCCTGTTACGTTTGGGGGCTTTGGGACTAAAGTGACTTCATTCCGCCCGGAACGAAGAGCAGGAGTCCTCGATGCGCGCCCGTCCCACCCGCACCTCCCTCGCCCGCCTGGTCGCCGCGGCCACGGCCGCGGTCAGTGTCGCCGCCGGGCTCGTCGCGACCGCCCCTGCCGCCTCCGCCGCCACCGTCGTGACCCCCGGTGACTTCACCGGCTACGGCTTCGACCAGTGCGTCGCTCCGACCCAGCGGGCGATGGACGCCTGGCTGCGGAACTCACCGTTCTGGGCCGTGGGCATCTACACCTCCGGGGCCTCCCGCGCCTGCACGAGTCAGCCGAACCTCACGCCCACCTGGGTCAGCACCCAGCTCGCGAACGGCTGGCGGCTGCTGCCGATCACGCTGGGCCCGCAGGCCTCCTGCACCACCCGGTCGCGGTACCTGCGCCAGGAGCGGATCAACCCCAGCTCGACCGGCTCCTACGCCGCCGCCCGGGCGCAAGGCTCCCGGGAGGCCGACCGGGCGATCGACGCAGCGCAACGTCTCGGGATCGGTGCCGGCAGCACGCTCTGGTACGACCTCGAGGCCTTCTCGACCTCCCGCACCGCCTGTCGCGAGTCGGCGCTCAGCTTCCTGTCGTCGTGGACGACGCGGCTGCACGCCCGCGGCTTCGTGTCGGGCGTCTACTCCAGCGCGGCCTCGGGCATCAAGATGCTGGACCAGGCACGGGCCAACCGTCCCGGCGTCTACACGATGCCCGACCGGCTCTGGATCGCCGACTGGAACGGGCGGGCCGACGTCTACTCCTCCTACGTCAGCAACGCCGGCTGGATGCCGCACAAGCGGGTCCACCAGTACCGCGGCGGTCACGACGAGACCCACGGCGGCGTCACGATCAACATCGACAGCAACTGGCTCGACCTGGGCCGCGGCTCGTGGATCGCCACGGAGCCGAAGCACTGCGACGGCGCCGCCTCCTACAACCACGGCAGCTTCCCGACCCGTCGCGTCGGCAGCACCGGCGCGCACGTCAAGACGCTGCAGTGCCTGCTGCGCGGCAAGCGGGTCTACACCGGCGCGGTCGACGGGATCTACGACGCCGAGCTGGGCGAGGCCGTCCGCTCCTACCGCGTCAGCCGTGGGCTGAGCTCGACGAGCAGCACCGGCCCCGCGGGCTGGATGGCGGTCCTGACCCACGGCGACACCCCGCTCGTGAAGTACGGCGCCGCCTCGACCGCCGTACGCCGGCTGCAGCGCGGGCTGAACGCCGCCGACGCCGCGAACCTCACGGTCACCGGGGTGTTCGAGGGCCGGACCACCACCGCGGTGAAGCGCTACCAGCGCGCGCACGGCCTGCGCGCCACCGGGGTGGTCGAGCAAGCCATGTGGAGCAAGCTGCTCCGCGGCATCGCCTGACGCCGACTCGGCGCGTCGGCTGGGCCAGAACCCGCCGAGTCGGCGCGTCGGCTGGGCCAGAACCCGCCGAGTCGGCGCGTTGGCTGGGCCTTGGACCAGCAGACGCGCCGGGTCGGCGGGTCTCACGCCAGCAGACGCGCCGGGTCGGCGGGTCTCACGCCAGCAGACGCGCCGGGTCGGCGGGTCTCACGCCAGCAGACGCGCCGGGTCGGCGGGTCTCAGCGACCAGCCAACGCGCCGGGTCGGCTCAGCCCAGAGCGGCGGGCAGCGTCGCGGACCACGCGGCCCGCAGCTGACCCAAGGGCAGCGCGAACTGGCCCTGCACGTCCAGCACGGCGTCCGGGCCGGTGCCGTCGGTGACACCGATCCGCGCGTGCGCGAACCCCCGCGCGCTGCACATGTCGGTGAAGCGCACCTCCTCCGAGCGCGGCACCGCGACGATCGCCCGCGCGGACGACTCGCTGAACAGCGCGACGAAGGGATCGAGGTCGTCGGGCAGCCACACGCGGGCGCCCACGTCGTTGCGCAGGCACGACTCCACGAGGGCCTGCGCGAGACCGCCGTCCGAGAGGTCGTGGGCGGCGTCGATGAGCCCGTCGCGCGAGGCGTTGATGAGGATGTCGCCCAGCTCGCGCTCGGCGGCGAGGTCCACCCGCGGCGGCAGACCGCCGAGGTGGTCGTGCACGACGTGGGCCCACTCCGATCCGGCGAGCTCGTCGGCGGTGGTGCCGAGCAGGTAGACCTGCTGCCCCTCGGCGAGGAAGCCCGACGACGTACGGCGGTCCACGTCGTCGATCACGCCGAGGACCGCCACGACCGGCGTCGGCAGGATCGCGGTGTCGCCGGTCTGGTTGTAGAGACTGACGTTGCCGCCGGTCACCGGGATGCCGAGCGCCTGGCAGCCGTCGGCGAGGCCGCGGGTGGCCTCGGCGAACTGCCACATCACGTCGGGGTCCTCGGGGGAGCCGAAGTTGAGGCAGTCACTCACGGCCAGCGGCCGGGCGCCGGAGGTCGCGACGTTGCGGTAGGACTCGGCCAGCGCCAGCTGTGCGCCGGCGTACGGGTCGAGCTTGGCGAACCGGCCGTTGCAGTCGGTCGAGACCGCGACGCCCAGCCCGGAGTCGACGTCGACCCGCACCATGCCGGCGTCCTCGGGCTGCGCGAGGACGGTGTCGCCGCGCACGTAGCGGTCGTACTGGTCGGTGACCCACGACCGATCGCAGAGGTTCGGCGACGCGACCAGCCGCAGCAGCGTGTCGCGCAGCTCCTCGCCGGTCGAGGGCCGGGCCAGGTCGCCGGTGTCGGCCTGCAGCGCGTCCTGCCAGGCGGGGCGCGCGAACGGCCGCTGGTACGTCGGCCCGTCGTGTGCCACCGACCGGGGCGGCACGTCGACGACGGTCTCGCCGCGCCACTCGATCGTGAGCCGGGCCGAGTCGTCGACCTCGCCGACGACCGTCGCCTCGACGTCCCACTTCTCGCAGATCTCGAGGAAGCGCGCGACGTGGGCGGGCTCGACGACCGCCATCATGCGTTCCTGGGACTCCGACATCAAGATCTCCTCCGGGGCGAGCGAGGAGTCGCGCAGCGGGACGCGGTCGAGCCAGACGTGCATGCCGCCGTCACCTGCGGACGCCAGCTCGGACGTCGCGCAGGAGAGCCCGGCGCCGCCGAGGTCCTGGATGCCGACGACGAGGTCCTCGGCGAAGATCTCGAGCGTGCACTCGATCAGCAGCTTCTCCTGGAAGGGGTCGCCGACCTGCACGCTCGGACGCTTCGCGGGGCCGGTCGCCTCGAAGGTCTCCGAGGCCAGCACGCTGACCCCGCCGATGCCGTCGCCACCCGTGCGGGCGCCGTACAGCACGACCTGGTTGCCGGCCCCGGACGCCTTGGCCAGGTGCAGCTGCTCGTGGCGCATCACACCGACGCACAGCGCATTGACGAGCGGGTTGCCGGCATAGCTGGCGTCGAACACCACCTCGCCGCCGATGTTGGGCAGGCCCAGGCAGTTGCCGTAGCCACCCACGCCCGCCACGATCCCCGGCAGCACGCGGTGGGTGTCGCTGTGTCCGTCGCTGTCGAGCCGGCCGAACCGCAGGGAGTCCATGACGGCGACCGGCCGGGCGCCCATCGCGAGGATGTCCCGGACGATGCCGCCGACGCCGGTGGCCGCGCCCTGGTAGGGCTCGACGTACGACGGGTGGTTGTGCGACTCCACCTTGAAGGTCACGGCGTAGCCGTCGCCGATGTCGACGACCCCGGCGTTCTCGCCGATGCCCACCATCAGGTGCGCCCGCATCTCGTCGGTGACCTTCTCGCCGAACTGACGCAGGTGCACCTTGGAGGACTTGTAGGAGCAGTGCTCGCTCCACATGACCGAGTACATCGCCAGCTCCGAGCTCGTCGGCCGGCGGCCGAGGATCTCGCGGATGTTGGCGTACTCGTCGGGCTTGAGGCCGAGGTCGGCCCACGGCTGCGGCCGGTCCGGGGTGCTGGTGGCGGACTCGACGGTGTCGAGGTGCGGACGCTGATCGGTCAACGCAGGGAACTCCAGATCCGGACGGTGGCGAGGGCGGAGCCAATCTAGCGCCCGCCGATACCTTTACTTGCCGAGGACTTGGTGTGAGCGTGAGCGCATGGACCGTCGCACCCTCCTCAAGGCCGGCCTCGTCGCTCCCGTAGCGGCGCTCGCCGGCGGCACGCTCGCCGCCGCCCCTGCGCGCGCCGCCCCCCGTCGTACGGCCACGCTCGCCAGCGGCCTCGAGATCCCCTGGGGCTGCGACTTCTTCCGGGACGGCAGCGCCCTGGTGACGCTGCGCAACAGCGGCAAGATCATCCGGGTCTCCCCGCGGGGCGGGCACCGGCTCGTCGGCACCGTTCCGGGCGTCTTCCACACCGGCGAGGGCGGGCTGATGGGCCTGGCCCTCTCACCGAGCTTCTACGACGACCGGTGGGTCTACGTCATGCACACCACGACGGCCGACAACCGCGTGGTCCGGATGCGGTACGCCGACGGCCGGCTGTCCGCGCCGGAGCCGGTCATCACCGGGATCCCGGCCGCGCGTACGCACAACGGCGGCGGCGTCTACTTCAGCGGAGGCAGCCTGTTCGTCCTGACCGGCGACACCCGCGACACGAGCCTCGCCCAGGACCGCACGTCGTTGGCGGGCAAGGTCCTGCGGCTCAAGCCCGACGGCAGCGCCCAGGACGGCAACCCGTTCATCGGCACCGCGGGCGACGACCGGATCTTCACCTTCGGCCACCGCAACCCGCAGGGCATCACGGCCACCAGCACCGGGGCGCTGTGGGCCACCGAGCTCGGCGAGAACACCTGGGACGAGCTCAACCAGATCTCGCTCGGCAACGACTACGGCTGGCCGGCCTCCGAGGGTGGCGACGGCCCCGGCGGGGCGACCGACCCCTACACGCGCTGGCGCCCGGCGGACTGCTCCCCCAGCGGGATCACGGTGGCCAGCGGCCGGGTCTGGATCGGCGCCCTCCGGGGCCAGTCCCTGTGGTCGGTCGACATCGTCGGGGCCGGAGCCGGGACGCGGCAACGGCACTTCCAGGGCACGTTCGGACGCATCCGGATGGTGCGGCGGGCTCCCGACGGGTCGCTGTGGATCGGCACCAGCAACAGCACCGGCACGAGCCGCTACCGCGACCGGGTCTACCGGATCGCGCTCTGAGCCGGCGCGGGCGGTCAGCCGACGAGTGCCTCGAGCAGCCGGAAGAAGCCGAGCCCGTCGGTGCCGGGGCCGTAGCCGTCCTCGACGGCGTGCTCGGGGTGCGGCATCAGGCCGACCACGTTGCCGCGCTCGTTGCGGACCCCGGCGATGTCGCGCATCGAGCCGTTGGGGTTGGCGCCGAGGTAGCGCGCCACGACCCGGCCGTCCGCCTCGAGCGCGTCGAGGGTCTCCTGGCTCGCGACGAAGCAGCCCTCGCCGTTCTTGAGCGGGACGACGATCTCCTGGCCCTCGTCGTACGACGACGTCCACGGGGTGCCGGTGCTCTCGATCCGCAGCCGCTGGTCGCGGCAGACGAACCTCTGGTGGTCGTTGCGCACGAGGGCACCGGGGAGCAGGTGGGACTCGCAGAGGACCTGGAAGCCGTTGCAGATGCCGAGCACGGGCAGGCCCTGTCCGGCGCCCGCAACGACCTCGGTCATCAGCGGCGAGAAGCGGGAGATCGCCCCGCAGCGCAGGTAGTCGCCGTAGGAGAAGCCTCCGGGCAGCACGACCGCGTCGACCCCCTGAAGGTCGTGGTCGCGGTGCCACAGGGCGACGGCCTCGTGGCCGGCCAGCCGCACCGCGCGCTGGGCGTCGACGTCGTCGAGCGAGCCCGGGAACGTGACGACCCCGACCTTCACGAGACGTGCACCTCGAAGTCCTCGATGACCGGGTTGGACAGCAGCTTCTCGGCGATCTCGTGGATCTCGGCGAGCCGCGCGTCGGTCAGCTCCCCGTCCACCTCGAGCTCGAACCGCTTGCCCTGACGGACCTCGGTGATCCCCTCGAACCCCAGTCGCGGCAGGGCACCGTGCACGGCCTTGCCCTGCGGGTCGAGGATCTCGTTCTTCAGCATGACGTCGACGACGACGCGGGGCACGGGGCCTCCTGGGACGGCTGTACGGCGGGTGGCGCCCCCAGTCTAGGGGTCGCCTGACGGGCCCTTGCGCGCTCACCCCGCGACGTTTCGCCCCCCAATGGCTCGGAGACAATGCCGCCATGGGCTCCGCCGACGTCGTCCCCGACCCGCACGCGCCGCGCGGATCCCGGGAGTGGATCGCCGCCCAGACCGACGTACCCCGCCAGCGCGAGCGGCCTCGACGCGTCGTCGCAGCGATCGTCGCCGCGGTGGTCATGACGGCGCTCACGGGAGTGGTCCCGCTCTGGGCGTTCCTCTCGGTCCGGCTGGTGCCGGACGGGGCGTCGCTCACCGCGACGGTCACCGGGCGGGCCGAGGCCGCGCAGTACCGCACGACCGACAACCGGGGCGGCACCATCGTGGAGTTCCGGCTCGAGGACGGACGGACCGGCACCGTCTACGTCGGACGACGCCTCAACGCTCCCGACCCCGGCGACCAGATCGCGGTCCACCGGGTCGACGGCGCCTGGGCCTCCCCGGAGCGCTACCCCGTCCCGGTCCTCGTCGGAGCCCTCGCAGGGCTGCTGTTCTGGCCGGCCGCCACCTGGGGCTGGTTGCGCCATGTGCGGCGACGGTCCGCGCGACCGACCTCCTGACGTTTCGCGACTCACGACCTCGGGAAAACTCCGCCTATGACCGTCACCCTCATCGTGGTCGTGCTCGTCGTCGTCTGCGTCGGCGCCGCGCTCGTGGCCTACACCAAGCGCGACAAGTCACTCGACGGCGAGACCGTCGAGCAGCGCCAGGAACGCCACCTGGCCGATCGCCTCGAGAGCCGCTACCAGCAGGACCAGGCCGAGCGCGAGGAGACGCCGCCGACCCACGAACCGGGCCGCTGACGGGTTTCGGGATCATAGGGTCGGGGAAGAACCGACTCAACGTAGACATTTCGGGGGAGATCACGCGTGACCCATTTTGAAGTCGACCCGGACAGCCTGACCGCTGCCGGTGAAGTCGCCAGCCGTCAGCACGACCACATCGCCGCGACGGGGTCCTACATCGGGAGCGTGTGCTCGCGGTTCGACGCCTTCTCCGGTGTCCTCAGCCTGTTCCTCGGCAACTACCAGGAGACGGTCGAGACCGCCCAGCAGGGGATGACCGACTCACGCACCGTCGCCGACAAGGTCGAGCGGTCCTTCACGCAGTCGCGTGAGGCCTACCTCGACAGCGACCTCGCCGCGCACAAGATCTTCCAGAAGCTCTTCGGCGACGAGATGGCGCTGCCGCCGTACGTCGCGCCGGGGAGCGGCAGCACCGCGCCCGGCGGCCCCTACGCCCCTGCCGGCCAGCCGCCCGTCGGCGACGGCAAGGACGACCCGTTCTCGCTGCCGGGACTGCCGCCGTACGCCGACAAGCCGCTCAACCGGATGATCCCCGGCGACCCGAGCACGCTGCCACCGTGGATGGATCCGGGGCAGGCGGCCAAGGACGCGGTGCTCGAGACGATCCGCGACGAGCGCACCCGGGAGGCCTACCTGGAGAACCGTGAGAACGGCATGACGCCGGAGCAGGCGCTCAGCCAGGCGCGTCGCACTCCTGACTCGGTGGCGGACGGCCATAACTACGACCGGATGATGGCCAACCAGCAGCAGGCCTACGACAACGCCTACGACACTGCGATC
Source organism: uncultured Actinomycetota bacterium (assembly GCA_963845655.1). GTDB lineage: Bacteria > Actinomycetota > Actinomycetes > Propionibacteriales > Nocardioidaceae > Nocardioides_B. Next base: position 60,885 of record CAWJTB010000008.1, on the reverse strand, counting down.
GCCGACGGCCAGACGCCCTCCGAGGCCCGCGACGCCGGCAACGACGCGGCCTCCGCGCAGCACAGCGGCGACGCTCGCGACCACACCAACCGGCAGGAGATCCTCAACGGCGCCGGCACCTACAAGGGTGCCTTCGACGAGGTGCGGAACACCGTCGACAACGTCAACGACCTCGTCGACGGCGCGCAGCAGCTCGACGAGACCATCGACGACACCCACGAGTACACCGACTACGAGAACCAGCCCGACGACGAGAGCGCTCAGGAGTGGGCCCGGTGACGATCAGCGAGCTGTACGACGCCAGCGCACCGGTCGGCGGGGGCGCGCCCGACGGCGGCATGGGCGACTACATCGAGAGCCTGAAGAAGGACTGCGGCTTCCTGATCAGCAAGATCGACTGGGCCGTCGACATGGTCACCGGCTGGAGCCTGCTCGAGGCGCTCTTCAAGCCCATCGCGGGCGACTTCAACACGGTCGCGTCGATGCAGAAGGGGTGGGGCCAGGTCGGCACCGCCCTCGGCGGCGTCGGGCGACAACTACCGCGGCGTCGCCGGCCAGCTGCCGGGGGTGTGGCGCGGCGAGGCGGCGAGAGCGGCCGGCGACCGGCTCACCGACATCGCGGACATGCACGACGGTCAGCAGGAGGCCTCGGAGCACATCCAGGACCAGCTCGGTCACGTCATCGAGGTCGCCCAGGCGACCGCCGAGCTCGTCGCGGCCGCGGTCAACTTCATCAACGACGTGATCCAGGAGATCCTGCTCGACATGGCCGCCGGCCCGCTCGGCTGGGCGAAGGGCGCGGTCACCGCGCCCGGCAAGGCACGCAAGGTGGTCAACCTGATCCACCGCGGCCTCGAGGCGATCGAGAAGCTCACCCGGGCGGTGAAGGCGATCGTCACCGTCCTGAAGTACGTCAACGCCGGGCTCTCCGCCGCCAACAGCGTGCTCGGCTTCGGCAACGTCGCGGCCAGCGGCAACGCCGCCTCCCACATGAACGACACCAGCCAACAGGGCTTCTAGCGCCCTCCCTCAGATCCAGGAGCGACCTTCATGGCCGAGCAGGACCCGCGGCTGCGCGCCGCCCTCGCGAATGCCAACAAGGAGACGGCCGACGCCGTGTCCTCGCTGCGCTCGATGACCGCCTCGATCCGCAAGGAGCACGAGGAGTTCAAGAAGGAGCGCGACAAGCGATCCGCGGCGCGGGAGAAGGCAGCCCGCGAGGGCGAGCTCGGCCCGGACATGCAGCGGCTGCAGCAGCGTGTCGACCTCCACCAGACCAGCTGGGACGACGTGCTCGAGGGCCGTGACGAGCACCCCAGCGCCGCGCGGGCGCGTGCCCACGTGCGCGAGGGTCTGCGCAGCATCGGCGAGGAGGTCCAGCGGGACCCGGACTTCCTCGAGGAGGACCTCGAGGCCCGTGCGACCCAGGCGCGTGTCGAGGGTGAGCTGCGCGGCGGCGCCTGACCTCCCCGTTGACCCGGGTCTCGTCCCCCGTCGACCCGGGTCTCGTCCCCCGTCGAGTCGGGTCCCGTCCCCCATCGAGTCGGGTCGCTCGTCCCCCATTGACCCGGGTCAACCAGGAAACTAGACCCGGGTCAACCAGAGACAACACCCGGGTCAACCAGGGACCAGACCCGGGTCAACCAGAGACAAGACCCGGGTCAACCGCGGCGGCGGACCAACGCCCGACGGGTCAGCGGCCGCAGCACCAGCGCCAGCGCGGCCAGGCCGACGGCCAGCAGGCCCCACCACAATGCCGCCTCACGCGCCGGCGCGAGCGGGTCGGGCGTCGCGGAGATCGGCCGGATCTTGCTCTCGTCACCCGGGGCCGCGCGCGCTGCGCGCGCCCGGGAGCTCGGGGCCGGCACGGTTCGGGTCGAGCGTCATCGTCAGCGCCTCGTAGGGCTGGATCGAGTCCCCACCCCTGCTCGTCGTCGCCGCTCGGACAGCCGCGGACGGTCGGCGGACGCCATGATCCGGTAGGCGATCTCGTCGGCGGACGCCTCGCGGGTACTTCTCGCGCAGCTGGGCCGCCAGCCCGCTCACGAATCCCGCCGCCCAGCTGGTGAAGGGGTGCTGGTCGCCGGCGAGGCAGTCGCCGTTGGCGTGGAAGCTGATCAGCACCTGCCCACCGGGCGCGGACACGTCGTTGTGCGGACCGTGCACCGAGAAGTCGTCGACCGCCCCGTTGACGTTGGCGCCGGCCACCCCGATGACGTCCTCGTCGCGGCCGGGAAGCGCAGCTCCTCGGTGCGGACGCCCTCGCAGCTGGTTGCCCGCGGACGCCACGACCACGACGTCCTTGCGGTGCGCGTAGGCGGTCGCGGCCTTGAGCTCGCCCAGGGCCGGGGTCCTTGCGGTCCGGTGCTCATCGACACGTTGATGACGTCGGCGCCGTTGTCGACGGCCCAGCGGATGCCCTGGCGATCCGGCCGATGTCGGGCGGGAACGGCACGGTCTCGCCCGGCTCGGACGGGCTCGTACTGGAAGACCCGCACCGGCAGGATCTTCGCCCGCGGGCGCGGCGCCGATCAGCGCGACTTCTCGCCCGAGGTACTGCGCGGCGATGATGCCGGCGATCGCCGTGCCGTGGCCGTAGGTGGTCCTCGCGCCCGGTCGGGTCACCGCCGACGAACGACTTGCCCGGGCAGCACCACGCGACTGCCGAGGTGCTGGTTGCCGGGGTCGACCCCGGAGTCCACGACCGCGACGACCACACCGTCACCGGTCGCCGTGCGCCAGCTCCGCGGGAACGCCAGCGAGGACGAGGTTGTACGACGGCTGGTCGATGAACTGCGTCTTGCCGATCTCGCACTTGTCCGACTCGGGCTGCTCGGATGCGTGCACGGGGCTCGCCAGGCCCGTCGACGACACCAGGACCGCGAGCACGCCGACGAGCCCGGCCCGCCATCGGGCGGTCACGACGGACCCCGTCGCGAGCTGGCCGGCGGCGCGGGTGCTCAGCGTCGGTCCGTCGGAGAACAGCGCGAGCCACGCCTTGGGCACGGCACGAGGCTGCACGTCGCCGTAGCCGAGTGCGGCCATCGCGGACTGCTCGCCGCCCCTGGTGCCCAGGGCGTAGCGGGTCCCGGTCGAGTCGACCAGCACCGTCGTACCGGCCCCGACCACGCCTCCGGTCGAGGACCGGACCACCGCGCCGAGACCCGCGCCGACGGTGCGCGTCACGGAGGAGCCGCTGGCCTCGGCGCCGTCGGCCGTCGCGGTCGCGAGCTCGGCGTAGCCGGCCGCGTCGTCGCCGGTGGTCAGACGGACACAGGGAGCGTCGGGTGCCGTGAACGGTGACACCTCGTCCTCGGGCCAGTCCCGCGGGAACACGTCCTGGCTGGCGCCGGTCACGGTGCGCAGCCGGGTGACCTCGGTCGCGGCGAGCTCGAGCTCGGCGAACCGCGCACCCGGACCGCTGGAGCGGTAGACCTGGTAGGCGAAGGGGGTCAGCTCGAGCAGCCGGCCGCCCTGCACGAGCAGGTAGGGCCGGTCGCCGACCCGGAGCGGCGTGCCGACCCGGTCGAGGCCCGGCACGCCGGTGTCGACGCGGTCGCCCTGTCCGGGCACGTCGAACGGCTCCAGGGGCGACCCGACGTCGACCAGGTCCAGCCACTGACCGGGGACGCGCTGCGGGGCCTCGGCGTCCAGGCCGAGGCATGCGCAGCGTCGCGCTGGTGTTGCCCCCCGCCGGCAGGGGGTAGCGGTAGCGCCCGCTGACCAGGAAGGACTGGCCCTCGGCCTGCACCCGGAACGCCTCGTCGGTCGCCGGCCGCGAGGTCGCGGCGTCGGTGACGCTCACCCGGATGCCGCCGCTGCGGTTGGTGCACGCGGTCCACCCGCTCGCCTCCAGGCGCGGCGGGCTCCGGGAGCACGTCCGGCGCGCCGGGGATGCCGATGGTCGGCCCCTGCTGCTCCGCGGCGATCTTGTCGTCCGGCACGAAGATGACCTCGAGTGGCGCCGTCGGAGGACAGGCATGAGCCGGGCCGAGGTGGTGTTGATGACGGGGTAGAGCGTGCCCTTGTAGCCCACGAAGCGCGAGCCGCTGGTCTTGCCGATGACCAGCTTGTTCTCGCCGCCAGTTGTCGGGCGTGGTCGGCTTGAGGAAGCCCGAGACCGCCGCGCCCGCGACGATCAGTCCGGCCAGCACGATGCCGCCGACCAGGGTGCGGCCGTAGCGCACCGGCTCGACCTCACGACCGCCCGGCGCACCGCTGATGAAGGCGGTGACCAGGCGGCGCCGGTTGAAGGCGTGCGCCTCGACCAGGTCCTTCTTGCTCGACATGTCTCCCCACGTCCCCTGTCGTGACCAGTTGGGCGGCCCCGCGGACCATCGGTGCTGCCGCGTCCGATCCTACGGACGCAGGCGATGGGGCCGCGGCACGTGTGCCGCGACCCCACCGCTCTCACACGACGTCGTGCGGGTCTGACCCCTCGGGTCAGGCCCGGTGCCGCGCGAGCTTGCGCGGACGAACCATGAACCCACCCATCAGCACCAGGCCGAAGCCGAGCACCAGCAGGTTGCGCGAGTCGGACGGTGCGCCGGTGTCACCGAGACCGGTCCCGGCAGCCGAGCCGGACGTGGTCGTGGTGTCCATGGCCAGCACGCCACCGCAGACTGCGGAGTCGCCACACGCCGTGGTGCCGAGCGCCAGGCCGCCGGACGTCGCGCCGGGCACCGTGCCCTCAGCGCTGCCGCCCTGGGTGCCGGTGTTCTCGCCGCCACTGGCGCCACCGCCGCCCGTGTTGCCGCCGATCGGACCCGTGCCGCCGCCACCCGTGCCGCCGCCACCCGTGCCGCCGCCGGGAGTGCCGCCGCCCGTGCCGCCGCCACCGGTGTCAGCGGCGCCGTCGCAGTTCGCGTCCGTGGTGCCAGGGCCGCAGTCGATGGTGCCGTCGTCGTCGCAGTCGAAGTCACCGTCCTCGACGCTGCAGGTCGCGCTCGGGCTCGGGGTCGCCGGGTCCCTCGTCGCACAGCGGCAGCTGGCCGTTGCTGCCGAAGTCGCAGAAGTCGTCGATCGGGCAGTCGTCGTTCGGGAAGTCGATCTGGTTGCAGGGGTTCCCGTTGTCGTCCCCGTCGCCGGGGGGCTCACAATCCGGGTCCACGCCGGGGACGCACGGCAGCGGCGGCAGATCGCCGTCGCCGTCTTCGTCGCCGCCGTCGAGCTCGCCCTCGCCTTCACCGCCGACCAGCAGGAGCGCCGCGCGCGCCTGCGTCCGCTCTGCACCCGCCTCGCCTTCGGCCTTCGGCCGCGGCAGCGTCCGCCGCCGCCTTCTCCTCAGCAGCCTTCTCAGCCGCCTTCTCGGCAGCCCTCTCCGCGGCCGCCTCGTCTGCTGCCTTCTCGGCAGCGGCAGCGCGGTCGGCCTTGACGTCCCGCAGGCACTCGGCGAGCGCGGCCTTGGCGTCCTTGGTCTCACACCGGTCCGGCGTCTTCTCGCCCTCGCCGAGGATCTTCTCGGTGAGCTCGCGACGCTCCGAGCCGCTCAGCCCGCTCGGCTGGTCGGCCTTCGCGTCGTCCTTCTGGTCGGACCCGCCGGCTCCGGCCTCGCCGGAGCTGACCACGGCGCTGGCGTCCGACGTGCCCTCCGCGGACCCGGTGTCGGCCAGTGTGGGGGCCGAGAACCCCATCAGCAGCAATCCCCCGGTGAGCAGACCGATGGCGGCCGCTCTGCGACTGTTCCTCATTCTTCTCCGTTCCGTGGCCGCCAGCGGCGGCCTCTCTGTGCAACGTGTGCGGTGCGCTTTCCCGGCAACCGGATCGTCGGCGAGCCGGGAGTGTCCGGATTGTTCCCCGTAGCCCTACGACCCAACCGCACCGACGAGTCCGGTTGCGAAGACGAGCAACGGCAGCATCGCCACGAGGGCGACGAGCTCGGCGACATCGCCCAGCCGGCCGCGCCGCACCGAGGGTGCGAGCGGGACCAGCGTGAGGACGAGGAGTACGGCGGCCGCGATCGCGAGCACCAACGCCAGGGCGACGTGCCACTCCGGTCGGAGCACGAGCACGCTCACCGCGACGGCGACCAGGCCGGCGACGCCGCACACCAGCCCGGTGGCGACCTCCGAGCCGACGCGGTACTGCCGGGTGCGCAGCATCAGCACGCAGCTGGCGAACGACACGAGGAGGGCTCCGGTGACTCCGAGGCCGACCGCGAGCGGTGCGACGAGCACGAGCAGCAGGCCGACGGTGGTGGTGACCGCCAGCAGGATCTCGTGACCGAGCCGCGCGTCCCGCCGGACGTCGACCGCCGTCGATCGGTCGTGGCTCGGCGACCAGGTCGGCGTGCGAGTGCGCCTGGTCGACGCGCGTGCCCGTCGAGCCCAGCGCGGCCCACGGCAGCGCGCTGCCGGTCAGCACCGCGACGGTGAGTGCCACGACGTAGACGGGAGCGGCCTCGAAGGTGGAGACGACCAGGATGCCGCTGCAGGCGGCTGCGATCGCCCCGACGACCACGGCCGGCACCATCGAGGCACGTCGCTCGGCGAGCCCGAGCAGGCCCACCAGCCCCGCCGCGAGGGCGCCGCTGCCCGCCAGCGCCGTGGGCAGCTCGAGCACGGGCCCGGCCGGGGCTGCGGTCAGTCCGGCGACGGCGGCGTAGCCGACGCCGGCCCAGGCCAGCACCACGGCGGCGGCGTGCTCGCCGCGGACCCGGCCCAGCACGATCGCCGCGGCGACGAGCACCAGGGCGCCCACGCCGGCGGCCGACCCGGCCGCGACGTCGGGACGTTGCAGTCCCAGGGCCAGCGCACCCAGCCCGAGCAGCAGCGCCGCCGGTCGTGAGGGCGGTACGTCGGCCCGAGGCCGGGTCCCACGGGCGCAGGTCGGACTCGACGGCATCCGCCATGGCCTCGACGACGTCGTCGTAGACCCGCGGCGGCTCCTGGTCGACCCCGGAGACGATGGTCAGGACGCTGCCGTCCTCGACCCCCTGGAAGATGAGGCCGGTGTCACTGGTGAGCGCGCGACCCTCCGACGTACGCAGCTCGTAGCCGGCGTAGGCCGTCTGCGCGTCGAGGGTGCCGAGGGCGCGACACAGCTCGGGGAGCAGCTCGGCCACCGGAATCGCCCCGGGCAGCGCGAGGTCCGCGCGTCGCTCACCGGCGACCACGCTCACTCGCACCAGTCCCGCACCCGGCACGACCGGCTGCGGAGTCCGATCTGGGTCTGCGTCATCGCATCACACCCGGCCCGGACTCGTCGTCGTCGAGCCAGGCGTCGTCGTCCTCGAAGACCATCGACCTGCGCTTGACAGCACGCTCGTCCTCCTTGCTCCCCAGGGCCCCTCCGGCGCCACCGCGACCGGACCCGCCGGACCCCTGGTGGGAGACCGCACCCTGGGCCCCCAGGGGACCGCCGGTGCGACCACCGGCCTGCATCCCGGCCGATCGTGCTCCACCCGCTGTGCTCCCGGTGCCCCCGCGGCCGGCTGCGCCGGTCTCTCCGGACGCCGGTGCAGAGTAGCGACCGGTCGCGCCGCGCGCTCCGGCGCCCTGGCCCGCGCCGCCGCCCGCGCCCGCACCTGCGCCGCCGCCCGGCGCGCCCATCACGGCGCCGCGACCCCCGGTGGCACCCGTGGCACCGCCGCTCGTCGCCGGGGTGCCGCCTGCCACCGGGGTGCTGCCCAGGACGCCGCCTCGACCGGAGACCGCGCCGCCCAGCGACGTGCCGCGCGCGGCGCCGCCGATCGCGGACGAGGGCGTGCCGCCGGCCAGCCCGCCGGACACGCCACCGACCACCCCCTTGCCGAGCGCACCGGCGGCACTGCCGCCGAGCCGACCCGTGAGCGACGAGCTGCCCCCCGCTGCGCCGCGGATGGCACCGAGCGCGCCACCCGCACCACCGAGGACACCGGCGAGCCCGCCGGCCCCGCCCGCGAGACCGCCCGCGGAGCCGCCGAGACCGGCCGGGGTCGCGCCGGCCCCGCCCGGGAGGCCACCGGTCACCCCCGACACCACGCCGCCGACCGTGCCGTCGGCCGAGACGTCGCCGCCGATGACCTGGATGCCGGGGTCGCGGCCCCCGCCGAGGTCGGGGCGTCCGCCGTTGCCGCCGCCGAGGGTCGGGCCGAGGATGCCGCCCACGAGGCCGGGGTTGCGCACGATGGTGCCGCCGTCTCCCGTGCCGTAGGGCCCGATCGGGCCGCTCGGCAAGCCACCACCACTGGGCCCGGGACCGCCGGTGGGGACCCCGCCGGTCTGGGTGCCGAACTGCTCCTTCTGGACTTCGGGCGCGACCAGGCTCAGGGCGCCGCTCGCCTCGCCCATGGCGGCGTCGAACTGCGCGTAGCCCCGGGCCGCGATCGCCTCGCGCCTCTTGAACGCCGCCTGGTAGGCGTCGTACTTGCCCTGGGCGGTGGGATCGACCTTGCCGTCGAGGCCGGGGGTCGGCTCGGCGACCGGCGATCCGAGCTCGACGGCCTGCACCCGGTCCCAGTCGGCCTTGGCCGAGTCGACGGCGTCGCTGGCAGCGGTGAGCGCGATCGCGGCGTCCTTCATCTGGTCGCCGTTGGTCTGCACGGCGGTCGCCAGCGAGGTGAACGCACCCGTGGCCGCGGTCGCGTCCTTGCCCTGCCAGTTGGACGCCAGGTCCGTGCCGGCCTTGCGCAGCGCGGCAGCAACGTCGTCCAGCTGCCCGCCGGCCGTCTTCCACGACGTCGCGGCGCCCGTGATCTGGCCGGGCCGGCCCTGCCTGATCGGCTCGAACTTGGCTTCGTTGGGTCCTGCCATGTCACACCTCCACTGTCTGGTGCACTGCTTGGTGCCGGGCGCTCACGCCCGGCTCCCCCGTCGGGAGACGATGTACGTCGTGGTGCCGGCCGTCACCAGCACGAGCACGCCGGCCACCCACACCCAGGCCGGGATACCGCCCTGCGTGTCGGACGCCGCGTCGGGGACGCCGTCCGCGTCGCCGGTCTGGTCCTCGGCACCGTCGTCCGGCTGGGCCGCCGGCGACGAGGAGGCGGAAGGGTTCTCCGCGCTCGCCGGGTCCTGGTAGACGCTGTCCGGGAAGTCCTCGAGCGCGGCCTTGGGGCCCTTGAGCAACGGGTTGACGTCGGGCCACCCCGCCGGGTCCTCGGCCAGCATCTCCTTGAGGTTCGGGATGCCGAAGCCGTAGTACCTGTCCCACCCGTAGGACGTCCGGCCGGTGTTGTGGATCAGGTGCTGCACCAGCTGGTTGCCGGTGGCGTCGGGGTACTTCTCGCGCACCAGCGCCACCATCCCGGACACGATGGCCGCAGCCTGCGACGTGCCGTCGGTCGGCACCCCGGACTTCCACCGGCCGTCGACCAGCCGCAGCACGGGGGTCTGGACGCCTGGAGCGGACACGACCACGAAGCGCGAGGTGATCTCCCGCAGCGGCGCGCCGGCCTTGTTGGTCAGCGGGTTGCGGTCCCAGGCCTCTGCCTGGTCGTCGACCGCGTTGACGGCGACGAAGCCCGGGGTCGCTGCCGGGTAGCCGACGCCGGCCAGGGCACCCGCTTCGTACTCGCCCGCCGACGCCACCACCACCGCCTTGCCGGTGGTGGTCGCCTTGAGCAGCTCCTTCTCCAGGTAGCCACCCCCGAACCCGGTGACCGAGAAGTTGAAGACGGTGGCACCGCGCCGGAGCGCGTCGCCGACCTGCCAGCCGGCGCGGTAGCCGTCGCACCCGCTGAACTTCTCCGGCTCGGGGTCGACCGGCGAGGGGTTCATCCCGTAGAAGAGCACCCGGGAGTCGGGGGCCACGCCACCGATGCCCGCGCCGCCGGGGCCGGTGCCCCGACCGTTGCCGACGATCAGCGACGCCATGCTGGTGCCGTGCTCGCCCTCGTAGCGACCGTCCGCCTTGACCCGGGTGCGGTCGCAGTAGGCGCGGAGCTCGACGTCCTGACCCTCCAGCTCACGGGCGCCGCCGGCGAACTTGAAGTCCCACATCGCGACGGTCACGCCCTTGCCGGTGGCCACCTTGTGGGCGTTGGCCACGCCGATGGCGTCGTACCACCAGCCCATCGGCTTCGCCCCGGCCGCGCTCGGACTTCCCGTGACCGAAGTGGCGGCGCCGGGGTCAGCGGCCGCGGGCGCAGCCAGGGCCGGCGCTGCCGCGCACAGCAGCGCCGCCGCCGCGCCGAGGGCGCGGAGGCGGGCAGGCGTGCGCGGCAGGGACGACCGGGCCATGGGCAGGCGCCTCAGACCCCGCCGAAGCCGCCGGCGGGACGGTTCTGCGGCGAGGGCGCATCCGCGCCGTTGCCCGGTCCGCCCTGGTCGTCGAACCCCTGGCCCCAGCCGGGGTCGGTGGGCGCGGCATCGCCGGTGCCGTGCAGGTTGCTGCCCTGCTCGGCCAGGGCCTGGTCGTAGGCCTGCTGCGAGCTCAGCGAGCGTCCCTCGCGCTCGGCGGTGAACTTCACGAGCGTCTCGTAGGCAGCCTCGTCGGTCGCCTTGTGGGCCGCCATCGCGGCCTTGATGCTCTCGGCGAACTCGTAGAGGTCGGCCTTGACGCCGTCGATCGTCTTGAGGAACACCTCGGCCGCGGCCCGGTGCTGGGTGGCGAACTTCTCGCCGGCCGGCAGCCCGCTGAACGCGGCGGCGTCCAGGCTGATGACATCCTCGAACTTCGCCAGGGCCTCGGCGGTCGTGTCGCCCTCGCCGTTGACCTTGTTCGCGATCGCCTCGACCTCGGTGATCGCCACCTGCACGACGTTGGACGCCTGCGTGAGCTGCGCGGTCGACATCCCGTCGACCATGGCCCGGTCCATCAACATCTGCCTACCCCCATGTCTGCGTCTGTCGGTGCCGCGGCACCGCGAGCCGGGTGCCTGGTGGCACCCGGCTCCGGCGACGATCGTGCGTCGAGCTTCCTCGATTCCGAGGCTCAGCCCCAGCGCGAGGTGTTGCCGTTCTCGGTCGACTGGTAGTCGCTGTTCGAGTTCGTCACGGCGGTGCCGATCTCGGCCAGCAGCACCTTCATGTCGGCCATCGCGGCGTCCCACTTGGTCTTGGCCTGCTGGTAGGACGAGGACGCCGAACCGGTCCAGTCGGACCGGAGCGGAGCGAGCTCGGACTCGAGGGCGTCGATGCGGCCCTCGATCTGGTTGGCCGAAGTCTGGATGTCCGCCGCGGCGGCCTCCAGGCTGCCGAAGTTGACCTTCAGCTCTCCTGCGTTCATGTGTGTGTCTCCCTGTGCGTCGCGGTCTGAGCTCGGCGAGGTGCGACGGCGTCAGCCGAGGCGGCTGGACAGCTTGCCGAACGTCGAGGACTGGGCTCTCGTCGCTGACGTTGTAGGTCTGCTCCGAGCTGCGGAGGTTGGCCTCGAACTCGTCGAGGGCGGCGATGATCTTCTTCGCGTCCTCGTCCCAGCGGATCATCACCTGCTGGAAGGCCGAGGACCCGGCTCCGCGCCACTGCGCACCGATGCCGGACAGCTTGCCCCGCAGGGCGCTCAGCTGCTGGTCCAGGTCGCCTCGTGCCGAGGACACCATCTGGGCGCCTCGGGTCAGTGCCTGGTCTTGCTTGCTTACCTCGCCGGCCATCTGGCCACTCTCCTTTCGATCCCCCGCTCGAAGGTCGGCGCACCGGCCCCGATCGAGATTGTCTGCGACTCGCCACGGTGACGCGTCGTCGGTTCTCGACTGGTGAAACGTGCGGAGCCTCGACGGGTGACCCGGAGCTCGGCGTGGCCTGCGCCACATCATGACATATTCCCCCGGACGTCACGAGACAAACCCCCGGACGGCGTCGAAGAGCCCGCAGCGACGGTGACCAGGCCAGGACCAGCACGCGCGAGCGCCTCGACGACGTCGGCGACGCGCGCCCACCAGATCGAGCGCCATCCGCGTCCGAGCGAGAGGGCGGTCGCGACGACGACGACACCGAGGACGGCGGTGCCCACGACCACCGTCCAGGCCATCGCGGGCCGCCGCGAGCAGCAGCTCGCGCCGAGGACGCGAGCACCCACAAGCGCCGCCAGCCGGAGCGCGAGCCGCGGCACGAGCGGAGCGGAACGACCGTGCGACCACGCGCGAGCGCGACGCGCACCGAGCCCGACCAGGGCGAGCGATGCCGTAGCCGCGCAGGTCCGCGGTCGGCCGCGCGCACCAGGACGGGGCCGGTCACGACGACCACGAGGGCGAGACCACCGTGGCGGTCGAGACCTGCCGCTGGCCACGGGTCACGACGGCTGCGGACGGTCTCGGGCCGCACCAGCCTCGTGCGGCGGCGACCGGCCGTGCCTGCTCGCGTGCCGACCACGCCGTCACCGCCAGCCGGTCGAGGTCGAGCAGCGCCTCGTCGGGCACGTCGACGACGACGTACGGGCAGCAGGCGCGCCGCGACACCGCGGCGGCGTACAGCACCGCCAGCAGGGCGGTCGGCGGCGGAGCCGATCATCAGCAGCGTCGCCGCGAGCACCGCCAGGAACGCACCGACCACGAGCACACACGTCGATGAGGTCGTCGTCCTCGTCGGCGAGGAAGGCGCGCGCGAGCGCCGCGAAGACCACCGCCGCCAGGGCGGCGACCGCGAGGCCGAGCAGCAGGCCGCCCGGTCCCGGCCGTGTAGCCCGAGCGCGAACCCGGCCGGCCGCCCCGAACGCGGGCTCGCGGCCGAACGGATCCGGGACTCGTCGCGCCTGACGACCGCCGTAGGGGAACGCGGTCAGGCCACGCCACAGAGCAGCAGCAGGCCCAGGCACACGACCCGGAGCCAGGCGGGGACGCGACCCGGCCGCGAGCGCCAGGCCCAGGGCGGACCCCGCCCCGCACGCGGAGGCGACCGCGACCAGCACGGACCCGCGCCCGGCCGGACAGCAGGCCCGTGCCGGCTCCCGCTGCGGCCGCGGCGCTCCCGCCGCGTGGACGTCGTCGGTCGGCCGGCGTGCCGTCGAGCGCCACCACCAGGACGTCGCCGTGGTCGACCTCGAGCTGCTCGATCGAGCGTCGACCAGCGGGCGGCCCGGCCGAGGTGGTCAGCTCGGCGCCGGGCGAGCGCGACGTGCCCGGTCGCGGCGCGAGTAGGCCTCCAGGATCGACGCCGCGTCCAGCCAGGGCGGTACGGCGAGGTCGGCCTGACCGGCCGGGCCGACCAGCGCTGAGCCGGACCGTCGCCGGGGCGGGGTGGCCCGCCGACTGTGTGCTCAACCCGTCCCCCTGTTCGTGCTGCCGCATCGCGCCGCCCGAGACGTCGCCCGCAGGGCGCCCGCGCGGTTGACCAGTCACCTATCGGGCATTCTGGACCCAGCACCACCGAAGCGCCCTACCATTCTGCACGACCAGGGCGTTCGAACGTGCTGAGTCTCGAAACACCACACGTGCCTGGGGGCCGGACCGCGACACGCACCCACACGTCGACGGGGAGGTCGCCTACGTTGTCCACCACGCTGGGACGAGGACGCAAGCTCGAGCCTCCCCGGATGCCGAGCGGCCAGATCGTGCTGCAGGCACCGCCGGAGCTCGCGCCGAACGAGGGCGCGGGCGGTGCGCTGATGATGGCGCTGCCGATGCTCGGCAGCGTCGGCTCGATCGTGTTCGTCGCCGCGTCGCCCAGCCCGGCGGCAAGGGCATGATCGCGGCCGGCATGTTCCTGGTCGCCACGCTGGGCTTCGTCGGGGTCCAGGTCGACCGGCAGCGCAAGCAGCGCATCCGCCAAGGTCGCGGGCGCCCGCCGGGAGTACCTCCAGTACCTCGCCGGGATCCGCAAGGTCGTGCGCGAGGCCGGCCGACCAGCAGCGCCGCGCGCTGCTGTGGACGCTTCCCGGCGCCGACCGCGCTGCCGGCGACTCGCCGAGGAGCGCTCCCGGCTCTGGGAGCGCACGGCCGACAGCCCGGACGTACCTGCAGGTGCGGTACGGCCTGACGCCGCAGGCCCTGGCGCTCGACCTGGTGCCGCCGGAGACCGCCCCGGTCGAGCAGCTCGACCCGGTGGCTGCCTCGGCGCTGCACCGGCTGCTCGTCGTGCACCGGATCCAGCCCGACCTGCCGGCCGCGCTCGACCTGCAACGCCTTCAGCCGGGTGGAGGTGACCGGCGAGGCGGCCGCACGCGCGGTCGCTGGCCCGGGCCCTGGTCTGCTCGGCGGCGGCGTTCCACGCCCCGACGACCTGGTCATCGCCGTGCTCGCCAGCGAGCAGACGCTCGCCGCAGCAGTGGGAGTGGCTCAAGTGGCTGCCGCACGCCCACAGCACCCGCGAGAGCGACGCCATCGGGCGCCAGCCGGATGGTGAGCGACTCCGCCGACGACCTCGTGCAGATGCTGCCCGCGGACCTCGCCGACCGGCCGCGCTTCGGCGGCGACCAGCGCGGCGTCACCCCGCACGTGCTCCTGCGTGGTCGACGGCGGGGTCTGCCCCCCGGCAACCACCTGGTCCCCGACGAGGGCGCCCAGGGCCTGACCGTGCTGGACCTGCCGGAGCGCTGGGAGGAGCTCGACGACCGACCCGGCTGCGGCTGCACCTCGAGCCCGAGCTGCTGTCCCGGGCGGCCGGGCGGCCCTGACCGCGCTGCGGGTGCGCGAGGGCGCCTCGCGCGCCATCGGCGACCAGGTCGACCTGGCCACCGCCGAGGCCTTCGCCCGCCGGCTCGCCCCGCTGCACGTCGAGCGAGCGGCCCCGTCCGCGACGACTCCCTGTCCGGCACGCCCGAGCTGATGGACCTGCTCGGCGCTGTCCGACGTCCGCTCCTTCGACCTCGAGGCCGCCTGGCAGCCGCGCCCGGCGCGCGACCGGCTGCGGGTGCCCGGTCGGCGTCGGCGACACCGGTGCGCCGATCTACCTCGACATCAAGGAGTCCGCCCAGCAGGGCATGGGACCGCACGGCCTGGTGATCGGCGCGACCGGCTCCGGCAAGTCGGAGTTCCTGCGCACGCTGGTCCTCGGCCTGGCCGTGACGCACTCCAGCGAGGTCCTCAACATGGTCCTCGTCGACTTCAAGGGCGGCGCGACCTTCGCCGGCCTCTCCGACCTGCCGCACGTGTCGGCGGTCATCACCAACCTGGAGAACGAGCTCACCCTGGTCGACCGCATGCAGGACGCCCTGTCCGGTGAGATGGTGCGCCGCCAGGAGCTGCTGCGCGAGGCCGGCAACTTCGCCTCGCTGCGCGACTACGAGAAGGCGCGCCTCGGCGGCGCCGACCTCGACGCCGCTGCCCAGCCTGTTCGTCGTCGTCGACGAGTTCTCCGAGATGCTCTCGGCCAAGCCCGAGTTCATCGACCTCTTCGTGGCCATCGGTCGGCTCGGCCGCTCGCTGGGCCTGCACCTGCTGCTCGCCTCGCAGCGCCTGGAGGAGGGCCGGCTCCGCGGCCTGGAGAGCCACCTGTCCTACCGCATCGGTCTGCGCACCTTCTCGGCCGCGGAGTCGCGCGGCGTGCTCGGCGTCCCGGACGCCTACGAGCTGCCGCCCGTCCCGGGCCTGGGCTACCTCAAGCCCGACCAGTCGACGCTGCTGAAGTTCAAGGCCGCCTACGTCTCCGGGCCGCCGCCGCGTCGGACCGGTGCCGCCGCGCGCCGCGCGGGCGTCCCGTTCGCAGGCGATCCTGCCGTTCACCCTCGGCCACGTGCTGGCTCCGCGCGCGCAGGTCGACGACGACCGTGGAGGAGGCCGCTCCGGCGCCGCAGGAGGTCGCCGACAGCCGCTCGCTGCTCGACATCGCCGTGGACCGGATGCAGGAGCGCGGCGGTCCCGAGGCGCACAAGGTGTGGCTGCCGCCGCTCGACGTGCCCGACACCCTCGACAGCCTGATGCCCGACCTGGTCGAGGACCCCGAGCTCGGCCTGGTCTCCCCGATGTGGCGGGCACGCGGCGGGCTCGACCGTCCCGCTCGGCATCGTGGACCGGCCCCGCGAGCAGCGCCGCGACGTCCTGCAGGTCAACCTGTCCGGCGCCGGCGGCCACGTCGCGGTCGTCGGCGGCCCCCGCAGCGGCAAGAGCACGCTGCTGCGCACCATCGTGTCCAGCCTCGCGCTCACGACCACACCGCGCGAGTCGCAGTTCTACGTGCTGGACTTCGGAGGTGGCACGTTCGCTCCGATGACCGAGCTGCCGCACGTGTCCGGTGTCGCCACGCGCAGCGAGCCCGACGTCGTACGCCGGGTCTTCGCCGAGGTCTCGGGCGTCGTCGACAAGCGCGAGCGCTACTTCCGCCAGCAGGGGATCGACTCCATCGAGACCTACCGGCAGCGGCGCGCGGAGGGCCGGGCCGACGACGGCTACGGCGACGTGTTCTTGATCGTCGACGGGTGGAGCACGCTGCGTGCGGACTTCGACGAGCTCGAGATCGATCTGCAGGCCCTGGCCCAGCGCGGCCTGACCTTCGGCCTGCACCTGCTCGCCGGCGCCGCCCGGTGGGCCGACTTCCGCGCCGCCACCCGCGACATGTTCGGCACCCGGCTCGAGCTCCGGCTCGGTGACCCGCTGGACTCCGAGATCGACCGCAAGGTCGCCCAGCTGGTGCCCACGGGACGTCCCGGACGCGGCCTGGTGCCCTCCAAGCTGCACTTCCTCGGCGCGCTCCCGCGCGTCGACGGCAACCCCGACGTCCACGGCGTCGGCGTCGGCGTCGAGGACCTGGTCGAGCGTTCGGCCAAGGCCTGGTCCGGCGACAGCGGACCCAAGCTGCGGCTGCTGCCCGAGCGGATCGAGCTGTCCCGGGTCCGCGAGCTCGTGGCGGCCCGGGCCCCGCAGGGTGGGGGAGCGCCCGAGCAGGACCGGTCGGTCTACCTCGCGATCGACGAGAAGGACCTGGCCCCCGTCGGCCTCGACGTGGACCGCGAGCCGCACCTGCTGACCTTCGGCGACAGCCGCTCCGGCAAGAGCGCGCTGCTGCGCACCTACCTCCGCGAGATCATGCGCACCCGCACCGCGGCCGAGGCGCAGATCGTGGTCGTGGACTACCGGCGCTCGCTGCTCGGCGAGGTCCCCGAGGACTACCAGCTGCACTACCTGACCAGCTCCACGCAGGCCGGACCCGCGATCGCCGAGCTCGCGCAGTACCTCCAGGGCCGGCTGCCCGGGCCGGACGTCACGCCCGACCAGCTGCGCAACCGCTCGTGGTGGACCGGCGCCGAGGTCTACGTCGTGATCGACGACTACGACCTGGTCGCCACGCAGTCCGGCTCACCGGTGCTGCCGCTGGTGCCCCTGCTGGCCCAGGCCCGCGACGTCGGCCTGCACGTCGCGCTCGCCCGGCGTTCCGGCGGTGCGGCCCGGGCCCTCTACGAGCCCGTCATCCAGTCGCTGCGCGACCTCGCGATGCCCGGCCTGCTGCTGTCCGGCAGCCCCGACGAGGGCCCGCTCATCGGGACGGCGAAGCCGCGCCCGGCCCTCGCGGGCCGCGGTCAGCTGGTCACCCGCGACCGGGGCGTCGAGGTCGTGCACACCGCCTGGACCGACCCGCAGCTCTGATCCCCTCCGCCCGATTCGTCTGCGGTCTGGCGGGTCTGCCCCGCGGGGCGATCGCAGACGAATCGGAGGGGCGGGGTCAGAAGGTGCGGCCGGTCAGCCGTTCGTAGGCCTCGACGTAGCGGGCCCGCGTCCGCTCGACCACCTCGTCCGGCAGCGGAGGCGGGGGCTCACCGCTCGTCCGGTCCCAGCCGCTGGCCTCGGAGGTCAGCCACCCCCGCACCACGTCCTTGTCGAAGGACGGCTGGGCGCGCCCTGGAGACCACTGCTCGGCGGGCCAGAAGCGCGAGGAGTCGGGGGTGAGCACCTCGTCGGCGAGCACGACGGTGCCGTCGGGGCGAGCCCCGAACTCGAGCTTGGTGTCGGCCAGGATGATGCCGCGCTCGCGGGCGATCCCCTCGGCGCGCGCGTAGAGCCGCATCGTGAGGTCGCGCAGCGTCGCCGCGGACGCCGCGCCCACCGCTGCCTCGACGGCGTCGAAGGAGACGTTCTCGTCGTGGTCGCCGAGCGCGGCCTTCGTGGCCGGGGTGAACAGCGGCTGCTCCAGCCGGCTGCCGTCCACGAGTCCGTCCGGCAGCGCGATGCCGCAGACGGCGCCCGTGTCGGCGTACTCCCGCAGCCCGGACCCGGTCAGGTAGCCCCGCGCCACGCACTCGACGGGGAACATCGCGAGCTGCTCGCAGACGACCGCACGCCCCTGCACCTGCGCCGGCACGTCGGTCGAGAGCACGTGGTGCGGCACCAGCTCGGCGAGCCGGTCGAACCACCACAGCGACATCGCGGTGAGCACGGCGCCCTTGTCCGGGATCGGCGTGTCGAGCACGAAGTCGTAGGCCGAGATCCGGTCGCTGGCCACCATCAGCAGCCGGCCGTCACCGAGCCGGTAGAGGTCGCGCACCTTGCCCGAGTGCAGGTGCTCGGCACCCTCGATCACCGGTGCGGACGGGATGTTGTGGGTGCCGACGCTCATGGCAGCGATCGTACGACGAGCCGGCGGGGCGGACCGGGGGTGTCCCGGACCGCCCCGCCGCTGCTCGTGCGGGCTCGGCTACGAGCGCGCGCTCGTGGTCGTGCGCCGGGTGCAGCTCGCTGCGCTGCGTCCGGCCGCCCTTGCCCGGGGCGCTTCTCGCGCCCTGGTTCGCCTTGGCGGCGGTGGAGCCGTCGAGCGACTTCGTGCTGAAGGCGTACGTCGCCACGGCATGCGCCACGGCGTCGGACATCTCGTCGAGCGCCTTCGCGTTCACGTTGGTGATGTCGTCGCAGCCCAGGTGGTAGCACGCGTCGTAGGCCACGCCGGCCGTGCCGCCGTACACCGCCGCCTGCTCGGGCGTCTTCACGCCCTCGGCACCCGTGAACAGGCCGCCCGAGGCGATGCCCTGCGCGATGAACGGTCCGTAGTCGCTGCGGCCGCTGAACGCGGTCTCCTCGGAGGCGAGGCCCTGGCTGGCGAAGTAGTCGGCGAACTCCTTCTCGATCTGACCCGATCCGGCCGGACCGATCGCGGCGCCGTCGGCCGTACCGAACCTGGAGTTGTCACCGTCGTAGACGAAGCGCACGTAGTTGGGCGAGCCGACCATGTCGAAGTTGAGGTAGAGCCGGATGTCCTTCAGCGCCTCGGGGTTGTTGGCGGCAAGGTCGGCGACGTAGTGCTCGGAGCCCTTCAGCCCGAACTCCTCGGCTCCCCACCATGCGAAGCGGATCTTGTTGCGGGGCTTGATGTTCTTGGCGGCGACCTGCTCGGCCACCTCGAGGATGCTTCCCGAGCCGCTGCCGTTGTCGTTGATGCCCTCGCCCTCGGTGACGCTGTCGAGGTGCGCCCCCGCCATCACGACGTTGTCCGGGTTGCCGGTCTTGGTCTCGGCGAAGACGTTGTAGGTGTCGCGGACCTCCGACTCCGTGTCGGTGGTCAGCTCGACCCGCGTGCCACGCGGGGTGGCCAGGTCCTGGCCCACCGCGAAGCTCGTCCCCAGAGTCGGGATCTCGACCGGGTCGCCCAAGGTGCCAGCGATCGGCTCCGTGGCGCCGGCGGTGCCGCGGTTGAAGACGAGCGCGGCGCTCGGCGCCGGCGTCGGCGGCGTTCTGCACCTTGATCGCGAACGAGCAGGTGCCGCGCTGCATGAGCGCGACGGCACCCGTCGGGAAGCCGGCGAAGTCACCGGACTCGCAGCCGCTGGTCGAGGTTTCGCTCGGCGTGAGGTTCGTGTCGATCGGGACGACCTCGCCCGTCACGGAGTCCCGAGTCGGAGTAGGTCATGGTGCGGAAGTCGGGCCCGTTGACGTAGGTCCTCGGCTCGGGCGAGACCTGCTTGAGCGTCGACTCCGAGCGCTCCTCGAAGAAGGGGAAGGCGAAGGTCTGGACGCGCGGCTTGTAGCCGGCGGCGCGGAGCTTCTTCACTACGTAGTCGCGTGATGCGGCGTAGCCGTCGGTGCCGGAGGCGCGGTTGCCGTCATTGGCGTCCGCGATCTTCTGGAGGGCCTGCAGGTGCTCGGTGATGCCGGCCGGCGTGACCGCCGTACGCAGCTTCTTGGAGGCGCTCTTGCCGCTGTCGGCCGTCGCCGGCGAGGCGCCGGTCAACGTCGTGGTGGCAACGAGTGCGAGGCCGGAGGCGAGGGCCGCGGCGGGCAGCCAACGGCGTGTGCGGACGTGCGTGGGTGATCGCATGTGTGCTCCCGAGATGGAGTGTCGGGCCCTGCCGATCGGCCGAGCCCGATGACGAACGTTCATCGACCCAAGCACGGACCGGCGCGCGCCGCAATGTTGCTAGAGGATGGCTCCCGGGCTGTAGGACGCTGCCTCGGGGTGCGCCTTCGCCACTGCGTCGACCCGGCGTACGACGGCCTGCACCTGCTCGCGCGCGGCGCCCGTGAACGTGATCGGATCGGCGACCAGGGTGGCGAGCTGTGCCTCGGTGAGGCCGAGCCGGTCGTCGGCGGCGAGCCGTTCGAAGACGTCGTTGTCGGCCTGCCCCTGGCGCATCGCGAGCGCGACCCCGACGGCCGCCTCCTTGATCGCCTCGTGCGCGACCTCCCGCCCGACGCCGTTGCGGACCGCGGCCATCAGCACCTTGGTGGTGGCGAGGAACGGCAGGTAGCGGTCGAGCTCGCGCTGGATGACCGCCGGGAAGGCGCCGAACTCGTCGAGCACGGTCAGGAAGGTCTGGAACAGCCCGTCGGTGGCGAAGAACGCGTCGGGCAGCGCGATGCGGCGTACGACGGAGCAGGAGACGTCGCCCTCGTTCCACTGGTCGCCGGCCAGCTCGCTGACCATCGAGAGGTGGCCGCGCAGCACCACGGCGAGGCCGTTGACGCGCTCGCAGGAGCGGGTGTTCATCTTGTGCGGCATCGCCGACGAGCCGACCTGGCCCTCGGCGAAGCCCTCGGTGACCAGCTCGATGCCGGCCATCAGCCGGATCGTGGTGGCGAGGTTGGCGGGGCCGGAGACGACCTGGACGAGCGCGGAGACCACGTCGAAGTCGAGCGAGCGCGGGTAGACCTGGCCGACGCTGGTCAGCACGTGCTCGAAGCCGAGGTGAGCGGCCACCCGCTCCTCGAGGTCGGCGAGCTTGGCGCTCGACCCGTCGAGGAGGTCGAGCATGTCCTGAGCGGTGCCGACCGGGCCCTTGATGCCGCGCAGCGGGTAGCGGGCGATGAGGTCCTCGAGCCGGTCGAGCCCGACCAGCATCTCGTCGGCGACCGTGGCGAACCGCTTGCCGAGCGTGGTGGCCTGGGCGGCGACGTTGTGCGAGCGGCCCGCCATCACCCTCGCCTCGTGCTCCGTGGCCAGCCGCGCCAGCCGCGCCAGGGTGGCGACGACCCGGTCGCGCACGAGCAGCAGCGACGCCCGGATCTGCAGCTGCTCGACGTTCTCGGTCAGGTCGCGCGAGGTCATCCCCTTGTGGATGTGCTCGTGACCGGCGAGCGCGGAGAACTCCTCGATGCGCGCCTTCACGTCGTGCCGGGTGACCCGCTCGCGCGCCGCGATGGAGGCGAGGTCGACCTGGTCGACGACGGCCTCGTAGGCCTCGACGACCCCGTCGGGGACGTCGACGCCGAGGTCGCGCTGCGCCTTGAGGACCGCGATCCAGAGCTGCCGCTCCAGCACGATCTTGTGCTCCGGCGACCAGATCCGGACGAGGTCCTCGGCGGCGTAGCGCGTGGCCAGGACGTTGGGGACGGTCATGCTCACACTCCTGCGGCGATGTCGGTGCGGTGGTGGCTGCCGTCGATCCGGAGCGCGTCGACCCCGGCGTAGGCCGCTGGCGCGGGCGTCGGCGACGTCGGACCCGACGGCGGTGACGGCGAGGACCCGGCCGCCGGAGGTGACCAGGCCCGTCCGCGGCGAGCGTGGTGCCGGCCTGGATCACGTCGACGCCGTCGAGGCGTTCGGCCTCGGCGAGTCCGTCGACCGCGTCCCCGGTGCGTGGTGGGGCGGGATAGCCGTGCGGCGGCGACGACGACGGCGACGGCCGCGCCCGGCGTCCACCGTCAGCGGCCCGACGTCGGCGAGGCGCCCGTCGGCGGCGGCCTTGAGCAGCGCGCCGAGCGGCGGGCTCAGCAGCGCCAGCAGGGGCTGCGTCTCGGGATCGCCGAAGCGGGCGTTGAACTCCACCACCTGGACGCCGCGCTTCGCGGTCAGCGCCAGCCCGGCGTAGAGCAGGCCAGCGAACGGCGTGCCCCGCCGGCGCCAGCTCGTCGACGGTCGGCTGGAGCACCCGCTCGATGACCTCCTCGACGCAGACCGCTCGGGCGCCCACGGCAGCGGCGTGTAGGCGCCCATGCCGCCGGTGTTCGGGCCGGCGTCGCCGTCGAGCGCGCGCTTGAAGTCCTGCGCCGGCAGCAGCGGCACGACGGTGCGTGCCGTCGGTGACCGCGAACAGCGACACCTCCGGGCCGTCGAGGAACTCCTCGATCACGACGCGCCGCAGTCCGGGGCGTGCGCGAGCGCCGCGGTCGCGGTCGTCGGTGACGACGACGCCCTTGCCGGCGGCGAGCCCGTCGTCCTTGACGACGTACGGCGGGCCGAACGCGTCGAGCGCCTCGGCGGCCTCCTCGGCGGTCGTGCACACCCGGGCGCATCGCCGTCGGGACGCCGGCGGCGGCCATCACCTCCTTGGCGAAGGCCTTCGAGCCCTCGAGCCGGGCGGCGTGCGGCGGACGGGCCGAAGCACGGCGATGCCCGGCCGCGCGGACGGCGTCCGCGACCCCCGCGACGAGCGGCGCCTCCGGGCCGACGACGACCAGGTCGGCGTCGATCGACTCCGCGAGGTCGGCGACCGCCTGCCCGTCGAGCGGGTCGACGTCGTGCAGGGTCGCGATCGCGGCCATCCCGGGGTTGCCGGGGGCGGCGTGCACCTGCTCGACGCCGGGGTCGCGGGAGAGCGCCAGGGCCAGGGCGTGCTCGCGCCCGCCGGTCGCCGATCACCAGGACGGTCCGACGTGATCGTCTGCGACGTGCTCCACGCGGGTCACCCCAGCCGCAGACGAATCGCGCAGGACGATGGTCTGCTCGCGGCCCGGGCCGACGCCGACGCCCCAGAACGGGGTGCCGGACATCTCCTCGAGCGCCCGGACGTAGACCTGCGCGTTCTTCGGCAGCTCCTCGAAGGTGCGGCAGTCGGAGATGTCCTCCAGCCAGCCGTCGAAGTACTCGTAGATCGGCTGGGCGTGGTGGAACTCCGACTGCGTCATCGGCATCTCGTCGCTGCGCTGGCCGTCGACCTCGTAGGCCACGCAGACCGGGATCCGCTCCCAGTCGCCGAGGATGTCGAGCTTGGTGAGGAAGAACTCCGTGAACCCGTTGAGCGCGTGCGGCGTAGCGCGCGATCACCGCGTCGTACCAGCCGCAGCGACGGGGCCGGCCGGTGGTGGCGCCGAACTCGCGCCCCGACGGTCCGCAGCCGCTCGCCGTCGTCGTCGAGGAGCTCGGTCGGGAACGGGCCGGAGCCGACCCGGGTCGTGTAGGCCTTGATCACGCCGATCACGCGGTCGATGCGGGTCGGGCCGACGCCCGCGCCGGTGCACGACCCCGCCGGAGACCGGGCTGCTGAGCTGGTGACGAAGGGGTAGGTGCCGTGGTCGACGTCGAGCATGGTGGCCTGGGCGCCCTCGAAGAGCACCGTCTCGCCGTCGTCGAGCGCCCGGTTGAGCAGCAGGCTGGTGTCGGCGACCATCGGGCGCAGCCGGTCGACGTAGGACAGCAGCTCCTCGACGACCTCGTCGCGGCTCGATCGCGCGGCGGTTGTAGACCTTGGCCAGGATCTGGTTCTTCATGTCCAGGGAGGCCTCGACCTTCTGGCGCAGGATGCTCTCGTCGAAGAGGTCGGCGACCCGGATCCCGATGCGGGAGATCTTGTCGGCGTACGTCGGCCCGATGCCGCGGCCGGTGGTGCCGATCAGGTTCTTGCCGAGGAACCGCTCGGTGACCTTGTCCACGGTCGTGTGGTAGGTCGTGATCAGGTGCGCGTTGGCCGAGACCACCAGGTCGGGTACGTCGATCCCGCGCTTGGCGAAGATGTCGATCTCGCCGAACAGCGCCGAGGGGTCGACCACGACGCCGTTGGCGATCACCGGGATGCACCCGGGGGTCAGCACCCCGGACGGCAGCAGGTGGGTGTCGAACTTCTCGCCGTTCACCACGATGGTGTGGCCGGCGTTGTTGCCGCCCGACGTCCGCACGCAATAATCGATCGACGACCCCAGCAGGTCCGTCGCCTTGCCCTTGCCTTCGTCGCCCCACTGGGCTCCGAGGACCACGATCGCCGGCATCCGGCACCTCTCTACGGCAGCTGTGCCCGGCGGCGCCTCCACCACCCGGGAACGACACGAGCCCCAGGTGCAACAGCACCGGGGCTCTTGCGGCCCAACGTTAGCAGAGGGCACGGCACGCTCCCACGGGTCGAACGGAGCGCGGACGGGTGGCCCGGCGGCTCTCTCGGGCGAGCCGTCTCGACGCCGCCCGCGACGGGCCCGAGCCGACCGCGATAGCCTCCGCGTCGTGGACCCCCTGCTGCTGATCACCAACGCCGACGCGGGGAGCGCCGACCAGGAGAGCCTCGACCGGGCCCTGGCCGTGCTGCGTGCGGCGACCGACGTCGAGGTGACCGCCACCTCCAACCCGGGCGAGCTCGACGGCGTCCTGCACCGCCGCGGCGGTCGTCTCGTCGTGGTCGCCGGCGGCGACGGCAGCCTCCACGCGGTGGTCGCCGCGCTGCACCGGCGGCACGAGCTCGCCGACAGCGTGCTCGGCCTGGTGCCGCTCGGGACCGGCAACGACTTCGCCCGGGGCGCCGGCATCCCGCTCGACCCGGAGGAGGCCGCTGCCGTCGTCATCAACGGCGAGCAGCGCGCGGTCGACCTGATCGTGGACGGCCTCGGCGAGGTGGTCGTCAACAACGTGCACATCGGCGCGGGCGCGCAGGCCAGCCGCAACGCCACCAAGTACAAGAAGCTCTTCGGCCGGTTCGGCTACGTCCTCGGTGCCGCGAAGGCGGCGGTGAACCCGCCCTTCGTGCGCCTGCGCCTCGACGTCGACGACCACGAGATCGCCGACTTCGCGCACCCGATCCTGATGGTCGCGATCGGCAACGGCTCACGGGTCGGCGGCGGAGCGGCGATCACCCCGGACGCCGATCCCGAGGACGGCAAGATGGACGTGATGGTGTCCTACGCGATCGGCCCCCTGGCCCGGTTCGGCTACGCCTGGAAGTTCTGGCGCGGCCGGCACCAGCACCGCGACGACGTGCTGTACATCCGCGCGGAGCGGGTGAGCGTGTCCGGCCAGGACTTCTACTGCAGCGCCGACGGCGAGATCTACGGGCCCGAGCGCAACCGGAGCTGGCACATCGAGCCGGCGGCGTTCCAGATGCGGCTGCCCTGACCGATCAGCTGGGGCCCGACGGTCTGACCCAGCCGCGGCGGGTCGCCTCGACGCCGGCCTGGAACCGCGACTCGACGCCGAGCTCCTCCAGCAGGGCAGCCACCCGCCGCCGTACGGTGCGCAGCGAGAGGCCCAGCGCCCGCGCGATCTGCTCGTCGCGCGCACCGGAGGCGAGCTGCTCGACCAGCATCCGGCGGTCGTGCCGGGGTCGCTCGGGCGCCGTCTCGTCGAGACCGGGAACCGGCAGCGCCCGGACCCAGAGCGACTCGAACAGCACGGCGAGGGCGGCCACCGCCGCGGGCGGGTAGAGCACCAGGACCTTCGACTCGGGCACACCGGGCACCTCCTGGAGCAGGGCCCCGTCCTCCCCCAGCACCGCGAGCCGCATCGGTACGTCGGCCAGGATGCGCACCCGTTCACCGGACGCGGCCCGGTCCCAGAGCACCTGGGGGGCCTCCTCCAGCACGCGCGTCGGGTAGATCGCCCGGGCCTTGCGGCCGGAGCGGACCATGGCGCCCAGCCAGGCGTCGAGCTCGGGATGGAACGGGAGCTTCCACTGGTCGGGTCGCAGGAACAGCAGCTCGCCCCGACCCCCGGTCGTCATCCGGTGCAGCAGCTGCATCGTGTCGGGCACCGGCACCAGCTCGGTCCCGACGGGGTCGCCCCGGCCGACCCCACCGCGCAGGTACGTCGCCTGCAGGTCCGGCAGCACGTCGCGGACCGAGTCGAGCCGGGCGGCGGTGTGGTCGAGCGCGCGGGCGCGCTCTGCGAGGAGCCGGGCCACCGCCTCACTCGGGGGGCGGGCCACCGCGTGGTCCCCGCGACGCTCCACGAGGCCGGCCGCGACGAGGACGCGCACCGCCTCGGCCACCGCCACGTCCGACAGTCCCAGCGTGCTCGCCAGCTGGGGCACGGTCAGGCTGGCGCACAGCACCTCGCGGTAGACGGCCTCGTGCTCCGGGGCCAGGCCGAGGACGTCGAGGGCGGTCATTTCCCGAGGATACTGGCACTTTGCTGCCAGTGGCCGAAACGGGACGCCCAACCCGGGTGTGCAGGTGAAACAGTCTGCACGTGGCTGGCCCTCGGGTCTCACGGGGGATCGACGAGACCCGGGCCGGCCATCTTCACGCGGGGCGTCGGAATCGAAGCAGGGGACGATTCCGGCGCTTCTGCGCGCCCGCCCGCGCCGCCCGCCCCCGCCCCTTGTAACGCGGGGTTATGGACGATGAAGCAGGCGTACGACGCTGGCAAACCGTCCACGAGCCTGGCCTACCTGCGACCGGCGGCCACGCCGTACGACGCGCCGCTCAGCCGGCCGCGCGCCCGTAGCGACGCTCGGTGTCGTCGTACTCGCTGCGCAGGCGTCGCTTCGTCCTGGCCCGCGCCGCGCCGAACAGGTCGTCCCAGACCACCCGGCTCACGCCGTGACCGCCCTCGGCCCGGCGCATCATGTCCTCGCGGCGCTTCTCGTGCCAGACCACCTGCTCGGGCGGCTGGTCCGCGACGCCGCCCTGGTCGCGGCCGACGTACTTCACCCGACCGTCGAACTCGAAGAGGTGCCGCCCGACCCGCAGGTCGGCGATGGCGAGCCGACTGCCTTCCCGCACCTCGTACTGCGTCTCGGGAACGCCGATGTCGAGCTCGAGGACGAGCAGGCGCAGCAGAGTCTCACCGGGACTGGCCGCGCCGCGGTCGGCGACGCGGCGCTGCTTCGCGAGCCCGGTGCACGTGCGGCCAGAAGCGCATCCGTCGCAGCGCTGCCTCCAGCTCGGCCCGCGTCGCGCCGAAACGGAGCGCGGCGTCCATCGCGACCACCCCGTCCTCGAAGCCGTGCTCGCGAGCCACGTCCACCGCCGTGCGGGCCAGGCTGGTGCACCAGGTGCCGTCCACCTCGGCGAGGTCCATCGGCCCGAGGCCGGCCAGGTGGTGCTTGACGCCACCTTCGGTGCGCGAGCCGTGCACGCCGGGCCTCGTCAGGTGCACGAGGTCGCGCCAGCGAGGTCGGAGCGGCATCGCGTGCAGGGCCGCCGCAGCCGTGTGCGACACGACCGCCGGGCGGGTGCTGGTGAGAACGGCCGCCCGGACACGGAGGGCGTAGCGGCCGTCGTCGTCGAGGCGCTCCCAGCGCCAACGCTCCGCGTAGCAGCCCCGCCGGACGATCACCCAGTCGCCGCTGTGGCCGGTCAGGGTCCGCAGCTCCCGCTCGGTGTATCCGGTCGCGAGCGCGTCGCGACGGGTGATCACGCCGCCGGTGCGGACCGCCCTCGCTTCGAGTGCAGGTCGCATACCCGAAGGCTCGGACAGTTCCCGCCCTCTCCCGCACCGACGTCACGCAGCTGTGGACGCGGGGGCCGATGGCCTCGGCTGTGCACGAGAACCGGCCCGGCGACGGTGCCGTCGAGCTTTGCTAGGCGCGTGGACGGTTTGCCAGCGTCGTACGCCTGCTTCTGCGTCCATAACCCCGCGTTACAAGGGGCGGGGGGCGGGCGGGGCGGGCGGGGGGCGGGCGGGGTCAGGCGGTGAGGAGGGCGTCGTACGCCGCGGGGCTGCTGTCTCGCAGGAAGTCGGCGCAGCGCTGCGCCTCGGGCGCCTCGCCGATCAGCGCGGCGGCGCGGGCCAGGGCGGCGAGGGCGCGCAGGAAGCCGCGGTTGGGCTCGTGCTCCCACGGCACCGGGCCGTGCCCCTTCCAGCCACTGCGGCGCAGCTGGTCCAGGCTGCGGTGGTAGCCGACGCGGGCGTAGGCGTAGGCCGTCACCTCGGCCATCTGGCCCGACACCTCGGCCTCGGCCACCTCGCGGCTCGCTGCGGACTCCAGCGCACGCTCGGCGAGCGTCGCCCACGCCACCGGGGACTCGGGGTGCCGACGGACCACCTCGATCGGGGAGGCGCCACCGGTGATCTCGGCGGCGGCCGGGTCCTCGGGCAGATGCGTGGGGGGCGGGCCGGCCATCAGGTCCTGGAACTCCATGGCGTCATGCTCCCACGGCCCCGGGCAGCCGAACCCGCCCGGCCAGGTGTCCGGCCAAGGTGCCCGGCCAGGTGAAGGGCCGGGACACACTCCCCCGGGCCGCCCCGTCCGCGGGGTCAGCCGCTGACGCTGGTGCCCGTGCTGCGGAGGTTCTCGCAGGCCTCGACCACGCGGGCCGCCATCCCGGCCTCGCCGGCCTTGCCCCACGCGCGGGGGTCGTAGGCCTTCTTGTTGCCGACCTCGCCGTCGACCTTCAGGACGCCGTCGTAGTTGGCCAGCATGTGGCCGGCGACCGGTCGGGTGAAGGCGTACTGCGTGTCGGTGTCGACGTTCATCTTGATCACGCCGTAGTCGACGGCGGCCGCGATCTCCTCGGCCAGCGAGCCGGAGCCGCCGTGGAAGACCAGGTCGAACGGCTTCGAGCCGGCGGCGAGGCCGAGCTTCTCGACGACCGCGTCCTGCGCCTGCTTGAGGATCTCCGGGCGCAGCTTCACGTTGCCCGGCTTGTAGACGCCGTGCACGTTGCCGAAGGTCAGCGCGGTCAGGTAGCGGCCGTGCTCGCCGGTGCCGAGCGCCTCGACGGTCGCCAGGGCGTCCTCCGCGGTGCTGTAGAGCTTGTCACCGGAGCCACCCTCGACGCCGTCCTCCTCGCCGCCGACGACCCCGACCTCGATCTCGAGGACGATCTTGGCGGCGGCGGCCTTGGCCAGCAGCTCCTTGGCGATCTCGAGGTTCTCCTCCAGCGGCACCGCGGATCCGTCCCACATGTGGCTCTGGAACAGCGGGTCCTGGCCGGCCTTGACGCGCTCGATGCTGATGTCGAGCAGCGGACGGACGAAGCCGTCGAGCTTGTCCTTGGGGCAGTGGTCGGTGTGCAGGGCGATGTTGACCGGGTAGTTCTTCGCGACCTCGAGCGCGTAGGCGCCGAAGGCCACCGAGCCGGTGACCATGTTCTTCACCGACGGGCCGGAGAGGTAGTCCGCGCCGCCGGTCGAGACCTGGATGATGCCGTCGCTGCCGGCGTCGGCGAAGCCCTTCAGGGCGGCGTTGAGGGTCTGCGAGGAGCTGACGTTGATGGCCGGGTAGGCGAACGAGTCACGCTTGGCCTTGTCCAGCATCTCGGCGTAGACCTCGGGGGTGGCGATCGGCATCGTCGTTCTCCTTCAGGGCAGTCGTCGGGCGAGCACGGTCACTCTAGGAGTGCGGCGCGCTACCCGCGAGTCACCGTCCCACCGGTGGACGGCCCGTCCCGGCTCAGCCGCGCCAGGACCCGTCGAGGTCGGCATGCTGGCGGATCCAGGTGTGCATCGCGATCGCCGCCGCGGCCGAGGCGTTGATCGAGCGGGTCGAGCCGAACTGCGCGATCGAGAAGGTGGCGTCGCACGCCGCCCGGGCCGGCTCGGACAGGCCCGGCCCCTCCTGCCCGAACAGCAGGCACACCTTGCGGGGCAGCTCCAGGCTCTCCAGCGGCAGCGATCCCGGCAGGTTGTCGACCCCGAGCAGGGTGACGCCGTCGGCGTGCAGGTGTGCGGCCAGCGACGGGACGTCCGCGTGGTGCCGGACGTGCTGGTAGCGGTCGGTGACCATCGCGCCGCGGCGGTTCCAGCGCCGGTTGCCCACGATGTGCACCTCGCGAGCCAGGAAGGCGTTGGCGGTCCGCACGATGGTGCCGATGTTGAAGTCGTGCTGCCAGTTCTCGATGGCCACGTGGAAGTCGTGCCGCCGGGTGTCCAGGTCGGCGACGATCGCCTCCATCCGCCAGTAGCGGTACCGGTCCACGACGTTGCGCCGGTCGCCCTCGGCGAGCAGCTGCGCGTCGTACACCTCCGAGCCGGGGCCGGTCGGCCACTCCCCCGACCACGGTCCGAGGCCGACCTCCGCGGGTCCGTGCGGCATCGGGTCGTACGGCGCGCGCCGCTCGACCTCGGACCCGCCCGGCTCCTGCTGCACGTCGAGAGCGTAGGCGTCCGCCAGGTGACGTTCAGGTCCGGCCTCTATCCTCAGGGCGTGACTGCACTGCAACCGCTGCTCCTCGGCCTCGACTGGCTCGACCCCGAGGTCCTGCTGAACTCCATGGGCCCGTGGGCCTTCTGGGGGATGCTCGCGGTGATCTTCGCCGAGTGCGGCCTCTTCGCGATCCTGCCGGGGGACTCGCTGCTGTTCGTGACGGGCCTGTTCGTCGCGGGCGGCTGGGAGTACTCCCCCGGACTGGTGCCGACGCTGCTCGCGATCGTGGCGGCGGCCTGGCTGGGCAACGTCTGCGGCTACGCGATCGGCTACCGGGTCGGGCCCGGCGCTGTTCAAGCCGACCTCGCGGATCTTCAAGCAGCAGTACGCCGACCAGTCCCACGAGTTCTTCGAGAAGTACGGCCCGCGCGCGATCATCCTGGCCCGCTTCGTGCCCATCGTGCGGACGTTCATCACGCTGATGGCCGGGGTCGGCCGGATGTCGCCGCGGGTCTACCTGACCTACTCCGCGATCGGCGCGGTGCTGTGGGGCGCGGGCATCACGCTGGCCGGCTACTGGCTGGGCCAGATCGCCTTCATCAAGGAGCACATCGACCTGATCTCGCTGCTGATCGTGGCGGTCTCGGTGCTGCCGATGGTCGGTCACTGGCTGGTGGAGCGCCGCAGCAGCCGTCGTACGGCGGCCGCCGGCCCCGCACCGGACTAGCCGCGGGCGGCGTCCAGCACGGCCTTGGTGAGCACGGGGCGGACCTCGAGCCCGACGTCGGCGAGCGGGTCGGTGCCCTCGGGGCTGCGGTCGATCGCGCACACGACCGTCTCCACGACCGCCCCGCGCTCCCGCAGGGCGAGGGTGGCGTCGCGGACGGCACCGCCGGTGGTGATCACGTCCTCGACCAGGGTGATCCGGCGGCCGGAGACGTCCGGCCCCTCGGCGAGCTTGCAGGTGCCGTAGGTCTTGGCCTGCTTGCGCACGAACAGCGCGGGCAGCCCGGTGCGAGCGCTGAGCACGGTCGCGAGCGGGATGCCGCCGAGCTCGAGGCCGCCGAGCAGCTCGGTGTCCTCGGGCAGCAGCGGCGCCATCTGGGCCACGACCCGCGCGAGCAGGGCGGGGTCGGACTCGAAGAGGTACTTGTCGAAGTACTCCGTCGCCTGCTGCCCGGAGCGGAGGGTGAACCGGCCCTGCAGCCGGCAGCACGCGTCGACGTCGTGGGCGAGATCCTCGTCGGTCATGGCGGTCAGCCTAGAGAGGTCAGCGCTCCTCGGTGTCCACCAGGTGCGCGAAGGCGATCATCCGGTTGTCGGTGTGGAACAGCTCGGCGCAGGTGGTCAGGGTCAGCAGCCGCTGCCCCGGCCGCTGCAGCGGCTGGACGCCGCCGGCCTGCGGGTTCTTGGGCAGCTTGTCGATCACCCAGACGTCCTCGAAGGTGACGGTCAGGTCGTTGGGGTCGGTGTCGAGCTCGTAGGTGTAGTCGGTGGTCCGGGTCTGCACGATCACCTCGTCGCCGGGGCGCAGCTTGGGCATGTCGCGCAGCGGCTCGCCGTGGGTGACCCGGTGCGCGGCGATCGCGTAGTTGCCGACGTCGCCGGGGGCGGCGCTGCTCTTGAAGTGGCCGAAGCCCTCGGCCAGGACCTGGTCGCTGATCCCCTTCTGCACCGGCATGACGTAGTTCTTGCCGAACTTCGGGATCCGGATCAGGGCCTCGGCGCCGTCGAGCTCGACGCCCTTCGCCCTGCCGTCCGCACCGGCGTCCGCGCTCCACGCCTGGCGCGTCTCCTCGACGATCTTGTCCTGCTTGCGCTGCGAGACGATGTTGGTGCCGAAGAACTGCCAGGCGACGTAGGCGAGCACCCCGAGGCCGGCCAGCACGAGACCCAGACCGATCCAGAAGGTGACGCCGCGGCCACGGCGCGAGGGCACGGGCGGGCGTTCGAGGGTCTGCTGGGCCATGCGGCAATCATCCCCCATCGCCCCAGGACCCGGCACTCGAACGCCGTACAGTCGCGCCATGGCTGCGAACGGACCGAGGCAGACGTACGTCACGAGCCCGCGGATGGCGCACCGGCTGCGGTCGATCCCGCCGACGATCTTCTCCGAGATGTCCGCGCTGGCCCTGCGCACCGGCAGCCTCAACCTCGGGCAGGGGTTCCCCGACGACGACGGTCCGGCGGCGGCGGTCGAGGTCGCGGTCGAGGCGCTGCGAGCCGGCCGCAACCAGTACCCACCCGGTCTCGGCGTCCCCGAGCTGCGCACCGCGATCGCCGAGCACCAGCGTCGCCACTACGGCATCGAGCTGGACCCCGACACCGAGGTGGTCGTGACCGCCGGCGCGACCGAGGCGCTGGCCGCCGCGATCTTCGCGCTGGTCAACCCGGGCGACGAGATGGTGGTGCTCGAGCCGTTCTACGACTCCTACGTCGCGTGCATCGAGATGGCCGGCGGCGTACGGCGCCCGGTGACGCTGTCCGCGCCGGACTTCCGGCTCGACGTCGAGGCGCTGCGGGCCGCCGTGAGCGACAAGACGACCACGATCCTGCTCAACAGCCCGCACAACCCGACGGGCACCGTGCTGACCCGTGAGGAGCTCGAGGCGGTCGCGGCGGTGGCCCAGGAGCACGACCTGGTGGTCGTCACCGACGAGGTCTACGAGCACCTGCTCTTCGACGGCCGCGAGCACATCCCGATCTGCACGCTGCCCGGCATGTGGGAGCGCACGGTGAGCATCTCCAGTGCGGGCAAGACCTTCTCCTTCACGGGCTGGAAGGTCGGCTGGGTGACCGGGCCGCCGGAGCTGGTGCGGACCGTGATGGCCGCGAAGCAGTGGCTGACCTTCAGCAACGCGGCCCCCCTGCAGCCGGCGGTCGCGCACGCGCTGACCCAGGAGGCAGACTTCTACGTCGGTCTGGCCCGCGACCTGCAGGCCAAGCGCGACCTGCTCGTCGCGGGCCTGCGCACGCTCGACATGGACGTCTACGAGCCCGAGGCGACGTACTTCGTCACCACCGACGTCCGCCGCTACGGCTACCCGGACGGCCTGGCCTTCTGCCTGGCCCTGCCCGAGCGGGCCGGGGTGGTGGCGATCCCCGCGCAGATGTTCTACGACGACCAGGACGCCGGGCGGCACCAGGTGCGCTGGGCGTTCTGCAAGGGGACGTCGGTCGTCGAGGAGGGTGTGCGGCGCCTGCAGCAGGCGGACCTGCGCGCCTGACGCCGGTCCGCCGCCCTCACCAGACCGGCGGCTTGGGACCTCGGGGGCGAGGCTCGCGGGGCGCTGACTGCTCGCGGCGCGCCCGACCCGAGAACCAGCCGTTGGCCGACGGCGTCAGCAGGAGTACGGCGACCGCGACGGTCGCCGCCAGGTGCGGCAGCGGGATCGGGAAGGCCGCGACGAGGGAGATCAGGGCGAGGAGCGCAGCGATCAGCGAGCTGACCACCAGCGCGATCCGGGCTGCGTCGGCCCGCCGGTGGGCCGCGAGCGCCAGACCGATCGCGGCCAGGCACCACAGGATGCCGACGACCTGGATCACGAGGACCACGCGGAGCACCTCGTTGGCGGTGCCGCCGAGCACGCCCTCGGGGTCGGCCTCCTGGAGCTGGCGGAAGACGCCGTCCTTGTCGGCCAGCGCGCGCACCATCGACCCGGCGAGGATCAGGGCCGTGGCCGTGCTGAAGAAGAGGGTCAGCAGCACCGCGACGGCGACGGCGCGGGGCCGCGTGGCGGTCGTGGCCACGGGGGCGGCGACGGCGTCCTGCGGGCGGGACGCCGCAGTCGGCTGCCAGGACACGTAGCCGGGGTCGGGGTCGGCCGGGTGGGCGGGTCCCTCGATCCGGTCGCTGACGGCGGGCGGCGCCCAGGCGGAGAGCTCCTGCGACGTCGGTGCGGACCCGCCCGGTCCGCCCGGCGGGGCGACCGGCGGCTGCGGGTCGGACGGCGTGAACGCGTCGGGCCGCTCGGCACGCGGTCGGCGACGCTCGGACTCGGGCACGGGCTCCAGCACCCGGCCGTCGAACCACGCACGCCCCTCCCGGGTCCACAGCAACGTCGCCGCCGCGGCGACGAGCGCCGGCAGCACCCCCACCAGCTGGCTCATCGAGAGCAGCAGCAGGAGGGCCGCCACGATGCTGAGGCCGAGCCGGGCCCCCCGGTGACGCTGGAGGACGTACACCCCGAACACGGCACCGGCCGCGGCCAGCGCCCCGGCCAGCAGGACCACGCCCCGCAGCAGCCGCAGGGCGCCGTCGACGGAGAGGCCGAGGCCGTCGCCGGGCGGCTCGGCCAGGAAGCGGGTGACGTCGTCGCGCATCTCGGACGAGCGCACGAGCTCCATGGCGTCGAAGAGGGAGACCACGAGCAGCAGGCACCCCGTGGCCGCCAGGATGCCCGCGAAGGTCACCTGGCGGGGTCGTTCCAGGGTCCCGGAGTCAGCCATGGCGCCATTCCACCACGCGCCGCGCAGCCCGCCGACCCGACCCGGTCTGGTGTGCGGGCGCTCGGTCGGAGAGGCTGAGGGCGCGCTGGGGAGCACCCGGCAGGACGTGGAGAGGGGTGAGGCTGGTGGCCACGACTCGGCCCGACCCGCACGCGTGGCCGACCGGCCCGGCCGCGCTCGCCGTGGTCCGGTGCGCCCACCCCGGCCCGGCCGTCGTGGTCACCCTGGTCGCCGCGCTGCTGGCCGCCGCCGCGGACCTCTCCCCGGCGCGGGCGCTGACCGTGGTCGCCGCCGTGCTCACCAGCCAGCTGTCCATCGGCTGGTCCAACGACCTGCTCGACCGGGGCCGGGACGCGACCGTGCACCGCCCCGACAAGCCGCTGGCCAACGGCGACGTCTCCGCGCGGCTGGTGCGCGCGCTGTGCGGTGGGGCGCTGGCCGCCACCGTGGTCCTGTCGCTGCTGCTGGGTCCGGCGGCCGGGCTGGCCAACCTCGTGTGCACGGCTGCGGGGTGGGTCTACAACCTCGGCGTGAAGGGCACGCGATGGTCCTGGACGCCCTACGCCGTCGCGTTCGGGCTGCTCCCGGCGATCCCCACGCTGGCCGGCGATCCTGCGCTGTGGCCGCCCGCCTGGGGTCTCGGTGCCGGCGCCGCCCTCGGCGTCGGTGCGCACCTGGTGAACGCCCTGCCGGACCTGGCCGACGACCGGGCGACCGGCGTCCTCGGCCTGCCGCAGCGGCTGGGCGCCCGCCGCGCGACGTACGCCGCCACGCTGGCCCTCGCGCTCGGCTCGGTCCTGGCGGTGCTCGGTCCGCCCGGCCGTCCGGGCGCGTGGGCCGGCGCCGCCGCCGTCGTGGTCGCCGCGCTGGTCGTCGTCGCGCTGGTCGGCCGCGGCCGGGTGCCGTTCCAGGCCGCGATGGGGATCGCACTCGTCGACGTCCTGCTGCTGGTCACGCAGTGAGCACCTGGGACCTGGTCGTCGTCGGGGCCGGACCGGCGGGCTCGACGGCTGCGCTCGCGGCCCTGCGGACCGACCCGTCGCTGCGGGTGCTGCTGCTGGACCGGGCGGTCTTCCCGCGCGACAAGTCCTGCGGCGACGGCATCGCGCCGCACGTGCGGGACGTGCTCGACGGCCTCGGTGCGGCCGACGTGCTCGACGGCTGGGAGCCGGTACGGCGTCTCCAGCTGGCGCACGGGGGCGTCGCCGTCGACCGGGAGATGGCGCGACCGGCGTGGGTGGTGCCGCGGGCGGTCCTCGACGCGCGCCTGGTGGACCACGCCGTCGCAGCCGGGGCCGTGCTGCGTCAGCACCGGGTGCGCTCGGTCGTGCGGACCGGCGACGGCGCCGAGGTCGACGGCATCCCCGCCCGGGTGGTGATCGGCGCGGACGGCGCGCACTCGCGGGTGCGGGCCGCGGTCGGGCTCGCTCCCGCGCGGCGCCGGGCCCTGGCGCTGCGCGGCTACGCCCCCACGCCCGCCACGCGTCGAGGCCGTCAGGTGATCGTGTTCGGCGAGCACCGGCAGCCGTCGTACGCCTGGTCCTTCGACCGCGGCGACGGCTGGAGCAACGTCGGCTACGGCGAGCTGCTCGGGCGGCACGCCCAGGGTCCGTCGCGGGCGCTGCTGCTCGACCGGCTCGAGGAGCTGCTGCCGGGCGCGGGACGCGGCGGTGAGCAGTGGCTCGGCCACCATCTGCCGCTGTCGGGGTGGCGGTGGTCGCAGCCCGACGGGCCGGTGCTGCTCGCGGGCGACGCGGCGGGGCTGATCAACCCGATGACCGGTGAGGGGATCTACTACGCGGTCGCCACCGGCCGGGCCGCCGGTGAGGCCGCGGCCCGCACGCCCGAACGGGCGGGGACGGCGCACCGCACCGCCGTGCGCGCGCTGCTCGCCACCCACCTCCGCCACACGACGGTGACCTCCCGGCTCTCGTCGGTGCCGGTCGTGGTCGAGGCCGGACTGCGGGCGGCGGACCGCGACCGCCGGGTCTTCGACGACCTGGTCGAGATCGGTCTCGGCCGGGGGAGAATCACCCCACGCCTGGCGGTCGGCCTCGCCCGCGGGCTGGCCGGCGGCCGCGTTCCGGGCCGCCCCGTGAGCACCCCGTTCGCACCCGAGGAGTAGGAACGACACATGCAGATCCTGTCCGTGCGCGGCGCGCTGCCCCCGCACCGCTACCCCCAGGAGGAGATCACCTCCGCCTTCGCCGGGGTCATCGCCCAACGTTCGCTCGACGAGCGGCTGATGCGCAGGCTGCACGGGAACGCCGGCGTACGCCACCGGCACCTCGTGATGCCGCTGGAGGAGTACGGCGCCCTCGACGACTTCGGTGCCGCCAACGACAAGTTCATCGAGGCGGCCGTCGAGCTCGGCGCGCAAGCCCTCGTCGACGCCCTCAAGGCCGCCGACCTGACCCCGGCCGACGTCGACCTGATCATCACCGCGACGGTGACCGGCCTCGCGGTTCCGTCGCTGGACGCCCGGATCGCCGGCGTCGTGGGGCTGCGCCCGGACGTGAAGCGGGTGCCGCTGGTCGGTCTCGGCTGCGTCGCCGGCGCGGCCGGCGTCGCCCGCCTGCACGACTACCTCGTGGGCCACCCCGGACAGGTCGCGGTGCTGGTCTCGGCCGAGCTCTGCTCGCTGACCGTGCAGCGCGACGACGTCTCGGTGCCCAACCTCGTGGCCAGCGGCCTGTTCGGGGACGGGGCCGCCGCCGTCGTGGCTCGCGGTCTGGCCCCCGGGGAGCAGGTCGAGCCGGGCACCGGCCCGGTCGTGCTGGACTCCCGCAGCCGGCTCTACCCCGACTCCGAGCGCACCATGGGCTGGGACGTCACGAGCAACGGCCTGCGGATCGTGCTCGACGCCGCGGTGCCCGACATGGTGCGGCGCTACCTGCGCGAGGACGTCGACGGCTTCCTCGCCGACCACGGCCTGACCCGCGCCGACATCGAGTGGTGGGTCGCCCACCCCGGCGGACCCAAGGTGCTCGAGGCGATCCAGGACGCGCTCGAGGTGCCCCGGGACGCGGTCGAGCTGACCTGGCAGTCCCTCGCCGAGATCGGCAACCTCTCGTCCGCGTCGGTGCTGCACGTCTTCGAGGACACGCTGCGCGACCGGCCGCCGCGACCGGGCTCGTGGGGCGTGCTGCTCGCGATGGGACCCGGCTTCTGCTCCGAGCTGGTGTTGCTCAAGGCCCCCTCGTCGTGACCAGCCTGGTCGCCTTCACGGTCCTCGTGCTCGCCGTCGCCCTCGAGCGGGTGGCCGAGCTCGTGGTCTCCCAGCGCAACGCCGCCGACGCCCTGGCGCGTGGCGGACGCGAGAGCGGGCAGGGCCACTACCCCGCGATGGTGCTGCTGCACACCGGCCTGCTCGCCGGTGCGCTCGTCGAGGCCTGGGTGCGGCGGCCCGACGTGCCGCCGCTGCTCGCCTGGTCGATGACCGGTCTCGTCCTCGCGTCGCAGGCGCTGCGCTGGTGGTGCATCACGACGCTCGGCCGCTCGTGGAACACCCGCGTGATCGTCGTACCCGGCGGCGAGCGGGTGGCCGCCGGCCCCTACCGCCTCCTGGCACACCCCAACTACGTCGCCGTCGTCGTCGAGGGGATCGCACTGCCGCTGGTGCACGCCGCCTGGGTCACGGCCCTGGTCTTCACCGCGCTCAACGCCGTGCTGCTCTCGGTGCGGTTGCGCGTCGAGAACGCCGCGCTTCGCGACCTCGAGCTGGCGGCCTGATGCGCGACCTGGTCATCGCCGGCGGCGGTCCCGTGGGCCTGGCGACCGCGACGTACGCCGCCCGGCTCGGCCTCGACGTCGTGGTCCGCGAACCACGCACCGGCACCATCGACAAGGCGTGCGGCGAGGGCCTGATGCCCGGGGCGGTGAGCGCGCTGCGCGACCTCGGCATCGAGCCGGCCGGGCGCGAGCTCGTCGGCATCCGCTACGTCCACGAGGGCCGGCAGGCGCAGGCGGCCTTCGGGCACGGCAGCGGCCTCGGCGTCCGTCGTACGACGCTGCATGCCGCGCTCGCGCAGGGCGCCGCTGACGCAGGCGTGCGCGTCGAGCACCGGGCGGTCGACGGGGTCGTGCAGCACGACGACCACGTCGTCGTCG
Source organism: uncultured Actinomycetota bacterium (assembly GCA_963845655.1). Lineage (GTDB taxonomy): Bacteria > Actinomycetota > Actinomycetes > Propionibacteriales > Nocardioidaceae > Nocardioides_B. Next base: position 22,164 of record CAWJTB010000008.1, on the reverse strand, counting down.
ACGGCGACCCGGCGCGTTGGCTGATCGCGGCCGACGGCCTGCACTCCCCGCTGCGCCGACACCTCGGCCTGGACGCGCCGGTGCCGTCGCGACGGTTCGGGATGCGGGCCCACCTGCACACCGCCCCCTGGACGCCGTACGTCGAGGTGCACTGGGCGCCGCACGCGGAGGCCTACCTCACGCCTGTGGCCGACGACCTCGTCGGCGTCGCGGTGCTGACCTCCAGCCCGGCCGCGCTGCCGGAGCTTCTCGACGGGTTCCCGGGACTGGCCGAGCGCCTCGCGGGCCACGAGATCACCAAGCCGCGCGGCGCCGGGCCGCTGCGGCAGCGCTCCCGCGCCCGCACGGCCGGACGGGTGCTGCTGGTCGGCGACGCCGCCGGGTACGTCGACGCGCTGACCGGCGAGGGCATCGCGGTCGGCCTCGCGCAGGGGCGCGCGGCGGTCGACGCCGCGATCGCCGGACGCCCGGCGCGCTACGAACGCGCCTGGCGCCGGCTGACCTGGAAGCACGACCTGCTCACCGGCAGCCTGCTCGCCGCCACCCGTCGCCCGATGCTGCGCGAGCGGCTCGTCCCGGCCGCAGCAGCGGCGCCCTGGCTGTTCACCGCCGCCGTCGACGCCTTGGCGAGCCCGGCGTGAGCGCCGTGGCCGAGCAGGTGGTGCTGCTCGCCGAGGACGGCACCGCGCTCGGCGTCACGGACAAGGCCGGGGTGCACCACGCCGACACACCGCTGCACCTGGCGCTGTCCTGCTACGTCTTCGACACCGACGGACGGGTGCTGATCACCCAGCGTGCACTGGGCAAACGCACCTTCCCGGGGGTGTGGACCAACAGCTTCTGCGGCCACCCCGGACCCGGCGAGGACCTGCACGAGGCCGTGCACCGGCGCGGCCTGCAGGAGGTCGGCCTGCGGCTGCACGACCTGCGGCTGGTGCTGCCCGGCTTCCGCTACCGGGCGACGTCGGCCGAGGGCGTGGTCGAGAACGAGATGTGCCCGGTGTTCGTGGCCCGCACCGACGACGTCGTGCGCGTCGAGCCCACCGAGGTCGAGACCTTCGCCTGGCTGCCGTGGCGCGAGTTCCGGGCCGACGTGCTCGACGGCAGCCGCGCGGTCAGCCCGTGGTGCGTCGAGCAGGTCGCCGCGCTGCCGCAGGACCCGTTCGGCGTCGTGGCCGATCCGGGCGCACTGCCGCCCGCTGCCCGCTGACCTCGACGCCCTTTGCCAGGCGCGTGGACGGTCTGCCAGCGTCGTACGCCTGCTGGAGCGTCCATAACCCCGCGTTACAAGCGAGCGGAGGCGGTGATCGCCAGGCCCTCCCCGTCCGGGTCCACGTCGACGTGCACGGCGCTGCCGTCCGGCACGTCGCCCGCGAGCAGCAGCCGGGCGAGCGGGTCGCCGATGGCGGTCTGCACGAGCCGGCGCAGCGGGCGGGCGCCGTAGGCCGGGTCGTAGCCGGTGCGCGCGAGCCACTGGTGCGCGGCCGGGGAGACCTCGACGGTGATCCGCCGCACCGCCAGCCGGCGGCCGAGCTGGGCCACCTGCAGGTCGACGATGTGGGTCAGCTCGTCCTGCGAGAGCGCGTCGAACAGCACGATCTCGTCGAGCCGGTTGAGGAACTCCGGCTTGAACGACTGCCGCACCACGCCCATCACGGCGTCGCGCTTCGCGCTGTCCTCCATCGTCGGGTCGACCAGGAACGTCGAGCCCAGGTTGGAGGTCAAGATCAGCACCACGTTGCGGAAGTCGACCGTGCGGCCCTGACCGTCGGTGAGCCGGCCGTCGTCGAGCACCTGCAGCAGGATGTCGAAGACCTCGGGGTGCGCCTTCTCCACCTCGTCGAGCAGCACCACGCTGTACGGACGCCGGCGGACCGCCTCGGTGAGCTGGCCGCCCTCGTCGTACCCGACGTAGCCGGGAGGTGCGCCCACCAGCCGGGAGACCGAGTGCTTCTCGCTGTACTCGCTCATGTCGATGCGCACGGTCGCGCGCTCGTCGTCGAACAGGAAGTCCGCGAGCGCCTTGGCCAGCTCGGTCTTGCCGACGCCGGTGGGCCCGAGGAACAGGAACGACCCGGTCGGCCGGTCGGGGTCGGCGATCCCGGCCCGCGCGCGTCGTACGGCGTCCGAGACGGCACCCACCGCGGCCCGCTGACCGATCAGCCGCGCACCGATCACGTCCTCCATGCGCAGCAGCTTGGCGGTCTCGCCCTCGAGCAGCCGGCCGGTCGGGATGCCGGTCCAGGCCTCGACGACGTCGGCGATCTCCTGCGGGCCGACCTCCTCGCGCACCATCGGGTCGGTCACCTGCTGCTCGGCCTGCGAGGCCTCCTCGAGCTTGCGCTCCAGGGCGGGGATGTGTCCGTAGTTGATCTCGCTGGCGCCCTGCAGGTTGCCCTCGCGCAGCATCCGGTCGGCCTGCATGCGCAGCTCGTCGATCTCCTTGCGCAGCTCGCCGACCCCCTCGAGGGCGGCCTTCTCACGCGCCCACCGGGTCTCCAGGCCGCGCAGCTCCTCCTCGCGGTCGGCCAGGTCGGCGCGCAGCTTCTCCAGCCGGGCCACCGACCCGGCGTCGGACTCGTTGGCGAGCGCGAGCTCCTCCATCTTCATCCGGTCGACCGAGCGGCGGAGCTGGTCGATCTCGAGGGGTGAGGACTCGATCTCCATCCGGAGGCGGGACGCCGCCTCGTCGACGAGGTCGATCGCCTTGTCGGGCAGCTGGCGCCCGGTGATGTAGCGGTCCGAGAGCATCGCCGCCGCGACCAGGGCGCTGTCCTCGATCGTCACCCCGTGGTGCGCCTCGTACTTCTCCTTGAGGCCGCGCAGGATCGCGACGGTGTCCTCGACCGACGGCTCGCCGACGAAGATCTGCTGGAAGCGGCGCTCGAGGGCCGGGTCCTTCTCGATGCGCTCGCGATACTCGTCCAGGGTCGTCGCGCCGATCATCCGCAGCTCGCCGCGGGCCAGCATCGGCTTGAGCATGTTGCCGGCGTCCATCGCGGAGTCGCCGCCGGCGCCCGCACCGACCACGGTGTGCAGCTCGTCGATGAACGTGATGATCTGGCCGTCGGAGGCCTTGATCTCGGCCAGCACGGCCTTGAGCCGCTCCTCGAACTCCCCGCGGTACTTCGCGCCGGCGACCATCGCACTGAGGTCCAGCGAGAGCACCTTGCGGTTCTTCAGCGAGTCGGGGACGTCGCCGTCGACGACGCGCTGGGCGAGACCCTCGACGACGGCGGTCTTGCCGACGCCCGGCTCGCCGATCAGGACCGGGTTGTTCTTCGTGCGGCGCGAGAGCACCTGCACGACACGGCGGATCTCCGCGTCGCGACCGATGACCGGGTCGAGCTTGCCCTCCGCCGCCACGGCGGTGAGGTCGACGGCGTACTTCTCGAGCGCCTGGTAGGTCGACTCCGGGTCCGCGCTGGTGACGCGGCCGCTGCCCCGGACGCTGGTCAGGGCGCCGCGCAGCGCGTCGGCGGTCGCGCCCGCGTTGCGCAGCACCGTCGCGGCCGGGGAGTCGACGGTGGCGAGGGTGATCAGGAGGTGCTCGGTGGAGACGAAGTCGTCCTTGGTCTCCGCCGCGATGTCGGCGGACCGGGTCAGCACGGCGAGCGCGGCCCGGGAGTACGACGGGGCGCCGACCGACGAGCCGCTGGCCACGGGGAGCCGGCGGAGCTCGGCCTGCGCGCCCGCGGCGACGTCGGCGGGCGGGGCCCCGACGGCCTGCAGCAACGGCGCGACCACACCGCCGTGGGTGGTGCTGGTCGGCGCGAGCAGCGCGGCGAGCAGGTGCACCGCCTCGACCTGGGCGTGCCCTGCGGCCGCGGACTGCGCGATGGCGGCGTTGACCGCCTCGGTGGTCCGGGTGGTGAACTTCGATGCGTCCATGGCTGCTCTCCGATTCGTCTGCGGTCCTGCGGGGACCTCTCGCCGTGCGACCGCAGACGAATCGCGGCGAGAGCGGTGTCAGGTGTCAGGAAGGGCGGCCGCGTCGCCACACGGTGACGGAGCCGGTGGAGGTGCTGGGCCGGATGGCCGGCAGGTTGCGGACCGGGGTCGGCGCGAGGGCCTTGCGCACGGTGAGCTCCGCGACCGCGACCTGCTCCTCGAGCTCGGCGACCCGGCGCTGCAGGGCGTCGACGTGGTGCTCGAGCTGCAGGATCCGGCGGACGCCCTCGAGGCCGATGCCCGTCGAGGTCAGGTCGGCGACCTCGCGCAGCAGCTCGATGTCGCGCCAGGAGTAGCGGCGACCGCCACCGCCGGTGCGCCCCGGGCTGACCAGCCCCATCCGGTCGTAGGACCGGAGCGTCTGCGGGTGCAGCCCGGTGAGCTCGGCGGCGACGCTGATCACGAAGACCGGCACCTCGGGGCCGGGCGGCGGTCCGCCCAGCGGTCCTGGCGTACGGCGCCCGCCGCTCATGACGCGCTGCCTCCGGTGCTGCGGTCGAAGAGGTTGGCGCGGAGGTCGGACCCACCGGTCGCATCGCGGAAGGCCTGCACCGCGGCGCGGGCCTGGTCGTCGAGATGGGCGGGCACCTGCACCTCGACCGTCACGAGCAGGTCGCCCGTCGTACCGGCCGACGGACCGTTGGTGCGGGTCACGCCGCGCCCGCGGACCCGGAACGCCCGGCCGTTGGGGGTCCCGGCCGGCAGCTTCAGGGTGACCGGGGCGCCGGACAGCGTCGGCACCTTGATGTCGGCGCCGAGCGCGGCCTCGTCGAAGGAGACGGGGACCGTGAGGGTGAGGTTGTCGCCCTTGCGGCCGAACAGCGGGTGCGAGGCGACCTTGACGGTGACGTAGAGGTCGCCGGGCGGGCCGCCGCGCTCGCCGTTGGCGCCCTTGCCGCGCAACCGGATCCGCTGGCCGTCCTTGACGCCCGCCGGGATCCGCGCGGAGATGGTGCGGTTCGACAGGCCCCGCCCGGACCCGTGACAGCTGGGGCACGGGTCGTCGACGACGAGGCCGCGGCCGCGGCAGGCCGGGCAGGTCTCGTTCATCGTGAAGGCGCCGCCCACCGACGCCGCGCGCATGCCGACACCGTCGCAGTCGGGGCAGACCCGCGGCAGCGTGCCGGCCTTGGCGCCGGTGCCCGAGCAGTCCGGGCAGGGCGCGTCGGAGGAGAGCCGCAGGGCGACGGTGACGCCGTCGATCGCGTCGGCGAAGCCGATCGTGGCGTCGGTCTCGAGGTCGGCACCCCGCCGCGGGGAGGCGGTGCGGGTGCGGGTGGCGCCGGTCGGGCCGCCGCCCCCGAACATGCCGCCGAAGAGGTCGCCGAACCCGCCCCCGCCGGCCGCCGTGCCGCCGCGGCCCTGCCCGAACAGGTCGTTGACGTCGAAGCCACCGCCCTGACCGCCGCCGGCGAAGGGCCCGAAGCCGGTGCGCATGTCGTCGTACTGCTTGCGCTTCTCGGCGTCCCCGACGACGTCGTAGGCCTCGGCGACCGCCTTGAAGCGGTCCTCCGCGGCCCGGTCCCCCGGGTGGGAGTCGGGGTGGTTGTCACGGGCGAGCTTGCGGTAGGCCTTCTTGATGTCGGCCGCCGACGCGTCCTTGGCCACGCCGAGGACCTTGTAGAAGTCCCTGGTGGCCCAGTCCGAGCTGGTCATCGCGCACCTCCTCCGTGTCGTGCAGGGTCGTGCAGGGTCGTGCAGGGTCGTGCTGGCGTGGCGGCTACTGCTGCGGCTCCGGGTCGACCACGGTCACCCGCGCCGGGCGGACGACGCGCTCGCCGATCTGGTAGCCGGCCGAGACGATGCTCTGACAGGTCGTCGTGGTGACCTCCGCCGAGTGCGCGTGCATGAGCGCCTCGTGGAAGTTCGGGTCGAAGGCGTCACCGGGCTGACCGAACTTCACCAGTCCCTGCGAGGCGACGGCCCGGTCGAGGGCGTCGGCGACCGCCTTGAAGCCGCCCTCGAGCTCGCCGTGCTCGCGGGCCCGGTCGATGTCGTCGAGGACCGGCAGCATCGCGGACAGCACCGAGTAGGTGGCGTTCTGCTTGACCAGCTCCCGGTCCCGGTCCACGCGGCGCTTGTAGTTGAGGTACTCCGCCTGCAGCCGCTTGAGGTCGTCGGTCAGGGCGCCGACCGTCTGCTGGGCGGTCGCCAGCTCGGTGGCCAGGTCGGGCGAGCCGCCCTCGGGCGAGTCCGACGCGGCCGTAGCAGTGCCGGCGGTCGCGTCGTCGGGAGAGGGGTCGCCCCCGGGGGCCCCGGAGCCGCTGTGTCCAGCGGCTCCGGGGCCTCGTCGACGGACCCGCCGGGTTCCGGCTGCGCCTGCGGGTCGGGGTGGGCGTCGCTCACTTGGCGTCACCCTCCTTCGGCGTCTCGTCGCCGGCGCCGTCGGTGTCCTCGTCGACGATCTCGGCGTCCACGACGTCGTCGTCGCTGTCCCCGGTGCCGGCGGTGCCGCCCGCGGCGGCCGCATCGGCCTCGCCCGCGGCGTACATCGCGGCGCCCATCTTCTGGCTGGACTCGTTGATCTTGGCCAGCGCCGCCGCGATCGCGTCGGCCGAGCCGGCGTCGTCGTCGTCGCCCTCGGTGGGCTCGAGCGCCTTCTTCAGCGCGTCGAGGTCGGTCTGCACCTCGGTCTTGACCTCGTCGGGGATCTTGTCGCCGTTCTCGGAGAGGAACTTCTCCGTGGAGTAGGCGACGCCCTCCGCCTGGTTGCGGGTCTCGACCGCCTCCTTGCGACGACGGTCCTCCTCGGCGTACTGCTCGGCGTCCTTGACCATCTTGTCGATGTCGTCCTTGGACAGCGCCGAGCCACCGGTGATCGTCATCGACTGCTCACGGCCGGTGCCGCGGTCCTTGGCGGACACGTGCACGATGCCGTTGGCGTCGATGTCGAAGGTGACCTCGATCTGCGGCAGGCCGCGGGGGCTGGGCGGCAGGCCGGTGAGCTCGAAGTTGCCGAGCGGCTGGTTCTGCGCGGCCATCTGACGCTCGCCCTGGTAGACCTGGATCATCACCGACGGCTGGTTGTCGTCGGCCGTGGTGAAGACCTCGGAGCGCTTGGTCGGGATGGTGGTGTTGCGCTCGATGAGGCGCGTCATCACGCCGCCCTTGGTCTCGATGCCGAGGCTCAGCGGGGTGACGTCGAGGAGCAGCATGTCCTTGACCTCGCCCTTGAGGACGCCGGCCTGGAGCGCGGCGCCGACGGCGACGACCTCGTCGGGGTTGACGCCCTTGTTGGGCTCCTTGCCCCCGGTCAGCTCGGTGACCACCTCGGCCACGGCCGGCATCCGGGTCGAGCCGCCGACCAGGATCACGTGGTCGATCGCGGAGACGTCGACGCCCGCGTCCTTGATGACCTGCTTGAACGGCGCCTTGGTGCGGTCGAGCAGGTCGGAGGTCATCCGCTGGAACTCGGCGCGGCTGATCTTCTCCTCGAAGTGCAGCGGGCCGGACTCCGAGTGGGTGATGTAGGGCAGGTGGATCGTGGTCTCGGAGGAGGAGGACAGCTCGATCTTGGCCTTCTCGGCGGCCTCCTGCAGGCGCTGACGGGCGATCTTGTCCGCGCCGAGGTCGACCCCGTTGTTGTCCTTGAACTTCTTGACCATCCACTCGACCAGCCGGGTGTCCCAGTCGTCGCCGCCGAGCAGGTTGTCGCCGGAGGTCGCCTTGACCTCGACCACGCCGTCGCCGATCTCGAGCAGGGACACGTCGAAGGTGCCGCCACCGAGGTCGAAGACCAGGATGGTCTGGTCGGACTCCTTGTCCAGGCCGTAGGCCAGGGCAGCAGCGGTCGGCTCGTTGACGATGCGGCTGACGTTGAGGCCCGCGATCTCGCCGGCCTCCTTGGTGGCCTGCCGCTGGGCGTCGGAGAAGTACGCCGGCACCGTGATCACCGCGTCGGTGACGGTCTCGCCGAGGTAGGACTCGGCGTCGCGCTTGAGCTTCTGGAGCACGAACGCGGAGATCTGCTGCGGCGTGAAGGACTTCTCGTCGATCTGCGTCTTCCAGTCGGTGCCCATGTGGCGCTTGACCGAGCGGATGGTGCGGTCGACGTTGGTCACGGCCTGCCGCTTGGCGACCTCGCCGACGAGCACCTCGCCGCTCTTGGCGAACGCGACGACGGACGGGGTGGTGCGAGCGCCTTCGGCGTTCGCGATGACGGTGGGCTCCCCGCCCTCCAGGACGGCGACGACGGAGTTCGTCGTACCGAGGTCGATTCCGACCGCACGAGCCATGGTGTGTACCTCCTGCTGTGTGGCGCCCGGTGGGCCGGGTGCCGGGTGGTGTTCGTTCTCAGGTCTGGGGGACCGCCGCAGCGGCCACTGAGTCGAGTATGGCAAACAAGTTGAGTCGACTCAACTCAACCTCGCGGACAGCATGCAGCGCCCCCGCGCGGCTCGGTCACCGTCGGTGGGTGCGTCGACCGGTAGGCGCGACAACGCCTACCGGTCCACGAGCTCGGAGGCAGCCTCAGCCGACGGTGACCCGGACCAGGTTGGAGGACCGCCCGGACCCGACGTCGGTCACGCGGAAGCGCTGCACGCCGGAGCGCGTGGTGAAGACGTAGGTCGTGAAGAGGCCGCCGCTCACCCTCGTGGACACCGGGAAGTCGGTCCAGGTGCCGCCCTCACGGCGCTGCACCTGCAGCTGGGCGCCCTCGCCGCGCTGGTAGACGCCGCTCAGGTTGATCCGCTCGTTGGCGCTGACCTTGGCCGGGAAGGCCTGGAGGCTGATCGCGCGCGCCTTCGGCTCCTTGGTCTGCTCCTCCCCCGGGCTGGCTTCCTCGGTCGGGTCCGCGTCGTCGCCGCCTTCGGGGTCCGGGTAGCCGTCCGGGGTCGTCGTCGGCTCGCCGGAGGGGATGTAGAGGCTCGGCGCCGCCGTCGCGGTCGGGCGCGCCTGGTCGATGCCGGCGACGTTCGCGGCAGCCAGCGCGACCACGCTGACCACGCCCCCGATCACGAGGGCTACCGCCACCAGGGCCCCCACGCCGACCAGCAGCTGCCGAGTCCACGGTGACTCGTCGTCGTCATCGCGCGCCATGCCCCCATCATCCCGAACGGCCCCCAGAACCGGTAACCCGGTCCGGCGCAGGGCAGCCCGGGCGGCCCGCCGGCCACTCGGGCTATCAGCTCACCCGCTCGTGCACCACGGTGGCTGAGATCCGGGGGAGGTGATAGCCCGACCGGGCCTCACTGAGCGGTCGGGGCGTTCTCCGGGAAGTGGCAGGCGACCTCGTGACCGCGGCGCCAGCATCGCAGCAGCGGAGGCTCCACCGTCGCGGCAGATGTCCTGCGCCTTCCAGCACCGGGTGTGGAACCGGCAGGCCGGCGGCGGGTTGATCGGGCTGGGCACGTCACCGCGGAGGAGGATCCGCTCGCGCTTGTGCCGCTTGATCGGGTGTCGGGCAGCGGGAACGGCCGACAGCAGCGCGTGTGGTGTAGGGGTGCAGCGGGCGCGCGTAGAGCCCGTCCGGTCGCGATCTCGACGATCTTGCCGAGGTACATCACCGCGACCCGGTCGGAGATGTGCCGCACCACGGACAGGTCGTGCGCGATGAACACGTAGGTGAGGTCGAACTCCTCCTGCAGGTCCTCCAGCAGGTTGATGACCTGAGCCTGGATCGACACGTCGAGCGCCGAGACCGGCTCGTCGGCGACGATCAGCTTCGGCTGCAGCGCGAGTGCGCGGGCGATGCCGATGCGCTGCCGCTGGCCGCCGGAGAACTCGTGCGGGTAGCGGTTGTAGTGCTCGGGGTTGAGGCCGACCAGCTCGAGCAGCTCCTGCACTCGCTTCTTCACGCCGCCCTCGGTCTCGACCCCCTGGAGCTGCAACGGCGCGCCGACGATCGTGCCGACGGTGTGGCGTGGGTTCAGCGAGGAGTACGGGTCCTGGAAGATCATCTGGATGTCGCGGCGCAGCGGGCGCATCTCGCGCTCGGACAGGTGCGTGATGTCCTGGCCCTCGAAGCGCGACCGTGCCCGAGGTCGGCTCGAGGAGCCGGGTCAGCAGCCGGCCGGTGGTCGACTTGCCGCAGCCGGTCTCGCCGACGAGGCCAGCGTCTCGCCCTGGCGACCGAGAAGTTGACGCCGTCGACCGCCTTCACCGCGCCGACCTGCGTTGGAGGACGCCCGCGGATCGGGAAGTGCTTGACCAAGTCCCGACGACGAGGAGGTCCTCCGGCTCGTGGCGGTCGCCGGAGCCGACGAAGCGGAGGACGCGGGGGTTGCGGTGGCAGACCTGGGGCGGGTGTCCGCGACGCAGCGGCTGGATCTCGTCGCGCCAGATCTCCTGGCGTTCGGCCTGGGACAGGTGACAGGCCACGAGGTGTCCGCGTCCGGTGTCCGCGAGCTCCGGCCGGTCGCGCTCGCCAGCCCACCGGTCAGCGCTCGAACGGACAGCGCGGGTGGAACGCGCAGCCCGGACGGCACGTTGATCAGGCTCGGCGGCGTGCCCTTGATCGGGTTGAGCCGGTCCTGGTGCGCTCCGGTCGATGCGCGGCATCGAGCCGAGCAGGCCGCAGGTGTAGGGGTGCTCCGGGCGGTAGAAGATGTGCTCGGCGGTGCCGTACTCGACCGCGCGACCGGCGTACATCACCAGGATGTCGTCGGCGACCTCGGCGACGACGCCGAGGTCGTGGGTGATCATGATGACCGCCGAGTCGAACTCCTTCTGCAGGTCTCGCATCAGGTCGAGGATCTGCGCCTGGACCGTCACGTCGAGCGCGGTGGTCGGCTCGTCGGCGATCAGCAGCTCAGGGTTGCAGGACAGCGACATGGCGATCATCGCGCGCTGCCGCATGCCGCCGGAGAACTGGTGCGGGTAGTCGTCGACACGCTGGTCCGGCTTGGGGATGCCGACCCGGTCGAGCATCTCGATGGCGTGCGCGCGGGCCGGCTTCTTGGACGACGTCGTTGTGGACGCGGTAGGCCTCGATGATCTGGTAGCCGACCGTGTAGTAGGGGTGCAGCGCCGACAGCGGATCCTGGAAGATCATCGCCATCCGCGTGCCGCGCAGCTTGCGCACCTCCTCGCGTGACGCGGCAGACCAGATCGTCGCCGTCGAGCAGGATCTCGCCGCTGATCTTGGCCTGGTGCCCCTTGTGCAGGCCCAGATCGCCGAGAGCTGGTGACGCTCTTGCCGGATCCCGACTCTCCCACGATGCCGAGGGTGCGGCCCTGCTCGAGCGAGAAGGTCAGCCCGTCGACCGCCTTCACGAGGCCGTCGTCGGTCGGGAAGTGGATCCGCAGGTCGCGGACGTCGCAGGAAGGCGCCTCGACGCGAGTCTGCGGGACCGGCTTCGTCGTGCGACACCGGAAGCGGCAGAGACGTCAGGAGCGAAGTGGACGGAGCAGCGCGGTCAACTGACGGACGCGCGGGTCGACGACGGCGTAGAGCACGTCGACGATCAAGTTGGCCAGGACGACGAAGAAGGCGGCCGAGAAGACGGTCACGCCGATGATGTTCGGCAGGTCGTTGTTGGTGATCGCCGTCGATGGCGTAGCTTGCCGAGCCCGTTGAGCGTGAAGACCGTCTCGGTGAGGACCGCCCCGCCGAGGAGCGCGCCGAAGTCGAGGCCGAAGATCGTGACGATCGGGGTCAGAGCGGCCGCGCAGGCCGTGCTTGACGCACCACGGTGCCGCTCCGGCAGCCCCTTGGCCCGAGCGGTGCGCACGTAGTCCTCGTTCATCGTGTCGAGCATGTTGGCGCGCATCAGCCGCGCGTAGAGCGCCGACAGCAGGAAGGCGAGCGTCATCCACGGCAGCATCAGACCCTGCGCCCACTTGAGCGGGTTGTCGGTGAAGTCGGTGTAGCGTGGCTGCGGGCCGAAGATCGCGCACTTGTAGACCAGAACAGGGTCAGCGCCATTAGCCGGTGAAGAAGATCGGCAGCGAGACGCCGGCGAGCGCGATCGTCATGGCGGCGCGGTCGACGAACGTGCCGCGTCTTCAGGGCCGAGAGCACGCCGATCGGCACGCCCATGACCAGCCAGATCACAGCGGCCCCGACGCGCCAGGAGAACGTCACCGGGAGCCGGTCGAGGAGGTCGGGCCAGACCGGCTGCCGCGTGATGAACGAGTAGCCGAGGCACGGCGCCGGGCACTGGACCTTCTGGGCGCCCATGTCGAACTCGCCGCCGGCGACGACGGTCTTCGCCCAGCCGGCGTACTGCTTGTAGAAGGGGTCGTAGAAGCCGAGCCGCTCGGCGGTCAGCTTCACGGTGTCGGCGGTGGCCGTGCGTCCGACGTACCGGGTCGCCAGCGTCTCCGGGGTCGCGCCGGCCCAGCGCGGCACCAGGTAGAAGATCGAGAACGTGATGATGCTGACGAGCACCAGCAGCATGACGGCTGCGATGAGCCGTCGGATGACGTAGGCGACCACAGTATTTCGGCGTCGGTGCCCGGCCGGGTGTCCCCGGCCGGGCATCGTGCGCCTTCACTCCTCGGAGGTCGGGCTGTTCGTGGGTCGTGCAGTGGGTGCTGTGGGTGGCGCACCGCCCGAGGGCGGTGCGCCACCGCAGTGCTACGTGGGCTACTTGACGCCCATCTCCATGTAGTCGTACATGCCGAAGGAGTCGTTGACGAACACGTTCGTCAGGTTCTCGCTGCGAAGCAGGACGCTCTTGGCGTAGACGCCCGGGTAGATGACGGCCTCCTCCATGACGCGCTTGTCGATCGCGCCCCAGTCGGACTCGCGCGTGGCCTGGTCGAGCTCGACCTGGGCCTCGTCGAGCATCGTGTCGACCTCGGGGATCCGGACGCTCGTGTTGGACGAGCCACCGGTCTCCCGGATGACCCGGCTGTCGACGATCTGCGACAGGAAGCCGAAGCCGTCGTTCCAGTCAGCGCCCCAGCCGTTGACGCACGAGGCCGAGGTCGTTCTTGACCACGAACGGCGGGTTGCCGGCGTAGGCCGAGAAGTAGTCGCCCTGCGGGTAGCCCTTCAGGGTGACCTTGATGCCGACCTTGGCCAACGCCTGCTGGAAGGCCTCGGCGGTCGCCTTCTCCTTCGGACGCTCGCTCCGGTAGGAGATGTTGGTCTCGAAGCCGTCGGGCTGGCCGCACGCCTCGAGGCGACTCCTTGGCCTTGTCGACGTCACCCTTGTCGTCCGGCGGTCGGGTAGAGGTCGAACTCCTCGTAGCCCGGGATCAGCGGGGGCAGCACCGTCGTGGCCGAGGTCGCCGCCGGCGACCGGGCCGCCGTAGGCGGTCTGGTACGACGTGCGGTCCATGGCGTACTGGACGGCCTTGCGGCAGTCGATGTTGTCGAACGGCTTCACCGTCGGGTTGATCGAGGTGTACCAGAGCCGCGCGAGGGTCGGGTTGTCGGTCTTCGCCTTCAGCGTCGGGTCGTTGAGCACCCGGGCCAGCGCGGCCGGCTGTACGCCGGTGCCCGCGATGTCGAGGTCGAGGTCGCCCGACAGGATCCGGTTGTCGATGTCGTCGGCGTTGACGTTGAGCGAGACGTCGAACTCGTCCGGCAGCGCCTTGCGGTTCGTCGTCGGTGCTCTGGTCCCACTGGTCGTTGCGGACCAGCTTGAAGGACTTGCCCGGCTGGAGCTCGGCGAACTTGTAGGGGCCGGTGGAGACGACGCTGTCGCGGTACTTGCGCTCCCGTGTCCTTGGCCTCCGGCACCGGCATCGTCTGCGGTCAGCTGGGCGAGGTAGTCGAACCCGGCGAACGGCTCCTTGAGGTGGAAGACGATGGTCCGGTCGTCCGGGGTCTCGATGGCCGAGTCGATGTTCACGCCCTTGCGACTTGTAGGGACCCTTGTAGCCCGCCGGCAAGTCGAGCATCGCGTCGAAGTACGCCGGCCCGTTGGGGAAGGTCTCCTTGTCGATCGATCGCGCGACCGCGTACGTGACGTCCTTGGCGCTGACCTCGGCGGTGCCGTCCTCGTACTTGACGCCCTTGCGCAGCTTGTAGGTCCACGTCTTGCCGCCGTCGGTCGGCTTGCCGAGACCCTCGGCGAGGTCGGGCACGAGCTCGTTGCTGGCCTCGCCGGGGGCCGCCTTGAACATCACCAGCGAGCGGCCGTAGAGGCGCACGAAGTTCCACGAGTACCCGTAGTAGGTGTCGCCCGGGTCGAGGGTGTCCCAGTCGCCGGAGTTGGCGACCCTGATCGTGCCGCCCTTCTTGTCGGACGGGTTGAAGACCTTGCCGACGGCCGCGTTGACGTCGGCGGTGCCGCCGGAGCCGCTGTCGCCCCCGTCGTTCCCGTCGCCGCTGTTACCCCCGCCGCCGCAGGCCGACAGGCCCAGTGCGGAGACGGCCGTGAGCGGCCGCGAGGCCCTCCATCGCTTGCTTCTCATCGTGCGGTTACGCCCCTTCTTGAGGAGTGGTGGTGCGCTGTTCATCGGGTGGTTCTGCCTAGCGAGCCCGGGGTCGAGCGCGTCGCGCAGCCCGTCCCCGAAGAGGTTGAAGGCCAGCACGGTGATGAAGATGGCCAGGCCGGGCCACAGCATGAAGTGCGGGATCGTGTAGAAGTCGACGGCGTCGGAGAGCATGCCGCCCCAGGTCGGGGTCGGCGGCCGGACGCCGACGCCGAGGAACGACAGCGCCGCCTCGAACAGGATGTTCGTCGGGATCAGCAGCGTCGAGTAGACGAGGATCGGCGCCACCAGGTTCGGCAGCAGCTCGCGTGAACAGGATGTAGGGCCGCCGCGCGCCGAGGCTGCGGGCCGCGTCGACGAACTCGCGCTCGCGCAGCGACAGCGTCTGGCCGCGGACGATCCGGCCGATGTAGGGCCAGTTGAAGAAGCCGATGATGAAGACCAGCAGGCCGATCCGCAGCGCGTTGCCCGTGAGGCCGAACGCCTTGTCGGGCACCACGCCGGCCAGCGCGATCGCGAAGACCAGCAGCGGGAAGGCGAGGAAGATGTCCATCACCCGGCTGATGACCGCGTCGACCCAGCCGCCGAAGAAGCCGGCGACGACGCCGATGACGGTGCCGATCACCACCGAGAGCAGCGTGGCCAGGAAGGCGATCAGCAGCGAGATCCGGGCGCCGTAGACGATCCGGCTGAAGATGTCGCGACCGTTGACCGGCTCGACGCCCATCAGGTGGTCCCAGCTCATCCCGCCGAACGCCTCGGGCAGGCGCGCCCGGTCGAGGGTCGATCAGGTCCTGGTGGAACTCGTTGGGCGGGATGCCGAGCAGCTTGACGATCAGCGGCGCGAAGATCGCCACCAGGATCAGGAAGATGACGAAGGCAGCGCCCGCGAGCGCGACCTTGTCGCGCTTGAGCCGCCGCCAGGCGATCTGGCCGAGCGAGCGACCCTCGATGAGCGGACCCGAGCCCACCAGCGCGGACTCGGGCGCCGCACCGCTGGCACCCGGCTCGACTTCCAGGGGCGTGCTCACGCGATAGGGCTCCTCAGCACAGGTCGCCGCAGCTCCGAGCAGCGGTGCGGGCAGTCGCACGTCGTTGGGTGGGCGCATGACGTGCACCGATAGGTCAACCTCGTCCCTGCGGGCGTCGGAGTCAAGCAACGCCGCACCCGCGTTGCTCAATCGTGACGCGGCGCGGCCCGTCGGGACCCGACGCGTCACATCGGCGCGTCGCAGACGTACCGTCAGCGGACCACGATCCGGGCTCCGTGCCTCGGGCACGCTGGTGATGTTGCGGACCTTCGGCTCTTCCTTGCGTCCCGGCGGGCAGGTGGACGTCGTACGCAGCAGCACCTCGCGCAGCACGGCGACGCCCTCCATCAGCGAGAAGCCGGCGCCGATGCAGCGACGCACGCCGCCACCGAACGGGATCCAGGTGTTGGTCGCGACCTCGCCCTCGAGGAACCGCTCCGGACGGAACACCAGCGTGATCCGGGTAGTTCTCCTCGCGACTCGTGAGCCAGCAGGATCGACGCCGCGACGTTCGCACCGGCGGGCAGGTCGACGCCGCCGATGGTGGCCGGCTCCATCAGGTGCCGCACCACCATCGGGATCACCGGGTGCAGCCGCATCGACTCCTTCAGCACGGCCTCGAGGTAGTCGTTGTCGCCGGCGGCCGCGGCCTCGCGAGCCTTGCGCTCAGCTGCCCGGGTCCTTGCCCAGCTCGTGCAGCGCCCAGGACAGTGCGGTCGCGGTGGTCTCGTGCCCGGCGAGCAGCAGCGTCACCAGCTGGTCGCGCAGCTCCTCGTCGGTCAGCCCGGTGTCCTCGTCCTCGTCGCACCGGCAGCAGCCGGGACAGCACGTCGGTCCGGTCGCCAGGTCGGTGGCCGGACGGCGCTCGGCGATCTCGGCGTAGATCGACCTCGTCGAGCGCGCCTGGTTCTCGAACGTCGCGTCGCCACGGGCCGAGCCGCTGCAGCCAGCGGGAAGCCCCAGCCGAGGAACACGGCCGGGCTGACGTTGACGGTCTTGTTGACCAGGGGGCGCATCTCGGCCAGCCGGCTCTCGTCGGTGACGCCGAAGACGACCCGGAGGATCACCTCGAGGGTGAGCGCGTTCATCCGCTCGAGCGACGCGAACGGCACGCCCGGGCGTCCAGCGGCCGACCTCCTTCTTGGTGAGCCGGTCGATCATCGCCTCGTAGCCGCGCAGCGCGCGCACCGTTGAACGCCGGCATCAGCAGCTTGCGGGCCCGCTTGTGCTGGCGGAGTCCTGACAGCAGCAGCGAGTGCTCGCCCATCACCGGTCCGAGGATCGCGTTGCCCTTGCCGGCGTGGAAGACCTCCGGGTCGCCGGCGAAGATCTCCTTGGCGGTGTCGGGGCCGGTGAACAGCACCAGCGCCGGCCCTTCGGCAGGATCCGGACGGTGAAGACGTCGCCGTAGCGCCGGTGCATGGCGGGGACGAACTGGTGCCGGAAGCGGATCAGCGCGATGCTCTGCAGCAGCGTCGGCCACCGCGGTCCCGGAGGCAGGTCGCGCGAGGAGATCCGGGCCGGGCGCCCGGAACCCGCCCCGAAGGGCTTCATCTTCTCGAACCGGGCGGCGGTGGCGGAGGTCATCGTTCGGATACTACGAGTATGTGAACACCACGGCTAGGCCGGCCGGTCATCGCCGGGTGCGCCACTCGGACATGCACTCGCTCGGCGCCCGCCCGTGGCTTGTGCGTGCACGTGCTTGATGAGGGCCGCGAGTGCATGTCCGAGCGACTCTCGCTCACACCCGCCGGCCGCGCCGATAGGTCTCCCGGACGAGCGGGACGCCGGGCCGGTAGGCCAGGTGGAGGTACGACGGGGCGTCCAGCACCGCGAGGTCGGCGCAGGCACCCACGTCGAGGTGGCCCACGTCGGTGCGCCCCAGGGCCCGGGCACCGCCGGTGGTGGCCGCGGTCAGCGCCTCGGCCGGCGACATCCCCATCTCGCGCACCGCCGAGCGCGATGCACAGGGGCATCGACGAGGTGTAGCTGGAGCCGGGGTTGCAGTCGCTGGCGATCGCGACGTGCACGCCGGCGTCGAGCAGCCGGCGACCGTCGGGGTAGGGCGAGCGGGTGGAGAACTCCACGCCCGGCAGCAGCGTCGCGGTCGTGCCCGAGGAGGCGAGCGCGTCGACGTCGGCGTCGTCGAGGTAGGTGCAGTGGTCGACCGCGACGAGGCCGAGCTCGCAGGCGAGCAGCACCCCCGGTCCCGGACCGAGCTGGTTGGCGTGCAGCCGTCCGTGCAGCCCCGCGCGCCGCGCCGGCAGCGAGGATCGCTCGGGCCTGGTCGGCGTCGAAGGCGCCGCGCTCGCAGAACGCGTCGACCCATCGGGCGTGCGGCGCGCAAGCCTCGAGCATCGGGCCGGTCACCAGGTCGACGTACGCCGCGGGGTCGTCGGCGTACTCCGGCGGGACGACGTGGGCGCCCAGGAAGGTGGTCTCCTCGGTGGCCTGCCGTGCGATCGCCAGCGAGCGGGCCTCGTCGCGGACCGTGAGGCCGTAGCCGCTCTTCACCTCGACGGTGGTGGTGCCCTGGCGGCGCATCTCCTCGACCAGCCGCGCCAGGTTGGCCGCGAGCTGCTCGTCGGTCGCCGCGCGCGTCGCGGCCACGGTGGTGCGGATGCCGCCGGCGGAGTACGGCGTCCCGGTCATCCGCGCGGCGAACTCCTCGGCCCGGTCCCCGGCGAACACCAGGTGGCTGTGCGAGTCGACGAAGCCCGGCACCACGGCACGGCCGCCGACGTCGTAGGCCGTGTCGGCCGCGGGCGCCTGGCGGGACGGGCCGACCCAGGCGACGCGACCGTCCTCGACGACGAGTGCGGCGTCGTGCAGCCGAGCCCCGTCGGGCCCTGTCGGTGGACAGCTCGCCGATGCGCGGTGAACGCGATCGCTGGTCATGCGCTGCATCCTCCGGACCGGCGACGGTCGAGCTCGGCACCCACCCCGGCCGGGTCGACGGTGACGTCGACCCCGTCGCGGAGCACCGACACCACGTCGGCGCCGGACGCGGCGAAGACCGCGGTCGCCTCGTCGGCGCTGCTGCCGGCGGTGCGGACCGACGTGGTGTCGAGGGTGACCAGGTCGGCGCGGGCGCCGACGGCGATCCGGCCGACGTCGGCGAAGCCGAGCGAACGGTGCCCGTCGAAGGTGGCGGCGGCCAGCAGCTCGTCGGCCGACCAGTGCCCGCGCTCCTGGCTGGCCAGCCGCTCGTCGAGCTCGACGGCCCGCATCTCCTCGAACAGGTCGACCACCGCGTGGCTGTCCGACCCGAGCGTCAGCGACGGCGCCCGCCGCGTGCAGCGCCGCGCGACGGGCCGATGCCGTCGCCGAGGTCGCGCTCGGTGGTCGGGACAGAAGGCAGGCGAAGCACCCCGGCCCGGCCCAGCAGCGCGACGTCGTCGTCGGTGAGGTGGGTCGCGTGCACGGCGCTGGTGCGCGGGCCGAGCGCTCCGGCCTCGGCGAGCAGCTCGGTCGGGGTCAGTCCGTACGCCGCCAGGCAGGCGTCGTTCTCGGCGACCTGCTCGGACAGGTGCACGTGCAGCGGCGCTCCGTGCTGCCTCGGCCCATCCGACGACGGGCGCCAGCTGCTCGCGCGGCACCGCGCGCACCGAGTGGATCGCGGCGCCCGACGCGCACGTCGGCGCCGTCGAGGCGGGTCAGGCGCGTCGACCCGCTCGGCCCAGGCGTCGGCGTCGCCGTCGCTGAACCGCTGCTGCACGCCCTCGCGGCGGCGACCCGATCCCGGCGGCGAGGTAGCAGGTGTCGAGCAGCGCGATCCGGAGGCCGGCCTCGCGCGCCGCCTCCACCAGCGCCTGCGCCCATCGCGTTGCTCTCGTCGTACGGCGTCCCGTCCGGCGGCGTGGTGCAGGTAGTGGAACTCCCCGACGGCTGGTGATCGCCGGCCGGCGACCATCTCGCGGTACGTCGCCCGCGCCAGCTCGAAGTAGGAGTCGGGCGTCGAGCCGCGCGGCGAGCGCCGTACATCTGCTCGCGCCAGGTCCAGAACGTCCCGCGCTCACGCTGGGTGCGGCCACGCAGCGCCCGGTGGAAGGCGTGGCTGTGGCAGTTGGCCAGCCCGGGCAGCGTCAGACCGGGCAGCCGTTGCGCGCCCGGTCGGCGGCGCCGTCGGACCGACGGAGGTGAACACGCCGTCCTCGACGTCGACCGCAGCACGCCGTCGAGCGACCGGCTCCGTCGCCCGGTCCAGGCGCGCTCCAGCCAGTAG
Source organism: uncultured Actinomycetota bacterium (assembly GCA_963845655.1). Lineage (GTDB taxonomy): Bacteria > Actinomycetota > Actinomycetes > Propionibacteriales > Nocardioidaceae > Nocardioides_B. The sequence goes on along the minus strand of CAWJTB010000008.1, from coordinate 2,625 downwards.
GCGGTCACGCGACGCAGCCGCCGCCAGCGAGCGTGTCGGCGAGCGCCTCGACCCCGGCGAGGCAGTCGGCGGTCTCGGCGTGCTCGTCGGGGGAGTGGGAGACGCCGGTGGGGTTGCGCACGAACAGCATCGCGGTCGGCACGCCGGCCGCGGACAGGACTGCCGGCGTCGTGGCCGGCCATCGTCGGGATCACCGGCCACGCCGTGCGGCCGCGCCAGCGCCGCGGCCAGGTCGGGCGTCGAAGACCACCTGCCGGTGAGACCGACTCGCGGGTGACGCTGCAGCGCGGTGCCGTCGCGTTCGGCCCGCTCCGGCCCGGCCGCTCGACCTCGGCGACCAGCTCGCTCCAGCTGCGGCGGTCGACTCGGCGCGGGCGTCGAGCCAGGCGGTGACCTCCGACGGCACGGCGTTGGTGCCGTTGGGCCGCACGTCGAGCCGGCCGAAGGTCGCCCGCTGCCCGGCAAGCCGGGCCTGCTTGTTGGCCGCGAGCACCGTCATCGCGTAGGTCGAGCATCGGGTCGTGGCGGTCCTCCATGCGGGTCGTGCCGGCGTGGTTGGCCTCGCCGGTGAAGTCGAAGCGGTAGCGCCCGTGCGGCCAGATCGCGCTGGCCACCCCGACGGCCGGCGTCGCGGTCGACCAGGTCGCGGCCCTGCTCGACGTGCAGCTCCACGAAGCAGCCGACGTCCGCCGAGCAGCGTCGGCCCACGTCCGGCTGCCGTCCCAGCGGCGTCGCTCGAGGGAGACCCCGTCGCGGTCGCGCAGGCTCCGGGCCTGCGCCAGCGCGTCGCCCCGGTCGCGAGCCGGGAGCCCAGGCAGGCCAGGCCGAACCGCGACCCCTCCTCCTCCACGAACACCGCCACCCCGACGGTCCGCTGCGGTGTGAGGCCGCGCTCCCGCAGCAGGTCGACCGCGGCCAGCGCCGACACGACGCCGAGCGGTCCGTCGTACGCCCCGCCGTCGAGGACGGAGTCGAGGTGCGAGCCGGTGAGCGAGCGCGCCGGCCCGGCCGACTCGGGCCGCCACCACGCCACGGGTTGCCGAAGCCGTCGCGTCTCGACCTCGAGCCCGCGCGCGGCGGCCTGCTCCAGGAACCACGCGTGGCACTCCCGCTCGGCGGGGGCGAAGGGCTGCCGGAAGTAGCCGCCGCTGGACGCCGACCGGCCGACCGGCGCGAGGTCGCGCCACATCCGCTCGAAGTCGTCAGCCATGATCGGCCCCATGGAGTTCCAGGACGTGGTGCGCAGCCGCAGGATGATCCGAAGCTACGCCGACCGGCCGGTCGACCCGCCGGTGGTCGAACGGCTGCTGTCCAACGCGGTGCGGGCCCCGAGCGCCGGGTTCACCCAGGGCTGGGCGTTCCTGGTGCTCGACAGCCCCGGCGGACGTGGAGCGGTTCTGGGCGTCGTCGACGCCCGCGCGACGCCGCGGCCGAGCCCGACCGCTGGCTGAGCGGCATGCGCACCGCGCCGCGTGGTGATCGTGCCGCTGTAGCAGCAAGGCGGCCTACCTCGACGCGGTACGCCGAGGCGGACAAGGGCTGGCGACGGCGCCGACGAGCAGCGCTGGCCGGTGCCCTACTGGCACGTCGACGCCGGGATGGCCTCGCTGCTGATCCTGCAGACGGCGGTCGACGAGGGCCTCGGCGCCTGCTTCTTCGGGATCCCGCGGCGACGCGTCGCCGACGCTCCGGGAGGAGTTCGGGGTGCCCGAGACGTACACGCCGGTCGGGGCGATCACGGTCGGTCACCGCGTCGAGGACACCGGCGCGCGGGCTCGCCGGCGCGCCGGGCCCGCCGGCCGCTCGAGGAGGTGGTGCACCGCGGCGACTGGCATGCCCCCTAGTCCAGCCACCCGCGCCCGGCCGGTCAATCCGGCGCGCACGCCCGGCGTCTCGGATCCGAGACCCCACCCCCTTGTAACGCGGGGTTATGGCCGCTCCAGCAGGCGTACGACGCTGGCAAACCGTCCACGCGCATGGCAAAGCACGCCCTGCAGCACCCCCCAGCCGGGCTATGGCTCGACCGATCGTCGCGGGTCGACACTCGAAGGAGTCGAGAGGTGTGCCGCCATGGACGTGACCGAGACGAGAACCCGCGCCGTACCCGAGCAGCTGCAGCGCTGGCTGCCGCGCCGACGGGCCGCGGACGAGACTGTGGAGCTCCCGCAGGGAGTGCGCCGGCGCCGCCAGCGTGACCTCGGGGTGTGCGTGACGCTGGTGCATCGGGCGTTCTTCGAGGGCCAGTTCCCCGGACACCGTCCCGCCGAGCCCGCCGCTTGGCTGGCCGACGTGATCTCGGCCTTCGTGGCCGAGCGCGACGGCGAGATCGTCGGCCACGTCGCGGTCGCCTGCGCCGAGGTGCACGGCGAGACCGGATTGCGCTGGCGGGAGATGACCGGACACCCCGCCGAGGAGCTCGGCGTCGTGGGCCAGCTGTTCGTGCGGCCCCGGTTCCGCGGGCACGGCATCGGCACGTCCCTGGTCACCACGGCGATCGCCGACGCCCGGGCCCGCGGCCTGGTGCCGGTGCTCGAGGTCGTCACCCACGAACGGCTGGCGCCCCCGCTGGCACACGGGCACGGGTGGCGCCTGCGCAGCTCCGAGCCGTTCCCACAATGGTAATGG
>CAWJTB010000007.1:0-107541 GCA_963845655.1 uncultured Actinomycetota bacterium | reverse complement strand
AAGTGCGCCATCGACGGCGACGGTGGCGATGGAACCGGCGCGGTCAATGATCTGCCCGCGGAAACGGTTCGACTCACCGACGAAGTTCGCGACAAAAGCGCTGGCGGCTTCTCGTAGAGCTCGCGCGGCGATCTGACTCGCCGATCGGCCGCATGCACGACCGCGACGCGATCCGCCAATGCGAGCGCCTCCTGCTGGTCGTGCGCGACGAGATCTACCTGCGCATACCGAAACCCGCTGCAGCTCCTTCAATTCGACCCCTCCGTCGGTCTCTTGGTGCTGGGCACGTCAGCGATGCGCACCTCCGGGACGACATCGCCGAGGTCCTCGCCCTCATCGGCGTCGTCCGCTGTGGCAGGAGGAGTCGCGACGGGTCGGCAGCCTCGAGGTGGTGCCGCTGGCCGAGCCTGGGCCGGCCCCTGATCGACGTGACCGTCCGGATTCCGGCCTTCCGCGACGCCTTCCCTACGTCGTCTCGATGCTCGACGACGCGTTCGCGATGGTCCGCCGAGCTGACCAGCCCGCCGAGGACAACTTCGTGCGCGCCCATGCGCAGGCCGACCTGGCCGCGCACGGCGACTGGCGCGGCGACCACGCGCATCTTCGTCAAAGCCGGGCGTACGGCGCGGGGCTGCTGCCGCTGATCGAGTCGGGCAACCTGGCGCACCGACGCGGACCTGGCGGAGGTCTACACGGCGCGGCGGTCTTCGCCTATGGCCGCGGGCTGGAGGGTCGGGCCGCCGGCGACGCACGGCGCGCCAACGACCGCCGCATCAACGTCGCGGCCGAGAAACACCGACACCCGCGAGCACGACATCGCCGACTCCACGACTACTTCGAGTACCACGGCGGCATGGTGGCCACGGTCCGCGCGCTGACCGGCACCCGCGCGGCGGCCAGCATCGGCGACTCCACCACCCGGACGCGGGTCCGGACCTGGTCGCTGACCGAGGAGACCGCTGGGTGTTCGTCGGTGGTCGGTCGCCGACGGCCGCCACGGTGTCGGCACGCGACAAGGGCGCCTTCGAGATGGCCGCGATCCGTCCACTGACCTGTTCGGCGACGACGTGACCGCCGGCGTCGTACCCGACATGGACCAACCGCAGCCGCTGCGCAGGCTGACGTGCTCGACCCCCAGAACGAGGCGTTCCTGCGCGAGGCGAAACCGTGGGCCCTGCACAGCATGGTCGAGCGGCTCTCGAGGCCGCGGAGCGCGCGCTGTGGGCCGAGCCCGACCCGACACGGTGGCGGCGATGCAGCAGGCCAACCTCGAGGTCGAGGGGGACCTCGAGGACCGCAGGCGGAAGCCCGACCGCGCGTCGTCGGGATCGGCCCGGCGGCGTCGACCAGCCGCACCGTCGAGGCGGTGGCGGCGCTCGAGGACGTCGACGTCTTCCGGCCGCCGCCAAGGACCGCGGTCGACGACCTGGTCACGCTGCGCCAGGAGATCCTGCGCCGGCACGTCACCGGCCGAGCACCGCGTGGTGGAGGCGGCCGATCTTCTCCGTGCGACCGCTCGCCGTCGGACTACCGCGCGGAGGCGGCCGATGGCACGAGGCGCGGGCGGTGGCCTGGGAGGGCGTGGGCCGGTTCGGCCCGACCAGGTCGGCGGGCTGCTGGTGTGGGGCGACCCGTCCCTCTACGACAGCCACCTGCGGATCGTGGAGCGGATCCTCGAGCGCGGCACGCTTCCTGGTACGACGCGGTGCCGGAGTCAGCCCCTCGCGGTGCCCGCCGCCCGGCACCGTGTCGCCCTGCTGCACCGGTCTGGGAGCCGGTCACCGTCACCGACCGGCCGCTGGCTGGCCGAGACGGTCCGGGACGGCGCGGACAACCTCGTGGTGATGCTCGACTACCTCACCTGCTGGGCACCCGCGACGGCGACTGGGACGTCTGGGTGGGGCGCCAACCTGGACACCTCCGACGAGGCCGTGGTCGCCGGACGGCTGGCCGAGGTGCTGCCCGCCATCGAGACGAGCGGGCCGGCGGCCCGGGCGACTCGCGGCTGGGCGATGGACACCTACCTGCTGCGGCGTCGCTAGGACCGGTCCGGGGGTCGGCCTGGTCTGGCGCGGTGCCGCGACGGACCCGGACCGCGTCGGCGAGCAGGCCGCACGCCAACGCGGCGCCGACGCCCTCCCCAGCGCGCAGCCGGAGGTCCAGCAGCGGCTCGAGCCCAGGTGGTCCAGGACCTGCGCGCGCTCCACGGCTGCGCTGACCGGCGACGAGGAGGCCCCGACCCCGGCTCGAGGCCCAGCGCGCTGATCGCCGCGACCGTGGTCGCCAAGCTGTTCGAGCACCACCAGACCCCCGCAGCGGCCGCGCCGAGGACCACACCGGCCAGCAGGGCATAGCTTCGGCCGCCGAGCGCCGCCAGCGCCGCCTCGGGGTCTGCCGCGCAGGTCGCCGGACCGCTGAGTCGCCGCTCGAGCGCGTCATACTGACCTCCCGCTCGCGGGCGACACCGCCGTCGGCGCGGGCACCGACCTGACGACGTCGTCGGCCTGCAGCCCAGCAGGCCGGCCGCCAGCGCCGCCGACACCGCGGGCGTCGCCGACCCCGACCTCGCCCAGCGCGACCAGGGCGTGCTCCGCCGCGCTGTCGCGCCCGGCTCGTCGGCCGCGCTCCTCGAGCAGCGCGTCGACCTCCGCGCACGCCAGGCGTTGGTCCGCGCAGGTCGCCCGACGACGTACCGGCGTCGATGATCGTGAAGTCGAGACGCGCAACTGTTCCGCCGCGACAGCGCCGGCCTGAGGACCCGGCCCGCGAGCGGCTCAGCACGTCGTCGGTGACCGAGTCGGCGTAGGCGCTGAGCCCCGAGCGGGTCAACCCGGTGCCGCCCTGGCCACCACGAGCCTGCTGCGCAGCCCGAGGTCGTTGGCGACCGCAGGGTGTCCGGTTGCCTCCACGCTGTCGATGCAGCGGTCCAGGACCGAGCGAGCCGAACGGCGTCAGCAGCTGGTCGGCCTGGTCCCGAGCCCCGACCACCCGGGTCGCGTTGGGTGAGCGCAGGTGGGACGGCGGAGGTGCGGCCGCACCTCGGAGGGCTCGTGCCAGCGCTCGCGCAGCACGACCTCCTCCAGCGGCTGTCGTCGGGACGAAGCCGCCTGCTCGAGCCCCGGGGCGGCGGCCGCTCGTCGGGCCAGCCGAGGTACAGCCAGCCGAGCGTGACCACGCCGTCCGGCAGCCAGCAGGTCGGCCAGGCGATGAAGCCTCGACAGTGTGACCAAGTGCACGCCAGGCCGGGATCGGCGCCGCGAGCGAGAGGTCCTGGATCGCGCACGCACACGACGAGGTCGGCGTCGGGGTAGGTGGCCCGACCGAGCACGCCGGCGGCCGGGGTGCGGCGGTCGCAGGCCACCACGATGCCGTACGGCGCCTCGCGGATGCCCTCGAACTGGAGGTCCAGCAGGCGTCGTGCGGCGTCCGGCGGCTCGCGCGCCTGCCGGAGCCGCTGCTCGTCGGCGATCCTGGCCGTCCCGCTCCTGGTTGCTGCTCGGTGACGACCAGGAAGCGCTGATGCCGGCCGTGCCCCGACCGAGGGGGCCCCGGTGCGCCGCTGTGAGCACCGTCGAGCACCTCGGCGGGGACTGGGTCGGGCCGGTAGCGGCGGATGTCGCGCGCCGCGCGGCGATCACGTCGCGCAGGCGCCTCCGCGACGCCTCGGGGATGCTGATGCGTCGACCGCCGCGGCCCGCTCGGCGCGGAACGTGGCGTCGCTGATCAGCGGGACCGGGCGCGGCCAGGTCATCGGTCTCGCCCTCGACGGCGCGGCTGGTGCCTCACTTCTTCTTCTCGTCCCGGGGCGCGCTGTTGCAGGTAGAGCGCGGCCACGAAGGCCTCCTGGGAACCTTGATGTGGCCCACCATCTTCATCCCGCTCTTGCTCTGCTTCTCCAGGCTGCGCTGCGGGTGATGTTGCTGCCGTAGCACTTGGCGAGCACGTCCTTGTGGATCGCACGGATCGTCTCCGGCGATCACCCGGGCGCCGATCGCCGCCTGGATCGGTACCTCGAACTGTGGCGCGGGATCAGCTCGGCCAACTCGCCGGCGAACATCACGCCGTAGCCGTAGGCCGCGTCCCGGCGCACGATCGCGCTGAACGTATCGACGGCTTCCTGCACAGGATGTCGACCTTGACCAGGTCTGGCGGCTGGTCGCTGGTTCGGCTCGTAGTCCAGGAGGCGTAGCCCTGGGCGCGACCAGCTGGTCGAGAAAGTCGAAGACGATCTCCGCGAGCGGCAGCGTAGCGCATCTCTGACCTGGTTGGCCCAGAGGTAGTCCATGCCGTCGTGGCCGCGCTTGGACTCGGAGGCTCCATGATCACGCCGATGAAGTCGCTGGGGCTCAGGATCGTCGCCTTGACGACCGGCTCCCGCACCTCGGCCATCTTGCCGCCGGAGGGGGTACTCGCTGGGGTTGGTGACGATCTGCTCCGAGCCGTCCTCCATCAGCACCGAGAGACCACGTTGGGCGCCGTGGAGATCAGGTCGAGGATGACTTGCTCCAGCCGCTCCTGGATGATCTCCATGTGCAGCAGGCCGAGGAAGCCGCAGCGGAAGCCGAAGCCGACGCACCCGAGGTCTCCGGCTCGTAGGCCAGGGCCGCGTCGTCGAGGGTATCTGCTCCAGCGCGTCGCGCAGCGTCGGGTAGTCGTCGCCGTCATCGGGCAGCAGCCCGGTGAACACCATCGGGTTGGCGCTCGTAGCCGCCGAGCGCCTCGGTGGCGCCGTGGTGCTGGAGGTGACGGTGTCGCCGACGTGGGGATGGCGGACGTCCTTCACACCGGCGATCAGGTAGCCGACCTCGCCGACGCCGAGGTCGCCGGCCTCATCGGCTTGGTGAAGATCACGCCGACCTCGAGCATCTCGTGGGTGGCGCCGGTCGACATCATCTCGACCTCGTCGTGGCGCGCGGCCTGCCGTCGAAACCCGCACGTAGGTCATGATGCTGTGCAGGTGTCGTAGACGGAGTCGAAGATCAGGGCGCGGGCCGGGGCGTCGGGGTCGCCGACCGGGCCGGGGTCTGGGGCGATGATCTCGTTGAGCAGCGGCCCCTGGAGACGCCGTACCGGGTCGGCGGAGACCTGCAGCACGTCGGGGAGGATCGCAGCCGATGATGCCGCGCTCGGCCGCGCACCTCGGGCTGCGCCGAGGCAGGTTGATCTTGTTGAGCACCGGCATGCGCGCAGGTCGGCGCCGAGCGCCAGATAGGTTCGCCAGCGTCTGGGCCTCGATCCCCTGCGCGGCGTCGACCAAGAGCACCGTGGCTCGCACGCCTCGAGCGAGCGCGAGACCTCGTAGGTGAAGTCGACGTGGCCGGGGGCGTCGATCATGTTCAGCACGTAGCCGAGCTGGTCGCGCGTGCGTTGTCGACCGGGACCGTCGATGGCATCCGGAACGGCTGGTTGATCGTGATGCCGCGCTCGCGCTCGATGTCGATCTGGTTGAGGTACTGCGCCCGGGCGCCGCGCCGTTGATCATACTGCGGCTTGCAGCATGTGGTCGGCCAGCGTCGACTTGCCGTGGTCGATGTGCGCGATGATGCAGAAGTCGCGGATGATCGCGGACGGTCTTGCCCGGAGGCGGAGCGGACTGCGAGGAGGGCAGGTCCTCGTAGCGTGCGGGGAACCGTACCTCCCACAGCGGCGGCGCGCTCGTCGAGCGGCGCCTGCGTGACGGACCGCCACGCCGAACAATGCGCACACCACCAGCTCCACCACTGGCCGCAGCCGCTGTCCGAGCCTCCCGCCCCTCCCCTACGGCGCGACGCACCCGGAGGCTGGACTGGATGCTGCTGCCGCCGTACATCCGCGCCTGGTGGAGGCACCGGTTCGGACCACGGTGGTCGACTGGGAGTCCGCGGCGCGCCGGCTACACGCCCGGCTGCGCCACGGCGCTGCTCGGCGCGAACGGTCGCCGGATGCTCCAAGGCGGCCAGCAAGCGCGCGCAGCGGCTGTTCGCGGAGGCCTACGCCGCCGAGGCCGCCCAGCTGCGCGAGCTGCCCTCCGGACTTCCTGTCCCCGACCTGCTCTGGACCCACGAGGACGACCTGTGGGTGCTGCTCGCCCTGGAGCACGTCGAGCACCGACCCGTCCGGCCGTGGAGCCCGGACGAGCTCGACCGCTGCCTGGACACGCTGGAGGTGCTCGCGCAGTCCCTGACGCCGCCGCCGGTCTGGTGCTGGCCACCTACGCCGACGTGCTGGCCGACGAGGCCCGCTGCTGGGCAGCACGTGCGCCGCACGGTGCCCGCCTGGCCGCACCTCGACGAGGCCGAGGCGCTCGCCGCCCGGGTCCCGACCGCCACCGCGGGCAACACCCTGGTCGCACACCGACGCCCGCGACGACAACTTCCTGCTCGCCGCCGACGGCCGGACGCTGCTCCTGCGACTGGAACTGGCCCACCCGCGGGCGGCTGGATCGACACCGTCCACGCGGCCATCGGTCCGTCCGGCACGGCCTCGACGTGGACCGGGTGCTCGCCGAGCGGTCCCTGACCCGGCACGTCGCCGCCGACGACATCGACGCCCTGCTGGCGCTGCTGGCCGGGTTCTTCCTCGAGCGTCGCGACGCCCCGGTGCCGAACTCCTCGCCGAACCTGCGCCGGCACCAGGCCTGGTTCGCGCAGGCCACCTGGTCCTGGCCGGCCGGCGTCGTGGCTGGTGAGCCGACGATCTGGGTGGTCCGGACCGCCGCTGAAATCGCTAGCGGTCGCGTGTCCGGAGGTCACCCCCGGGTGCGCCCACCGACGTGACCATCCTCTCCCGTAGCCGAACACCGATCGAGGCCTGCCCCGTGGCGAACATCAAGTCCCAGATCAAGCGCAACCGACAGACCACCGCGCGCACGAGCGCAACAAGTCCGTGAAGTCCGGCGCCTGAGTCCGCCGTGCGCAAGTTCCGCACCGCGGCCGACGCCGGCGAGGCCGAGGAGGCCCGTGCCCTGGCCGCTGTGGCCACCAAGAAGCTCGACAAGGCCGCTTCGGCCGGTGTGATCCACCGCAACCAGGCCGCGAACCGCAAGCCTCGGCCATCAGCAAGCGCGCCGCGTCCCTCTCGACGCAGACCCCCACGCTCTCGCACCAGGCGCCGCTCCCCCGGAGCCGGCGCCTCGTCGTCGTTGAGCCCCGCTTCGCGCGAGCCGGCGGTCCCGAGCCGGACTCGGCGCACCGTGCGGGCCTCGCTCACCCTAGAGCACCATCCGCTCCAGGCGTACGACGCGTCGCCGGCCGCCCCCTTGACGTCGGCGTCGGCCTGGGCGACGGCGACGATCGCCGTGACCAGACCGAGGTCGTCCCAGCCGCGCGCCGTGGTCGCGCAGCACCCGCAGCTTCCACGGCGGCACCCCGGCCTCCCGCGCCAGGTCGGCCTCGCGCAGGCCGCGCGGGCGGCCAGGCGTACTTGCCGAGCCCGCGCAACCCGGTCGCGAACGCGCTCGTCACCAGGATCGGGGCGGTGCCGTTGTCCAGCGCCCAGCGCAGCTCCTCCAGCGCGACCGCCGTCCGCCCGAAGAGGCCGCGTCCGCGATCGCGAACGACTTCACCTCGGCCCGGCCACCGAAGTAGCGCCGCACGACCGTCTCGGTCAACGGCTCACTGGGGAAGTCGCTGGCCAGCGGTGGGCCGCCCCGGCGAGCGCCCGCAGGTCCTGGCCGATCGCCTGCACCAGCAGGTCGGCGGCGTCCTCGGCGATCCGACCGCCATGACCGCGGACCTCGGCGGCGACGAAGCGGGAGACCCGACGGTTTCAGGGGGGCCGACCGCACCTCGGTGACGGTGCCGATCGCGGGCTCCGGCCAGCAGGCCGTGCCCTTCTGGCCGCCGGAGTGCACCAGCACCAGCCCGATGTCGTCGGCCGGGGACGCGGCGTACTCCAGCATCCCGTCGTGCGCCTCCTCGGGGAGGTCCTCGAGGCCGCGCACCACCACCGCAGCGGATCGAGGAGAACAGCGACGGGGCGGCGAGGCTCGCCGAGCGCCGCCATCCCGATCTGGTCGGCGTTGGTCTCGGAGACCTCGGACTCGGGACGGCCGACCGCACCGCGGCGATCGCCGCCGACACGGTGCGCCTGGTCGAGGAACTCTCCGGACCGGTCACCAGCGTGACGCGGCCCAGGACGTCGGACGCTGGCGGTTTCGCCATGGTGCGGACCCTTCCCACACGGCCCCGACAGGTGTAGCCGTACCGCACGGTGGGTACGACGCCACGAACGCACGTCGCTGCCCCGGCGTGCCCGGACCCGCCCGGCCCGCCCCGACCCGCCCCGCTATCGCACCGTCGCCCCACCCGCCACCAGCGAGGTGCTCCGTCGCCCGACCCATCGGGAGGCCGCGACCGCGTCCGAGCGAGCGATCGGCGAGGGCGGCATGGGAACCGCTCTGGCTCTGCCGCGACGAGACGCTGCGCCGCGACGTGGCCGTCAAGCAGGTGGGCCTGCTGCCGAACGGAGCCTCGGTCACCGACTCCGCCCGCGGCGTTCCGCGAGGCGCGTTGCGGCGGGGCTGAACACCGCAACGTGGCGACGGTCTTCGACGTGGTCGAGGAGGCCGGCGCGATCTGGCTGGTCATGGAGCACATCCCGGTACGCTGCCTGTCCGCGATCATCAAGGAGGACGCCCGCTGTCCCCCGAGCAGGTCGCCGACATCGGAGCGCAGGTAGCCGAGGGGCTGGCCGCCGCGCACGGCGCCGGCATCACCCACCGGGACGTCAAGCCCGCAACGTGCTGATCCGGCACGACGGCGTCGCCGAGATCAGCGACTTCGGCATCGCCCGCACGCACGGCGACCCCGCCGGACGCAGTCCGGCTTCCTGACCGGGCACGCCGAGCTACTTCGCCCCCGAGATCGCCCGCGGCGGCGAGCCCGGCCAGGCCGCCGACGTGTGGCGCGCTCGGCGCGACGCTGTACGCCGCGGTCGAGGGCCGACCGCCGTACGAACCGCGTGCGAACCCGGTCGCGGTGCTGCACGACATCACGTCCGGACCGCCGCGCACCCCGCACCGGGCGGAGTTCCTCGAGCCCGCCCTGTCGCGGATGATGGACCGCTACCCCGCTCCCGCTGGTCCATGGAGGACACGGTCCACGCGCTGGGCCGGCTGAAGGGGGCGCACGAGACGCACACCCGCGAGCACACCGCGGGCGCGGCGGCCACGGCGCACTTCGAGCGCCCGGCTCCCGAGCCGCCCGTGAGGAGGTCGCAGCGCGCCGGCGCTGACACCGGCCGCCCCCGGCCGCTGCCCCGCTGCTCCCGCCGCTGCCGCCGCGTCCGCTCCCGACCCCGACTCGGGCCGTCGTTCCTCACGCCGGGGTCTCTACGCCGTCCTGGGCGCGCTGGCACTGCTGCTGGTCCTGCGGTGGCATCGCCTACCTCTCCCTCGCAACGACTCGACGACCCGGCCGAGCACCGCGGGCGGGGACCCCTCCACACCGCGTCCGCGTCGCCGACCGAGGCCTCCAGCCGCAGCACGTCGCCGTCACCGTCCCCGTCCTCGTCGGCCGAGACCCCGTCCGCTGCCCCGACCTCGTCCGCGGCGGCACCCGCCGGTGCGGCCGGGAAGAAGGAGCAGCTGCTGCGGGACTACTTCGCGATCGCGCCCGGTGGCTCCGACGAAGCCTGGGCGATGCTCGGCCCGTCGCTGCAGGCACAGGGCCGCGACCGGTACGACGGCTTCTGGCGCGGGATCTCCTCGGTGGAGGTGAGCAAGGTGCAGGCGACCGACCAGAGCAACAGCGTGCTCGCGACGCTGAAGTACCGCACCAGCGACGGCCGCACCAGCACCGAGCGGCACCGGCTCGGCCTGATCGAGGACGACGACGGCGGCTACCTGATCGACACCGACCAGCAGGCCTGAGGGTCACCGGCCCTGCACCCGCAACCGGCCGTCGCGCACGACGACGGCGACGTCGCCGAGCTCATCGGTGCGCGCCACCCGCATGCCCGCCCCGCGCAGCAGGGACAGCGTCGCGGACGCAGGGTGCCCGTAGTCGTTGCCCCGCCCGACCGACACCACCGCCAGCCGCGCGCCGAGCCCACGCAGCAGCGCGGGGTCCTGGTAGCGGCTGCCGTGGCGGGCACCTTCAGCACGTCGACGCGCAGGTCCGGCAGGCTGCGCTCGAGCCGCTGCTGGGCCTCGGGCTCGATGTCCCCCGCCAGCAGGATGCGGACGCCGCGCACCTGCACGACCAGCACCAGGCTGGCGTTGTTGGCCGACGAGCCCCCTTCGCTGCTACGGGTGCGACCCGGGGTCGACGCCCGCGCCGTGCTGGTGCTACTGGCCCGACCACCTGCCAGGTCAGCGCACCGACCCGGCGGACCTCGCCGTAGGCCGGGACCCGCACCGCGACGTCACGAGCCGCCGCCCAGCGACGTACCTGCTCCGCGCCGGAGGCCGGGTCCTCCGCCCCCGTCAGCTCCACCTCGCCCACCCGGCGGTCCGCCAGCACGCTGGGCAGGCCATCGACGTGGTCCGCGTGGAAGTGGGTCAGCACCACGACCGGCACCCGTCGGACTCCGAGCCGGTCCAGGCAGCGCTTCATCGCCGGCGGATCGGGCCCGGTGTCCACCACCACCGCGTCCCCGTCGCCCGCATTGAGCACCAGCCCGTCACCCTGCCCGACGTCGCACGCGACCAGCACCCACCCGTCCGGCGGCCAACCGGGCAGTCGGCAGCGGCCGCAGCATCACGACCACCAGGACCACTCCCAGACCGAGAGCTGCCCGGGGCCGTGCCAGCACCCGACCCGCACCCAGTCCGACCACGACGCACAGCAGTGCGAGGACCGTCACCGAGACGACCCCGGCCGACCAGTCGACCGCGGCGGTCGGCAGGTCGGCCAGGCGTACGGCGACCGCGATGATCCACGCGGCGGACCAGCCGGCCAGCGTGCCGCAGAGTCCGACCGACGGGCTCGGCGACCAACGTCAGGAAGGCGCCCAGCAGACCGAGGACGGTGGCCGGTGCGACGGCGGGCGCGACGAGCAGGTTCGCCAGCACCGCGACGAGGCTGACCTGCCCGGAGATCGCCGCGACCACCGGCGTGCAGGCGAGCTGCGCGGCGAACGGGCACGGCCAGCGCCTCCGCGGCCCAGCGTGGCAGCCAGGTCGCCAGCGCGTCCCGGAACGGTGGCCCGAGCACCAGGATCCCGGCCGCTGGCCAGCGCGGACAGCACGAAGCCCACCGAGGTCGCCAGCCACGGGATCGACGAGCAGCAGCAGGAGCACCGCGACGCCCAGGGCCCGCACGCCGTGGTCGCGGACGGCCCCCGCACCCCACCTCCACGAGTCGACATCCCCACCAGCGCGACCTGATCCCATCGCGGCGGCCGCAGCACGCTGGGCTCGGCGGGCCAGCACCACGAACCCGACCACCCCGACGAGCCCGACGACCAGCAGGCCCCGGGCGCGCACCCCGACCCAGCGCGCGAGCACGAGCAGGAAGCCGACGACCAGGGTGAGGTTGGTCCCGGACACCGCCGCGAGGTGGGTCAGCCCGGTGGTGCGGAAGTCGTCGACCGCCTCGGCCGACATCCGCGGTCGTCGCCGACCACCAGGGCCGGCACCAGCGCGCGGGCGTCGGCCGGGCCGCCGACCGACGCGCGGAGGGCCGAGACGCCGCCGCTCGGCCCCGGCCAGGACATCGGCCGGGCCGCTCCAGCACCCGGGCGCGCGGCCGGTGGACAGCACGCCGGCCAGATCCACCCCGCCGGCCGGACCGAAGCCGGCCCGTGGTCTCGACCCGGGCCCCGAGCCGCACCCGGCTCCAGTCGGTGTCGCCGATGACCAGCACCGGCACCGCCGTGGCGTACTCCCGTCCCCGGCCGACCACCCGGCGGACTGTCAACCGGGTCAGGGTGAAGGACCCGAACCGGCCGTCGGCGACCACCGGGTCGGTGCGCACCGTCCCGACCACCGTCACCGCAGCGCCCTGACCCGCCAGGTCGGCGACGGCGGCTCGACCGGGTGGCCTCCACCCGGACCGCGCTCACGCTGGCGACCGCCGCTGCCGCGACCAGACCCCGTCAGGTCGCCACGGAGCGCCCACGACGCCGTCGTCGCAGCGCCCCGACACCGCCGAGCAGCAGCGCCGTCGGCCAGCACCAGCCGGGCAGACCCAGCACCGCGAGCGCCCCGGCCCAGCGGTCAGCGCCAGCAGCACGACCGCAGGTCGGGTCGCGGCAGCGGGCCGCGCCGTCTCCGGCGCGGACGTGGCGGTAGGCGCGGACGTCGCCGCCGGCGCGGCCGGCCGTAGGCCCCCGGGGCGGGAGCGGGCAGCCGCGGCATCAGAGCGTCACAAAGGGCGCCACCCTCCGCGAGCGTGGCGTCACTGATCCCGGAGACCCTCGAGCAGCGGGTCGACCGCCTGAAGGCGCCGTTGTCGGTCCGGTAGGCCAAGACTTCTGGGCGGTGACCGGCCCGATGCCCGAGCTCCTCGAGCTCAGCCTGGGTCGCGGAGCGAGGCTCACCATCAACCGCCCCCGGGCGAGGCGGCCGCACCCGGCGCCGAGGCCGCGGACGCGGCCACGCCGGGAGGTGGCGGCACACCGACGACGACCTGCTCGCCGTCGACGAGCACCCGGGCCAAGTTGAGCCCGGCGAGGCTGACCCCGCGCCGCGCGCCCCGGCCGCGGCGAGCGCGTCGACGACGCGTGCCCCACCGGCAGGCTCGACGACGCCCGGAACGTCGCACCTTGCCGGCGACGTCACCACCACCTGCCCGGTGCTCGGCGCTCGCCGACGCCACGGGGGGCGGCCACCGGCCCCCCCCCGGGAGCCGCCGCCGGTGAGGCGGGGACGGTCGAAGTCACGAGACGGCACCGGAGGCCGCGGGAACGTCCGCGGACACTGGCACCCCCGGGTCTCGGCGCGCGCCACCCACCACGCCGTCATTCCGAGCGCGGCGGCCACGAGCAGCGCCAGCACAGTCAGGTGCACCGAGGACAGCCGCACCCGGCCCCTGCAGCGTCGGCGGCAGCCTGATCCTCGGCCCAGCCGGCCACCGAGGCGCCGAGCCCGACCGAGCGGTGCGCGTGCCGACCCGGTTCGGGCAGGTCCCGGAGTGGTGCGGGCGGTCCGTGGTGCGGCGGTGCCGTCGGCGGGTCGGGCACGGAGGGCGCAGCGAGACCCCGCGGTCGCCGGACCCGCCCCGGTCCCCGGCGGTGCCGGGCGAGCGTGCACCGGGTCGGCGCGGATCCGGCCAGCTCGGCGCTCGAGCAGCTCCAGCCGACGCCGAGCCACCGCGGCGACCTGGTCGTGGCGGGACTTCCGTGAGCGCATGCGACGAACCGAGGAAGTCCGGCACCTCCCGGGAAGCAGTACCTGGAGCGGCTGTGGACGACCTCGGCCCGGCTCCGGCTGGGGACGGAACGTGGCTAGCGCGGGGCCACCACGACCGCCACCATGCCGGGTCCGACATGGGCGCCGATCACCGCTCCGACCTCGCCGACCGTGACGTCGCGCTCGCCGAGCTGCCCCGCGAGTCGACGACGCAGGTGGTCGGCCAGGGTCGCGGCTCGGTCCGCGCTGGCCAGGTGTGCCACCGTCACGTCCACCGGTCTCTGCTCGGCCGCGGCGACCGCGAGCTCCTCGAGCCGGCCCAGCGCCCGGGCCGCCGTACGCACCTTCTCCCGGGTCGCGATCCGGCCGTCGACGATCTCCAGCAACGGCTTGACCGCCAGCGCTGATCCGAGCAGGGCAGCGGCGGCGCCGATGCGTCCGCCCCGGCGGAGGTACTCCAGGGTGTCGACGTAGAACAGCGACGTGGTCGCATCGGCACGAGCGAGCGCCGCCCCCGCGGCCTCCTCTCGCCGACCCGCCGCGGTCCAGGACGTCGGCGGCCGTCAGGACCGCGTAGCCGGTGGCCATCCCCAGCTGTCGGGTGTCGACCGCGCGCACCGGCACGGAGGCCTGCCGCGCCGCGAGCTGCGCCGACTCGAAGGTGCCGCTCATCTCCCCGGACAGGTGGATCGAGAGCACCGACTCCGCACCGTCCGCAGCGGCCCTCTCGTAGGCCTCCAGGAACACCGCCGGCGTCGGTCGCGACGTGCTCACCGGCGTCCAGGCGCTCAGTGCGGCGGAGATGGTCGCGGGCGTGGCCTCGTCGTCGACGCCCTCGTCGTACGACCGCGCCCCGACGACCACCTGCAGCGGCACCACCGTGATGGCGCGCTCGACGGCGAGCTCGGCGGCGAGCATCGCCGTGGAGTCGGTGACGACGGCGACGGTCCGGGACATGCGCGCAGGTTATCGCCCGCCTGGGGAACAGCCCGCCGGGTCACCGCGTTGGCACAGGACCACCCCCACCCTTCTCGAGGAGAACCATGCGCGTCGTCATCGCCGGAGGCCACGGCCAGATCGCCCAGCACCTGGAGCGGGCGCTGTCCGAGCGCGGCGACCAGCCCGTCGGCATCGTGCGCAACCCCGACCAGGTGGGCGCGCTCGAGGCGAACGGCGCCGAGGCGGTCGTGCTCGACCTCGAGCACACCGACGTCGACGCGCTGGCCTCGGTGCTTCAGGGCGCGGACGCCGTGGTGTTCGCAGCCGGGGGCGGCCCCGAGAGCGGCGTCGCGCGCAAGGAGACCGTCGACAAGGGCGCCGCCGTGCTGCTCGCCGACGCGGCCGAGCAGGCCGGCGTACGGCGTTACGTGATGATCTCCTCGATGGGCACCGACCAGGCCGACCCTGACAGCGACGACGTGTTCCAGGTGTACCTGCGTGCCAAGAAGGCAGCGGACGACGACCTCGTCTCCCGCGACCTCGACTGGACCGTCGTACGCCCGGGGCGGCTCACCGACGACCCGTCCACCGGCCGGGTCCAGGTCGGCACGCTGGACCGGGGCGAGGTGCCCCGTGCCGACGTGGCGCTGGTGATCGCGGCTGCGCTGAGCACGCCGGGGACGATCGGCGCGAGCTTCGACCTGCTTGCCGGGCACCAGACCGTCGAGGCTGCGCTCGCCGGGTTCTGAGCGGACGGGCCCGTTGCACGGCGGTCGTACCGCGCCCGTCGTACGGCGGACCCGCACGCCTCGCGCTTCCCATGGAGAACTGTCGCTGCCCACGGGAACTTCACCGTGGGCAGCGAAAGATTCGCTGCATCCCCTGGTAAACGGTCACCGGCCTCAGCCGGCGACGACGTTGACCAGCTTCGGGGCGCGCACGATCACCGTGCGCACGGTCTTGCCCTCCAGCGCACGCTGCACGGCGGGGTCGGCCATGCGCGGCGGCCTCGCAGGTCGGCCTCGGTGATGTCCGGGCTGACCTCGAGCCGCGCTGCGCACCTTGCCCTGCACCTGGACGACGGCGGTGACCGAGTCCTCGACCAGCAGCGCCTCGTCGACCGTCGGCCAGCCGGCATCGGCGACGGTGGGCTCGTGGCCCAGCCGCTCCCACATCTCCTCGGCGGTGTACGGCGCGACCAGGCTCAGCAGGATCGTCACCACCTCGGCGGCCTCGCGCACGGCCGGGTCGGCCGGCCCGGCGCCGGCGTCGATGGTCTTGCGGGTCGCGTTGACCAGCTCCATGACCCGCGCCACGAGCACGTTGAACCGCTGGGAGTCCAGCAGCTGCGCGGCGTCGTGCACGGTGCGGTGGGTGGCCTTGCGCAGTGCCACGTCGCCGGCCTCGGGCGACGTGCCCGGCGCGGACGTGACGTCGCCGCTCAGCCGCCAGGCACGCTGCAGGAAGCGCAGCGAGCCGCCGGGCGACAGGTCGGCCCAGTCGATGTTGTCCTCGGGCGGGCCGGCGAACACCAGCGTGAGCCGCACGGCGTCGACGCCGAAGGCGTCCAGCTGATCGCCCAGGTTGACGCCGTTGCCCAGGGACTTGCTCATCTTCTTGCCCTGGTTGATCACGGTGCCCTGGTTCATCAGCGCCGTGAACGGCTCGACGAAGTCGACCATGCCCATGTCGTGCAGCACCTTGGTGAAGAACCGGCTGTACAGCAGGTGCAGGATCGCGTGCTCGACGCCGCCGACGTACTGCTGGGCCGGCATCCAGTTGCGCACGGCCTCGGGGTCGAAGGGCCCGTCGGCGTAGTGCGGCGAGCAGTAGCGCAGGAAGTACCACGACGAGTCCACGAACGTGTCCATCGTGTCGCTGTCGCGCTTCGCGGGCCCGCCGCACGACGGGCAGTCCACGTTGACCCACTCCTCCGCCGCGGCCAGCGGCGAGATGCCCTGGGGCTTCAGGTCGGCGCCGCGCAGGTCCGGCAGCACCACCGGCAGCTGGTCGTCGGGCACCGCGACCTCGCCGCACGCGCGCAGTGCACGATCGGGATCGGGCAGCCCCAGAAGCGCTGGCGCGACAGCAGCCAGTCGCGCAGCCGGAAGTTGACCGCGCCGCGTGCCGGTGCCCTGCTCCTCGAGGTAGTCGATGATCGCGCGCTTGGCGCTCGTCGATGTCCATGCCGTCCAGGCTGACCGTGTCGTTGGCGGAGTTCACGGCCGGGCCGTTGCCGGTGTACGCCTTGCCGCCTCGGCTCGAAGCCCTCCGGCGGCTGCACCGTGCGCCGGATCGGCAGGTCGAACCGCTCCGCGAAGTCCCAGTCGCGCTGGTCCTGCCCGGGCACGGCCATGATCGCGCCGGTGCCGTAGTCGGCCAGCACGTAGTCCGCGGCCCACACCGGGATCTCGCTCGCCGTTGACCGGGTTGGTCGCGTGCCGCCCCAGGAAGACGCCGGTCTTCGGCCGGTCGGTCGACATCCGGTCGATGTCGCTGGCCTTGCGGATCTCGCTCGCGGTAGGCCTCGAAGGCCGCGCGCTGCTCGGGCGCGACCAGCTCCGCGGCCAGCTTGGCGTCGGCCGCGACGACGAAGAAGGTCGCGCCGAACAGGGTGTCGGGACGCGTCGTGAAGACCGAGACCGGCTCGTCGCGGCCCTCGACGGCGAAGTCGACGTGGGCACCCTCGGAGCGGCCGATCCAGTTGCGCTGCAGGGTCAGCACCCGCTCGGGCCAGCTGTCCTCCAGCAGCGTCCATGTCGTCCAGCAGCCGCTGGGCGTAGTCGGTGACCTTGAAGTACCACTGCGACAGCTCGCGCTTGGTGACCTCGGCACCGCAGCGCTCGCACATGCCGTCGACGACCTGCTCGTTGGCCAGCACGGTCTGGTCGTGGGGGCACCAGTTGACCGGCGAGAACTTGCGGTAGGCCAGGCCGCGCTCACGGAAGCGCAGGAACAGCCACTGGGTCCAGCGGTAGTACTCCGGGTCGCTGGTGTGCAGCCGACGCGACCAGTCGAAGGAGATGCCGTAGCGGCGGAAGGACTCGGCCTGGGTCTCGATGTTGGCGTAGGTGTACGTCGCCGGGTGCTCGTCGCGCCTGATCGCGGCGTTCTCCGCGGGCAGGCCGAACGAGTCCCAGCCGATCGGGTTCAGCACGTCGTAGCCGCGCTGCCACCAGTAGCGCGCGATCACGTCGTGCAGCGCGGTCACCTCGGCGTGGCCCATGTGCAGGTCGCCGCGAGGGGTAGGGGAACATCGTCAGCGCGTAGCGACGCTCCCGGACGCCGTCGTCGGCCGCCTGGAACGGGTCGAGCTCGGCCCAGACCTTGCAGCCACTTCTCCTGCGTCGCCGCCACGTCGTAGCTGGTCGGCCGGTCTCCTGCTCGCTCATCGTCTGCTTCCCTCTCGTCCTGCGCGGTCATCTCGGCTGCTCCCTCTCGCCTCGCCGGAGGCACAAAAAAACCCCTCCGTCACGAGGGGTGGCCGCGCTGCCTGGCCCGCGTGGGGCCGCTGGTCAACGCGGCTGGCTGAGAAGGAGTCGCCTGCTGCACGGGACGAGGGTATCGCACGCCCAGCGCCGAGGTCGCGGCGCTTTTCGACGCCGGCGCTCGCACCGCGGGCTCGTCGGCTAGGGGCCGACCTGCTCGTCGAGCAGACCCTCGAGCCGCACCAGCGCCCGGGCCAGGTCCTCGTACGTCGACTCGCCGAGCGCCTCGGACCAGCGGTGCTCGAGCTCGCGCAGCGCGGCGTCCATCACCTCGGCCGCACGCCGCCCCCGCTCGGTCAGCCGGACCACCCGGTTGCGGCGGTCGTGGGGATGGGACTCGCGCACGATGTAGCCGGCGGACTCGAGCTGGTGCAACAGGTGGTTCATGGCCTGCTTGGAGGCATGGGTGCGCATCGCGAGCACGCCGGGGCGCTGGCCGTCGGGGCCGGGGTGCTGGAACACCCCGAGGTGGGCCGGCAGCACGTCGTCGAAGCCGGCGGCGTGCAGGCTCCTCAGGACGTGGTGGCGCACCACGACCGCAGGTCGCCGCAGCAGCGCCCCGGCCGGTGGTCGCGTCTCGACGCGGTCGATCGACATGTGTCCCCCCGGACAGATGGTGGTGGTGGAGCCCCCCGGCTCCGGCTACACCGTTCCCCGAACCCGCGTGTTCGTAACATCTTTGACTACTTGTCGTCGCGAGATCGTCGCGAGGGCCTCACCGAGCGTCCGGGCCGCCCTCCCCCTCGCCCTCGGCGGAGTCCGCCTCCGTGTCCGACGTGTCGTCGGGGACCACGACCGGACGCAGCCGGGCCCACACCAGGAACAGGCCGGCGACCACGACCATCCCGATGCCGGCGTACAGGTTGATGTTCAGGCCGTCGGCCTTCTCCATCTCGTCGTCGCTGACGAAGAAGCTGGCGATCAGGAGGACCACGCCGTAGATCCCGATCAAGGACGCGATGAAGACGCGGATGTCGAAGGCGCCGGCCTTGTGCGCCTGCCCCGTCGCACCGTGGTCGGCGCGGACGCTGCCGGTGTTGCCGCTGCGCGGGGCGTTGTGCTCGCTCATGGGGCGCTCCCTTACCAGAAGATGATGTTGAGGACGACGACGACGGCGAGTCCGATGCCGGCGAGCCGGGTCGGCTGCTGGTACCACGCCAGCGTGCCCTCGTTGGCGTCGTGGAAGTCCTTCTTCGGCGTCAACGAGTAGACCAGGCCGCGCAGCTCCGACTCCGGCTTGGGAGCCGTCACCAGGCTGACGCCCACGCTGACCAGGATGTCGACGACGAAGGCCGCGCCGGCCGCGACGAAGCTCGCGCCCTGCCCGGAGAGCCCGATGACGCCGATCGACATCGGCCCGAGGGCGTCCTGGCTGAGCACGCCCGACGAACACGGCGGCGAGCGTGCCGCTGACCAGGCCGATCCAGCCGGCCGCCGGGCTCATCCGCTTCCAGAACATGCCCAGGATGAAGGTGGCGAACAGGGGCGCGTTGAAGAACCCGAACAGCGTCTGGAGGTAGTCCATGATGTTGGAGTACGACGCCGCGAACAGCGCCGTGCCGATCGCGATCACCGTCGCCGCGACCGTGGCGATGCGGCCGACCCGGGTGTAGTAGTCGTCCGGCTTGTCCTTCTTCACGTAGGTCTGCCACAGGTCGTAGGAGAAGACCGTGTTGAACGCCGAGATGTTGGCGGCCATGCCGGCCATGAACGAGGCCAGCAGGCCGGCGATCGCGACGCCGAGCATGCCGTTGGGCAGCAGGTCGCGGATCAGGTACAGCAGCGCGTTGTTGTAGTCGGGGGTGCCGCCGGAGCTCTTCGGCTCGGAGATCTCGTTGACCAGGACCCCGGCGATCATGCCGGGGAAGATCACGATGAACGGGATGAACATCTTCGGGAAGGCGCCGATGATCGGCGCCCGCTGCGCGGCCGAGATCGAGCTCGAGGCCATCGCGCGCTGCACCTCGACGAAGTTCGTGGTCCAGTAGCCGAAGGACAGCACGAAGCCGAGACCGAACACGATGCCGATGACCGACAGCAGCGGGCTGTCGAAGCCGGTGAGCGCCGTGCCGGGCCAGGAGGACAGCTGCTCGCCACCTCCGGGGCTCGCGGCCACCTTGTCCTTGAGCCCGCCGTAGCCGCCGACCTTGTGCAGACCGACGATCGTCAGCGGCAGCAGCGCCGCGACGATCACGAAGAACTGCAGCACCTCGTTGTAGATCGCGGCCGACAGACCGCCGAGGGTGGTGTAGGTGAGCACCACGACCGCCGCGGCGACCAGGGAGAGGTAGAGGTTCCAGCCCAGGATGATCTCGACGATGTTGGCCAGCAGGTAGAGGTTGATGCCGGCGATCAGCAGCTGCGCGAGCGCGAAGCTCAGCGCGTTGACCAGGTGGGCCGCGGTGCCGAACCGCCGGTTCATGAACTCCGGGACCGAGCGCACCTTGGAGCCGTAGTAGAACGGCATCATCACGACGCCCAGGAACAGCATCGCGGGCACGGCGCCGACCCAGAAGTAGTGCACCGTCGGGAATGCCGTAGTTGGCGCCGTTGGCCGACATGCCGATGATCTCGACGGCGCCGAGGTTGGCCGAGATGAAGGCCAGGCCGGTCACCCAGGCCGGCAGCGAGCGTCCGGAGAGGAAGAAGTCGATGCTGCTCGACACCGCGCGCTTGGCCAGCAGGCCGATGCCGAGCACGAAGACGAAGTAGAGGCCGATCAGCAGGTAGTCGACCCAGTTGGTGTCGAGCCGAAGGTCGGATGCCGCCGCGAGAACCATCGAGCCTCCTGAGAGCGGACGTTGATTTCCGGGAACCTACTCCCCCTTCCTTGGCTCGCGCACGCATCTGGGCGGAATCTTTTCCGGTGTCGCCCTGCGTCGCCCGAGCACCGACGGGGCACCGGGTCGGCGACGTACTAGGGTCGGCGCGGCGACGTGGGACCCGAGCAGCGCACCGAGAGGACCTGGACATGACGTGGTTGGTGACCGGCGGGGCCGGCTACATCGGGGCACACGTGGTGCGGGCCTTCGGTGAGCGTGGGTTGGGTGCGGTCGTGCTCGACGACCTGTCGAGCGGGCACCGGCGCTTCGTGCCGGACGACGTGCCGTTCGTCGACGGCGACATCCGCGACACCGCACTGGTCACCCGCACCCTGCGCGAGCACGCCGTCGAGGGGGTCGTGCACGTGGCCGGCTTCAAGTACGCCGGGGTGTCGGTGCAGCGGCCGCTGCACACCTACGACCAGAACGTCACCGGCACCGTCAGCGTGCTGCGCGCGATGGCGCGACGCCGAGGTGGACAAGGTGGTGTTCTCCTCCAGCGCCGCGACCTTCGGCACCCCGGACGTCGACACCGGTCACCGAGGAGACCCCGACGCGGCCCGAGTCGCCGTACGGCGAGAGCAAGCTGATCGGCGAGTGGCTGCTGCGCGACCAGGCGACCGCGACCGGGCTGCGGCACACCTCGCTGCGCTACTTCAACGTCGTGGGCTCGGGCACGCCCGAGGTCTACGACACCAGTCCGCACAACCTGTTCCCGCTGGTCATCGAGGCCCTGATCGCCGGCCGGACGCCACGGATCAACGGCGACGACTACACGACCCCGGACGGCACCTGCGTGCGCGACTACGTGCACGTCGCCGACCTGGCCGTGTCGCACGTGGCCGCCGCGCAGGCCCTGACGCGCGGCGCGGCGCTGGCACCGGTCTACAACCTCGGCAGCGGTGACGGCCTGTCCGTGAGGCAGATCATGGACGCGATGGTCGCGGGTCACCGGCGTGGACTTCGTGCCCGAGATCCACGCCCGCCGACCCGGCGACCCGGCGCGCATCGTGGCCTCCGGCGAGCTCGCCGCGCGCGACCTGGACTGGAAGATGCGCCACGACGTCGACGACATGGTGCGCAGCGCGTGGGACGCGCGGCACGCCGCCGACGCCTGAGCCGAGCAACCCCGCAGCAGCGACCGAGAGGATCTTCCATGACCGTGCTCGACCTGTTCCGCCTCGACGGCAAGGTGGCGATCGTGACCGGGGCCTCCTCGGGTCTCGGCGTCGCGTTCGCCCGGGCGCTCGCGGAGGCCGGTGCCGACGTGGTGCTCGGCGCCCGGCGCGTGGAGAGGCTCGAGGCGACCAGGGACCTCGTCGAGGCGACCGGACGCCGGGCCCTGGTCGTCGCCACCGACGTCGCCTCCCCCGAGGACTGTCAGCGGCTCGTCGACACCGCGATGTCCGAGCTCGGCCGCGTCGACATCCTGGTCAACAACGCCGGGATCGGCACCGCCGTTCCCGCGACCCACGAGACCCCGGAGCAGTTCCGCGCTGTCGTGGACGTCAACCTCAACGGCTGCTACTGGATGGCGCAGGCCTGCGGTCGCGTCATGCAGCCCGGCAGCAGCATCGTCAACATCAGCAGCGTCCTGGGCCTGACCACCGGCGGCCTGCCGCAGGCGGCCTACTCCGCCACCAAGGCCGCCCTGCTCGGTCTCACCCGCGACCTCGCGCAGCAGTGGACCGGCCGCAAGGGGATCCGCGTCAACGCGCTCGCGCCCGGCTTCTTCGCCTCGGAGATGACCGACCAGTACCCCGAGGGCTATCTCGACCTCGCCCTGCAGCGCGTGCCCGCCGGTCGCAAGGGCGAGGGCGAGGAGCTCGCCGCCGCCCTGGTGTTCCTGGCCAGCGACGCCGGCGGCTACGTCACCGGCCAGACCCTCGCCGTCGACGGCGGCATGACCATCGCCTGACCGTTTACCAGGGGATGCAGCGAATCTTGCGCTGCCCACGGTGAACTTCCCATGGGAGGCGACAGATCTCCATGGGCAGGCTGCCGGATCCGCACAGCAGGCGGCTAGGAAACCCTTGGAATCCGGTGGGAGGATGAGGTCATGAGCAGCCCGCAGAACACCCGCAACCTCCGCACCGGCCTGACCCTCGACTTTCCGCAGTCGCTCGGCGTCTACGACAAGTACGACGACGCGCAGAAGGCCGTGGACTACCTGTCCGACCAGGAGTTCCCGGTCGAGAACTGCATGATCGTCGGCACCGACCTCAAGCAGGTCGAGCGGGTCACCGGGCGTCTCACGACCGGACGGGTCGCCCTCGGCGGTCTGCTCTCCGGGGTCTGGATGGGTCTGTTCATCGGCCTGGTCTTCTCGTTCTTCGGCACCGGCTCGGCCCTCGCGGTGATCCTCTCCACCGTCGCGTTCGGTGCGCTGTTCGGCGTGATCTGGGCGCTGGTCGGCTACGCCGCCACGCGGGGTCAGCGCGACTTCAGCTCGGTCAGCCGGATCGTCGCGACCCGCTACGAGGTGCTGGTCGAGCACAAGCACGCGATCCGCGGTCGTGAGCTGCTTGCCGCGCTGCCCGGTCACGGCGCCCAGCAGAACCAGCCCTGGTAGCCCCTCAGTCGCGTCGTACGACGGACGGCTCGGCCAGCGCGAAGATCGTCGTCGGCGCGCTCCGCCCCCGCAGGACCTGACGGTCGTGCTCGACCCAGGCGTCCTCGGCGCCCGCCGCCGACACCGCCTCGGCCGTCGCCAGCACCCAGCCGTCGACCTGCTTGGCCAGGTCGGTGATCCGGGCTGCGGCATTCACGGCGTCCCCGATCGCGGTGTACTCGAAGCGCTCCTCGTGGCCGACGTGGCCGACCACGACCTCGCCGGTCGCGACGCCCACCCCGAAGCCGACCTCGGTGACCTCGGCGGTGAGCCGCTGCGCGATCTGGCGTGCGGCTCCCAGCGCGGCGGCGGCATGGTCCGGCTGCTCCACGGGAGCCCCGAACAGGGCGAGCACGGCGTCGCCCATGAACTTGTTGACCAGCCCGCCGTGGTCGTCGACCGCCGTGAAGACGACCCCGAAGAACCTGTTCAGCATCTCCACCACCTCGGCGGGGCCGTGCTCCTCGGCGTACGACGTGGAGCCGGTCAGGTCCACGAAGAGGACCGACGCGACGCGCGTGGCACCGCCGAGCTCGACGTCGACCTCGCCGTCGACGGTCATCTGCGCCACCTGCCGCCCGACGTGCCGACCGAACAGGTCGTTGAGGCGCTCGCGGTCGCGGAGGCCGGCGACCATCTCGTTGTAGCCGGCCTGCAGCAGCCCGAGCTCGGTCCCGTCGTAGACGATGACCTCGGTGTCGAGCTGCCCGTCCTCGACCGCGCGCATCGCCTGCCGCACGGACCGCACGGGCGCCTCGACGGAACGGGCGCCCAGGATCGTGACCCACAGGCCGAACACCAGCACCACGGCGCTCACGACGACCGAGGCGACGGCCAGCCGGTCCAGGTCCGACACCCCGGCCAGGGCGAGCACCCCGCCGACGAACAGGGCGCCGACGGGCGCACCGGTGCCGACCAGCCAGAAGGCCACCATCCGGGTGCGTACGCCGCCGCCGCGCGGCTCGTCGCCGGAGCGGATCTCGGTGAGGGCGCGGGCGGTGATGGGGCGCAGCGAGAGCTCGGTGAGCAGGTAGGCGATCCCGGACACCACGATGGTCGCGGTCCCGATGGTGAGCCCCGTCGTCAACGCCCGAGCAGGCTGCAGGACCACGCTCAGCAGCGTGAAGAGCACCGTCGCGCCGAGCCAGAGCGCGGACTGGATCATGGTGAGCCGGAACGGCACCTTCAGCACGTGGGCGCGTTGCGCGGCGCTGGGCACGCTCTCGTCCTCCCTGCTCCAGCGCAGTGCGCGCAGCGTCGCCGTCGTCCCGGTCACGGCGCCCACCAGGACGGCGACCGCCACGTAGACGGGTACGGCGATCGCGATCGCCAGGCGGGTCGCGGCGTTCGCCTCGGGCGCAGGGATGATGATGAACGAGATCAGGAACACCAGGCCCGCGCCGACCAGGTTCGTGGAGATCAGCATCGCGGTGAGCAGCAGCTGCACCCGCACCCGCGTCTCGCGGGCGGACTGGTCGGCCGGCCCGAGCAGTCGCGAGCCGTAGGCGCTGCGCGCACGCCGGCGTGCGCCGTCCGGGAGACGCCGCTGGGGACCTCGGCGGTTCATGCGGCGTTCGTCTCCTCTCGGGATGCGGCGAGCATCCCCCCGGGAGCGACACAGCGGGCCCCGGGGGACCCGCTGGTGAGACCTCGAGTGGAGCTGAGGGGACTCGAACCCCTGACCCCCTCCATGCCATGGAGGTGCGCTACCAGCTGCGCCACAGCCCCGCCGCCCAGGACTGCCCGGGCAACTCCGAGATCCTAGCCAACGCCCTACGTGGAAGCGAATCGGGGCTCGGCGGGTCCGACGCCCGGCTCGGGCAGCGCTCGCTGGTCGTAGGCCGCGAGCCTCGCACCGAGGGCCGGGCGCTCCGAGGAGACGATCGCCCAGCCGCAGTTGCTGATCGCGCGCAGGTCGGCGCTGTGTGCGCGCGGCCACCCGAGCAGGCCCGTGAGGCCCACCTTCAGCGCCGCCCCGTGCGTGACGACGATGCCGGTGTCGCCGGTCTCGAGCGAGTCCAGCGCCTCCCGGAGCGCGGGCACGATCCGGGCCTCCACGTCGCCGAGGGTCTCGCCGCCGCGCACCGGGAAGCGGTCGTCGCCCGCGACCCACGAGGCGTGCTCGCGCGGCGACCGGGCGGCGAACTCCGCCATCGTCAGTCCCTGCCGGTCGCCGACGTCGAACTCGCGCAGCCGCTCGTCCCGCTTGGCCTCGAGCCCGGTCGCCCGCTCGACGTACGCCGCGGTCTCCCGCGCGCGCAGCAGGTCCGAGGTCCACAGCGCGACCGGCCGCAGTCCGCTCAGGTACGGCGCCGCCGCCCGCGCCTGCGCGTGACCGAGCTCGTCCAGGCCGATGTCGGCGTGCCCCTGGGCGCGGCCGGTGGCGTTCCACGCGGTCTGCCCGTGCCTGAGCAGGACCAGGGTGCGGGTCACGCGAGCCGTGCGGTCACTGACCGCGACCGGAGGTGACCGTGTCGGGGAGGGTGATGAGCGGGCAGTCGCGCCACAGCCGCTCGAGGGCGTAGAAGGACCGCTCCTCCTCGTGCTGCACGTGCACCACGATCTCGGCGTAGTCGATCAGCACCCAGCGTCCGTCGCGCTCGCCCTCGCGCCGCACCGGCTTGGCGCCGAGCTCGCGCAGCGCGTCCTCGATGGCGTCGACGATCGCCTTGACCTGGCGGTCGTTGGGCGCGGAGGCCAGCAGGAACGCGTCGGTGATGACGAGCTGCTCGGAGACGTCGAAGGCCACGATGTTCTCGGCCTGCTTGTCCGAGGCGGCCTGGGCGGCGGCGCGGACCAGGTCGAGGGCGCGTTCGGTGGCGGTCATCGGCTGCTCATTCGTGGGGTCCTAGCTTCGAGGTCGGTCTGGTGACCGGCGGATCGGGGGCGTAGAGCTCGTACTTGGAGATGTACTGCACGACGCCGTCGGGCACGAGGTACCACACCGGTTCGCCGCGGGTGCGGCGCTTGCGGCAGTCGGTGGAGGAGATCGCGAGCGCCGGGATCTCCACGATCGTCACCCGGTCCTCGGGGATCCCGCTCAGCATGCCGGGCTCCACCGGGTAGCCGGGGCGGGTGCAGCCGACGAAGTGCGCGAGCTCGAACAGCTCGTCGGCGTCGCGCCAGGTGAAGATGTCCCCCAGCGCGTCGGCGCCGGTGATGAAGTAGAGGTCGGCGTCGGGCAGCTCGAGGTGCAGGTCCTTGAGGGTGTCGATGGTGTACGTCGGACCCTCGCGGTCGATGTCCACTCGCGACACCCAGAAGCGCGGGTTGGACGCGGTCGCGATGACCGTCATCAGGTAGCGGTCCTCGGCGGCCGAGACCTCGCGGGCCTGCTTCTGCCACGGCTGACCGGTCGGGACGAACACGACCTCGTCCAGGCCGAACCAGGACTGCACCTCGCTGGCGGCCACCAGGTGTCCGTGGTGGACCGGGTCGAAGGTCCCGCCCATGACGCCGATCCGCCGACGTACGGGCGTCTCGCGCTCACTCACGCGTCATCGCAGCAAGGCACCGAGGCGACCCGGCCTAGGAGTGGTCGCGCCCGGCGCCGAAGGCGACCAGGCCCAGCAGGAGCACGAGCAGGAGCAGGAGGACCCCGCCGCCCACGAACCACGGGTTGATGCTGGCGGCGCCCTCTTCGGCGGCAGCGGACGTCAGCAGGGGAACGATCGACATGCGCGCACTCTACCGCGCGGGCACCGGCAGGCCGATCCGGCCCAGGCGGACCAGGGAGGCGCACTTGAGCACCAGCAGCCCGGTCGCGATCACCGCTCCGAGCCAGGCCCACCCGGTCACCAGGAGCAGCACCGCGAACAGCGAGGAGTTGACCGCCTTGCCGGGCTTGGACCAGTTCCACAGCCACAGTGGCCGGTCGATCACGTAGAAGTAGTTGGGGCTGCGCACCGGCCAGGCCAGGAAGGCCAGCGACAAGAAGCAGTCGACGACCATGAACTCCGCGAGGTAGATGAACACCGGGATCGCGAACTCCGGCTGGAGCCACACCAGACCGAGGTAGAACGCCGCCGCGCAGAACCGGTCGGACAGGATGTCGAGCACCGCGCCGATCCGGGTCTCGCAGCCCCGGATCCGGGCCACGAAGCCGTCGAGGCTGTCCCCGACCCAGTAGACGACGAGCGCCGCCACGAGCAGGGTCAGGCTGCGCTCGTGGGCGGCCCAGCCGGCCAGGACCACCGAGGCGACCGTGCGGACGGCGGTGATGACCGTCGCGGAGGTGGCGAGGCGCTCCTGGGCGGGATCGGCCCACACGTCGAGGGCGTCGAAGTTGTCGTGGTCCCCCCGGGTGGCAGTCGCCATGGACACACCCTATGCGGCTCAGGCGTGGAACAGCGCGGTCGACACCGGGCTCGGGAACCGGACGCGGAAGCGGGTCTCTCCCACGACGTCGGCCAGCGCCGCAAGCCGCTCGTCGAGCGCCTCGACCCGCTCCGGGGGGACGTCGACCAGCAGCCGGGTGCGGATCTCACCGCTCGCGGCCTGGACCCAGCCGCCCACCACGACCCCGTCGACCCACAGCGTCGGTCCGGCGTTGCCCATCCGGTCGAAGACGTCGGAGCAGGCGTCCGGGAGGTACCAGGCGCGCTGCTTCCAGCCCATCGTGGTCGGGTCGAGGCCAGGCAGCACGGCGACCCACGGCGGTGCCGGCTCGACCGGGTCCACGTCGTCGGGCGCCACGAAGGCCGGACCGTCGCCGACGCGCACCTCGACGGCGCCGCAGTCGGCCAACGCGCGCCTGGTGGTCGTGACCGTCCAGCCCATCCACCACTGCAGGTCGGTGGCGGTGCCGGGGCCGAAGGCGTGCAGCCAGCGAAGGGCGAGGTCGCGCGCGGCCTCCACCTCGTCGAGGTCGCCGAGCCCGCCGTCGAGCCAGGCGTCGGCAGCGACGTAGGTGTAGGCGCCGTTGATCCAGGTGCCGGTCGGTCGGACGCGCAGGATCGCCCCCTCGAAACCCAGGTTGAGCAGCACCCGGGTGTGTGCGGACGCCATGCCCTCGTAGCGCTTGCCCTTGGCCAGGACGATCTCGTGCCGCAGCTCGGGGACCAGCTGCCCGAGCGAGCGCGCGGTCATCGGCCCGTGCTCGCGCAGGAGGGCGAGCACGCGCTCCCGCGCGTCGGCCAGCCATGCCTCCGGGTCCTCGATGCCGTTCTCGGCGAGCATCCCCACGGTGCGCCGATGCTCCGGACCGACCAGCTTGCGGGTGGCCGCGGCGTGCATGCGGCGCGCCACCGCCGGGGTTGCGACCCAGAGCGTGCGGCGCATCGCGTGGTGCCGGAGCACCTCCCGGTCGACGTACAGCGCCCGCTCGACCGCCTCCACCGACGGGCTGCGCATCCGCGCGGTGGCCGACAGGTGGACCGTCACCGGGTCGGTGGAGTGCAGCGCCACGACGCCGTCGGCGATCGCGGCGACGTCGTCGGTGCGGTCCTCGGCCACCAGCCGGTGCCGCCGGGCCAGGCGGGCCCGGCGCTCGGCGTCGTCGATCGTGCGTGGGCTCCCCGTCATGCCGCAGATCCTGTCACTGTGGACCCCCATGACCCGTCCCCCCGACGCCTCGCCAGCGCTCGACGCGGTGGTGCGCGCGCTGCGCGACGCGGGCTGCGTCTTCGCCGAGGACGAGGCCGGGCTGCTCGTGCAGGCCGCGCCCGACGGGGCCGTCCTCGACAGCCTGGTCGCGCAGCGCGCCACGGGGGTGCCTCTCGAGCACCTGCTCGGTTGGGTCGCGTTCGCCGGCAGCCGGTGGGCCGTCGCTCCCGGCGTCTTCGTGCCGCGGCGTCGCACCGAGCTGCTCGTCCACCTGGCGGCCACGCTGACCCGACCCGGTGAGGTCGTCGTCGACCTGTGCTGCGGCTCCGGCGCGGTCGGGGCGGCGCTGGCCACCGCCGCGGGCGCGATCGAGCTGCACGCCGCCGACGTCGATCCCGTCGCGCTGGCCTGCGCGACCCGCAACGTCGCGCTGGTCGGCGGCACCGTGCACCGAGGCGACCTGTACGACGCGCTGCCGTCGACCCTGCGCGGACGGGTCGACATCATCGTGGCCAACGCGCCGTATGTCCCCAGCGAAGCCATCGCGCTGATGCCGCCCGAGGCCCGCGACCACGAGCCGCGCCACACGCTCGACGGTGGCCCGGACGGCCTGGACCTGGCGCGCCGGATCGCCTCCGCGGCCCCCGCGTGGCTCGGGCCCGGCGGTCGGCTGCTGATCGAGACCAGCGAACGGCAGGCGCCCGTGCTGGCCGAGGTGTTCGCGCACTCCGGCCTCGAGCCGGAGGTGGTGCACGACGCCGAGCTGGAGGCCACGGCGGTCGTGGGTCAGCGGATGTGACCCGCCCCGGTGACGACGTACTTGGTGGACGTCATCTCCGGCAGCCCCATCGGACCGCGGGCGTGCAGCTTCTGCGTGGAGATCCCGATCTCGGCGCCGAAGCCGAACTCCCCGCCGTCGGTGAAGCGGGTCGAGGCGTTGACCACCACCGCCGCCGAGTCGACGGCGGCGGTGAACCGGCGGGCGGCCTCCTGCGAGCCGGTGACGATCGCCTCGGTGTGCCCCGAGGACCACCGGCGGATGTGCGCGACCGCCGCCTCCAGGTCGGGTACGACGCACGCGGAGATGTCGAGCGAGAGGTACTCCGCGGCGTGGTCGTCGTCGGTGGCCGCGACCACCCCGTCCTGCGCCGCGAACACCTCGTCGCCGTGCACGGTCACCCCGGCCTGCTGCAGCGCCGCGACGACGCGCGGCACGAAGGTGTCGGCGACGTCGGCGTGCACCAGCAGGGACTCGGCCGCGTTGCAGACCGAGGGCCGATGGGTCTTGGCGTTGAGCACGATCGCCAGCGCCTGGTCCAGGTCGGCCGCGCTGTCGACGTACACGTGGCAGTTGCCGACGCCGGTCTCGATCACCGGGACGGTCGACTCCTCCACGACCGACCGGATGAGGCCGGCTCCGCCGCGCGGGATCAGCACGTCGACGAGGCCACGGGCCCGCATGAGGGCCTTCGCCGGGTCGTGCCCCTCCCCCGGCACCAGCTGCACGACGTCGCCCGGGAGGCCGGCCCGCTCCACCCCCGAGCGCAGGGCCGCCACGATCGCCTCGTTGGAGCGCCGCGCGCTCGAGGACCCGCGCAGCAGCACGGCGTTGCCGCTCTTGAGGCAGATGCCGGCGGCGTCGGCCGTCACGTTGGGACGTCCCTCGTAGATCATCCCGACCACCCCGAAGGGCACCCGCACCTGCCGCAGCTCGAGGCCGTTGGCGAGCGTCGACCCGCGCACCACCTCGCCGACGGGGTCGGGCAGCCCGGCGACGTCGCGCAGGCCGTCGGCCATCGCCGTGACGCGATCGGCGTCGAGGCGGAGCCGGTCGACCATCGCCTCGGGCATGCCCCCCTCCCGGGCGACCGCGACGTCGGCGTCGTTCGCCGCGAGGACCTGCGCACAGGCCGCGACCAGGTGGTCGGCCATCGCGAGCAGCGCGGCGTCCTTGGTGGCCCGGGTTGCGAGCGCGAGCTCGTGGGCCGCCCCGCGGGCGCGCACGGCGGACGCATGGACTGCCTCGACGCTCATGGCGCCAGCGTAGATCGGCTGCCGCTCAGAAGGGCAGCGGTGTCACATCGTGAAGGTCGACGATGACGTTGTACTCCATGCCGCGCGAGAGGAAGATCGTGCGCTCCAGCACCTCGAGGCCGACCACCTCCCAGCGGGGCAGGCCCGCCGACTCCCGGTGCTCGTTCCACACCCGCAGAGCGAGCGAGGAGGCGTCGAGGAGGGTGTCACCCTCTTCCCAGTACTGGATCTCGGCGCGGTGACCGGCGTACTTCAGCGAGTGCAGGAAGGGGCGCTGCTCGTTGAGGCGGCGCAACGCGTTGCGCACGATCAACGGCTCGACCTCGTCCCCGGCGACCGTCACGGTCACATGCCACAGCCGAGAAGGCTCACCCAACGAAGTCACCCCTTGCAGGCCCCGAAACGCCCCGTCACTGATCGGTCAACGTCCCCCACCGCCGCTCCGGCAGTCGTGGAGATTGCCCTCAGTCTGGACGGGATCGCGCACCGGTGTGAGGCGTTTGGCGGAACTCGTGTGAAGTGCGACGCACGTCGGTCCGGGGCGCGGCCCAGACGTCACAGAGGTCACAGACGTGGCAGCAGCACCAGGTCGTCGCGGTGCACGACCTCCCGCTCGTACGACGCCCCGAGCTCGACCGCGAGGTCGTGGGTCGAGCGCCCCACCAACGCCGGAAGCTCGTCGGCGTCGTAGTTGACCAGGCCGCGCGCCACCGGGACGCCGTCGGGGTCGACCAGGTCGACGGGGTCCCCGCCGACGAAGGAGCCGCTGACCCGGGTGATGCCGACGGGGAGCAGCGACGCCCGGCGCTCGGTCAGCGCCCGGACCGCTCCGGGGTCGAGGAAGATCCGCCCCTTGGGCTCGGTGGCGTGCGCCAGCCAGAGCAGCCGCGTCGGACGGTGCTTGCCGGTGGGATGGAACAGCGTGCCGACGGGGTCGCCGACCAGTGCCTGCGCAGCGTTCTCGGCCGAGGTCAGCACCACCGGGATGCCGGCACCCGTGGCGATCCGGGCGGACTCCACCTTGGTGGCCATCCCCCCGGTGCCGAGTCCGGCCGACCCGGTGCGCCCGATCCGGACCGCGGCGAGCTCGGCGTCGGAGCCCACGTCGGACAGCAGCGTCGCGGTGGCGTCGCGCGCCGGGTTGCCGTCGTAGAGGCCGTCGACGTCGGAGAGCAGCACCAGCAGGTCGGCGTGCACCAGGTGCGCGACCAGCGCCGCGAGGCGGTCGTTGTCGCCGAAGCGGATCTCGGACGTCGCGACGGTGTCGTTCTCGTTGACGACCGGCAGGACACCGAGCTCGAGCAGCTTGGCGAAGGTGCGGTAGGCGTTGCGGTAGTGGCTGCGGCGGGTGACGTCGTCGACCGTCAGCAGCACCTGCCCGGCGGTGATGCCGTGCCGGGACAGCTCCTCGTTGTAGCGACGCACCAGCAGGCCCTGCCCGACCGCGGCGGCGGCCTGCTGGGTGGCCAGGTCCCGGGGGCGGCGCGCCAGCCGAGCGGGGCCAGACCGGCGGCGATCGCTCCGGAGGACACCAGGACCACCTCGGCGCCCCGGGCGCGGGTCGCGGCCAGCGCGTCGACCAGCGCACGCACCCGGCTCGGGTCGATGCCGCCCGCCGTCGTGGTCAGCGACGAGGAGCCCACCTTGACCACCACCGGGCAGCAGCGGCGACCTGGTCGCGCCGGGTCATCAGGCCTCCTGCTCCGTCTTGCCGGGGTCGTCCTCGCTCCAGCCGAAGTCGGTCGGAGGCGGGGTCGCGGCCGCCGGGTCGTCGGCGGCCCCGTCGCCCTGGCGCGGTCCGGGTCCACGACGCCGAGGCGGCGCGCGACGTCGGCGCGGGTCTCGTGCTCGGCGCGGGAGTCCATGGCCTCGTCGATCGCGCGACGGCGCTGCGGCGGCGGGCCTGGTCGACTCGAAGCGGGCGTCCTCGCCGCGGCGTCCGAGCAGCTCGGCGCCGGTCTCGACCATCGGCCGGAAGTCGAAGACGACCGCGTCGTCGGCCTGGCCGATGAGGACCGTGTCGCCCTCGACGGCGCCCATCTTGAGCAGCCGGTCCTCGACGCCGAGCCGGTTGAGCCGGTCGGCGAGGAAGCCGACGGCCTCGTCGTTGGTGAAGTCGGTCTGGCGCACCCAGCGCTCCGGCTTGGTGCCGCGCACCCGCCAGCCCTCGCCGGTCTCCTTGACCGTGAAGTCCGGAGCGCCCTTGGGCTCGGGCGGGCGCAGCACGATCCGGGTCGCCTCCCGCACGGGCCGGTCACGGCGCGCCTGCGAGACGACCTCGGCCATCGCGAAGGACAGCTCCCGCAGCCCCTCGTGGCTGGCCGCGGAGACCTGGTGGATCGTCAGTCCGCGGGCCTCGAAGTCCTCCGCGACGATGTCGGCGAGGTCGCGTCCGTCGGGGACGTCGACCTTGTTCAGCGCCACCAGGCGGGGACGGTCCTCGAGCCCGCCGTACGACGCCAGCTCGTGCTCGATCACGTCGAGGTCGGAGAGCGGGTCACGGCCGGGCTCCATGGTCGCGGTGTCGATGACGTGCACCAGCGCGGCGCAGCGCTCGACGTGGCGCAGGAAGTCGTGGCCGAGGCCGCGACCCTCGCTGGCGCCCTCGATCAGCCCGGGGACGTCGGCGACCGTGAAGGTCGTGTCGCCTGCGGTGACCACGCCGAGGTTCGGGATCAGCGTGGTGAACGGGTAGTCCGCGATCTTGGGTCGGGCGCGCGACAGGGCGGCGATCAGGCTCGACTTGCCGGCGCTGGGGAAGCCGACCAGGCCGATGTCGGCGACCACCTTGAGCTCGAGCACGACCGCGAGGTCGTCGCCGGGCTCGCCGAGCAGCGCGAAGCCGGGGGCCTTGCGCTTGGAGGAGGACAGCGCCGCGTTGCCGAGGCCGCCGCGACCGCCCGCGGCGATCACCAGCTCGGTGCCGGGACCGACCAGGTCGGCCAGCACGGTGCCCTCGCCGTCGCTGACCACGGTGCCGTCCGGGACCGCGCAGCACGAGGTCGGAGCCGTGCGCGCCGTTGCGGTGGCTGCCCGCGCCGTGGCCGCCGTGCTCGGCCTTGCGGTGCGGGCTGTGGTGGAAGTCGATCAGCGTGGTCACGTCGGGGTCGACGCGCAGGATCACGCTTCCGCCCGGACCGCCGTTGCCGCCGTCGGGACCGCCCAGCGGCTTGAACTTCTCGCGGTGCACCGAGGCGACCCCGTTGCCGCCTCGACCCGCGGTGACCTGCATCGTCACCCGGTCGACGAACGTCGGCACGGCCATCCGGCGCTCTTCTCTGTGGTGGGTCTGGTGGTCTTCGGTGTCCGCTCCCGAGCCGGACCGGCGTTGCCTCGCGACGGAGCTCGGCCGGGAACGGCGAAGGGGCGCCCTGCTCGTCTCAGCAGGGCGCCCCTTCGAGGCGAACGTTTCAGGTCCCGGCCGAGGTCACTCGGCGGTCGGGAGGATGTTGATGACGCGACGTCCGCGCTTCGTGCCGAACTCGACGTTGCCGCCGACCAGGGCGAACAGGGTGTCGTCGCCGCCGCGGCCGACGCCGCTGCCCGGGTGGAAGTGGGTGCCACGCTGACGCACGATGATCTCGCCGGCGTTGACCAGCTGGCCGCCGTAGCGCTTGACCCCGAGCCGCTGAGAGTTCGAGTCCCGACCGTTCTTGGTCGAGGCTGCGCCCTTCTTGTGTGCCATGAGTTCAGTCCTCTGTGTCTGTGAACTGGTCCGGTCGCGACGTCTCCGCTCAGGCGGAGATGTCGGTGACCTTCACCTGGGTGTACTTCTGACGGTGACCCTGGCGCTTGCGGTACCCGGTCTTGTTCTTGTACTTCAGGATCGTGATCTTGGGACCCTTGGTGGCACCCAGGACCTCGACGGTGACGGTGGCCTCGGCCAGCGCGTCCGCGCCGGAGGTCACCTTCTCTCCGTCGACGAGCATGAGCACGGGAAGCGTGACCGAGTCACCCACCTCGTGGGCAATCTTGTCGATCTCGATGACGTCACCGACAGCAACCTTCTGCTGCTGGCCGCCACTGCGCACGATCGCGTACACCGCGGACTCACTCTCTTCGTCGGACTTGCTGCTACGGGAAGTTCGGGATGGAGGTGCCGGAGCGCTCCGCACGCCCCGTGGAACAGGACGGGAGCGGTGCACCGCACACGCACGACGGCACCCTGACGGGCACCGAGGATCGAGTTTACGGAGGGGGGCCCGGCTGAGTCAAAACGGCCACCGGGCCCACCCGTCAGGCCTCGACCTTCGCCTCGCCGGTGGGCGGGGCGTCGCTCGGCTCCGACGACGGCTGGGACGACGGCTGCCGGCGACGGCCGGGCGCGGGTTCGAGGCCTCGTCGGGGGTCGCCGCACCCGCCGGCGGACCGGCAGGTCGACGGGCCACCCGACGTCGCGAGGAGGTGACGAGCCGAGGCGTCGTCTGCACGGGCTCGGGCGGCACCGCTGCCGACTCGGCCTGCGGGTCGGCCTCCGGGACCGGCTGGTGGTCCGGCGCCCCCTGTCTCCGGCGCGTCCGGCTGGTGGTCCGGCGCACCCGGCGTCTCGGTGGACGCCTGCGGTGCAGGCTCCCGCTCCGGCGCCGCGGCCTCGGACGGGGCGGGGCCCGAAGCGGGCTCCGGCCCAGTCTGGGGCGCAGTCTCCGGCGCGGTCTCGGGCGCGGGCGGGCCGTCCTCGGCCGGCCTCGGCTCGTGCCGGGCCATGGCGGCGACGTCCTTGGGGGACGGAGCCCGGCCGGTGCCGGTCCCGTTGCCGCCGCCGTTGCCGTTGCCGGCGTCGGTGTCCTCGCCCTTGCGGCCGCGGCCGGTGCGACGAGCGCCACCGCCACCACGACGCGGCTCGTCGTCCTGCTTGCCCTTCTTGGGCTCGACGGGCTCGTGGTGGGTGATCAGACCGCGGCCCTGGCAGTGCTCGCAGTTCTCGCTGAATGCCTCGAGCAGTCCGGTGCCGATCCGCTTGCGGGTCATCTGCACCAGACCGAGCGAGGTCACCTCGGCGACCTGATGACGGGTGCGATCGCGACCCAGGCACTCCACCATGCGGCGCAGCACGAGGTCGCGGTTGCTCTCCAGGACCATGTCGATGAAGTCCACGACGATGATGCCGCCGATGTCGCGCAGCCGGAGCTGGCGGACCATCTCCTCGGCGGCCTCGAGGTTGTTCTTGGTGACCGTCTCCTCGAGGTTGCCACCCGAGCCGGTGAACTTGCCGGTGTTGACGTCGACGACGGTCATCGCCTCGGTGCGGTCGATGATCAGCGAGCCACCCGAGGGCAGCCAGACCTTGCGGTCCAGGCCCTTGGCGATCTGCTCGTCGATCCGGTACGCCGCGAACACGTCCTCGTCGTCGTCGAAGCGCTCGAGCCGCTCGGCCAGGTCGGGCGCGACGTTCTCGACGTAGGTGTCGACGACGTCCCAGGCGTCGCCGCCGGAGATGACCAGCTTGGCGAAGTCCTCGGTGAACAGGTCACGGACGACCTTGAGCGTCAGGTCGGGCTCGCCGTACAACAGCTGCGGCGAGCTGCCGCCGCCCGACGACGCCTTCTCCACCTGGGCCTCGATGTCGGCCCAGCGCGCGGTGAGCCGCTCGACGTCCTTGGTGAGCTCCTCCTCGGAGGCGCCCTCGGCCGCCGTACGCACGATGACGCCGGCGCTGTCAGGGACGATCTCCTTGAGCAGCGTCTTGAGCCGGCTGCGCTCGGTGTCGGGGAGCTTGCGGGAGATGCCGCTGGTGGTGCCGTCGGGGACGTAGACCAGGAACCGGCCGGGCAGGCTGACCTGGCTGGTGAGCCGGGCGCCCTTGTGGCCGATCGGGTCCTTGCTGACCTGCACCAGGATCGGCTGGCCGGACTTGAGGACCTGCTCGATCTTGCGCGGACCGTTGCCGGCGCCGAGCGCGTCCCAGTTGACCTCGCCGGCGTAGAGCACGGCGTTGCGGCCCTTGCCGATGTCGATGAAGGCGGCCTCCATCGACGGCAGGACGTTCTGCACGCGGCCGAGGTAGACGTTGCCGATCAACGAGGTCTGCGAGTCGCGGGCGACGTAGTGCTCGACGAGCACCTTGTCCTCGAGCACGGCGATCTGGGTGAGATCGGCGCGCTGCCGGATCACCATCACGCGGTCGACGGCCTCCCGGCGCGCCAGGAACTCGGCCTCGCTGACGATCGGCGCGCGGCGACGGCCGGCCTCGCGGCCCTCGCGCC
This sequence comes from uncultured Actinomycetota bacterium, assembly GCA_963845655.1. Taxonomy (GTDB): domain Bacteria; phylum Actinomycetota; class Actinomycetes; order Propionibacteriales; family Nocardioidaceae; genus Nocardioides_B. Next base: position 70,627 of record CAWJTB010000007.1, on the reverse strand, counting down.
GACGCTGCTTCTTGGCCTCGAGCCGGGTCGAGCCGGACAGGCTGGTGATCTCGTCCTCGGCGTTGCGGGGCTTGCGGACCCGGGTGACGGTGTTCTGCGGGTCGTCGTTGCCGCCGTCGCCGTCCTCCCCGGAGCGGCGGCGGCGACGGCGACGGCGGGAGCCGGTGCCCTCCCCGTCGTCGGTCTGGTCTGCGTCGTCGGTGTCCTGCGGGCCCTTGGAGTCCTTGCCGCCACCGCCGTTGTTGTTCCGGCCGCCGCCGTCGCGGCCGTTGTCCCGGCCGCCCGACTGGCGCCCGCCGGACTGGCGTCCGCCGGACCTGCCGCCCGACTTCTTGCCGCCCGACGCGTCCTGGTCGCTGCCCTCGTCGCCCTCGTCGTCCGCGGCGTCGTCCTCGGTGCCGTCCGAGCCGTCGGACCCCTCGGAGTCCTCGCCGGTGCTCTTGCGGCGGCGACGGCCTCCGCGGCGGCGCCGGCGACGGTTGCCGCCGCCCCCGTCGCTGTCCCCGTCGCTGTCCCCGTCACCGTCTGCGTCGTCGGTGCCGTCGGCGTCTGCGCTGCCTGCGTCGGCGCTGCCCGCATCGGGGAGGTCGGTGCTCTCGGAGTCCGAGGTGCCGGTGCTCGCGGTGCTGGCGGTGTCGGTGCTGTCGGACGCCTCGCCGCCGCGCTGCGAGCGCGAGCCCGAGCGGGACCGGGTGCGCTTCGGTGCGGCGTCCTCGGGGGCGGACGCCTCGCCCTCACTCGGCTGGGCAGCGTCGTCCGGGGCGAGGTCGGCGGTCTCCGCGGAGTCCGTGGACTCCGTCGACCGCGCGGTCTTGGTGGTCTTCTTGGCTGCTCGCTTGCGCGGCGTGGGCTCGGGAGCCTTGAACAGCGGGATCGTGGGCGAGCTCGGGCCGGCACCGTCACTGGCGCCGTCCGATGCCTGGGCTGCGTCGAGCGAGCCGTCGCCCGCGTCGAGCGGGGTCTCGGGTGCGGCGGCGGACTTCTTCGTGGTCTTCTTCGCCGCCTTCTTGGCGGTCTTCCGCGGCGGGGCTGCGGGTGCGTCGCCGGACGTCGCGACGGTCGGGTCCACCGCACCGGGGTCGGCTGACGCGCTGGCGTCGGCGGCCTCGTCCGGCTTGCCGGCCGTCTTCTTCGCGGCGGCGCGGCTGGTGGCCTTCTTCGCCGGCGCCTTCTTCGTGGTCTTCTTCGCCGCCTTCTTGGCGGGAGCTGCCTCGGGCTCGCCGGCGTCGTGCGGCGGGGTCTCGGGCGCGGGGACGGCCTGCGGGGCCGACTCGGGGGTGTTCTCGTTCTCGTCGAGCATCTGCTCTCCTGTCCCCCCTGGACGCATGAGCGGCGTCGGCACGGGGGCGGTTCGGTCGCCAGGCCGGGAGTGCCGGTCGGGCGTAAGCCTGCGGTCGGACCGGCGACGCAGGGGGGTCACGGCGCCGGGCGGCGACCCCCTCCGGGTGAGCGTCAGTCAGGCGAGCCGGCGGCAGATTCCGCGGTCACCGGCGGGTGCAGACCGTCCCTGTCACCGACGGTCACGCCGTGTCGCGGTTGAGTGCCAACGGATCGCCCACCGTGCCGGTCAGCTCATCGAGAGGGCCCTGGGCGAGTCGCTCGTGCAAAGGAGCGGTGCTCGTCTCGAGTCCAGCGAGTGCGCGGAGTCCGGCGAGGACGTCGTCGGGTCTCACGGACGGAGTTCCGTGCCGTAGGACCACCTGGAGTATCGCACACTCGCTCTCGGGACCGGGTGGGACAGACCCGGGCGTCGTGCCACCTTCGACCTCGAGCGAGACCACCGCCGCCCGGCAGTCGAAGGTGCGCAGGCCCTTCTTCGTCATCCGCTCGACCAGCACCGTCTCGGCCGCGAGGAACGCGGTCGCGGCCGAGCGCCCGGCCGCCACCGGCAGGTCGGGCACCGTGATCCGCCACGCGCTGGCCTCGAGCCGGTCCGTGAGGGAGCCGCCCGGTGAGACGACGACCTGCATCACGTCGAGCCCGGGCGGCAGCGCCTCGTCGAGCGCGCGTCGTACGACGTCGGGATCGGTCTCGCGCGCCAGCCCGATCTCGACGTACTCCGCCTCGCTGGCCGCACCGGTCGGCGACGCACCCGCGTAGGAGATGCGTGGGTGCGGGTGGAAGCCGGAGGAGTAGGCCATCGGCACCTGGGCCCGCGCGATCGCCCGCTCGAACGCCCGCGAGAAGTCGCGGTGGCTGGTGAAGCGCAGCCGCCCGCGCTTGGCGTAGCGGATCCGGAGCCGCTGGACCGGCGGCGCCTGCTGCTCGGGTTGGTCGCGCACTCCTCGACCCTACGGCGTCCACCCCCGGCCGCTGACCGCGGACGGGTGCGCGAGGATGCTCCGGTGACGAGCGGCCAGACGGGACTCCCGACCGGACACCGGGACACCCGCGCCGAGCGGATCCTGGTCGTCGTCGGCATCGTCGTGCTGGCCTTCAACCTGCGTCCCGCCGCGGTGAGCGTCGGCCCGGTGCTCGACGAGATCACCAGCTCCTCCGGCGGGCTCGGCATGTCCCCCACCACTGCGGGGGTCCTGACCACGCTTCCGGTGCTGGCCTTCGCGGCCTTCGGCGCCCTGGCGCCGACCTTGGCGCGGGGCCTGGGGCTCCACAAGGTCACGCTGCTGTCCCTGATCGCGGTCGTCGTGGGCCTCGTCACCCGCTCGCAGCTGTCGAGCATCCCGCTGTTCCTCGTCTTCTCGCTCCTTGCGCTCGCCGGGATGGCCACGGCCAACGTGCTGCTGCCGTCGCTGGTGAAGCTGCACTTCCCGGACCGGATCGGGCTGATGACGTCGGTCTACACGACCTCGCTCGCGGTGGGGCTGACGCTCGGGTCCGTGCTCACCGTGCCGCTCTCGCAGGGCCTGGGATCGTGGCGATGGGGGCTGATGGCCTGGGCGGCGACAGCCGTGGTCGCCGCGCTCCCCTGGTTCGGGCTGCTGCGCCACGACTCGGCGCCCGAGGGCACCGCGTCCCGCCTCTCGCTCGGCGCGGTGGCGCGCACCCGGCTGGGCTGGGGCATGGCGCTGTTCTTCGGGCTGCAGTCGCTGCAGGCGTACGCGGTGTTCGGGTGGTTCGCGCAGGTCTACCGCGACGCCGGCTTCTCGGCGGGTACCGCCGGCCTGCTGCTCGGCGTCATCACGGCGATGAGCATCCCGCTGTCGTTCTGGCTGCCCGCGTGGGCCGCCCGGATGGAGAACCAGACCTGGCTGATCACGGCCCTGGTCTCGCTCTACCCGGTCGGCTACGTCGGGCTGATCTTCGCTCCGGTGGCCGGCGCCTGGCTGTGGGCGGTGCTGGTCGGCGTCGCCGCCTCGGTCTTCCCCGTCGTGCTCACCCTGATCGGGCTGCGAGCCCGCACCAGCGAGGGTACGGCCGCCCTGTCCGGCTTCACCCAGTCCGTCGGCTACCTGATCGCGGCGATCGGCCCGTTCGGGATGGGGGTGCTCTACGACCTCACCGGGGGGTGGACCGTCCCCCTGGTAGCGCTGATCGTGCTGTGCGTGCCCCAGCTGATCGCCGGCCTGAGCGTCGCGCGCCCGTCGTACATCGAGGACGAGATCGGAGCTCGGACCACCGCACCCACGCCCCGCTGAGTGGTGTGCGGCACAACACGCGCCGACGGTCCAAGAGTGGTGGCCGTCGTGCACTACTCTCGTGCGGACAAAGTAAAGACATTGATCAGAGGCGGCTCGCTCGAGCCGCCTGTCGTACGTCGGTAGCCGGTCGGTCCCGTCCGACCGGGCGGCTGTGACTTCACGGGAGATCCTCCACATGCTCAAGCGGCTCAGCGCCACCCTCGCCCTCACCCTGTTCCTGACCCTCACGACGGGTGTCGCGGCGCAGGCCTACGAGCCGCAGGGCGGGGCCGCCTTCAACAACCCCTGGGGCGGCACCACGTCCAAGGAGCGCCTGATCAAGAAGTTCGTGCTCGCGGTCAACAACAGCCGCAAGGGCTCGACGATCAAGGTCGCGACGTACTCCAACGACCGCAAGGACATCGCCGACTCCCTGATCCGGGCCAAGAAGCGCGGCGTCAGCGTGCAGATGCTGCTCAACGACAACTGGACCTCGCGCCAGACCCGGCGGCTGCGCAAGGCGCTCGGCACGAACATCGAGAAGGCCAGCTTCCTGCGCGTGTGCGACCGCTCCTGTCGTGGGCGCCGCGGCAACCTGCACTCGAAGTTCTACCTGTTCTCCAAGACCGGCTCCGCGGGCTACGTGACGATGATGGGGTCGGCGAACCTCACCGGCTACGGCGCCCGGAACCAGTGGAACGACATGTTCACGGTCAAGGACAACAAGCCGATGTACGACGCCTACTCCCAGGTCTTCACCGAGATGAAGCGCGACCGCGCGATGGGCCAGCCCTACCGCAGCTACACGGTGCGCGGCGGCTACGACATCAACTTCTACCCGCGCTACGACACCAACCGGAGCAACGACCCCGTGATGGGTCGCCTGAGCCGGGTCAAGTGCACGGGAGCCTCCGGCCCGACCGGCATCGGCAACAAGACCTTGATCCGCATCTCGATGTACGGCTGGAACGGCGAGCGTGGCCGGTACCTCGCCGACAAGGTCGGCCTCGCTGTCGCGCAACGGGTGCAACATCCGCGTCCTGCACAGTGACGGCGGCGGCTACGTCGTGAAGCACCTGCGGGCCAACGGGGTCCCGGTCCGCACCGCCAGCTACGACCGCAACGCCGACGGCGAGGTCGACATGTACACCCACCAGAAGTACATGATCCTGTCGGGCAACTACAACAAGAAGGCCGCCTGGCACGTGTGGACCGGGTCGCAGAACTGGTCCGACATCGCGCTGCACGGCGACGAGGTCACGATGCACATCCCGCGTCGCGGGGCCTTCGCGGCGTACCGGAAGAACTTCGACTTCATCTGGAAGAACCGCTCGCACGTCACCGGCTGACGAGTCGGCGCGTCGGCTGGTCCCCGCCCCGCCCAGTCGGCGCGTCGGCTGGTCTGTAGACCGCCCACGCGCCGGCGTCGAGCGGTTCGTCGACCAGCCAACGCGCCGGGTCGAGGGGTTCTCGACCAGCCAACGCGCCGGGTCGAGGGGTTCTCGACCAGCCAACGCGCCGGGTCGAGGGGTTCTCGACCAGCCGACGCGCCGGGTCGGGTCAGACGACGCTGAGCGGCAGCAACGTCTTGCCGGTGGGGCCGATCTGGATCTCGGTGTCCATCTGCGGGCAGACGCCGCAGTCGTAGCACGGCGTCCAGCGGCAGTCCTCGACCTCGACCTGGGAGTCGGGGTCGATGGCGTCCTGCCAGTCCTCCCAGAGCCAGTCCTTGTCGAGCCCGGAGTCCAGGTGGTCCCAGGGCAGCACCTCGGCGTGCTCGCGCTCGCGGGTGGTGTACCAGTCCAGGTCGACCGGCGTGTCGGCCAGCCCGGTCGCGGCGGCCTGCTGCCCAGCGGTCGTAGGAGAAGTGCTCGCTCCAGCCGTCGAACCGGCCGCCGTCGCGCCACGCCGCCTCGATGACGCGGCCGACGCGACGGTCGCCGCGCGACAGCAGTCCCTCGATGATGCCGGGACGACCGTCGTGGTAGCGGAAGCCGATGGCCCGGGCGAACTTCTTGTCGGCGCGGACGTCGTCGCGCAGCTTCTTCAGCCGCGCGTCCGTGGTCACGTGGTCGAGCTGCGCGGCCCACTGGAACGGCGTATGCGGCTTGGGCACGAACCCGCCGATCGAGACCGTGCACCGGATGTCGTTGCGACCGGAGACCTCACGCCCCTTGGCGATCACCTTCTTGGCCAGGTCGGCGATCTCCAGGACGTCCTCGTCGGTCTCGGTCGGCAGGCCGCACATGAAGTAGAGCTTCACCTGCCGCCAGCCGTGGGAGTAGGCCGTCGCGACCGTGCGGATCAGGTCCTCCTCGGTGACCATCTTGTTGATCACCTTGCGCAGCCGCTCCGACCCGCCCTCGGGAGCGAAGGTCAGCCCTGAGCGGCGGCCGTTGCGGGAGAACTCGTTGGCGAGCGTGATGTTGAAGGCATCGACCCGGGTCGAGGGCAGCGAGAGCGACACGTTGGTGCCCTCGTAGCGGTCCGCGAGCCCTTTGGCGACCTCGCCGATCTCGGTGTGGTCGGCGCTCGAGAGCGACAGCAGCCCGACCTCCTCGAAGCCGGACTTGCGGATCCCGCTCTCGACCATGTCGCCGATCGTGGTGATCGAGCGTTCGCGCACCGGTCGGGTGATCATGCCGGCCTGGCAGAAGCGGCAGCCGCGCGTGCAGCCGCGGAAGATCTCCACGGAGTAGCGCTCGTGCACCGTCTCGGCCAGCGGCACCAGCGGCTTGCGGGGGTAGGGCCAGGCGTCGAGGTCCATCAGCGTGTGCTTGTGCACGCGCCACGGCACGCCGGAGGTGTTGGGTGCGACGCGCTTGATCCGACCGTCGGGAAGGTAGCTGACGTCGTAGAAGCGGGGCACGTAGACCGCGCCGGAGACGGCGAGCCGGTAGAGCAGCTCGTCGCGCGACGTACGGCCGCCGAGCCCTGGACGCCCCTCCTGCTTCCACTCACGCACCACGTCGGAGATCGCGAGCACGATCTCCTCGCCGTCACCGAGCACGGCCGCGTCCACGAAGTCGGAGACCGGCTCCGGGTTGAAGGCGGCATGGCCGCCCGCGATGACCAGCGGGTCGTCGTCGGTGCGGTCCGCGGCGTGCAGCGGGATGCCGGCGAGGTCGAGGGCGGTGAGCAGGTTGGTGTAGCCCAGCTCGGTGGAGAACGAGATGCCGAACACGTCGAAGGCGCGCACGGGGCGGTGGTTGTCGACGGTGAACTGCGGGATCTGGTGGTCGCGCATCACCTGCTCCATGTCGGGCCACACCGAGTAGGTGCGCTCGGCCACGATCCAGTCCCGCTCGTTGAGCACCTCGTAGAGGATCTGGACGCCCTGGTTGGGCAGTCCGACCTCGTAGGCGTCGGGATACATCAGGGCCCATCGGACCGTGCCGTCCGGCCCCCACTCCTTGGGCGTGGAGTTCAGCTCGCCGCCGACGTACTGGATCGGCTTCTGCACCGACGGGAGCAGGGGCTCCAGCCGCGGGAACACGCTGTCGGTGGACAGGGTGGTGTCGCTGGCTCCGGCGGGCACAGTGGCAGACCTTCCGAACGGGGTGGGGGGCGCTCCCAGCGTACGTCGTGCGCGGCGCTCCCGCCGAAACGGCGACGGCTCAGGGAGCCCACCCGGCGTCGCGGCCGAAGCCGGCGAGCAGCCGCGTCTGCGCATCCGCGTCCCCGTCGTACGACGCCCGCTCGCCGATCACGCCCACGGAGCGGTACAGCTCCTCGCGCTCCGCGAACCAGTCGGCGACCGCGGCGACGAGGTCGGCCGGCAGCGTCGGGTCGGCCCCGACGGCCACCAGCACGTCCCAGGCGTGCACGAGGTGGTCGGTCGCGAGCTGGTGGACGTACTCCCCGGGGTCCTCGTCGCCGTAGGAGAGGTGCACCCGCTCGCCGGTCGGCAGCCGCTCCGCGACCACCGCGACCGCCTCGGCAGCCAGTCGGCTCACGGTCGCGACCGGCTGGTCGCCGAGCAGGTCCCCGTCGAGGGTGTCGCCGACGTCCGCGACCGTCTGCACCGCGCATCAGGGGGGTCGTCCACGCGTCCTCGCCGGCGACGTGGTTGACCAGGTCGCGCACCGTCCAGTCCGTGCACGGCGTGGGCTCGTCCCACTGCTGCGGCCGGATCTGCTCCACGGCGTCGGTCCAGGCGGCTACTGCTCGCCGGTGCAGCTCCACGTCGTCCATCGCCCTCACCCCGCTCGGTGAGGTCCAGCGTGCTCCGTCGTGATCGCGGCGTCCATGGCGCATCCGGGTCACCCCACCCCGGTTAGTTTGTGACGTTCCGCAGGTTCTGAGGGTCCAGAACCTGCGGAACGTCACCACTATCGACCTCAGAAGCGCGAGCGCTGCAGCCGCGATCGTGCGATGCCGATGCCCTCGCCGCTGCGCAGGTGGACGTTCTGGAGCAGGCCGAGCGCCATCAGGCTCGCGAACATCGAGCTGCCGCCGTACGACACGAGCGGAAGGGGGACGCCGGTGACGGGCATGATGCCCAGGCACATCCCGACGTTCTGGAAGGCCTGGAAGCCGAACCAGCAGGCGATGCCCGCGACAGGCCACGCGGCCGAAGAGATCCTCCGCGTGCACGGCGATCCGCAGCGCGCGCCAGAGCACCACGCCGAGCAGCGCGATGATGACCGCGGAGCCGACCAGGCCGAGCTCCTCGCCGGCCACGGTGAAGATGAAGTCGGTGTGCTGCTCGGGGACGAAGCCCGACCGGGTCTGGGAGCCGCCGAAGAGGCCCTGTCCGAAGATCCCGCCGTTGCCGATCGCGATGCGCGCCTGGGTGGTGTTGTAGCCGGCCCCGCGCGGGTCGAGCAGCGGATCGGTGAACGCCATGAAGCGGTCGATCTGGTAGGACTCCAGCACGCCCGCCTTGACCGCGACGATCGCGACCCCGACGGCTCCCAGCGCGAGACCGAGCAGCCAGCTCCGCCCGGCGCCGGAGACCGCGATCACCCCGAAGACCGTCGCGGACAGCACCAGGACGGTGCCGAGGTCGGGCTGCAGCAGGATCAGCAGGGCCGGCAGACCGGCGATCGCGAGCATCGCCCCGACGTCGCGGGAGCCGACCTCCTTGCGGTTGAGCGAGCCCTCGGTGCGCTCGGCGACCATCAGCGCCATCGCGATGACGACGGCCAGCTTGGCGAACTCCGCCGGCTGCACCGACAGTCCGCCGAGCTGGATCCACGAGCGCGAGCCGTTGATCGTCACGCCCATCGCGAGCACCAGCACCAGCCCGAGCACCGAGGCGACGTAGACCAGGGGCGCGAGGATCCGCACCCAGCGGTGGTCGGTGGCGGCGACCATCACCCCGAGCACGACGCCGATCGCGATGTTGACGAGGTGGCGCTTCACGTAGGCCTGCGGGTCGCCGTCGGTGAGCGCCTCGCGGCTCGAGGTGGCCGACCAGACGAGCATCGTGCCGATCGCGAGCAACGTGGCCGCCGCGAACATCAGAGCCCAGTCGAGGCGCGCGGCCTTGACCCGGGTGGTGGTCCCCGAGACCTGTACGCCGTGCGCCCGCGAGCCGCGGGGACGGACCGCGACGAGACTCATCGGCGCTCCTTCCGCTGGGTCGAGCCCGCGCGGGTCGCGACCGGCGGCAGGATCTCGCCGTCCTTGGCGAACACCGGCAGCTTGCGCGGCGGACGGGCACCAGGCAGCGCGGCCTTGTCGGTGCGCACGTCCATCCCCTTGACGCCGTAGAGCGCCTCCCAGATCTTGCGGACCGCCGGGCCCGAGGTGCCCGAGCCGGTGCCGCCCTGCGCGACCATCATCACGACCACGAACTTCTTGTCGTACGACGCCACCCACGACGTGCTCTGCTTGCCGTAGACCTCGGCCGATCCCGTCTTGGAGCGGATCTTGCACCTCGTCGAGCGGGAAGTCGATCAGCCGCCACGACATCGTGCCGGTGCGCGAGGTGCCCTGCAGGGCCCTGTCGATGTAGCCCAGGTCGCTCTTGCTCACCGGGACCTTCGAGGCCTTCTTCGGAGGGATCGTGCGGACCAGCTTGCCGGCCGGGTCGACGACCGCCTTGGCCACGCGGGGCTCGTAGAGCGTGCCGCCGTTGGCCAGCGCGCCGTACGCCCGGGCGAGCTGCAGCGGCGTCACCATCGTGTCGCCCTGGCCGATCGCGAAGTTCACGGCGTCGCCGGCGCGGTAGACGAAGCCCTCGACGCAGAACTCGCGCGCGAAGCGGTGCAGGAAGTCGGTGCCGGGCTTCTTGGCGATCTTGCAGTAGTAGTCCTTGTTGGCCTTCCAGTAGGCCAGCTTCCACGCGCGGTCGGCGATCCGTCCGCTGGCCTCGCCCGGGATGTCGATGCCGGTGGGCGAGCCGAAGCCGAAGCTCTTCGCCTCCGAGACCAGGGGGTCCTTGGCCTTGACGTCGTCGATGTCGGTGCCGAACCTCTGCCAGAACGAGTAGCCCACCCGGTAGAAGAAGGTGTTGCAGGAGACCTGCAGCGCCTTGTCGAAGCCGATCGACCCGTAGGAGCCGGACTCGTAGTTCTTGAAGGCACGGTTGCCGACCTGCAGCGCCGAGGAGCAGTCGAGCCGGGTGTCCTGGGAGAACCCGTTGGACAGGGCGCCGGCCGTCATCACCGGCTTCCACGTCGAGCCGGGCGCGAACTGGCCCTGGGTGGCGCGCGAGAGCAGCGGGTTGCCCTGCTTGGCGGAGTAGAGCCGCCGCAGCTGCTTGGTGCTGATCCCGCCGACCCACACCTTCGGGTCGTACGTCGGCATGCCGGCCATCGCCACGACCTGGCCGTTCTTGGCGTTCAGCACGATCGCGGCGCCCTGGTCGGCGACGTACTTCTTGCCCGACACCTTGTCGAAGGTCGAGCGCGCCGTGGTGATGGTCTGCTCGAGCTGCTGCTCCACGACTCCCTGGACGCGGGCGTCGATCGAGGTCACCAGGGTGTCGCCCTCACGGCCCTCGACCTCGCCGGAGTCGCCGAGCACCCGGCCCATCGAGTCGACCGCGACCTGCTTGTAGCCGGGCTGCCCGCGCAGGTAGGCGTCGTACTCCTTCTCCAGCCCGGCGCGGCCGACGACCGAGGCGCCGTGCACCGAGGTGTCGTCCTCGGCCTGCGCCTCGTCCAGCTCCTCCTCGGTGATCGGGCTCAGGTAGCCGAGCAGGTGCGCCGCGTTGATGCCGTACGGCGAGGGGTAGGAGCGCACGTTCTGCTGCTCGACCAGCACGGCCGGGAAGTCCTCGCCCTGCTCCATGATCGAGACCGCCACCTGCTGGTCGACGTCGTAGGCGACGGGCACCGGCTGGTAGGGCGAGCCGTTCCAGCAGGTGCCGGAGACCGCACCCTCCTGGCCGCACAGCAGCGTGCGGGACCGGATCTTCTTCGCCGACACCTTGACGGCGCGGCCGACCCGCTCGACCAGCGCCTGCTGCTGCAGGTCGCCCATCTTCTGCAGCATGGTGCGGTCCAGGCTGACCACCCACGACGCGCGGTTGGTCACGAGCGGGCGCCCCATGCCGTCGACGATCAGGCCACGGGCGGGCTGCACGACGAGCTGGCGCACCGACTGCTCGGCGGCCTGCGCCTGGTAGGCCTCGCCGCCGAGCACCTGCATGTACCAGAGCCGCGCGAAGAGCGTGATGAACAGCGACAGCACCAGTGCCTGCACGACGACCAGCCGGAGGCGACCCCGCGTGGCGCTGGTCGCGTGCACCCGACCGGCGGCCATCAGTACGCGACCCGCGACGGTTGCAGCGAGCGGAAGAGCCGCAGGACGAGCGGCAGCACGAACGGCGTGATCAGGATGTCGTAGCCGACCGAGAGCGGGATCACGGCCAGCGCGTCGGCCACCGGGACGGCCGGGTCACGCAGCAGCATCCCGCTGAGCGCGACGATGGAGGTGCCCACGAACGAGCAGGCGGCGACGGTGACGACGGCGGAGACCGCGGAGGTGCCGGCGTCCTGCCGGACCCGGCCGGCGAGGTAGCCGACGACGACCAGGGCGAGTGCCCAGCGACCGGCGACGTGGTCGGCCGGCGGGGCGAGGTCGAGGGCCAGGCCGCCCAGGAAGCCGAGGGTGGCGGCGAACTCCGGACCGCGCACGAGGGCGGCGCCGACCACCACGACGAGGGCGAGGTTGGGCACCACGCCGTCGAAGGACATCGCGGAGAAGAACACGACCTGCGCGACGACGGCGAGCAGCACCAGCGCGGTCAGGGCCAGGGCGCGGAGCGCGGTCATCGGCGGTCCCCCTTCGACTGCGCCTTCTGCGAGTCGGCGCGGATCACGGTGCGGTCGCTGCGGGTGTCCTGGTCGACCACCACCCCGACGAGGTCGAGGGAGCTGAAGTCGACGTACGGCGCGATCACGGCCTGCGTGGACTGCTGGCGCGGGCTGGAGTAGACGTCGGCCACCTGGCCGATCGGGATGCCGGCGACGTACGGCGCCCCTCCCTTGCTGCCCCACGTGACCAGCGCGTCGCCCTTGGTCGCGGAGGCGGCGGCGTCGATCAGGTCGAGGTCGAGCCGTGCGTTGCCCCCGACTCCGCCGCGCCCCTTCAGCGAGCCGATCTCCATGCTGGAGCCGAGCCGGGCGCCGACCGTGGACTCGCTGTCGACGAGCAGCAGCACGGTCGCGGTGGCGGTGTCGGCGCGGACCACCCGGCCCACGAGACCGTCGTTGTTGAGCACGGTCATGTCCGGCAGCACCCCCGCCCGGCGGCCGGCGTCGATGGTCACGGTGCGGGAGAAGGTCTGGGCCGGCCCCATCGCGACGACGCGGGCGGGCACCAGGGCGTAGCCGGTCTGCTTCGAGCTGGCGATCAGCCCGTCCACCTCGGCGACCCTGCTGCGGTCGATGCCCGAGCCGGCGAGCTCACCGCGCAGGCGGGCGTTCTCGGCGCGCAGCCGGGTGACGTCGTCGCGCAGCCCGTGGGTGGTGCGGAAGAACTCCGGCACCGCCTGGAACGGGCGTACGGCGGCCGCGGCGGTGTTCTCGACGGGCCCGACGACCGCGCCCACGGCGGAGCGGACCGGGTCGAGCGGGGAGTCCTCGCCGCCGCGCACATCGAGGGTGATCACGGTGAACGAGGCGAGCAGGAGCAGGACGAGCACCGCGTGCGAGGGGCGGTCCCGGTTCATCGGCGAGGCTCCGAGACGAGCACCTGCTGCAGCGCCTCGAACTCCTCGACGCACTTGCCGGCACCCATCGCGACCGAGTGCAGCGGCTCCTCGGCGATGTGCACCGGCAGCCCCGTCTCGTGCCGGATCCGCTCGTCGAGCCCGCGCAGCAGCGCCCCACCACCGGTGAGGACGAGCCCGCGGTCCATGATGTCCCCGGCCAGCTCGGGCGGGGTCTGGTCGAGGGTGGTGCGCACCGCGTCGACGATCGCGTGCAACGGCTCCTCGAGGGCCATCCGGACCTCGGAGGAGGAGACCACCACGGTCTTGGGCAGCCCGGTGACCATGTCGCGGCCGCGGATCTCGGCCTCGGGCTCCTGGGTCAGTGGGAAGGCGTTGCCGAGGGTCATCTTGATCTCCTCGGCGGTGCGCTCCCCCAGCATCAGGGAGTGCTCCTTCTTCATCCAGGCGATCACGGCCTGGTCCAGGTCGTCGCCGGCGGTGCGGATCGAGAGGCTGGTGACGATGCCGCCGAGGGAGATCACGGCCACCTCGGTGGTGCCGCCGCCGACGTCGACGACCATGTTGCCGGTCGCCTCGTGCACCGGCAGCCCGGCGCCGATGGCGGCGGCCATCGGCTCCTCGACGATGTAGACCCGTCGGGCGCCGGCCTGGTAGCCGGCCTCCTTGACCGCGCGCTGCTCGACGGCGGTGATGCCGCTGGGCACGCAGATCACCAGGCGCGGCTTGGCGAAGTAGCGGCGACGGTGCACCTGCTGGATGAAGTAGCGCAGCATCTGCTCGGTCGACTCGAAGTCGGCGATCACGCCGTCCCGGAGCGGCCGGATGGCGGTGATGTTGTCGGGCGTGCGCCCGATCATCCGCTTGGCCTCGTGCCCGACCGCCAGGATCTCGTTGGTCGAGGAGTTCAGCGCCACCACGGACGGCTCGTCGAGCAGGATGCCCTTGCCGCGGACGTAGACGAGCGTGTTGGCGGTGCCGAGGTCCACGGCCATGTCCCGGCCGATGAAGCTGTTCGCCATGTCTCGCCTACCCGTGCTCGTCCGTGAGGGCCGTGTCCATCCTGGGAAGGGTCGACGCAGACGCACGACGACCCGTGGAGCCAGCGTAGGAGCGGCGGCACCGGTTCGCGGGCGGGACACGCGGGGCGGGTGTGGTGTGTGTGACCTGTGTGGTAGCTACCGCCGGCGGGTCGCGGACTCCCGCACGTGCGTGGGTACGACGGTCCCCTCGGCGTCCCCGCTCGTCGAGACCTCGCCGCTCACCAGGGCCAGCGGCACCACCCCGGCCCAGCCACCCGCCTCGACGTCGACCGGTTCGTCCTCCGGGTCGCCGGCGCGGACCTTCACCGAGGCCTCGTGCAGCGGCAGCGCCAGCACCGTCGTGGCCGCGAGCTCCTTGCGGGTCGGCCGGCGCAGCGTCGCCGACCGGCCGGGCACGGCGTGGTCCACCAGCAGGTCCGCGGCGCGCAGCTTCTCCTCGGCGTCCTCGACCACCCGCGGTCGGCCGATCACCACCGCGGAGCGGTAGTTCATCGAGTGGTTGAAGCCCGACCGCGCCAGCACGAGCCCGTCGAGCACCAGGAAGGTCACGCTGACCTCCTGCGCGGGACCCTGCACCAGGCTGCGCGAGGCGACCGACCCGTGCAGGTAGAGGGTGCCGTCCCGGTCCGGCCCGTCGGGGTCGACCGCGAACACCGTCGGCAGGGCGAGCGGCACCCCGTCGACCACGACGGCGAGGTGGCACACGTAGGACGCCGCCAGCACGTCGTACAGGGCGGCGCGGTCGGTCTGCGCCCGCTCCCGCTCCCGGCGCGGCGTGCTGCGGGGCGTCGGGGAGAGCGGGCCGGTCATCAGAGGTGGGGGAACCACATCTTGATCTCGCGCTCGGCCGACTCCGGGGAGTCCGAGCCGTGCACGAGGTTCTCGCGGTTGGACAGCGACAGGTCGCCGCGGATGGTGCCCGGCGCGGCCTTGCGACCGTCGGTGGCGCCGTTCAGGCTACGGACGACCTCGACGGCCTCGTCGCCCTCGAGGACCGCGGCGACCAGCGGACCGGAGGTGACGAAGTCGCGCAGCGGCGGGTAGAAGTCGCGCTCGACGTGCTCGGCGTAGTGCGCATCGGCCTGGGCGGCGTCGATGTGCCGCAGCTCGAGGGCGACGATCGTGAGCCCCTTCGCCTCGAACCGGGACACCACGTCGCCGACCAGTCCGCGTCGTACGGTGTCGGGCTTGAGCAGGACCAGAGTGCGTTGTGACATGCGCCGCAGCCTAGTGCCCGGGTCGTCTCAGCCCTCCGCGACCTCGGCGGACCCGCCGTGCTCGGCGCGCCACTGCTCCTCCAGGACCCGGCGCTCGCCGCGCTCGCGGTCGATCCTGATGCCCAGGAAGTAGGCCGTGGCCCACAGCGCACCGAAGACCGCGCCGAGGAAGAACATCGCCGTGACCACGAAGCCGAGCCCGACCGACACGGCCTGGACGAACCAGCCGAGCGCGTAGCCGCCCGGCCGGCCCAGCATCCCGGCGGCCAGCACGCACAGCACCGCCAGCCCGACCCCGATGCTCAGCGAGGCGGCGATGGGGATGTCGCCGCTGCCGATGGTGACCACGCCGGTCAGGAAGAGCACGACCGCCTGCAGCACCAGGATCCCCGCGCACATGCCGCGCCGCGCGGAGCTCACTGCTCGTCCTCGCCGCGCTCCGGGAGGCGCTCGCGGTTGCGTTCGCGCGGCTTGAGCATCCGCCGGGCCTCCCCGACGGTGACGACGGAGCCGGTCACCAGCACGCCGCCGGAGCCGTAGACGCCCCCCTGCTCGGCCAGCGTCACCGCCGCGGTGATCGCGTCGTCGAGGCGCGGCACGACCGTGACCCGGTCGGCCCCGAAGATGCCGCGGGCGACCTCGCCCAGCTCCTCGGCGGGCATCGCCCGCGGCGTGGAGCTCGCGGTGACCACGACCTCGGCCAGGACCGGCTCGAAGGCGGCGAGCAGGCCGTCGGCGTCCTTGTCGGCCATCACGCCGACCACCCCGACCAGCGGGTTGAACACGAACGAGTCCTCCAGGGCGGCCGCCACGGCCTGCGCGCCGTGCGGGTTGTGGGCCGCGTCGAGCACGATGCTCGGGACTGCGCCGGATCACCTCGAGGCGGCCCGGCGAGGTGACGTCCTCGAAGGCGCCGTGCACGAGCTCGGCGTCCAGCGGCTCGGCACCGAGGAACGCCTCCACCGCGGCGAGCGCCATCGCGGCGTTCTGCGCCTGGTGGGCGCCGTACAGCGGCACCAGCAGCTCGTCGTACTCCGCTCGGAGCCCGCGCAGCCGCAGCATCTGTCCGCCGACAGCCGGCACCCGACCCTCGACGCCGAAGTCCTGGCCCTCCCACACCACGCTCGCGCCGACCTCGGCCGCCCGCTCCGCGATGACGGCCGCGACCTCGGGGGACTGCTCGGCGCAGACGACGACCGAACCGGGCTTGATGATGCCGGCCTTCTCCCGCGCGATGTCCACCGGACGGTCGCCGAGGTAGGCGCTGTGGTCGACCGCGATCGGCCCGATCACCGCGACCCGCGCATCCGCGACGTTGGTGGCGTCCCACGACCCGCCCATGCCGACCTCGACGACGGCCACGTCGACGGGCGCGTCGGCGAACGCGGCGTAGGCCATCGCGACCGACAGCTCGAAGAAGGACAGCGGGTGCGGGCCCTCCTCGTCGACCATCCCCGCGAGCCCGATCACCTCGTTGTAGGTCTCCACGAAGCGCTCCTGCGACAGCGGCTCCCCGTCGACGGAGATCCGCTCGGTCATCGACTCGACGTGCGGGCTGGTGAACCGCCCGGGACGCAGGCCGGTCGCGCGGATCAGCGCGTCGATCATCCGCGAGGTGCTGGTCTTGCCGTTGGTGCCGGTCAGGTGGATGACGGGGTACGACGTCTGGGGCTCGCCGAGCAGCTCGGTCAGGGCCCGGATCCGGTCCAGCGACGGCTCCAGGCGGGTCTCGGGCCAGCGGGCCAGGAGCGCGCGCTCGGCCTCGGCGTAGGAGGAGACCGGACCGGTCGGGGCGTCGGGAGCAGGGGTGTGGGACATCGCCTCCCGAGTCTACGGTCGGCCTCGGCGCGCGCCGGGGGCGGTCGCGAGCCGCACGGGTTCGCTGCGGCCGCGCGCCGGAACGTAGGATTTCGCGCCATGACCTCCGAGCCGCTCGACCCCGACCTGTCCGCGACGACGCCCGCCCCCGCGCGGACCGTCGTCGTACCGGACAAGCCGGCCCTCGAGGGGCTCGAGGAGACCTGGTCGCAGCGCTGGAAGGCCGAGGACACCTACGCCTTCGACCGCACCAAGGACCGCAGCGAGATCTACTCGATCGACACCCCGCCCCCCACCGTCTCCGGGGCGCTGCACGTCGGCCACGTCTTCTCCTACACCCACACCGACCTCATCGCGCGCTTCCAGCGGATGCGTGGCAAGGAGGTCTTCTACCCGATGGGCTGGGACGACAACGGCCTGCCCACCGAGCGTCGCGTGCAGAACTACTTCGGCGTCCGCTGCGACCCCTCGCTGCCCTACGACGCCGACTTCACCGCGCCGCAGAAGCCCGACGCCAAGAAGCAGATCCCCGTCAGCCGGCCCAACTTCGTCGAGCTGTGCGAGCGCCTCGTCGAGGAGGACGAGAAGCTCTTCGAGTCGCTGTGGCGCACCCTCGGCCTGTCCGTGGACTGGAAGCAGACCTACACGACGGTCGGCGCGCGGTCGCAGACCGTCTCCCAGCGCGCGTTCCTGCGCAACTTCGCCCGCGGCGAGGCCTACCTCCAGGAGTCGCCCACGCTGTGGGACGTCACCTTCCAGACCGCGGTCGCCCAGGCCGAGCTCGAGGCCCGGGAGTACGCCGGCCACTACCACCGCGTCGCCTTCCACGGCGCCGACGGACCGGTCCACATCGAGACGACCCGTCCCGAGCTGATCCCCGCCGTCGTCGCCCTGATCGCACATCCCGACGACGAGCGCTACCAGCCGCTGTTCGGGACGACGGTCCGCTCCCCGCTGTTCGACGTCGAGATCCCCGTCCTGGCCCACCCGGCGGCCGAGCCCGACAAGGGCGCGGGCATCGCGATGTCCTGCACCTTCGGCGACCTGACCGACGTGCAGTGGTGGCGCGAGCTGCAGCTGCCGGTCCGCACCGTGATCGGGCGCGACGGCCGGCTGCACCGGGACACCCCCGAGTGGCTGGCCGCGGAGCCCGCCGCGACGGCGTACGCCGCACTGGCCGGCAAGACGACCTTCAGCGCCCGGGAGGCGATCGTCGAGCAGCTGCGCGCGAGCGGCGACCTCGACGGCGACCCCCGGCCCACCCAGCGGATGACGAACTTCTACGAGAAGGGCGACAAGCCGCTGGAGATCGTCTCGACCCGTCAGTGGTACATCCGGAACGGCGGCCGCGACGCCGAGCTGCGCGACGAGCTCGTCGCACGCGGCTCCGAGATCCGGTGGACGCCGGCGTACATGTCGCACCGCTACACCAACTGGGTCAACGGCCTCAACGGCGACTGGCTGATCTCGCGGCAGCGGTTCTTCGGGATCCCCTTCCCGGTCTGGTACCCGCTCGACGACGGGGGCGAGCCCGACCACGCCCACCCGCTGCTCCCGCGCGAGGACGAGCTGCCGATCGACCCGTCCACCGACGTGCCGTCCGGCTACGAGGAGTCCCAGCGCGGCGCGCCGCGTGGCTTCGTCGGCGACCCCGACATCATGGACACCTGGGCCACCTCCTCGCTGACCCCGCACATCGCCGGCGGCTGGGAGTCCGACGACGACCTGTTCGCCCGGGTGTTCCCGATGGACCTGGCCACCCAGGCCCACGACATCATCCGGACCTGGCTGTTCTCCCGCGTGGTGCGCGCCCACCACGAGAACCACGTCGTGCCGTGGACCAACGCCCTGATCTCCGGCTTCATCGTCGACCCGGACCGCAAGAAGATGAGCAAGTCCAAGGGCAACGCCGTCGTGCCGACGGAGATCCTGGACAAGTTCGGCGCCGACGCGGTCCGCTGGCGGGCCGCCACCGCCCGTCCCGGACTCGACTCGCCCTTCGACGAGAGCCAGATGAAGGTCGGCCGACGCCTGGCGATGAAGGTCCTGAACGCCTCGAAGTTCGCACTGTCGAGCGTCGGCGCCACGACCCTGAGCCCGTCCGCGGTGAGTGAGCCGATCGACCGCGCGATGGTCTCGGCGCTGGCGGACGTCGTACGGCGGGCGACGGAGGCGTTCGAGGCTACGACTACACCACCGCCCTCGAGGTCACCGAGAAGTTCTTCTGGGAGTTCTGCGACGACTACCTCGAGCTGGTCAAGGAGCGGGCCTACGGCGCCCGCGGCGCCGAGGCGTCCGCGTCCGCGAAGGCAGCGCTGGCGATCGCGCTGCACGTGCAGCTGCGGCTCCTCGCCCCCTTCCTGCCCTACGTGACCGAGGAGGTCTGGTCGTGGTGGCAGGAGGGCTCGGTGCACCGCCAGCCGTGGCCGACCACGACCGATCTGGGCTCGGCCGACTCCGGCGACGTCGGCGACTCTGGCGACTCTGGCGACTGCGCCTGGCGACTCCGGCGACGTGGCCATGCTGCCTGCGGTGGCGATGGCGCTCGGCGCGATCCGCGGCGCGAAGTCGACCGCGAAGGTCTCGATGCGCACCGAGCTCTCGCGCGCCGAGGTCTTCGGCCCGGCCGCGGCCGTGGCACTGGCCGCGCGGGCCGCCGACGACCTGAAGGCGGCCGGCAAGATCGTCGGCGACCTGGTCTTCACCCCGACCGACGCGGACCACCTCACGGTGACCGTCGCCTTCGCCCCCCCGCCCCCGCCCGCACCCCCCCTCCCCGATTCGTCTGCGGTCTAGCGGGTCCACGCCGCAGGGCGATCGCAGACGAATCGCGAGGCCGAGGCCTCCTGTGGATGACCGGACGCACGCGCGCGGCCGTCGTACGACGATCGGTGGATGACGCGCCGCCCCCTCGTCCCCGATTCGTCTGCACCTGATCCGCGAGCGGACCACGCCAGACCGCAGACCAATCGCGTGCCGGAGGCCGAGCACCTCCTACGGCGCCAGCTCGGCGTCGTGCGCCGCACCCAGCTGCGCGACCTCGGCGTCCGCCACACCCGCGTCGAGCACGAGATCGAGGTCGGCCGGTGGATCGCGGTGGCGCCCGACGTGGTGGTCGCACAGAACGCCGCGCTGACGCGCGCGCAGCGGATCTGGCTCGGCGTCCTGCACGCCGGGCCGGCCGCCGCCGTCACCCACGCGACCGCCTGCGAGCTCGGCGGCCTCGCGTGGACGGCCGAGGACACGGTGCACGTGCTCACCCCCAAGGGGGACCTGGCCGCCGGGCTGCCCGGCATCGCGTTCCACCAGTCCCGGCGCCGCTACGCGGGCTGGGTCGTGCGCGACGAGGACGGGTTGCCGCGCCTCGACCTCGAGCACGCCGTCCTGCTGACCTCCGAGCGAGACAGGTTCGTGCGCCGGGCCGTCGGACGGCTCGCCGCCGCCGTACAGCAGCAGCGCACGACCGCCGAGCGACTGCGGCTCGCGAGCCTGGACATCCGCAAGCTGCGCCATGGGGCGCTGTTCCGGCAGGCCCTGGGCGACATCGCGGGAGGGGCGCAGTCGTTCGCCGAGATCGACATCGGGGCGCTGTGCCGACAGGCGGGGCTCGCCCCGCCGGACCGGCAGGCGGTGCGGCGCGACCGCGACGGCCGGCGTCGCTACCTGGACTGCACCTGGCGGCTCCCGGGGGACGCACGCTGGTGCTCGAGATCGACGGGTCGTTCCACATGCTCGTCGACAACTGGTGGCGCGACCTGCGCCGCCAGCGCGCGATCACCGCGTGGGACCACGCCATCCTGCGCTGCGCCAGCATCGAGGTGCGGCTCGGACCGGGCGCGATCCTCGACGATCTGCGGGCGATGGGAGTCCCACCCCTGCGATTCGTCTGCGACCGGCCCGCCTGACCGACCCGCTGGATCGCAGACGAATCGGGGAGGGTCAGCGGTTGTTGAGCCAGGCCTCGAACGAGTCGAAGCGGTACGGCCGCCCGAGGAAGTCGGTGACCAGGTCGGCGGCATCCCGGCTGCCACCGGCGGCGAGGATCCGGTCGCGGTAGCGGTGCGCCACCGTGGTGTCGAAGAGGTCGTCGCCGTCGAACGCCGAGAACAGGTCCTTGGCGATCACAAGGCTCCACATGTAGGTGTAGTAGCCCGACCCGTAGCCCTCGAGGTGGCCGAAGGCGGCGAACCAGTGCGTGTCCGGGACCGTGGTGAACACGTCGTAGCGAGCCTGCAGCTGCTCCATGGTCGCCGTGATGTCCTCGGGCACGTCCTGGTGCAGGGAGTAGGCCAGCGCCGCGTAGAACATCTGGGTCCGGGCGTAGAGGCCCTTGCCGAAGTCGTGCGCCGCGCGCATCTTGTCGACGAGCTCGCGCGAGATGGGCTGCCCGTCGGCGTCGGTCGCGAAGGACTGCAGCACGTCGGCGTCCCACGCCCACTCCTCGAGCATCTGCGAGGGCGCCTCGACGAAGTCCCACTCGGTGGCGACACCGGAGAAGCGCGCCCACGGGTGCGCGCCCGCGAGGACGTGGTGCACCAGGTGACCGAACTCGTGGAACAGCGTCACCACGTGGTCGTGCTCCATCAGGTGCCGCGAGAAGTTGCAGACCAGCACGCCCTCGGGCAGCTGCCGCCCGGCGATGCCGGGAGCGAGGTCGAACTGCGCCGCGTGCCCGTACTTGCCCGCCCGCGGGTGCAGGTCGAGATGGATCCGGCCGATGTGCTCGCCCCCACGCCTCACGTCGTACGACGTCACGTCGGCGTGCCACGCCGAGGCGTCGACCTCGACGTACTCCAGGTCGAAGAGCCGGCCGGTCACGGCCAGCAGGCCCGCGCGCACCTTGGTGAAGTCGAAGTAGGGCCGCACCAGCTGGGCGTCGACGTCGAAGCGCTCGCGACGCAGCACCTCCTGGTAGTAGGACTTGTCGACGTTGTCGACCGAGTCGATCTCCGGGTGGTCGCGCTGCAGCCGGGTGAGCAGCACGTCGATGTCACGCCGGGCGGCGGCGCCGGACACCTCGGTGATGCGTTCGATGAACTCCGGGATCGCCGAGCCCTTGCCGATCATCTTGATCTCGGCGTCGTAGGCCGGCCACCCGTCGTAGCCGAGCAGCCGCGCGTGCTCCCGGCGCAGCTCGAGCAGCTCGCGCAGCAGCGGTTCGTTCTCGGGCCAGGCCCGGTTCTGGAACTCGTGGACCATCCGGGCGCGGGCACCGCGGTCGCGGCAGAAGGTCACGAAGGGCACGTAGTCGGGATAGTCGGTCGTGATCGTCACCGTGCCGTCGTCGCCGGCCGGGTGCGCCTCGACGTAGTCGGCCGGGAGCCCGGCGAGCAGCGCCGGGTCGACCTGGATCGAGCGGACCCCGTCGCGGATGTTCTTGGAGAACTCCTGGGCGACCGCGGTCTCGCGCTCGGCGAGTCCCCGCAGCCGCTCGCGGACGTCGGGCTCCTGGTCGACACCGGCGCGCCGGAAGTCCCGCATCGCGAGGGCGTGCACGCGCCGGGCCCCGGCGTCGAGGTCCTCGGGCTCGACCCCGTCGAGGGCGTCGTGGAGGTCGCGGTCGAGGCCGATCTCGGTGAGCAGCTTGTGGGCGTCCTGCTCGGCCTGCTCCCCGCGCGAGCGGACCGCCTCGTCGGGGTGCACGTTGGAGAGCAGCGACGCGGCGGCGAAGGCGTTGTGCAGGGCGAGGTTGAGGTCGTTCCAGACCGCCAGCACCGCCGCGGAGGCTCCGGCCCCGTCGGAGGGCAGGTCGGTCGGCTGCCGCAGCACCTCCACCAGGCGGCGTGCCTCGGCAAGCTGGCCGTCGCAGCGCGCGGCGAGCCAGCCCTCCCAGTCCGAGGCGGGAAGGGTCAGCGGTGCGGGTGCGCTCATCCCTCGACCCTAGTCCGAGCGGAGCGAGGCGCGAGCCCCGGCCGCGGACGGGTCAGCTCAGGCCGACTTCTTCTTCTTCTCCGGCTCGCGCGGGACCAGCGTCGGGTTGACGTTGTCGTTGACGACCTCGCCGCTGACGACCACCTTGGCGACGTCCTCGCGCGACGGCACGTCGTACATGACGTGCAGGAGGACCTCCTCGATGATCGCGCGCAGTCCCCGGGCGCCGGTGCCGCGCACCATCGCCAGGTCGGCGACGGCCTCGATGGCGTCGGTGGTGAACTCGAGCTCGACGCCGTCGAGCTCGAAGAGCTTCTGGTACTGCTTGATCAGCGCGTTGCGGGGCTCGGTGAGGATCTGGACGAGCGCCTCACGGTTGAGCTTGTCGACGGTGGCGATGACGGGCAGCCGCCCGATGAACTCGGGGATCAGGCCGAACTTCAGCAGGTCCTCGGGCATCACCTCGGAGAAGATCGCCTCCATGTCCCGCTCCGCCTTGGTGGGGAGCGTGGCACCGAAGCCGAGGGTCTTCTTGCCGATCCGCGACTCGACGATGTGCTCGAGCCCGGAGAACGCCCCACCCACGATGAACAGGATGTTGGTGGTGTCGATCTGGATGAACTCCTGGTGCGGGTGCTTGCGCCCGCCCTGCGGCGGCACCGAGGCCGTGGTGCCCTCGAGGATCTTCAGCAGGGCCTGCTGCACGCCCTCGCCGGAGACGTCGCGCGTGATCGAGGGGTTCTCCGCCTTGCGGGCCACCTTGTCGATCTCGTCGATGTAGATGATGCCGGTCTCGGCCTTCTTGACGTCGTAGTCGGCGGCCTGGATCAGCTTGAGCAGGATGTTCTCGACGTCCTCGCCGACGTAGCCGGCCTCCGTCAGCGCGGTGGCGTCCGCGATGGCGAAGGGCACGTTGAGCATCCGGGCCAGCGTCTGGGCGAGGTAGGTCTTGCCGCAACCGGTCGGGCCGATGACCAGGATGTTGGACTTGGCGATCTCGACCAGGTCGTCGGACTTGTGCCGCGAGGCGCCCGCGGCCACGCCGGCCTGGACCCGCTTGTAGTGGTTGTAGACCGCGACGGCCAGCGCCTTCTTGGCGTTCTCCTGACCGATGACGTAGGAGTTCAGGAAGTCGAAGATCTCCCGTGGCTTGGGCAGCTCCTCGAGGCCGACCTCGGTCCCCTCGCTGAGCTCCTCCTCGATGATCTCGTTGCAGAGGTCGATGCACTCGTCGCAGATGTAGACGCCGGGGCCGGCGATGAGCTTCTTGACCTGCTTCTGGCTCTTGCCGCAGAACGAGCACTTCAGCAGGTCGCCACCGTCACCGATGCGTGCCACAGGCACGACTCCTCACGCTTCGGGCCGGGGCCGCGCGGGAGGCGCCGGGTGGTCCCGGACTCCCGGCTGCGTCCGCCGGCTGTCAACTGCAATCTTCGAACTCGAAGGTACCCCGTCCCACCCCCGTTTGGGGCGGGACACGGCGACTCTTGACCTGGGTCGCGTCGGCTCACGCAGGGGTGAGCGAGGCCTTCCGGGACTCCAGGATCGCGTCGATCAGGCCGTACTCCAGAGCCGCGTCGGCGGTCAGGATCTTGTCGCGGTCGATGTCGCGGCTGACCTGCTCCACGTCGCGCCCGGAGTGCTCCGCGATCATCTTCTCCAGCAGCTCGCGCATCCGCAGGATCTCGTTGGCCTGGATCTCGATGTCCGAGGCCTGGCCGTAGGTGCCCTCGGTGTAGGGCTGGTGGATCAGGATCCGGCTGTTCGGCAGCGCGAGGCGCTTGCCGGGCGCCCCGGCGGCGAGCAGGATCGCGGCAGCGGAGGCGGCCTGACCGAGGCAGACGGTCTGCACGTCCGGCTTGATGAACCGCATCGTGTCGTAGATCGCCGTCAGCGCCGTGAACGAGCCACCCGGGCTGTTGATGTAGATCTGGATGTCCCGGTCGGGGTCCATCGACTCCAGGCAGAGCAGCTGGGCCATCACCGCGTTGGCGATGTCGTCGCTGATCGGCGTGCCGAGGAAGATGATCCGGTCCTCGAAGAGCTTGCCGTAGGGGTCGATGCGGCGGAAGCCGTAGGACGTCCGCTCCTCCCACTGGGGGATGTAGTAGTTGGCGCTCGGCGAGGCCAGCTCGCTGGCGCGGCCGGTCGCCCCCAGGCCGGGGATGTCCATGCTCGTCATCGCTGCGTCCCTCACTTGTTGCGGGCCGGACGGCCCTCGTCGGCGACCTGGCGGGTGCTGGTGATCACCTTGTCGATGAAGCCGTACTCCTTGGCCTGCTCGGCGGTGAACCACCGGTCGCGGTCGGCGTCGGTCTCGACCTGCTCGAGCGGCTGGCCGGTGTGCTCGGCGATCAGCTCGAAGAGCACCTTCTTGATGTGCAGCGACTGCTGGGCCTGGATCTTGATGTCCGAGGCCGAGCCGCCCATGCCTCCCGAGGGCTGGTGCATCATGATCCGCGCGTGCGGGAGGGCGTAGCGCTTGCCGGCGGTGCCGGCGCAGAGCAGGAACTGGCCCATCGAGGCGGCCAGGCCCATGCCGACGGTGGCGACGTCGTTGGGGATGTAGTTCATGGTGTCGTAGATCGCCATGCCGGAGTCGACCGAGCCACCGGGGCTGTTGATGTGCAGGAAGATGTCGGCCTCGGGGTCCTCCGCCGACAGCAGCAGCATCTGCGCGCAGATCGCGTTGGCGTTCTGGTCGCGCACCTCGGAGCCGAGGAAGATGATCCGCTCCTTGAGGAGCCGCTGGTAGATGTGGTCGTCGAGGCCGTAGCCCCCGCCACCGTTCATCGAGATCTCGGTGCTGGACCGAAGGTCAGCAGGGCTGGCGTTGCTCGCGTTGTTCTCAGGCACGCTCCGACCCTAGCCCGTGCCTCCCCCAGTTCCACGGGCTGTCCCGGGTTGTTCGCCCAGAGCGCACGCGGGTCGGAGGTGGCCGTGGCCGGGAGGCGATCCTCCCGGCCACGGTGGGGACGAGCCCGAGGGCCCCTGACCCTCGGCCTCGTCCGTCCTGCTCAGCCGACCCGGTGCGTGACCGGGTCGGCTGATGTCACGGGCGCTGCCAGACGCGGAGCCCCAGCGACGTGCCGTCGGTGGAGGTCACGCGCATGTTCACGCCGTTGTTCGGCACCTTGACGCTCGCCGAGGGCTGGCTGGCGTCCCAGTAGGACCTGCTGTCGTTGAACAGCGGCTGGGCCGCCTGCCCGCGGATGTAGTTCGCGGCGCCGTTCACGTGCAGCGTGAACGAGTCGGACTTCTCCAGGGAGAAGGGCGCGTCGTACCCGGCCACCCGAGGACGCCACAGGGCGCCGTCGAGCCGCACCAGCGGGCGCGGGTTCGCGTCCACCGGCAGCACCAGCCCCGAGCCGGGGTGCCGGCTGGTGTTGTTGTCCGGGACCGACGTGTCCCAGTAGCTGACCAGGAGACCGTCCTGGTAGGGGAACCGCTCGACGAAGTCCGGCCTGGTGTTGGCGAAGCCGAAGTTGTACGGCCCGGACCGGAGGTACTGGTCGAACGACACGTAGTCGCGGTGCGAGGCGAGGTAGTAGTTGTCGGACGCCTGCGACATGGTCGCGCCCACCGAGGTGAAGCCGGCGAGGGTCCAGCCCTCGGGAGGTGACTCCGCGCCCGAGGCGAAGACGGTGGCCCCGCCGGAGGTGAGGGTGACGTCGTCGGCGAAGAAGCCCTGGCCGCCGGCTGCACCGTCGGTCGAGTAGCGCATCCGCAGCCCGATCGACGTGCCGGCGTAGGCCGACAGGTCGAACGTGGCCGGCACCCAGCCGTCGCTGGTCCCGTCGATGCCGTTGCCCTCGGCGGCCTTGGTGATGGAGCCGGGCACGGTCTTCCACCCGGTGCCGTCGTCGACCTCGACGTAGGCGTAGTCGCACGGATCCGCGTCGCAGTCCTCGATGTCGTAGTTCGCCGTGAACCTCAGCGTGGAGGTGCCGGCGGCGAGCGTGACGTTGCGCGACATGGTGGTGTTCAGGTCGTCGCCCGCGCCGCTCCACCACTGCCGGGCGCCCGAGGGCGGGACGGGAAGGGACGTGGTGACCTGCTTCTTGGGGAGTACGACGACCGCGGCCTGTGCCTTCGCGGAGTTGTACTCGTGCGGTCCGAGCTCGAGGGTGCGACCCTGCGAGGGCAGCACCGTCTCGTAGTCCAGCCAGCCGAGCTGCAGCTTCTCCCAGGCCCCGAAGTCGGCGGCCCGGGTCCCGAGCTCCTCGTCCCGGGGGCCGTCGACCCGGCTCTGGGCCATCAGGGACCAGTAGTTGACGCTGTTCTCGCCGCCCGCCGTGTCGTAGAGGTCCGGCAGACCGAGGTCGTGCCCGTACTCGTGGGCGAACACGCTCATCCCGCCGTTCTCCGGCTGCATGGTGTAGTCGCCGACCCACACGCCGGTGTCGCCGATCTGGCTGCCGCCGAGCCCGCCCGGCCCGCCGCCACCGATCGGCGTGGTCTGGGTGTACCAGCGGTGCGACCAGATGGCGTCCTCGCCCTGGATCGGGTCGCCGTCGGCCTCGTCGCCACCCGCGTGCACGATCTGGAAGTGGTCGAGGTAGCCGTCGGGCTCGTTGAAGTCACCGTCGCCGTCGACGTCGTAGCGGTCCCACTGGTCGAAGGTGGCCAGCTCACGCTTGATGGCCGCCTTGGACCTGCCGGCGGCCCGCTGGTCCGCGGACCACTGGTTGACCGCGTCCTGCACGAGGTTCCACGTGTTGGAGCAGACATGGCCCGAGCAGACGTTCGGGTCGTCGCCGTTGACCGCCGGGTTGTCGCTCGAGCGGCCGTAGCGCGCCTCGTTGTAGCGGACCTTCACCCAGTCGGTCACCTGGCCGCCGATGCTGTAGCGGCCGGAGGACTGCCGCTCGTAGTACTGCTTGACCGACTCCTGCTCGGCGCCGGCGCCGATCGGACCGCCCGCCCCGAAGTACAGGTCCGAGAAGTGTGCGCGGTCGAAGTCCGGCTGCCAGACCGTCGTGTTGTCCCTCGTGCGGTCGGGCTGCGGGATCCGGTTGTGCAGCGGGCCCTCGAAGGTGGTCGGCCCGGGGATCGACGGCTCGAGGTCCTTGTCGGGGAACCGCGGGTCGCGCTCGTCACCGAACTCCGCGAGCACCACGAAGATCCGGTCGGTCTTCTCCCGGCTGAGCTCGACGTACTGGTCCTGCGTCGTCGCGGCCCCGGTGGTCCTGCCGCGCTTGTCGGCCGAGCGGGCGGTCTTGGTCTTGCCGACCTTCATGACGGTGCTGGCACCCCGCTTCTCGACCTTGCCCGTGCCGTCGAGCAGCCGGGTCAGCGCCTCCTGGCGCAGGGCCCGACGCTTCTCCTCGAGCGGGTTGGGCAGCTCGTGCCCCGCGGCCTCGTCGGGGGTGCCTGCCTGGCCGGTGGAGGCCGGGGCCGCTGGGGGTGATGCGGCTGCACTGGTCGTCACTGCGGGCAGTCCGAGGGTCGACCCCAGTCCTGCTGCCACGACCAGTCCGAGAAGCCTGGTTGTCGTTGTACGCACGGTTCCTCCGTCGTCGGCGATCGCGCCCACGCGGATGCAGCGGTGCATGCGGTGCATGCGGTGCGGGGACGGCTCGAGCTCAGCTCGATGGCGCGGCTGCGGTCGGCAGCCGCTCGCAGTTCACAACAGGCCTGCGCGGGTCACAAGACGTCGGGACCCGATCGCGCCCTCATGTTCGTGCACTGCACGTTCTCGCAGAACCTGCGGCGGTCCGCCGAAGAACGTGGCGAGCGTCGGGCGAGATCGCGCGAATGTTCTCGTCAGCCCGCGACGACGCAGGCGCGGATCCGCTCGAGGGTCGCGGCCAGGCCGGCCTCCAGCTCACGGTCGTGCCCGGCGGCACCCCCGAGGATCGGCCCGAGCACCGTCGTGCCGAGCGTGAAGGCCGGGAGGTCGCGCCGGGCGGTGAGGCGGGTGCCCTGGCCGGAGGGCTCGACCTCGTAGGTCCAGGTCGCCCCGCTCTCCCGGGTCTTCCAGGCGACCGCGCGCCCGGGCTCGAGGCGGGTGACCGTGGAGAGGGTGGGCCAGGCGATCAGGCCGCGCCGGTTGAGTCCGAGCAGCCTGCTGCCCAGGCGGACGGGGGTGCCGCCGAGCACGCGCAGGCGGCGCAGCTCGGGGCTCCACTCGGGCATCCGCGCGACGTCGCCGACCACGTCCCAGACCCGGGCGGGAGGAGCGGCGACCTCGACGCTCGCGGAGATCGGCAGCGGCGTGGCCATCAGGCCAACCAGCCGCGGAGGGCCGTGTAGACGTCCTCGTGGTTGAGCAGCGCGAAGTGGTCGCCCTTGATGTGCAGGACGTCCGCGTCGGGAAACATCTCCTGGCCCCGCCGCGGACGGCCGGTCGCCGAGGGGTAGCGCACCAGCAGGTCGCCGAACGCCTCGCTCAGCGGGTGCCGGTGCGAGCCGTGCAGCGTGGCCGCGACCAGGTGGTACTTCGCCCGCGGGAGGTTCTGCACATCGGGCGCGAGGCCGGCCCGCAGGTCCAGGATGCCGACCGAGCGGTACTCCAGGATCCGGCCGAAGGGCGCCGACTCCGGCAGCACGCCGAGCGCCTTGGCGCCGAGTGCGACGCCCCGCTCGAGCGGGGCTCCGAGGTGCGGCGTCCCCAGGGTCACGACGTCGGTGACGCGGCGGTTCCACTGCGCAGGTGCGTCGCTGACCACCGCGCACGCGGCCCGCATGACGAGCCCGCCCATCGAGTGCCCGACCAGCGCGATGCGTCGTACGGCGACCGGCCAGGCGTCCACGAGCCGGTCGAGGAGCCCGGCGAGGGCGACGCCGTTCTCGGCGATCGGCAGGCCGGTGTTGGCGCGGAGGTAGACCGGGGTCCAGGACGAGTCGGCGGCCAGCCGGGCGCCGTAGCTGCCACCGGACTCGGCGGCCTTCAGGTCCCAC
Organism: uncultured Actinomycetota bacterium; assembly: GCA_963845655.1. Lineage (GTDB taxonomy): Bacteria > Actinomycetota > Actinomycetes > Propionibacteriales > Nocardioidaceae > Nocardioides_B. The sequence continues at coordinate 41,070 of CAWJTB010000007.1, read as the reverse complement.
ATCGTCTCGGTCTCCCCCAACCCGTGCAGGAAGACGACCAGGTCGCCGGTGGCCTCGGGGAACGCCTCGGCGAGGGGGGCGCGCTCCGGGGCGACGTCACGTCCGTGCCGGCGGACCGCCAGCGAGATGGCGAGGTCGGACTGGGTCTCGACGAGGCGGTCGCCCATCAGCCCGTTGACGGCCGCGATGACCGCCTGTCCGCGGGGGCCGTCCTCCAGCCGGCCCCCGACGCCCGCCCTCTCGCTCGCCCGGTCGGCCGCCCGCAGGCCGCGGGCCCCCGCGCGCAGCGAGCAGCCGATGCCGGCGTAGACGGCCGACGAGATCCGCCCGTGGCCCGCACCCTGCTCGGCGCGGGTGCCGGAGGCCGCACCGGCGGGACCGGCCAGCGACCAGACCCGATGAGCGACCGCGCCGTGCACGTCTCGCACGGTGCCGAGCACGAGCTCGTCAGCGGTCTCGGCCGCGAGGGCCAGCGCGCCGAGCACACCGGGGCGGTGCCGGACGGCGTCCGAACGGCCCGGCGAGGGCCCACGGACAGGAGCTGCGGTGGCGGCACTCATGCGGTCATGATCGGCGACCCGGTCCGCAACGTCAACGACCCGTGTCACAGGGTGTGACACGGGTCGTACACGACGGGCGAGACGTCAGTCGTCGGACTTGTCAGCGTCGGCGGTCTCGGCGCTGTCGGCGTCGGACTCGGCGGCCGCCTCAGCAGCAGCCGCGGCCTCGGCCTCGACCTCGGCCGGGTCGGCGATGGTGCCGTCGGGCAGGAGGTTCTTCAGCTCGACATGGTTGCCGGAGGCGTCGGTGACCTTCGCGGACTCCACGATCGTGGCCAGCGCCTTGCCGCGCACCACCTCGGAGACCATCTCCGGGATGTGGTTGTGCTCGAGCATGTGGGAGATGAACTCCTGCGGGTTCTGGCCGGACTGCTGCGCGCGCCGCATCAGGTGCTGCTGCAGCTCGCCCTCGTCGACGCCGATCTCCTCGGTCTTGGCGACCTGGTCGAGCACGAACTGGGCCGCGACGGCGTCGCGGACCCGCTTCTCCAGGTCGGCCTCGAACTCGTCGACGGTCTGCTCCTCCGAGTCGAGGTAGGCCTCCATCGTCATGCCCGCGTAGGCCAGCTGCTGCTGGATCTGCTCGCGGCGGGCGGTCAGCTCGGAGTCCACGATGCCGTCGGGCAGGGGCACCTCGACCAGGTCGAGCAGCTTCTCCAGCACGGCGTCGCGGGCGGCGGCCGCCTGCTCGAGACGCTTGCCGCGCGAGAGCCGGGTGCGGATGTCGTCGTGCAGCTCCGCGACCGTGTCGAACTCCGAGGCGGTCTGGGCGAAGTCGTCGTCGAGCTCGGGGAGCTCCTGCTCCTTGACGGAGCTGACCGAGACCTCGACCTCGACGTCCTGGCCCAGCTGGTCGCCGCCGACCAGCTGGGAGGTGAACGTGGTGGAGTCGCCGGCGGACAGGCCGGCGAGTGCCTCATCGAGGCCCTCGAGCATGCCGCCCTTGCCGACCTGGTAGCTCATCTCGCTGACCTCGGCACCCTCGACGATCTCGCCGTCGTGGCGGGCCGCGAGGTCCATCACGACGAAGTCGCCCTCGGCGGCGGCGCGCTCGACCTCGGTGAGGCTGCCGAAGCGCTCGCGCAGGCTCTGCACCTGCTCCTCGACGTCCTGGTCGCTGACCTCGAGGTCATCGACACTGACCTCGAGCCCGGTGTAGTCCGGCAGCTCGACCTCGGGACGGATGTCGACCTCCGCGGTGAACTCCAGGGTCTCGTTGTCCTCGAGCTTGGTGATGTCGATCTCCGGCTGCGTCAGCGGCTCGAGCTCGTTGGCCTGCAGCGCCTCGACGTACAGCTTGGGCAGTGCCTCGTTGATCGCCTCGTCGAGGACCGCGCCCCGGCCGACCTGACGGTCGATGACCATCGGCGGCACCTTGCCGCGACGGAAGCCGGGCACGTTGATCTGCTGGGCGATCTTCTTGTACGCCGCGTCGAGGCTCGGCTTGAGCTCCTCGAAGGGCACCTCGACGGTGAGCTTGGCCCGGGTCGGGCTCAAAGTCTCGACGGCGCTCTTCACAGGTGGGTCTCCTTGGTGTGTACGTGAACGTGTGTGCAGCAACGAGCAGCAAGCGGGGGTGGTGGCGCCGATGCACTCGGCGCGGGGCCGAGGCGGGGGTCGGGGCGACAGGACTCGAACCTGCGGTCTCCTGCTCCCAAAGCAGGCGCGCTAGCCACTACGCTACGCCCCGGTCACTCCGCTGCTGCCGGCCCCGTGCGGGGCCCCGCGGAGTCTACGGGAGAGAGGCGGCGCACCCGTAATCGCACCGTGACCACCCCTCGGCGGGAACGAGGGCCGGCTGTGGCACCATGGTGCCGCCTCGCTGGCCCGATGCCGATCCTGGCCACCGGCCGTGAGCACGCGGATGTAGCTCAATGGTAGAGCCCTAGTCTTCCAAACTAGCTACGCGGGTTCGATTCCCGTCATCCGCTCCAGACGGCTACCGCCGGTGCAGCAGCAGCAGCGCGCGGTCGTCGTTCATCGACTCCAGCCGGTCGATCAGCCGGTGCGCGCCACGCTCGAACCCGCCCCGGAGCAGCTGCTCCCCCTGGCCGATGAGCTTGTCGATGCCCAGGGAGATGTCGCGCTGCGGCGTCTCCACCAGCCCGTCGGTGTAGAGCAGCAGGGTGTCGCCGCGCTGGAGGCTGCCCGTGACGAGCTCGAACTCCGCATCCATCATCAGCCCGAGCACCGGGCCCTCGGTCTCGTGGATCGCCCACCGTCCGGACCCGGCGCGCAGCTGGACGGCGGGCGGGTGACCGGCCGAGCGCAGCTCGAAGTCGCCGGTGTGCAGGTCGAGCGAGACGTGCACGGCGGTGGCGAAGCCCTCCGACCAGTCCTGGCGGATCAGGTAGTCGTTGGCCGCGGGCAGGAAGCGCTCGGCGCTCATCGCCCCGAGCAGCCCGCCGAACGCGCCGGAGAGGAGCAGCGAGCGCGAGCCGGCCTGCTCCCCCTTGCCGGAGACGTCGACCACGGCGACCTGGAGCAGCCGGCCGTCGCGGGAGCGGGAGGCGACCATGAAGTCGCCGGCGAACGACGAACCCCCGGCCGAGCGCATCACCGCCTCGGCGTACCACTCCGGCGGCAGGTCGGGCATCTTGGCCTGGTTCTGGATCCGGTCGCGCAGGTCGACCAGCATCGACTCCCCGCGGGCGCCGGCCAGGCCCAGGCTGGTGCGCCGGAACGACGAGAACAAGATGACCACGCCGATCGAGAAGACCACCACGATGCCGCCGATCCGGCGACCGTCGAGGGAGTCCCACGTGGTCGCGACCACGACCGCCAGGACGCCGAGCGCCAGGACCACCAGCCACGGAAGGCTGCGGGGGCTCAGCACCAGGTTGGCGATCACCATCGGGACCACCAGGACCGTCAGCGGCACGACCGGGGCGGCGTACTGCGCGACGCCCGCGGCCACGCAGAACAGCGCCAGCAGCAGGCCGGGGATGACCTCGGACTCCCGCAGCCGGCGCAGCGCGCGGTTCCACGAGCGCACCAGGACCCGCCCGGGCGTCAGCGCGCGCGGGCGACCGGAGGGCGGAGCAGCGGCGACCACGGGCCCGACCCTACGGGCCCCGCAGCCGGCGCGGGCGGGTTCGTGCAGGTCGCCGGCTCAGGTGCGCGCGCGGGAGCGGAACACGGGCTGGCAGCGCGGGCACCAGAACAGGTTGCGACCCGCGAGGACCTCGGTGCGGACCCGGGAGCCGCACACGAAGCACGCCTCGCCCTGGCGGCGGTAGACCCACACCGGGCTCCGGCCCGTGGGGTGCTCCGCGGGGTCGGGCAGCCGGCCGGTCGTCGTCGGGTCGGGCAGGACGTGCACGGTGTCGATCCGGCCTCGGACCACGCCGTCCGCGAGGAGCGCGACCAGGTCGGCCCAGACCTGCTCGAACGTCCCGCGCCGCAGCGACGTCCCGGGGCGCAGCGGATGCAACCGGTGCCGGAACAGCACCTCGGCGCGGTAGACGTTGCCCACGCCCGCGAGCACCGACTGGTCCATCAGCAGGGCGCCGATCGCCGTGCGGGAGCGCCGCACCCGCTCCCAGGCGCGGGTCCAGTCGGCGTCGGCGCGCAGCGGGTCGGGGCCGAGCCGGTCGAGCAGCGCGCCCCGCTGCTCGTCGGTGAACAGCTCGCAGGCCGTGGCGCCGCGGAGGTCGCCGTACGCCGCGGGGCGGCCCTCGCGCGACGCGGCGACCAGGCGCAGCCGGACCTGCCCCACCGGGTCGGGCACCGGCACGTCCGGCGGCGTCTCGTGGACGCCGAACTTGCCGTAGAGGCCGAGGTGCACGTGGACGTGGCGGCCGGACTCGAAGTCGACGAACAGGTGCTTGCCGTAGGACTCCGCGCTCAGCAGCCGGGTGCCGTCGAGCAGCGTCGCGGCCTGGCTGAAGCGTCCCTGCGGGCTGCTGACGGCGACGACCCGGTCGGCGAAGTGGTCATCGATGGTGCGGGCCAGCCGGAACAGCGTGTGGCCCTCAGGCATCGGTCCCCTGCTGTCCGGAGACCGCGCGGCCCAGGGCGGAGTCCGGCAGCGGGGGGAGGTTGCCGGTCTTCTCGTAGTCGGCGAGCATCCGGATCCGGCGGGAGTGCCGCTCCTCGTCGGTGAAGCCGGTCTCGAGGAACACCTCGACGAAGCGGGTCATGTCCTCCACGGCGTGCATCCGGCCGCCGACGGAGACGACGTTCGCGTCGTTGTGCTCGCGGGCGAGCACCGCGGTCTCCTCGCTCCACACCAGCGCGCAGCGGACCCCCCGCACCTTGTTGGCCGCGATCGCCTCGCCGTTGCCGGACCCGCCGATCACCACGCCGAGGCTGTGCTCGTCGCCGTCCTGCCAGTCCGCGGCGACCGCCTCGGCCGCCCGCAGGCAGAACACCGGGTAGTCGTCGAGGGCGTCATAGACGAAGGGGCCGTGGTCGACGGCCTCGTAGCCGTGGTCGGCCAGCCAGTTGAGCAGGTTTTCCTTGAGCTCGAGGCCGGCGTGGTCGGAGCCGAGGTGGACGCGCATGCGCGAAGTCTGTCAGAGGCCCCGGGGCACTCGACGGTCGAGGAACGCCACGATCTCCGCGAGGGCGTCCTCCGCTGCGTCGAACTGCTCCGGATGCCGCCAGAAGCCGTGGATCATGCCGTCGTACGTCGTCGCCTCGACGTCGACCCCCGCCGCGGCGAGCAGCCGGACGAGCTCGCGGTCCTCATCGGCGAGGGCGTCGTGCTCGGCGATCTGCACCAGGGTGGGCGCAAGCACCCCGAGCGCCTCGGAGCGGATCGGGGAGAGGTCGGGGTGCTCGTAGTCCGCGGGCGAGGAGGCGTACTGACGCCAGAAGAACTCCGCGTCGGCGCGGGTGATCCCGCCGTCCGGCACGTCGTACGACGCCCCCGTCATCGAGGCGTCCACGAACGGGTAGGCCAGCACGGTCGCGGCCGGGACGCCGGGACGGTGGAGCGCGGTGACCAGGGCGAGGTTGGCGCCGGCGCTGTCGCCTGCGAGCACCACGCCACCCACGTCGAGGCCGACCGAGGAACCCCGCCCGGTCAGCCAGTCGAGCGCTGCGTCACAGTCCTGCACGGCGGCCGGGAACGGGTGCTCGGGCGGACGGCGGTAGTCGACGCTCAGCACGACCGAGCCGGTCCGGTTGGCGATCCGCCGCGCGTGCGCGTCGTGGGTGTCGCGGTCCCCGAGGGCGAAGCCTCCGCCGTGCAGGTAGACGACCACGCGCTGTCGGCGGGTGCCGGCCGAGTCAGGGACGTAGAGCCGGGCCGCGAGCCCGTGCTCGTCGAGGTCCTCGACCCGGGTGACGTCCTCACACTCCTCGGACGCGGCCAGCTCGACCTGCTCGCGACGCAGGGTGACGAGGTCCTCGTAGCCGAAGCCCGGGTCCCCGACCCGGGTGCCCGCGCGCTGCAGGGCGAGTGCGGCGACCGACTGGGGGTGCAGGGTCATGACTGCAGCCTCGCGAGCTCCTCGTCGACGACGGACGGATCGAGCTTGGTGAACACCGGGGTCGGCTTCTCGACGGGAGTGCCGGCCGTGACCGGGTGCCGCTCCCACCGCGGCGCGGTCGAGTAGTCCCCGGTGAGCACGGGGTAGGACGGGCCGCCGTCGAGGTCGTCGACCTCCCGGATCTCGGGCATCGGGGCCACCTGACCCGGCCCTCCGAGGACCCGGTCGACGGCGTTGGCGCTGTGCGGCAGGAAGGGCGCCAGCAGCAGGTTGCAGTCGGCCACGCACTGCGCGGTCACGTGCAGCACCGTGCCGAGACGGGCTCGCTCGTCCTCGCCCTTGAGCTTCCACGGGGACTGGTCCGAGACGTAGCGGTTGACCTCGGACACGGCCCGCATCGCCTCGGCCAGGCCAGCCTTCTGCCGGTGCCGGCCGACGAGGTCGCCCACGGTGCCGAAGGCCGCCTCGACCGTGTCGAGCACGGCGCGGTCGTCCTCGGAGACCTGCCCGAGCTCCGGGATCTCGCCGAAGCTCTTCGCGATCATGCTCGCGGTGCGGTTGACCAGGTTGCCCCAGCCGGCGACGAGCTCGTCGTTGGTGCGCCGCACGAACTCCACCCAGGTGAAGTTGCTGTCGTTGTTCTCCGGTCCCGCGGCCGAGATGAAGTAGCGCAGAGCGTCGGGCTGGTAGCGCTCCAGCACGTCGCGGACGTAGATCACCACCCCTCGCGAGGACGAGAACTGCTTGCCCTCCATCGTGAGGAACTCCGAGGAGACCACCTCGGTGGGAAGGTTCAGGGCGCCGTACTCCCCCGGCTCGCCGCCGCGGTCGCCGCGCCCGTCGTACGCCAGCAGCTCGGCGGGCCAGATCTGGGAGTGGAAGGTGATGTTGTCCTTGCCCATGAAGTAGTAGGACAGCGCGTCCGGGTCGTTCCACCAGTCGCGCCAGCGCTCCGGCTCCCCGGTGCGACGGGCCCACTCGATCGACGCGGAGAGGTAGCCGATCACGGCGTCGAACCAGACATAGAGCCGCTTGCTCGGCTGGTCCTCCCACCCGGGCACCGGGATCCCCCAGTCGATGTCGCGGGTCATCGCGCGCGGCTTGATCTCCTCGAGGATGTTCTGGCTGAACTTGATCACGTTGGGCCGCCACGTGCCCGACGACTCACGCTCGTCGAGCCAGTCCTTGAGCGCGTCGGCCAGCGCCGGCAGGTCGAGGAAGTAGTGCTGGGTCTCGACGAAGTCCGGCGTCTCGCCGTTGATCTTGCTCGTCGGGTCGATCAGGTCGGTGGGATCGAGCTGGTTCCCGCAGTTGTCGCACTGGTCCCCGCGGGCGCTGTCGTAGCCGCAGATGGGGCAGGTGCCCTCGATGTAGCGGTCCGGCAGCGTGCGCCCGGTCGAGGGGGAGATCGCGGCCTGGGTCGTCTGCTCGACCATGTAGCCGTTGCGGTGCACGGTCCGGAACATCTCCTGCACCACGGCGTAGTGGTTGCGGGTCGTGGTCCGGGTGAACAGGTCGTAGGACAGCCCCAGGTCGTGCAGGTCCTGCACGATCATCCGGTTGTTGGTGTCCGCCAGCTCGCGGGCCGTGACGCCGGCAGCGTCGGCCGCGACCAGGATCGGCGTGCCGTGCTCGTCGGTGCCGGACACCATCAGCACATCGTGCCCGGCCATCCGCATGTAGCGGCTGAAGACGTCGGAGGGCACGCCGAAACCGGCCACGTGGCCGATGTGGCGCGGGCCGTTGGCGTACGGCCAGGCGACGGCGGACAGGACTCTGCTCATGCCCCCGAGCCTAGTGACGCCGGCAATCGGGTCGTCCCCGGGCCGGGTCGCACCCGCGCCGCGCCACCTCAGCCGGCGGTCCAGCGCTCCACGAGCGCGCCGAGCTCCTGCTCGAGGTCGCCGAACGCACGCCGCTCGTCCGGTCCGTCCGCGTGCGTGCGGCAGAACAGCGCCGCCGCATCGGAGATCCGGGACAGGTGGCGCTGCAGCGCGAACGCCTCCACGGTGTCCGGCGAGAGCGGCTCGGGCCGACCGCCCGCCTCCACGTAGGCGTACCACGGCGCCTCGTCCTCCGCGGATCCGAGGACGTCGCCCAGGTCGCGCTCGCGGGGGCCCACGCACAGCTGTGTCCAGCCCACCAGCCGGGGACCGTCGGGTGTCTCCACGACGTGCTCGGGGTAGGCGCCCCCGTGCGTGACGACCCAGCGGTCGGCGCTGTGGGAGATCGCGGCTGCCAGCAGGGCGAAGCGCCGCAGCGAGCGCTCGATGACCGGACGGGCCTCGGCCAGCATCCGAGACGTCGGCACCGCCCAGGGGCCACCGGACCAGGCGACCTGCTCCAGGCAGCGCTGCAGGTCCACGGCCCGGGCCTGCGAGTGCCCGCCGACGCTCGGTCGCCAGGGTGGCAGCTGGCGGGGCCGCGGCAGCCGGTGCAGACTCCCCATCATCGAGGCGACCGTCGTGCGCTGGGCGTCGTCGACGAAGCCGCCGTCTCCCCCGTGGCCCTCCAGGCGCGGCGCGACGGTCAGCAGCAGCCCCGGTGCGACGTCGACCGCGATGCGGGCGTCGCGGGTCGGCACCGGTGAGACCACGAAGGACAGCCAGGTCGCGAGCCGCGACGTCGTCTGGTACGACGCCAGGCGCTCGTGCCGGTCGTCGGCGCTGCGCACGGTCTCGGCGGTGGCGAACCACTCCGGTCCGTCGTCGCCGCCGACCTGCCAGTGCCAGGCCCGCGTGCCCACCTCGAGGTGCTCGGCGTGCGTGACGTCGAGGCCCCACTCGCGGCACACGGCAGCAGCGACCTGGGCGGCCGGGAGCTGGGCGGGTGCGGCGAGCACGCTCAGCAGGCTAGGGCCGTTCTCCGACACCGGTCGTCGCTATCCGATATGTCCGATAGCGGCGCCGGTCGGTCAGGAGAAGTCCGGGTCCTGGGTGCGGGTGCGCTTGAGCTCGTAGAAGCCGGGGGTCGCGGCGACCAGCAGCACGCCGTCCCACAGCCTGCCGGCGGCCTCGCCCCGCGGCGCGGGGGTCACGACCGGACCGAAGAACGCCGTGCCCTCGGTGGCGATCACCGGTGTCCCGACGTCCATGCCGACCTGGTCCATCCCGGCGTGGTGCGACTTCCGCAGGTCCTCGTCGTACGCCGTGGAGTCGGCCGCGTCGGCCAGCGCCACGGGCAGGCCGACCTCCACCAGCGACTCCTCGATCAGCGCACGGTCGATCGCGCGGCCCTCGAGGTGGATCCGGTTGCCGAGCGCGGTGTAGAGCGGCAGCAGCACCTGGTCGCCCTCGGCCTGGGCCGCGGCGATGGCCACCCGGACCGGACCCCACGCGGGCTCGAGCAGCTCGCGGTACTCCTGCGAGATGTCCTTGTCCTCGTTGAGGTAGGCCAGGCTCATCACGTGGAAGGACGGGGCGATGTCCCGGACCTTCGCGACCTCGAGCAGCCACCGCGAGGACATCCAGGCCCAGGGGCAGAGCGGGTCGAACCAGAAGTCGACGGGGGTGCGTGTCATGCGGAGGAACGCCCCGGCTCGAACGGTCTTATTCCCGGGGGTGGACGATTGGCCCCATGCCTGGAACCAACCTGACCCGGGACGAGGCGCACGCCCGCGCCGCACTCCTGGACGTCGAGTCCTACGCCGTCGACCTGGTCCTCGACCCCGCCGACGCCACGACCTTCCGCTCCGACGACCGTGATCCGGTTCACGTGCCGCGAGTCCGGGGCGTCGACGTTCGCCGACCTGCGTGGGCGCGACCGTCCACGAGCTGACGCTGAACGGCCGCTGCGCTCGACCCCGCCGAGGTCTACGCCGACCACCGTCTCCGGCTCGACGACCTTGCGCTCGACAACGAGCTGCGGGTGGTCGCCGACTGCCGCTACAGCCACACCGGCGAGGGGCTGCACCGCTTCGTCGACCCGGCCGACGACCGGATCTACCTCTACTCCCAGTTCGAGGTGCCCGACGCCCGGCGGGTGTTCGCCACGTTCGAGCAGCCCGACCTCAAGGCCGTCTTCGACTTCACCGTCACCGCACCCTCGCACTGGAAGGTCGTGTCCAACTCGGCCACCCCGGACCCCGAGCCGGCCGACGACGGCCTGTCCGTGTGGCGGTTCCCGACCACCGAGCGGCTCTCGACCTACGTCACCGCGGTGGTGGCCGGCGAGTACCACGAGGTGCGACACACCTACGTCGGCAAGCACGGCGAGATCCCGCTCGGCCACTACTGCCGGCAGTCGATGGCGGCGCACCTCGACGTCGACGAGCTGGTGCAGATCACCCGGCAGGGCTTCGCCTTCTTCGAGGACGCCTTCGACTTCCCCTACCCCTTCCACAAGTACGACCAGCTCTACGTGCCGGAGTTCAACAACGGCGCGATGGAGAACGCCGGCTGCATCGTGCTGCGCGACGAGTACCTCCCCCGCAGCAGGCAGACCGCAGTGGTTCTACGAGCAGCGCGCCAACACGGTGCTCCACGAGATGGCGCACATGTGGTTCGGCGACCTCGTGACCATGCAGTGGTGGGACGACCTGTGGCTCAACGAGTCGTTCGCGGAGTGGGCCGCGCACCACGCGTCGGTCAGCGCGACGTCGTACGACGAGGCCTGGACGGGCTTCACCAACCACCGCAAGAACTGGGCCTACCGCCAGGACCAGCTGCCCTCCTCGCACCCGATCGCGGCCGACAACCACGACCTGGCCGCCGTCGAGGTCAACTTCGACGGCATCACCTACGCCAAGGGCGCCTGCCGCGCTCAAGCAGCTGGTCGCCTGGGTCGGCGAGGACGAGTTCCTCGCCGGTCTGCGGACCTACTTCGCGCGGCACGCCTTCGGCAACTCGCGGTTCGCCGACCTGCTCGAGCGCGCTCGAGGAGACCTCCGGCCGGGAGCTCGGCTCGTGGGCCGAGGAGTGGCTCCAGACCATCGGCGTCAACACGCTGAGCTCCGACTTCGAGGTCGACGCCCACGGGCGCTTCACGTCCTTCACCGTCGTGCAGTCCGCCCACCCGGACACGCCGACCCTGCGTCGGCACCGGATCGGCGTCGGCCTCTACGACCGCGACGAGCGCGGCCTGCTGGTGCGGCGCACGACGGTCGAGACCGACGTGATCGGCGAGCGCACGGACGTCGCCAAGCTGGTCGGCCTCGACCAGCCCGACCTGGTGCTGCTCAACGACGGCGACCTGTCCTACGCCAAGATCCGGTTCGACGAGCGGTCGCTCGCGACCGTGCTGTCCTCCATCGAGACGATCGAGCAGTCCCTGGCCCGGGCCCTGTGCTGGAGCGCGGTGTGGGACATGACCCGCGAGGCCGAGCTGTCCACGACGGACTTCGTCCGCATGGTGCTGCGCGGCCTGCCCGCCGAGACCGACGAGACGGCCGTCAAGCAGCTGCCGGTCTACGTGCAGCTCGCGCTGGACCAGTTCGCCGCACCGGCGCACCGTGCGGACCTCCGCGCCCAGTGGGACGCCGGCATGCGGTCGCTGATCGAGGGCGCCGCCCCCGGCAGCGACCAGCAGCTGACGTTCGTGCGATCCCTCGCCGGCACCGCCGGCAAGCGCATCCCGCCCTCGTCGTACGGCGGTGCCGCTCGGAGCACGGAGAGCCTCGACCTGGTGGAGGCCCTGCTCGACGGGTCGGTGACCCTGGAGGGCCTGGCCGTGTCGGCCGACCTGCGCTGGACCCTGCTCACCGCGCTCGCCGCGCGCGGACGCGCCGACCGGGCGCGCGTGCTCGAGGAGCTGCGACCGCGACCACACGATCTCCGGCCAGGAGCGGGCCGCGGCCGCGCTCGCGGTGCTGCCCACCGCGGAGGCCAAGGCTGCGGCCTGGCACGAGGCGGTCGAGCGTGACGACATCGCCAACGAGACGATGCGCAGCATCGCCTACGTGTTCGACACCTCCGAGCAGAGCGAGGTGCTCGCGCCCTACCTGGAGCGCTACCTGGCGGTGGCCGACTCGATCTGGGAGGACCAGGGCACCCAGATCGCCTCGACCTTCCTGGAGTACATGTTCCCGCGCAGCCTCACCGGCCAGGACACCCTGGACCGGGTGGACGCGTGGCTGGCGCAGTCACCGGCCAACCCGGCCGCGAAGCGCTACGTGCGCGAGGCGCGCGCCGACATCGCGCGGGCGCTGCGGGCCCAGGCCGCGGACGCCTGACCCCCGCCCCCGCGGCTTGTAACGCGGGGTTATGGACGCGGAAGCAGGCGTATCCGCCTGCTTCCGCGTCCATAACCCCGCGTTACAAGGGCTCAGTGGCGCAGCTGGGGGCGGCGCGCGTGCGCGGCCAGCTGCTGCACGCCCTGCGTGATCCCGCCCACCAGGTCGCCGGCCGCGAAGGCGGTCTGCATGGTCAGCACGGCGAGCTTGGTCGCGCCGTCGTCCAGGTGACGCCGCGCCTCGCTGCCGGTGACGACCTCGAGCAGCTTGGCCGCGGGATCGACGAGCACCAGGACCGAGCGGTCGGGCGAGGCGAGCGTGGCGTGCAGCCGCTCGGCGAACGGTCGCGACTCGGCGTCGGCCCGGCCGACGTACACCGAGAACTCCAGGCGCGAGGCAGTCTCCGCGTGCCGGATCGCCTTGTCGATCTCGTGCCGCTGGGCCGGCGAGAACGCGTCACCAGCCGCCACTGGTGCCACCCCTCGCGGTCTCGGACCCCGCAGCGACCTGCGCCGGCGGGGCGGTCTCCCCGACCTTGTCGACGCCGCCGCGCGGCCCCCCGAACCAGGTCGGCTCGCCGCGCCACACCTCGCCGGGGCGGTAGCTCTGACCCTTCGACATCGAGGGCAGGTAGACCAGCAGCGTGATCAGGACGAGCAGCCCGAGCGGGACCGCCCCCAGCACCAGCAGGGCGTACAGGCTCGAGACCCCCTCGTCGGACTCCCACTGCTCGGGGGCCTCCGCGAAGGCCGTGCCCGTGAGGCTCGTCACGATGATCGCCGGGGTGATCGCTAGGACGCGGGCGACCCGTCGTACAAGGCGGTTCTGCGGCTGGTTCGTCACGCGACACAGGGTACCCAACTCGGTTTGGCCACGGCCATCACGTCTCGTAACGTCGCGGCCATGTCACTGCTCCAGACCACGCCCACCTGTGCCGCCGAGGACACCTGGTGCGTGTGGGTCGACCAGGCGACGGGCAACGAGTGGCTCGCCCAGGCCGCGAACTGGCTGATCGCCAAGCCGCTCGCCATCCTGGCACTGGCGCTGGTCGCCCTCGCCGTCCGCTGGTTCCTGCACCGCCTCATCACGCGGCTGGTGCACCGCGCCGCCGAGGGTCTCCCGAGCCCGGTGCTGCGCCGACGACGCGACCCCCGAGCAGCCGCACTCCGCCACGGTGATGGCCGGTCGCCGGGTGCAGCGGGCGCAGACGATGGGGTCGCTGCTCAAGAGCATCGCCTCGATCGTGGTCTTCACGGTCTTCGGGATCACCGCCATCGCCGAGCTCGGCTACCCCGTCGGCCCGCTCATCGCCAGTGCCGGCGTGGTCGGCGTCGCTCTCGGCTTCGGCGCCCAGAGCCTGGTCAAGGACTTCCTGTCCGGCATCTTCATGATCTTCGAGGACCAGTACGGCGTCGGCGACGTGGTCGACCTCGGCGAGGCCGGCGGCACCGTCGAGGCGGTCGGCCTGCGGGTGACGCGCGTCCGCGACGTCGAGGGCACGGTCTGGTACGTCCGCAACGGGGAGATCATCCGGGTCGGCAACCAGAGCCAGAACTGGGCGCGCACCGTCCTGGACATCCCGGTCGCGCTGGACCAGGACCTGCACCGGGTGCAGCAGGTGCTGCGCGACGTGGCCCACGACCTGTGGGACGACGAGGACTACCAGGGCATGATCATCGAGGAGCCCGAGGTCTGGGGCATCCAGGACCTCACGCCCAACTGGATCACGGTCCGGGTCACCCTCAAGACCGCACCGCTCGAGCAGTGGGCGATCGCCCGCGAGATGCGGCAGCGGATCAAGCTGCGCTTCGACCACGAGGGCATCGACTTCGCGCACCCGACGGGGATGGCCTGGGGCACCCCCACCTGAGACCCCGGCGCCGCTCAGGCCAGGGTGGCTTCCAGCGTGATCGTGGTGCCGGTGAGCGCCTGGGAGACCGGGCAGTTCTTCTTCGCGTCCTCGGCGGCCGCGGCGAAGTCCTCGGCGCTGATGCCCTCGACGCGGCCGACCACGCTCAGGTGGATGCCGGTGATGCCCTCGCCGGGCTGGAAGGTGACGTCGGCCTTCGTGTCGACCGAGGTGGGCGGGGTGCCGGCGCCGTCGAGAGCGTGCGAGAGCGCCATCGAGTAGCAGGCGCTGTGGGCGGCGGCGATCAGCTCCTCGGGGCTGGTCTTGCCGTTCGCCTCCTCGGCGCGAGCCGGCCACGAGACGTCGTACGACCCGATGCCGGAGGACTCCAGGGAGACCTGTCCGGCGCCCTCCATCAGGGAGCCCTCCCAGTGGGTCGTGGACGTGCGCGTGGTGGCCATGGGTGTCTCCTTCGTACGGCGGACAGGGGGCGGGCTGCGTCGTTCAGCCTTGCCGAGTCATAGACAATGGACAAGTGACGACCCCTCCCGCTGGACAGGCCGAGACGTTCTACGACGCGATCGGCGGCTACCCGACGATCGCCAAGATCGTCGACCGCTTCTACCAGGGCGTCGCCACCGACGAGGTGCTCCGACCGCTCTACCCCGAGGAGGACCTCGGGCCTGCGCAGGAGCGGTTCACGCTGTTCCTGGTGCAGTACTGGGGTGGCCCGACGACGTACGGCGACCAGCGCGGGCACCCGCGGCTGCGGATGCGGCACGCGCCGTTCAAGGTCACGCCGTTGGCCAAGGACCACTGGCTGCTGCACTTCCGGGCCGGACTGGACGAGGCGAACCTCTCCCCCGAGCACGAGGCGCAGTTCTGGGACTACGTCACGCACGCCGCGCAGTTCATGGTCAACAGCCTCGAGGAGTGAGGCTCAGCCCGTGAGCACGGCGCCGAGCCGTTCACGCTCGCGCTCGGAGAGCGGTCGCGAGCGCTGGGTGGCGAGGTCGAAGGCCACCAGGCTGACCTGTGCCTGGGAGTAGACCGTGCCGTCCCCGTCGACGATGCGCGTGCCGAGGTCGTAGGACGAGGTGCCGAGCCGGGTCACCCAGGTCTCCACGAGGTAGGGCTCGGCCCGGAACAGGATCGGCCGCTTGTAGTCGACGTCGATCTGGGCGACCACCTGCCGCATCGAGGACTCGGCGTCGAACAGGCCGTCACCGAGCGACAGCAGGAACGCGATCCGCGCCTCCTGGTAGTACTCGAAGTACTTGACGTTGTTGACGTGGCCGTAGACGTCGACGTCGGAGAAGCGCACGTGGCAGGAGTAGGTGTGCACGCTCATGCCGCGTCCTCCGGCTCGAGGAACCGCTCCAGGACACTGCGCTCGAGGTCGTTGATCCGGCGGGGGCGCTCCTCGCTGAAGACGTACGGCGTGAGCAGCGTGCGCGCCCGGGTGTAGACGTGGCGGGTGCCGTCGGGGGCCTCGTCGAGAATCTCGTAGGCCATCGTGAACGACGCCGCCCGGATCCGGGTCACCCACGACTCGATGCGCACGGGCTCGAACCGGAACACCAGCGGCGCGACGAACTCGACCTCGTGCCGGACGACCACCGTGCCCTCGGCCAGCTGCTCGCCGCCGCTCGCGGGGGCGTGCACCCGCAGCATGTCCACGCGCGACTCCTGCAGGTAGTCGACGTAGGTGACGTTGTTGACGTGTCCGAGCGAGTCCATGTCGGCCCAGCGCAGCGGGCACAGGTAGATGTGTCGAGCCACCCCGCCATCCTCGCAGGCCGCGGCCTAGGCTGGGACCCCTGTCCGGCTACGCGCCGGTAACCCATCCGAGCAGGAGTGCAGATGCCTGAGGCAGTGATCGTTTCCGCGGCCCGTTCCCCGATCGGCCGGGCGTTCAAGGGGTCCTTGAAGGACCTGCGTCCCGACGACCTCACCGCGACGATCGTGCGGGCGGCGCTCGACAAGATCCCCGCGCTGGACCCGACGGACATCGACGACCTCCTGCTCGGCTGCGGCCTGCCCGGTGGCGAGAGCGGCTTCAACATGGGGCGGATCGTCTCGGTGCTGCTGGGCTACGACCACCTGCCCGGCGCCACGATCACCCGCTACTGCTCCTCCTCGGTGCAGACGAGCCGGATGGCCTTCCACGCGATCAAGGCCGGCGAGGGCGACGTGTTCATCTCGGCCGGCGTAGAGACGGTGTCGCGGTTCTCGAAGGGCAACTCCGACTCGCTGCCCGACACGATGAACCCCGTCTTCGCCGACGCGAAGGAGCGCACCGACGAGCTCGCCCAGGGCGGCCAGGACTGGCTCGACCCCCGTGGACAGAACACCGTGCCGGACGCCTACATCGCCATGGGCCAGACCGCGGAGAACGTCGCGCGGCTGCGCGGCCTCTCGCGCCAGGAGCTCGACGAGTTCGGCGTGCGGAGCCAGAACCTCGCCGAGAAGGCGGTCGCCGAGGGCTTCTGGGCGCGCGAGATCACGCCGGTGACGACCCCGGACGGCACCGTCGTCGCCGCCGACGACGGCCCCCGCGCCGGCGTGACGCTGGAGGCGGTCTCCGGGCTGAAGCCGGTGTTCCGTCCCGACGGAGTCGTGACCGCCGGCAACTGCTGCGCGCTCAACGACGGCGCGGCTGCGGTCGTCATCATGTCCGACACCAAGGCTGCGGAGCTCGGTCTGACCCCGCTGGCCCGGATCGTCTCGACCGGGGTCACCGGCCTCTCCCCCGAGATCATGGGTCTCGGCCCGGTCGAGGCGACCAAGCAGGCGCTGGCCCGCGCGAACATGAGCATCGGCGACATCGATCTGGTCGAGATCAACGAGGCGTTCGCCGCACAGGTCGTGCCGTCGTACCAGGAGCTGGGGATCGACCTGGACCGGCTCAACGTGAACGGCGGTGCCATCGCGGTCGGTCACCCGTTCGGGATGACCGGCGCGCGGCTGCAGAACACGATGATCAACTCCCTGCAGTCCCACGACAAGCAGACCGGCCTGATCACCATGTGCGTCGGCGGGGGTCAGGGCATGGCGCTGATCCTGGAGCGCATGAGCTGAGGACGCTCAGGCGATGAGCGCCTCGTCCTGCTGCAGGACGGCCTCGGCGGTGACGGTGATGTCGATCTTGTCCCCGATCATCAGGCGCCCGCCGTCGAGCGGGATGTTGAAGTCGATCCCGAACTCCTTGCGGGAGATCGTGGTGGTGCCCTCGAAGCCGACGCGGGTGCCGCCCCAGGGGTCGCCCTCGCTGCCGAGGAACTCGACATCGAGCGTGACGGGCTTGGTGACGCCCTTGAGGGAGAGGTCGCCGGTCACCAGCAGGCCCTGGCCGCCGGACTCGACGCGGGTGGAGGTGAAGGTCATCGGACCGTTGTTCTCGGCGTCGAAGAAGTCGCCCGAGCGCAGGTGCGTGTCGCGGTTGGGGTCGTTGGTGCTGATGGAGTGCAGGTCGATCGTCGCGGTCGCGGTGGGCGCGTCCCCGGTGACGAGCCGGCCCTCGAACTTCTCGAAGCGACCGCGGACCTTGCTCATCAGGTGACGGGCGGTGAAGCCGATCTCGGTGTGGCTGGGGTCGATGTTCCAGGTGCCTGCGGGTGCGTCGATGCTCATGGGTGATCTCCTCTGTCGGCCGGGCCGGCTAAACTTGTGTCTTCAAGTGTTTCCACCGTAGCAGCCAATCGTTGAATGTTCAATTAGGCGGTCGCTAGAATCGTGCCCATGCATGCGAACGGGAGCTCGGTCCCCCCGCCGGCCGGAGTCGGCGACCCCGACGTCCGCTGGCTCGACGAGCAGCAGCAGCGCAGCTGGCGTGCCTTCCTCGTCGGCACCACGTTGCTGATGGACCGGCTCGACCGGGACCTGCGCGAGCAGCACCGCATCTCGCTGCCGGAGTACGAGATCCTGGTCCGGCTCTCCGAGGCGGAGGGTCACCGGATGCGGATGGCGATGCTCGCCGACTCCGTCAGCCACTCGCGCTCCCGCGTCACCCACACCGTGAGCCGGATGCAGGACGCCGGTCTCGTCGTCCGCGACGCCTGCCTGTCCGACGGCCGCGGCGTCGAGGCGGTGCTCACCGAGCAGGGCGGGCGGCGCCCTCGCCGAGGCCGCCCCCACCCACGTGGCGAGCGTGCGGCGAGTTCCTGGTCGACCTCGTCGACGAGCAGGACTTCGAGGCCGTCGGCCGGGTCTTCGACGTGGTCACCGACAAGCTCATCGACGCCAACCCGGCGATGGACATCCGCTAGCGCCTGCCATGCTGCGGTGATGAGCGCCGGTACGACGGTCTGGCACCGTCACACCCTCGATCCCGTGCACACCGCCTACCCCTCGGCGACGCCCTACGACACCCCGGAGCGCACCGCCCTGGTGGAGCGGGTCCGGGCGTTCGCGATGGACGAGGTGCTGCCCGTCGCCAACGAGCTCGACCCGCGGCACGAGGACATCCCGGCGCACCTGCTCGAGCGGATGGCCGAGCTCGGTCTCTTCGGCGTGCTGGTCGGCGCCGACGAGGGCGGTCTCGGCCTCGGCGTGCTCGACTACTGCCTGGTCTCCGAGGAGCTCGCGCGCGCCTGGATGAGCGTCGGCAGCATCATCGCTCGTGGCAACGGCACCGGCTGCGACAGCGCCGACCCCGCCCGTCGTACGGCGCTGCGACGGGCCAGCGCCGCCGGCCGGCGGATCGGGGCGATCGCCTTCTCCGAGCCCGAGGCGGGCTCCGACCTCGCCAGCGTGGCCTGTCGCGCCGAGCGAGACGGCGACGACTGGGTCGTCACCGGGACCAAGCGCTGGGTCGGTCACGCACTGTCGGCCGACTTCCTGCACCTGCTGGCGCGCACCCGCGACCCCCGCGAGGGCCGCGGCCCGTCCGACGGCCTCGAGCTCTTCCTGGTCGAGAAGGAGCGGGGCACTTTCCCCGACGGGGTCACCGGTGCGGTGATCGACAAGATCGGCTACTTCGGGCTCACCACCTGGCAGCTCGAGCTCGACGGCCTGCGGCTCCCCGGCGACGCGCTGCAGGACACGGGCGAGGAGGAGGGGCAGGGGTTCAAGCACAGCCTCGGCTGGCTCAACGTGGCCCGCGCCCAGACCGCCGCCCGCGCGGTCGGGCTGGCGCGGGGCGCGCTCGAGGACGCGCTGACCTACTGCCAGCAGCGGGTGCAGTTCGGCGAGCCGATCGGCAACCAGCAGGCCATCCGGCACCTGCTGGCCGACATGGCCACGGACGTCGCCGCGGCCCGGGCGACCTACCAGCACGCGGCGTGGCTCGTGGACAGTGGCGCCCCCGCCAACACCGAGACGTCCCAGGCCAAGCTCTTCGCCTCCGAGATCGCCGAGCGGGTGACCAGCCAGGCCCTGCAGATCTTCGGCGGCAACGGCTACACCACGGAGTACGCCGTGGAGAGGTACTGGCGGGACGCGCGGCTGACCAAGATCTTCGAGGGCACCTCGGAGATCCAGCGCAAGATCATCGCCGACGCCCTCATCGGCGGGTCCCCGCTCGACGTGCCGCTCGACCGGTGAGCGGCGCACCGGCCGACCGGCTCGCGGAGCAGCGACGGCGCACCCTGCGCCGGCTCGCCGACCTCACCGGCGACCACGCGGAGATCGTCGCCGCCTCCCGGGACTCCAACGCCGACGACGAGCACGACCCGGAGGGCGCGACCATCGCCTTCGAGCGGTCCCAGGTCGCCGCGCTGGTCGACCAGGCCCGCCGCGACCTCCAGGAGATCGAGGCTGCCGAGGAGCGCCTGCGGGCCCGGACCTACGGCGTGTGCGAGCGGTGCGGCGGTCCCGTGGGCGCGGGCAGGCTCGAGGCGCGCCCGGTCGCGCGGACCTGCATCAGCTGCGCCTGACCCCGATTCGTCTGCGCCCGCTCCACGGGGACGACCCGCTGGATCGCAGACGAATCGGGGGGGTCAGTCGCGGGTGAGCTTGCGGTGCGTGACGCGGTGCGGACGGGCCGCCTCCACGCCGAGCCGCTCGACCTTGTTGGCCTCGTAGGAGGCGAAGTTGCCCTCGAACCAGAACCACTTGCCCTCGTCCTCGCTGTCGCCCTCCCAGGCCAGGATGTGGGTCGCGGTGCGGTCCAGGAACCACCGGTCGTGCGAGGTGATCACCGCGCAGCCCGGGAACTCCAGCAGCGCGTCCTCGAGCGACTGCAGGGTCTCCACGTCCAGGTCGTTGGTGGGCTCGTCGAGCAGCAGCATGTTGCCGCCCATCTTGAGCGTCAGCGCCAGGTTGAGCCGGTTGCGCTCGCCACCGGAGAGCACGCCGGCCTTCTTCTGCTGGTCCGGGCCCCTTGAAGCCGAACGAGGCGATGTAGGCCCGGCTCGGCATCTCGAAGTTGGCGACCTTGATGAAGTCGAGCTCGTCGGAGACGACCTGCCAGACGTTCTTCTGCGGGTCGATCCCGCCACGGCTCTGGTCGACGTAGGAGATCTTGACGGTCTGGCCGACCTTGAGCGCGCCGTCGTCGGGCTGCTCCTCCCCGGTGATCATCCGGAACAGCGTGGTCTTGCCGACGCCGTTGGGGCCGATCACGCCGACGATGCCGGCCCGCGGGAGCTTGAAGGACAGGTCGCGGATCAGGACCCGGTCGCCGAAGCCCTTCTGGAGCTGCTCGGTCTCGAGCACCACGTCGCCGAGCCGAGGACCGGCGGGGATGTTGATCTCGGACAGGTCGATCTTGCGGTTGCGGTCGGCCTCCGCGGCCATCTCCTCGTAGCGGGCGAGGCGGGACTTGCTCTTGGCCTGCCGTGCCTTGGGGTTGGAGCGCACCCACTCCAGCTCGCGCTCGAGCATCTTGGCGCGCTTGGCGTCCTTGGCGCCCTCGACCTTGAGGCGGTCCTTCTTGGTCTCCAGGTAGGTCGAGTAGTTGCCCTCGTAGGGGTGCGCCTTGCCCCGGTCGAGCTCGAGGATCCAGCTGGCGACGTTGTCGAGGAAGTAGCGGTCGTGGGTCACGGCCAGTACGGCGCCGGGGTAGGAGGCCAGGTGGCCCTCGAGCCACTGCACGGACTCGGCGTCCAGGTGGTTGGTGGGCTCGTCGAGCAGCAGCAGCGACGGCTGCTGGAGGAGCAGCTTGCACAGCGCCACCCGGCGTCGCTCGCCGCCGGACAGCTTGTCGACCAGCGCGTCGGGCGGCGGGCAGCGCAGTGCGTCCATCGCCTGGTCGAGCCGGCTGTCGAGGTCCCACGCGTTGGCGTGGTCGAGGTCGGTCTGCAGGTCGCCCATCTCGGCGAGCAGCTTGTCGTAGTCCGCGTCCGGGTCGGCCAGCTCCTCGGAGATGGCGTTGTACCGAGCGAGCTTGCCCATGATCTCGCCGACGGCCTCCTCGACGTTCTCCAGGACCGTCCTGCCCTCCGTGAGCGGCGGCTCCTGCTGCAGCATGCCGACGGTCGCGCCGGGGTCGAGCAGGGCGTCGCCGTTGGAGGCGTGGTCGAGCCCGGCCATGATCTTCAGCAGGGTCGACTTGCCGGTGCCGTTGGGTCCGACGACACCGATCTTCGCCCCGTGCAGGAACGAGAGGGTGACGTTGTCGAGGACGACCTTGTCGCCGTGGGCCTTGCGCACATTGCGCAGCGTGAACACATACTCAGCCATGATCGAGTCAGCCTACGGCTCACCCTGGGGCTGCCGAAATCGAGACGCTTCGCAGCGTCCGCGAACGCCGCTGAACGCGCGGCCGGCTCAGGCGACCCGGGTGTCGGTGCTCCGCTCTCGCCCGAGGCTGTCGAGCTGGGGCAGGTCGCCGGAGTTGTCGTGGATCAGCTGCCGGTGCGTCGTCTCGGCCTCGTCGTCGACCTCGGCCCGCTCCGGACGCGTCGACCGCACGAAGGCGGCCGTGCCGCGCGAGAGGTCGTGCCCGACGTAGGTCGCCTCCACGACGTAGGTCGTCGAGCTCTGCCCGTCCTCGCGCGTCCACACGTCGGTGCGCAGTCGCCCGTGCACGAGCACCGGCTCGCCCTTGTGGACGGAGTCGCGCACGTGGTCGGCCAGCGCCCGCCAGCAGCTCACCGAGAACCACGACGTCGGTCCGTCGACCCACTCACCGCTGCGCTTGCGGATCCGCGGCGTCGAGCCCACGCGGAAGTTGGCCACGGACCCCTGCTGCGTGTCGCGGTGGGTGACGTCGCCGCCGACCCACCCCTGGAACGTCACGAACGCCTCGTTCATGGTCTGCCTCTCTGTCGTCTGGCCTCTGGTGCCTACGACGCACAGCCTGCCGCCGGCGTACGACGGCGGGAGCGCCGTGCCCGGACCTGTGGACGAGCGCCGGACGGACCCGGCCTGGGGACGGAACCCGGCTCAGCGCAGGGCGGCGGCGATGCCGGCGCGGGTCGCGCGGTAGGCCTCGACCTCGGCCTCCACCGGCACGACCACCAGGCGCTCGGTGACCTCGGCGATGGCGGCGCGGAGCCGCTTGTCGACCGATCGCGCCTTGGCGCGTGCCGAGCAGCCGCACCACGAGCTTGGACAGCAACCCGAGCACGATCCCGACGACGATGCCGCCGAGCACCATCAGGGTCGGCACCGGCAGGCCGATCACCCGGGGAGTCGAGGGCTGCGGCACCTGCAGGTAGCCCATGACCGCGAGGGCGCCCAGCCAGAGGCCGCCGGCGAGCGCCGTGAGCACGAGTGCCCACTGCAGCACCCGGACCAGCCGCCACCACAGCGGCGTGCGGGAGACGCCGAGGTCGGTCCCCGTGACCGCCTTGTCGAGGGCGTCCGCGAGGTCGTCGAGGTGGGCGGTGGACGCCCGGCGCACGGCCGTGGCCCAGGGCGGGCTCAGCTCGGCGCCCACGTCGTCGGCCACCGCGCGGACGGCGGTGTCGACGCGGGCGCGCTGGACCGCCGTCGCCTCGGGCACCGAGGCCCGCGACAGGGCGGTCAGGTCCTTGCCGTTGCGACCGAGGTCGAGGTGCAGCCGACGCAGCGGGTCGGGCTTGAAGCGGCTCAGCCACGACGTCACCGGCCACCCGGTCGCCTGTGCCGCACGGCGCCGGGTCGAGCGCTCGACGGCGTCGACGACGGTCGGCACGCCGGCCGCGTCCGCGAAGGCGTCGACGAGACCGGCCTTGCGTGCCCGGGCCACATCACCCGGACTCCGCTCGCCGTTCGCGTCCTGGAGGCGCTGGGCCACCGCGTGCACGTCGGCCATCAGCCGCTTGTTCATCGTCTTCTTCGCCGCGACCCGGCGGGCGATCTGCGCCTTGAGCTCCGCGATGCCGATGCCGTGCCGGGCCGACGTCGCGATGACCGGGACGCCCTCGAGCCCGTCGAGGGCGAGCAGCCGCTGGAGGTCGCCCACCATCGAGTCCCGCCGGGCCTCCGGGACGGTGTCGATGTGGTTGAGCACGACCAGCATCACGTCGCGATGCGTGGCGAGCGGCTTGAGGTAGCGGTCGTGGATCGCGGCGTCGGCGTACTTCTGCGGGTCGAGCACCCACACCATCAGGTCGGCCAGCCGCACCAGCCGGTCGACCTCGACGTGGTGGGCGACCTCGGTGGAGTCGTGGTCGGGCAGGTCGAGCAGCACCAGGCCGTCGAGGGTGGTGCCGTCGCGGTCGGCGCTGGGCTCGTCGAGCATGCTGGTGCGCAGCACCTGGTGCCGCTTGGGCACCCCCAGCCAGTCGAGCAGCTCGCCGGCGCCGTCCGTGCCCCAGGCGCACGCCATCGTCCAGGACGTGGTGGGACGACGTACGCCGGTCGCGGCGAGGTCGAGCCCGGTGAGGGCGTTGAAGGTCGAGGACTTGCCCGACCCGGTGGCCCCCGCCAGCGCGACGACGGTGTGGTCACCGGAGAGCCGCAGGCGGCCGCCGGCGCGCTCGGCCACGGAGGCGGCGTCGTCGACGAGCCCGTCGTCGAGGCGACCGCGCGCTGCCCGGACCGCCTCCTCGAGGCCGTCGATGCGGTCGGCGACGTCGCCTCCGCGACCCACGAGCCGCTTGGCGCCCTCCACGATCGAGGTCACGACGCCGACCCCTCGGGCAGCGTGCTCGCGAACCGCAGGTCCTCGACGCGCCGGGACACCTCACGCAGCCGTTCGACCGCGGCCGCCTCGATCTCGAGATCGTCGAGCACGTCGGTGTAGCGGGCCTTCTCGGTGGCGAACAGCTCGGTGACGCGACGGTTCAGGTCCTCGCGAGCGGCGTCGGCCAGCCGGCGTACGGCCTGGTCGCCGAAGACCGCCTCGAGCAGCTTCTGGCCGACGATCGCGCTGCCACCGGCGATGCCGGCCTCCGTGCCGGTGACACCGGCCGTGTGCGCGAACACCACCACCATCAGCGCGACGGAGAGGCCGTTGACGCCGAAGGCCAGGAACCGAGCCGTGGACCGCTTGTCGGCTCCCTCGCTGCGCACCATCTCCAGCACGCCGTGCTGCCAGTCGCGCACCGTTCGCTCGGCGCGCACCCGCAGGTCGCGGGAGGCCCGGCCGAGGTCGCGACCGGAGTCCTCGGCGAGGTGCTGCCCGGCCGTCACCGAGCGCCACGAGGCGTCGGTCCGCTCCGCGGCGGTCTCGGCGTGCTCCAGGATCAGGGTCTCGAGGCCCGACTCGACCGCGACGGTCACCCGCTCGGCCTGCTGCGGCTTGCCGCGGACCCAGCCGACGACGCGGTCGCGCAACCAGCCCACCTTGGTCTCCAGCGAGCGCAGCAGCTCGCCGGTGCCGACGAACTCCTGCCAGCGCGCGAGCACCTCGCCGCGCAGCAGAGTGCCGTCCGCGGAGGCCTCGTCGACCCGGGCCAGCGCGGCGTCGTAGGCGGCGTCGACGTCGGCGCGGAGCCGGCTCGCCATGGCGACCTGCTCCCCCGCTGCGTCGGCGATGTCCTGGGTGCCCCGCGAGATCGAGCGCACGGCGCCGTCGAGGGTCTTGCGCACGATCGCGGCGCGGGCCTCGGCGTCGGTGGCGAGGGAGTCGAGCCACGCACGGATCTCGGCCACCGCCGCGGACGGCAGCAAACCGTCGTCGTCCACGGCCGCCTCGGTCACCGTGAAGAGCGGCGAGTCACGCAGCCCGCGCGCGGTCAGCATCCGCGCCAGGTGGCCGCTGACCTCCTCGACGGCGTCCGGCGGGGTGCGGTCCAGGACGATCGCGACCGCGGTGCTCCGCTCCGCGGCCGACTTCAGGTAGTCCCAGGGCACCTGGTCGGCGTAGCGCGCCGCCGAGGTGACGAACAGCCACAGGTCCGCAGCCGCGAGCAGCTCCGCGGCCAGCGTGCGGTTGCGCGCCTCGACCGAGTCGATGTCGGGGGCGTCGAGGATCGCGAGACCGGCGGGTACGGCGTCGGAGGCGACGAGCTGCAGGGCGCCGGGGTCGCCGGTCGCCCGGGGGGTGCGACCCAGCCCGGGAAGGATGCGCTCCTTGTCGAACCAGTCGACGTCGGCGGGGTTGTGCACGAGCACCGGGGACCGGGTGGTGGGACGCAGGACGCCCGGTTCGGTGACCCGGGTCCCGACGAGCGAGTTGACGAGCGTCGACTTGCCCGCACCCGTGGAGCCGCCGACCACGGTCAGCAACGGCGCCTCGATCTGGATCAGCCGCGGCAGGACGTAGTCCTCGAGCTGGTCGACCATGCCCTGCCGGGAGGTGCGGTGCTCCTCGGCCCCGGGTACGTCGAGCGGCAGCGTCACCGTCGCCAGCGCCTCGCGCAGCCGGACCAGGGCGGTCACCATCTCGAGGTCGCGGGACGTGGACCCCGTGCTCGCCGACTCGCTCATCGGCCCGGCCCCCACTGCGGCTGCGGCGGACCGACCGGGCGCTGCGGGCGGGGGTAGAGCACGTAGGGGCGCAGGGCCTGGAGCCGCTCGACCATCACCGAGCCGCGCTGCGCGAAGTCGGCGGGCGCGGTGCCGCGCAGGTAGCGGTCGTGCAGGAAGCCCAGCTCGATGGCCTGCTGCTGGTACTCCCGCATCACCCTCTCCGCGACCGGGCCGCCCTGGGCCCGGGCGTGCCGACGCGACGCCCGCCGGGCCGGCAGGCGCACCAGCCACGGCACCTCGGCCGGGGACAGGTAGCCGCGACTCGCGGCGTCCCCCAGACTGCGCGTCAACATCTTCCCTTCCCGGTGACGGGCCCACACCGCCACGACAGCCAGCAGCAGGAACGCCGGCACCATCGCGAATACGTAGGTCAGCACGAAGCCCTGTCCCCCGGCGAAGAACGCGGAGGCGTTCCAGGCTCCATGGGCGAGCACTGCCGCGAAGTACCCCAGAAGCGGTGCGGCGAACCTCCAGCCGCGGCTCCGCGAGGCCAGGGCCAGACCGACCCCGATTCCGATGAACGAGGTGAACAGTGGGTGCGCGAACGGGCTGAAGATGCCGCGGACGACGAACAGCGTCGTCGCGGAGCCCAGACCGCCCGGGCCGAGGTCGTCGCTGCCGACGTACGCACCGCCCAGGTAGAGGATGTTCTCGGTGAAGGCGAAGCCGACGCCGACCAGTCCGGCGTAGACGATCCCGTCGAGGACGCCGTCGATCACCCGCCGGCGCGACCACAGCAGCAGCAGGATGAACAGCCCCTTGGTCGCCTCCTCCGTGATCGGCGCCACGATCGCTGCCGACCACGTGTCGGGGGTGCCGAGCACGAACTGGTCGAGCACCTGCAGCAGCAGCGCCGCGCCGGTGGCGACCAGGGCGCCCCACCCGAAGGCCATCACCAGCAGTCCCCTCGGCTCGGGCTCGTAGCGGTCCAGCCAGAGGTAGGTCGCGATCACCGGCCCGACCGGGAGGGCGGCGAGCACCACGCCGACGGCCAGCGCCCCCGGGGCGTTGGAGGCCAGGAGCACGACGCCCACGATGGCGGCGCCGAGCAGCATCGCGGCGGACACGAGCACGGTGAAGCCGACGCTGCCGCGCCGACGGGGCCGGTCGAGGAGCCCGGGCGGCACCTGCAGGGTCGTCACGACGCAAGCCTATCGGGGGCGGGGGGTCCTCCCGGCCACGGCGCCGGGGCGGGGCCGGACCCGTCGTAGGGTGGCGAGGTGACCCAGAAGACCCCCGAGACGCCGTACACCCAGCCCCACGACGAGGCCGTCCCGGAGGGCTACGCCGCATTCATGCGCGAGGGATGGGGAGATCGCGAGCTCGACCTGCCGCGGCACTCGGTGGCCGACTGGTCGGCGCCGCGCCGCGCCGCACTGTCCGACACCTTCCCCGGTGAGCGGCTCGTGGTCCCTGCCGGGGCCTTCAAGGTCCGCTCCAACGACACCGACTACCGCTTCCGCGCGGACAGCGCCCACGTGCACCTGACCGGCAACCAGACGAGCGACGCCGTGCTGGTGCTGGAGGGCGGCGAGTCGGTGCTCTACGCCCGTCCGCGGTCCTCGCGCGAGACCGACGAGTTCTTCCGCGACCGGCGGTACGGCGAGCTGTGGGCCGGCCGGCGCCCCTCCCTGCAGGAGCTCTCCGACTCCCTGGGCCTCGAGGTCCGCCACCTCGCCGACCTCGACGAGCGGCTCGCCTCCTCGGCCACGACCCGGGTGCACCGTGGCGTCGACGACCACGTCGACACGCTGGTGCCCGACGGGGGCGGCGACCTCGACCTGATGCGGGTGCTCTCGGAGCTGCGCCTGGTCAAGGACGCGTGGGAGCTCGACCAGCTCCGGGAGGCCTGCGACATCACCGCGCTCGGCTTCACCGACAGCGTCCGGGAGTGGGACAACGTCCTCGAGCACGGCGAGCGGTGGCTCGAGGGGACCTTCTTCCGGCGGGCGCGCACGATGGGCAACGACCTCGGCTACGACTCGATCGTCGCCGGCGGCAGCCACGCCACGACCCTGCACTGGACGGAGAACTCCGGTCCCGTCACGCCCGGCCAGCTGCTGCTGCTCGACATGGGCGTCGAGGGCGACAACCTCTACACCGCCGACGTCACCCGCACCCTGCCGGTCGACGGCACCTTCACGCCGCTGCAGCGCGAGATCTACACCCTGGTCCTTAACGCGCAGCAGGCCGGCATCGACGCGGTCCGCCCCGGGGTCCCCTTCGAGGCGCCGCACCACGCCGCGATGCGGGTGCTCGCACACGGCCTCGACGACCTGGGCCTTCTGCCCGTC
Source organism: uncultured Actinomycetota bacterium (assembly GCA_963845655.1). Taxonomy (GTDB): domain Bacteria; phylum Actinomycetota; class Actinomycetes; order Propionibacteriales; family Nocardioidaceae; genus Nocardioides_B. The sequence continues at coordinate 12,976 of CAWJTB010000007.1, read as the reverse complement.
TCCGCCGAGGAGGCGCTGGCCCCGGACAGCCTGGTCTACAAGCGCTGGACGCTGCACTCCACCAGCCACATGCTCGGCCTCGACGTGCACGACTGCGCCTCCGCGGCGCCCGAGGCCTACAAGCACGGCGACCTCGCGGCCGGCATGGTCCTGACCGTCGAGCCTGGCCTCTACTTCCAGGAGGACGACCTGCTCGTCCCCGAGGAGCTGCGCGGCCTCGGCATCCGGATCGAGGACGACCTCGTCGTCACCCCCGACGGCTCGCTGAACCTCTCGGCCTCGCTGCCCCGCGACCCGTCCGCCGTCGAGGAGTGGATGGCCGGGCTGCGCCCCTGAGTCCGCCGCAGGTCAGTAGGCTGAGCCGCCGCACCAAGCCCCTGTAGCTCAGCTGGATAGAGCAAGAGCCTTCTAATCTCTAGGTCGCAGGTTCGAGTCCTGCCGGGGGCGCTGCCCGCCACGTCGACCGGCACTCGTCGCCGCGGTCCCGGGCGCGCCCGGCTGGACGGCACGCACGACCCTGGCGACTGCCGGTCGCGATGGCGCTCAGCCCTGCAGCGCCGTGTCGGTGTAGGCGTCGATCTCCGCCACCAGCGCGGCCTTGTCCGGGTCCGGCAGGAAGCTGGCGTGCACGGCCGCCGCGGCCAGCCCGGCGATGCCGCGCTCGTCGAGGTCGAGCAGGCCGGCCGCGATCTCGTACTCCCGGTTGAGCGTGGTGCCGAACATCGGCGGGTCGTCGCTGTTCACCGTGACGACGACGCCGGCGTCGTACAACGCCCTGATCGGGTGGTCCTCGAGCGCGGTCGACGGCGCGGGTGGCGATGTTGGAGGTCGGGCAGACCTCCAGCGGGATCCGGTGCTCGACGAGGTGGTCGACCAGCGCGGGGTCCTGGATCGCGGAGACGCCGTGTCCGATCCGTTCGGCGCCGAGGTCGCGCAGCGCCGACCACACGGTCTCCGGGCCGGTCGTCTCCCCGGCGTGCGGCACGCTGTGCAGCCCCGCCGCCCGGGCCTGGTCGAAGATGTCCTTGAACTGCGGGCGACCGACGCCGACCTCCGGACCGCCGAGACCGAAGCCGATGAGCGCGTCGGGGGCGTGGTGCAGGGCGTACTGCAACGTGTCCTCGCCCGCGGGCAGACCGGACTCGCCGGGGATGTCGTAGATCCAGCGGAGCCGTACGCCGTGGTCCCGCTCGGCCGCGACCCGCGCGTCCTCCACCGCGTCGACGTAGGCCTCGATCGGCGATGCCCGTCGCCACCGACGTCCAGGGGGTGAGCGTGAGCTCGGCGTAGCGGATGTTCTGGGCGGCCATCTCGGCGGCGACCTCGTAGGTCAGCAGCCGGAGGTCCTCGGGCTCCTTGAGCAGGTCGACGACCGCGAGGTAGACCTCGATGAAGTGCGCCGAAGTCGCGGAACGTGAAGAACTCCCGCAGCGCGTCGAGGTCGCTGGGCACCGGACCCGGGTGCCGGGCGGCGAGCTCCGAGACGATCCGGGGCGAGGCGGACCCGACGTGGTGCACGTGGATCTCGGCCTTGGGCAGTCCGGCGACGAAGGCGGCGTACGGCGACGGGGCGCCGGGCGCGAGGAGTCGGGCACGGCGTCAGTGTGTCAGCCACCACGACGACGTTCTCGGCTCTCAGCCCTGCTTGGCGTCGATCCCCTCCTTGAGCGCGGTCGCCATCTCCGCGATGTCGCCGTCCAGCGGCGCCCCGTCGAGCAGCACCAGCGGGGTGCCCTGGTAGCCCTCGACCTTGCTGGCGGCGTCGGTGCCGTTCTCGACCCACTGCTCGAAGGCGAGGTCCTCGATCCCCGGGCGTACGGCGGACTCCGTCGCCCCGGCCGCGACGGCCAGGTCGACCAGCTCGTCGTCGTCGCGGCCGGCGCTGCCCTCGGCGGGCTGGTCCTCGAACAGGGAGTCGTGGAACGTCTTGGCCACCTCGGTGCCCGAGGCGTCCAGCACCACGGCCAGCGCGTTGGCGGCGCGGGTGGAGTAGTCGGTGCTCGACTTCGAGTCCAGGATCGAGACCGCGTGGTAGCGGACCTGGACCTTGCCCTGCGCGGCGTACTCCTCCAACCAGGCGCCGGTCTCCTGCTCGAACTGGCCGCAGAACGGGCACAGGAAGTCCTCGTAGATCTCGACCGTGACCGGCGCCGAGGCCTCACCCACGGCGAGGGCGTAGGTGTCGACGGCCCCGTCCGGCGGCGTGGCGGACGCACCCGTGCTGTCGCGTGCGGACTGGAAGAGGTAGCCCAGCACCAGGACGAGAGCCAGCACGGCGACCACGGCTCCACCGACCAGCAGGGTGCGGCGCTGACTCTCCTTGCGCTGCTGCACCCTGCGGATCTCCGCCGCCCGGGCGGCCGCGGCCTCCGCCTGGGCCCGTCGAGTGGCGGTGGAGCGCTTCTTGGCCATGGTGGGTCTCTCCTCGTCGTCGTTCCAGCTTGGCTACGGTCGTGCGGGGGCGTCCGGGCGGGCCCGGACATCTCAGGTCGGGTGCGGAAGCAGTCGGTTGTCGACGGCCACCGGGGTCCGCGGTCGCCAGGCCAGCCAGCCGCTGAGCGCCAGCAGCCCGAGGTCGCGCGCGATCTCCCCGGGGTACTTCGCGGCGGCGTCCTGCGCCGCTCCGGCTCCGCCGCCGAAGCAGCCGCACTCGATGGACAGGCCTCGCGCCCAGGCAGAGGCGATGCCGACCACGAACGCCACCAGGAGCAGGCCGGACAGCACCGCGGAGAGGCGGGTCACGAGACCCGAGCAGCAGGCAGAGCCCGACCAGCACCTCCAGGACCGGGAGCGCGTGCCCTACAACGGGGACCAGCCCCTCGGGCAGCAGCCGGTAGGCGCGCACGGCGCGGACGCCCTCGCTCGGGTTCGGGCAGCTTGAGCAGTCCTGCCACCAGCCACACCGTCGCCGAGGACCAACCGGGCGGCCACCCCGACGAGGCTCGGCAGTCCGCTCCTCGTCCACCGCACCCGGTCACTGTAGGAAGGGCGGCTGAGAGCAGTCTGAACGCACCGGCACCCGGGCCGGCGCGAGCCGCGTGGGTAGGGTTCGAGGCGTGAACGAGCGACTGGTGTGGATCGACTGCGAGATGACCGGCCTCGACCTCGGCGCGGACGCGCTGATCGAGGTGGCGGCCCTGGTGACGGACTTCGACCTCAACGTGCTCGGCGACGGCGTCGATGTCGTCATCAAGCCGACCGCCGAGGCCCTCGCGCAGATGGACGACTTCGTGCGCACCATGCACACCACGTCCGGGCTGCTCGAGGAGCTCGACGGGGGCACGACGCTCGCCGACGCCGAGGAGCAGGTGCTGGCCTACATCAAGCGAGCACTGCCCCGACGGCAGCCGTCCGCCGCTCGCGGGCAACACGGTCGCCACCGACCGGTCCTTCCTGGCCCGCGACATGACCGACCTGGAGTCCTTCCTGCACTACCGGATCGTGGACGTGTCCTCGATCAAGGAGCTGGCCCGCCGCTGGTTCCCGCGGGCGTACTTCAACGCCCCCGCGAAGTCCGGCAACCACCGGGCGCTGGCCGACATCCAGGAGAGCATCGAGGAGCTGCGCTACTACCGGTCGGCGGTCTTCGTGCCGCTGCCCGGCCCCGACTCCGACCGGGCCAAGCAGCTCGCCGCGGAGCACGGCGGCTCGCTCACCGGCGCCTCCGCCCCCGGTCCTGAGCCCGTCTGAGAACGGGTACACTCTTCTCTGCTTCGGCTTCTGACGGACCGCTCCGCGCGGGGCTCGTGAGGGGCCGACACGCATGGTGGGCGTAGCTCAGCTGGTAGAGCGCCGCGTTGTGGTCGCGGATGTCGCGGGTTCAAGTCCCGTCGTTCACCCCGAGGAAGGCACGAGGCCCCGGCTCCCGCGAGCCGGGGCCTCGCGTCGTTCGCAGCGGCTCAGGCGAGCGAGAGGAACAGCCGCTCCATCTTCTTCACGTCGACGCTGTCCACGCCCTCCCCGGTGCGCAGGCACTGCTCCAGCCCGGCCGCCACGATCGCGAACCCGGCTCGGTCGAGCGCCTTGGAGACGGCGGCCAGCTGGGTGACGACGTCCTCGCACTCGCGGCCCTCCTCGAGCAGCCGCAGCACGCCGGCCAGCTGGCCCTGGGCACGCTTGAGCCGGTGGACGATCGGGGTGATGTCGTCGGGGTTCAGGTCGACCATGGTCGGGGGCTCCTCTGCTCAGACGTTGCCGTAAGCATACCCCCGTGGGTATCAGCAGCGCTCGCGCCGATCAGCCCTCGACGGTGTCCCGCGGGTCGCCGGAGTGACCGTGTACGGCGGGGACGCGGCCCATCGCGCCCTTCTGGAAGTCCTCGAAGGCCTGCAGCACCTCGGCCTTGCTGTTCATCACGAACGGCCCGCCCCACGCGACCGGCTCGCGGATCGGACGGCCGCCGAGCACCAGCACCTCGAGACTGGGGCTGCGGCTCTCCTGCCGCTGCGCGGCGGCGAGGGTGACGAAGTCACCGGCCCCGAGCACAGCCAGCTGACCCGCCTGCACCGGCCGCTCCTCCAGACCCACGGTGCCGTGCCCGGACAGGACGTAGACCAGCGCGTTGAACGAGACCTGCCACGGCACGTCGAGCCGCGCACCGGGCGCCAGCGAGCCGTGCACCATCGCCATCGGCGTGTGCGTCGACCCCGGACCGGTCTGGCCGCCGACGTCGCCGGCGATGATCCGGGCGAGCGCTCCGGCGTCGTCGCTCGTGACGAGGCCGAGCTGGCTGGCACGCAGGTCCTGGTAGCGGGGCGTGGCCCACTTCTGGTCGCGCGGCAGGTTGACCCAGAGCTGGATGCCGTGGAAGAGACCGCCCGACGACACCAGCCACTCCGGCGGCGTCTCGATGTGCAGCATCCCGGACCCGGCGGTCATCCATTGCGTGTCGCCGTTGGTGATGGAGCCGCCGCCGCCCTGGCTGTCCTGGTGGTCCATGACGCCGTCGATCATGTAGGTCACGGTCTCGAAGCCACGGTGCGGGTGCCACGGCGTGCCCTTGGGCTCCCCCGGCGCGTACTCCACCTCGCCCATCTGGTCCATGTGCACGAAGGGGTCGAGCAGCGCCAGGTCGACGCCCGCGAACGCGCGCCGGACCGGAAAGCCCTCGCCCTCGAAGCCGCGAGGCGCCGTGGTCACACTGACCACTGGTCGGACCACGTCCCCGAGACCGGGTGCCGACAGGCGGGGAAGGGCGGTGAGGTCGGCGACGCTGACGGCGGGCATGAGGCACTCCTCGAGAGGGGACCTGGCCGTTCCAGGTTCGTTGAATGATAAACCAATCATCGGATCGGCGCATTCCCGAGGCCGCTCACCGGTAGCGTTCGGACGTGACCTCGCAGACCTCCGCCCCCCTCGACGCGCGCTACGACGTCGTCATCGTCGGCGGTGGGCACAACGGGCTCGTCGCCGCGGCCTATCTCGCCCGCGCCGACCTGTCCGTGCTCGTGCTCGAACGACTTCCCCACACCGGCGGCGCGGCCGTCTCGACCAAGGCGTTCTCCGGGATGCCGGCGCGCCTGTCTCGCTACTCCTACCTCGTGAGCCTGCTCCCCCAGCAGGTGATCGACGACCTCGGCCTCACGCTCGAGCTCCGATCACGCGCCGTGGCGTCGTACACCCCGGTGCAGCGCGACGGCAGGCACAGCGGCCTGCTGGTCGAGCGCAACGAGGGCAGCGCAACGGCCGACTCGTTCCGGGAGCTCACGGGCTCCGACCAGGAGTACGGCGCCTGGCGCCGCTTCTACGACGAGGTGGCCGACTTCGCCCAAGTGCTGGCCCCGACGCTGCTCGAGCCGCTGCGGACCAACCGCGAGATGCGCGCGCTGGTCGACCCCGCGACCTGGGAGTACGTCGTCGAGCAGCCGCTCGGTCGGGTCATCGAGGACCGCTTCGCGCACGACACCGTCCGCGGCGTCGTGGCGACCGACGCGCTGATCGGCACGTTCGCCGACATGAACGAACCCTCCCTCGCCCAGAACCGCTGCTTCCTCTACCACCTGATCGGCAACGGGTCCGGCGAGTGGCGGGTCCCGGTCGGCGGCATGGGAGCGGTGACCGACGCGCTCGCGACCGCAGCCCGCAACGCCGGCGCGACGATCGTGACCGGCGCCGGCGTCAGCGGCATCGAGTCCGACGGCACCGAGGCGACCGTCACCTGGCACGACGGGACCACCTGGAACTCGGCGGCGTGCGACTGGGTGCTCGGCAACGTCGCCCCCTGGGTGCTGCAGGTGCTGCTCGGCGAGGAGCCGGGCGAGCGACCCCAGGGCTCCCAGCTGAAGATCAACCTGCTGGTGGACCGGTTGCCCCGGCTCAAGTCCGGCATCTCGCCCCGTGAGGCCTTCGGCGGCACATTCCACGCGGCGGAGGGCTACGACCAGCTGCAGACGGCCTACGCCGAGGCCAACGCCGGCCGACTCCCCGGCGTGCAGCCGGGCGAGCTCTACTGCCACTCGCTGACCGATCCCTCGATCCTCGGCCCCCTCGCGGCGCGCGGGGTGCACACGCTGACCTACTTCGGGGTGCACACCCCGGCGGGACTGTTCGAGCAAGACCTGGTCGGCACCCGAGACCGGGCGGTCGGCCAGGCGCTCGACGCGATCAACGCCACGCTCCAGGAGCCGCTGGAGTCGCTGCTGACGCTGGACAACCAGGGCGCACCCTGCCTGGAGGCCAAGGCCCCGCAGGACGTCGACGAGGCGCTGGCGATGCCGGGCGGGCACATCTTCCACGGCGACCTGGACTGGCCCTGGGCCGGCGACCGGTCCCGGCTCGACACCCCGGCGCAACGCTGGGGCGTGGCGACCGAGGTCGCCAACGTGCTGCTGTGCGGGTCCGGCGCACGCCGGGGCGGGGCGGTCAGCGGCCTGGGCGGTCACAACGCGGCTCAGGCAGTGCTCGAGTCGCGTGGGTCCGCACCGGGCCGCTGACCGGCCCCGCACCCCCGGGTCGGTGGCTAGATCTGCTGCGGGTCCAGCTCCACGAGCGGATCGCTCGTGGGCAGGCGTGACCCGCCCGCCGGCTCGATCGTGATGGCGACCGTGGTGCCCGCGCTCGGCGCGGCCATCACCTTGCCGGCATCGAGGTCCTCGAGCAGCCCGGCCGACGTCGCCATGCCGTCACGCACCGTCCACATCTGGTAGACCTGCCGGTCGCTGAGCCGCTCGAGCTCCTGGGTCTTCACCGCGACCCGCCCGAGCTTGCGTGAGGTAGCGATGCTGAGCGGCCCCTGCGAGGAGTCGAGGGTCGCCTGCTGCGCGTCGGATGCCTCGAACACCGAGCTCACCGCCACGGTCGCGGCGTCCTCGGGCTGCTGCATCGCACGGATGCCGAAGCCGGCCCCGACCATCAGCACGGCGACCACCGCCGCGGCGACCAGGCGCGTCGCCCAGGAACGGGTCCGCGACCTGGCCATCTCGATCGGGGTGACCTTGGGGGGCAGCTGTGCCATCTGGTCGGCGGAAGCGAGGATCCGGGCCCGGAGTGCGGGCGGGGGGCGGAGCGCCTCGGCGGCGCCCATCCGGGCGGCAGCCTCTCGCAGCTCGCGGACCTCGTCGCAGCAGGCCTCGCAGCCGTCGAGGTGGCGCTCGAACTCGGCGGCCTCGTCGGCACTCAGCGCGTCGAGGGCGTAGGCACCCGACAGGGTGTGCAGGTCCGTGCTCATCGCGCTCCCTCCAGGCAGTCGCGGAGACGGATCAGGCCGTCCCGCATTCTCGTCTTGATGGTGGGAAGTGGCTTCTCCAGGAGAGTCGCCACCTCGTTGTAGGTGTAGCCGTTGAAGTAGGCCAGCCGCACCGACTCCAGCTGCAGGTCGGTCAGGGTCTCCATGCACTCCCGGACGGCCCCGTGCTCCTCGGCCTCGATGGCCGCGTCGGCGGTCTCGTCATGGCTGATCTCGTCCGGTGCGGTGTGCAGGTCGCTGCGCTTGGCGGCCTCGTTGCGTCGTACGGCGTCCACGGCCCGCCGGTGCGCGATGGTCATCACCCACGTCTTGGCCTTGCCGAGCGCACTGTCGAAGCGCGCCGCCTTGCGCCATACCTCCAAGAAGACCTCTTGCGTCACGTCCTCGGCCCGCTCGGGGTCGCGCACCACCCGTCGTGCCACACCGAAGACGGCGCCACCCAGCTCGTCGTACAGCGACTCGAACGCCGAGACGTCACCGCGGGCCACGCGCCGGAGCAGCTGGTCGACGTCGTTGCCGCCTCCGTCCCCACCGGCAGGGACCAGCCTGAGTCCAGGCTCGGACATGCACTGCCTCCTTCTGCGTCCCGCTCGACCCGTTAGATCTTCGGTGTCTGCATGGTGTTCGCTCCAGCATCACGCCTGGATGGGCAGACTCTCAGAAATTCTCAGGTTTCACTGCCATCGAGTCGAATCGGGTGCCCGAGGTCACGCGTGCAGGGTTCGTCTGGATTTCATCCGGGCCCGAGGCCGCTGCTACAGTTCCAACCGCTTCACCGCACGACGACGCGCCATTAGCTCAATTGGCAGAGCAGCTGACTCTTAATCAGCGGGTTCGGGGTTCGAGTCCCTGATGGCGCACCCACCACCCCCTCTCCGTCCGTGGCCGGTCCGTCCCGACGCCGCCCGGCGCCCGGTTGCGCCCCTCCCCAGTGGGTACGACGTCGGCATCGAGCCCGCCGCTCGGCGCCGCCGAGCCGGGTCCGTCCCGACGACGAGGAGAACGCATGTCCGAGACCGACGACACCACCGCAGACGAGTCGACCGAGAGCGACACCACCGCAGACGAGTCGACCGGGAACGAGACCGGTAACGAGACCGGGCACAAGTCAGCCGAGGCGGGTGAGCTGTTCGTCCGCGACCTCGGCGGCGAGGGCCGCCCTGTCGTCCTGATCCACGGCTGGCCGCTGTCCGGCAAGTCCTGGTCGGAGCAGCTCGGTCCGCTGCAGGAGGCCGGCTACCGCGTCGTGACCTACGACCGGCGCGGCTTCGGCGAATCCGGTCCCGGCGACAGGTACGACTACGACTCGTTGGCCGACGACCTCGCCAACGTCATCGACGACCTCGACCTGTCCGACGTCAGCCTGGTGGGCTTCTCGATGGGGGGCGGCGAGGTCGCGCGCTACGCGAGCAAGCACGGCCTGGACAAGGTGCACAGCGTCGTGTTCGCGGCCGCCGTGCCGCCGTACCTCATGAAGAGCGACGACAACCCGGACGGTCCGCTCACCGAGGACGCCGCCGGCGGCATGAAGCAGGGCCTCGAGGACGACCGCGACGCCTTCTTCGACGAGTTCACGACCGCGTTCTTCAGCGCCGGCGACGACCTCAAGGTCACCGAGGACCAGCGTCAGGAGGCGATCGCCCTGGCCAAGCTGAGTGACCGGGAGGCCGCGATCGGGTGCATGGAGGCCTTCGCCACGACCGACTTCCGCAAGGACCTGGAGGCGATCACGGTCCCGGCACTCGTCATCCACGGCGACAGCGACGGCACGGTCCCGCTCGAGGGATCGGGCCAGCGCACCCACGAGGCGATCGAGGGCTCCGAGCTCGTCGTCATCGAGGACGCGCCGCACGGACTCAACGTCAGCCACGCCGACGAGTTCAACCAGGCGCTGCTGTCCTTCCTGGAGAAGTAGCAGCCCGCACGGCGCGCCGACGGCCGGGCACCCCGCACAACGGGGTGCCCGGCCTCGTCACGTGGGGATGTGGTCCACCCGGACGTACAGCTCGACCCGGATTCGCCCCTTCCTGCTCCCCGGACGTCCACCTGTGCGTCGGGGTGGTCGCGCCGAGGTGCAGGTCGTCGAGGCCGGGCAGCTCGTCCGACCAGCCGACGCGCCGGGTCGACGGGTTCTCGGCCAGCCGACGCGCCGGGTCGACGGGTTCTCGGCCAGCAGACGCGCCGGGTCGGCGGTGTCCGTGGAGAACGGCGAGGTCGTGCGACGTCCCTAGAGTGAGGAGGTGACCGTGCTGGCCGTGACCCTCGCGCTGCTCAGCGCGGCCACGTTCGCGGTCTCCTCCTCGGTGCAGCACCAGGCCGCGGAGAACGCGCCGGAGTCCGGGATCGTGGCACTGCTCGGCTACCTCGTACGGCGGCCGCCGTGGCTGCTCGGACAGCTCCTCGCGACGTGCGCCTTCGTCCTGCACGCCGGCGCGCTGCACTCCGGACCGATCGCGGTGGTCCAGCCGATCGTGGTCAGCGGGATCGTGTGGGCGGTCCCGGTGCGGGCCGCGATCAGCCGGCGGGCGCCGTCTCTCGCCGAGCTGCGCGCGGTCGCGATCACGGCGGCGGGTCTGGCGGTGTTCCTGGTCGCCTCGGACCCGACGGCCGGCGAGGACGCGAGCCTCGGCTGGCAGACCGTCGGCCTGACGTTGACCCTGGTGGTGGTCGCGCTTGCCGCGAACGTCGCGGCCGCCAAGGTCCGGGGCAACCCGCGCCGCGCGGCCTTCCTGCTCGGGGCCGTGGGCGGGGTGCTGTTCGGCCTGGTGGCCGGCTTCCTCAAGCTGTCCCTGCAGGAGCTCGACGCCGGCGGGCTCCCGGCGTTGCTCACCGCCTGGCCGACCTATGCCGTGCTGGTGGCCGGAGCAGGTGGCGTGCTGACCAATCAGCGGGCCTATCGGACGGCGGGGCTCTCGGCGTCGATGCCGGCGCTCAACATCGTCAACGGCATGACGTCCCTGGCGTTCGGGTTCATCATCTTCTCCGAGGTGCCCCGTCACTCGCCGCTGTTCCTCGTCATCGAGGCCGCTGCGCTGGCCTGCGTGGGGGTCGGACTGTGGATGCTGATCGCGATGGAGGAGGCCCGCGGCCGGCACCCCACCCCGAGCGACGGTGCGGCCGGTGTCCGATGATGGGAGGAGCCCCCCGTTGACGTCGAAGGAGCCCGCATGCACCGCCCGCACCGCCCGCACCGCGTCCGTAGCCGTCGCAGCACGCCGCTGCTCGCGCTGCTCGTCGCCGCGTTCGCGCTGACCTCCTGTGGCGGAGAGGACGCCCCCGCGAGCGACGCGAGCGCTTCGGCCCGTCCCAGTGCGAGCGCCGCCGAGAGCGGCAGTGCGAGCGCCAGCCCCAGCCCGAGCCCCAGCGCCCGTCCCGAGAAGCCGGCCGGCACGACGATCGACATCACGATCACGGGAGACTCGGTGACCCCGAACGGCGACCGGGTGAAGGCCTCGATGGGCGAGCCGATCACGCTCGAGATCGATGCCGAGCAGGCCGGTGAGCTGCACGTGCACTCCACCCCGGAGCGCGAGATCGCCTACCCCGCCGGGGCGAGCACCCGGAAGCTGAAGATCACCCAGCCGGGCGTCGTCGACATCGAGGACCACGGGCTCGGACAGGTCATCGTGCAGCTCCAGGTGAGCTGATGACCCACAGGTTCAGCCATGCCGTTCGGCGAGGTACTCGAGCAGGACGACGATCCTGACGTCGATGCGCCCGGCTTCGAGATCGGCCCGGCCGCCCCCGTAGATCGTGACGCGGGCGTCGGCGAGGAGGCGCTGGGTGAGCCGCTCCTTCGCTGCCTCGAGCCCCGTCACGAGCGTCTCGAGCCCCTCGGCGCGATACAGATCTGCGAGTGCCTCGGTGCGGTCGGCGAAGGCGGTTCGGCCGGAGAGCGCGAGCGCCCCACGCCGAGCCTTGGCGTTCATGCCGCCGCGGCTGCCGAACTCTTTCCCACCCGCACCCGGCAGACGGGGCTCTCCATCGCCTACAGCCTTACGGCGGCCATCTTCGCCGGCACGGTGCCCTACGTCCTGACCTGGCTCATTGCCCAAACCGGCAACGACATGATGCCCGCCTTCTACCTCATTTTGGTTGGCCTGATTGGGTTGGCTGCCGTGCTGAGCATGAAGGAAAGCAAAGGCAAGGATCTTCTCAGCGGGGACGACGTCACGGCTCTACCCGGTGCTGTGGCCACCAAGGAAGCGCCGCCGATCAGCCTCTGACGCAACTGAACCGGCGCCACTTAAAATTCAACCACCGAAATTCTCAACCGCACTGAATTCGTCCAACTGAATTCGGACAACCAGCAGGAACCGCAGCCCGGCTCAGGATCTGAGCCCGGGCTGCGCCTGTTTCCGGGCGGCCAGCCTCGCCAGCGCACGCTCCACCAAATGCCGCTGCCGGGAACCCGTTACGGCATCCGGATCGAGCATGGACGTGACGTGCAGCCCCATCATGATGTTCAGCAGCTCGTCGGCAACCGCATCCGGGTCAACCAAAGGTTCGCATTCGCCGTCGTGCTCCGCCTGGGCGAGGAAGCCCATCACCAGGCCACGCCAGTGCAGCAAGGCCTCCCTGCCGACGGCGCGCAGCGCGTCTTCCGTCTGGGCGCGCTGCCAGAAGGAGACCGCTACCCGGGCTTCAACCACTGTGAGGGGGTCGGCCGGGATGATTTCCAGGCACAACCTTCTGAGGGCGGAAAGGCCCCGGCGTCCGGCCGTGCCGGCCGCGATGCGTTCGTTGGTTCGCTCGCAGATCAACTCGTAGGAGGCCAGCAGCAACGCGTCCTTGTTGGGGAAATAGTGGGCCAGTACGCCCGGCGCCGCATAACCGCACTCCCTTGCGATGTCACGCATGCTGGCGTTCTCGATGCCTTGGCCCGCGATCAACCGCCACGTGGTTTCGATGATGGAACGGCGCCGTTCCTCGTGATCAACCAAGCGGGGCATGGTGCTCCTTCGTTCGCGGGGTCCATGGCTGGGACCGTGAGCACACTACCACCGCGGGAGCGCGGCTGCGCGTCCCGCGGCGGTGGGCGGTGATCCGTGTGGCCCGCTTCAGTGCGCGCAGTGGCCGGGTTCGGAATGCCCGACGGCGGTACCGCAGTGGCCCGCAGCCGACGACGGCATGTTGAGCGTGGGATTCTCGTCGAAGAAGCCGTGCGGCTTCAGCGTGAATCCCGTGGTGTCAACGGGCATAATCGGCCAGTCCTCCGGGCGGGGGAAGTGGGTCAGGCCAAAGGAGTGCCACACATGCACGAGGTCTTGGCCATCGATGTCGCGGTCCTGG